>NZ_JBFUEI010000006.1:0-203630 GCF_056404275.1 Pedococcus sp. P2_D9
GCAACACCGCCGCAGTACGCGTCGCCGCCATGGCCGGGACCGCTCCCGCCGTCCTCAGCAAGCTTGCCGTCAGGGATACCGTCGCCGCCGGTCACCTGGCCGTCGTTCCGGTGGTGGGAATCGACCTTCATCGCCCCATCAGGGCGGTCTGGACCGGCTCCCGCCGCACCCTGGGAACGGCCGCTGATTTCCTCGTGCTCGCCCAGCGCTGAAGCCGGACTGGTCGGGCTGTCCAGGCAGACCGTCTCGCGTGCCGGTGCAAAGACGGTGAGCGCTAGTGGTCATCGTTGAGTCCCGATGCGCGGGGCCAGGACCAAGTTGGAAAAATCTCTTGACATACGGGCAGGTGATAGTGTCGTATGACGGTATCGTTCCTGATCGGCCGGAAGAGGGTCCATGTCGTGAGTTCAATAGTCCAGGCCCTGGCGGGGTCCAAGACGCGGGGTGCCTTATCGATCCTGACCGGACTGTGTCTGTGGGAGGGCGCCGTGTGGGCGTTCAACCTCGACCCGCTCGTCATCTCGCCGCCCAGCGAGATCATGCAGCTGCTTGGCCACATGGTGGCTGACGGGAGCCTGTGGCCCCACGTTGTGACCAGCTTGAAGTCGTTCACCCTCGGCTTGGTGTCGATGATCGTCCTGGGCGTGCCCATCGGCCTGATCATGGGCATGAACCGGGCAACCCGGGACTTCCTCCAGCCGTGGATCACGGGTCTGTACGCCGTGCCCAACCTCGCCCTGGCACCGCTCTTCATCATCTGGCTGGGATTCGGGCTGTCGGCGAAGGCGGCGATCGTCGCCTTGGTCGCTTTCTTCCCGATCGTCATCAACGCCAAAGCCGGGGTGGAGAGGCTTGAAGCCCACCACTCAGAGGTCGGCAAGTCCTTCGGGTCCTCCGGGTGGGAGGACTTCTGGAAGATCGTCCTTCCTGCGTGCATCCCTTCGATTGCGACAGGGATCGAGCTGGCCATCGGACGAGGACTGGTCGGCGTCGTGGTCGGGGACCTCTTTGGTGCCCGATCTGGTCTGGGCTATCTACTCCTGCGCGGCGCCCAGACGTTCGACACACCGACGGTGTTCGTGGCCACGGTGACGCTCGCGGTGCTTGGCCTGATCTTCACAGCCATCGTCAAGACGATCCAGCGAATGGCGAGCCCATGGGCGCGCAGATCGAACACTCGACCCACCTCCAGACTCGTCCTCACACCTCAAGGAAATGCATCATGACTATGTCGCGAAACTCGTTCCGGAAGCCGGCGCTCATGGTCGCGTCGCTGGCCCTCCTGCTGCCCATGGCGGCCTGCGGGAGCTCACCGACCGCCGGGGCTGCCACCACTGAGGTCCGGCTCGCCATCTACCCGCCCAACTTCCTGAGCTGGTGCGACTTCGTTGCCACCGAGAAGGGCTTCTACAAGGAGGCTGGAGTCACGGTGGGAGCGGGCCTGACGGTCTCGGGCGACGCGGATGCACTGCGCGCACTGCAGTCAGGCGAGGTGGACATCGCCCAGGTCACCAACGTCGTTCAGGTCGTCGCGTCCGGCGAAGTCAAGGACAAGCCGATCATGATCGGGCAACAGTCCGACATGCCGGCCTCGTTCGTCGGGCCCGGGGAGGCGAACGGGGGCCTGGCCTCCTTGAAGGGTCTGAAGATTGCCCTTCCTCCCGAGGGTCAGGCGACCACCGCGGTGGCGATCGACGCCTTGAACAAGGCCCTCGGACCCAAGGGGTATGAGCCCGTGTTCGGCGGCGGCGGCGGCAGTGCTCGGATGGCTGCACTTCGGTCCGGAGCCGTGGATGCGGCGTTCGTGTTCGCTCCGCTGGACAGCAAAGCGCACAAGGACGACCCCAAGCTCAACATCCTGGCGAGCATCGACTCCGGACCGACGCGGTATGCCGGTGGCGTCTACGTTGCGAGTGCCAGCTGGCTCAAGGAGAACTCCAAGGCAGCCACTGGCTGGGCCACCGCCTACGCCAAGGGGTGTCAGTGGATTCAGGACCCGGCGAACCGCGACGCGGCGGTTGACATCCTGGCCAAGAAGATGAAGCTCGACACCGATGTCGTCCAAGAAGCGTACGACGTGTACGTCGCCAAGGGAGACCGATCCCCCTCTGCGACTGGTCTGGTGGACGTCGAAGGCGTGAAGAATGTCCAGGCGGCCCTGATCTCCGCGGGCTATCAGAAGAAACAGGTCGACGTGGACAGCCTCGTGGACAACTCCTTCATCACGGGGAAGAAATGACCGCCACGGCGCTGAGACTCCAGGAAGTCTCCAAGGTCTTTCAGGACCCTCGGACGAACACCGGGGTGACGGCGATATCCAGTGTCTCCCTCGATGTGGCGCAAGGTGAGTTCGTCGCCGTCGTCGGACCATCGGGCTGCGGCAAGACCACGCTGCTCAGGATGATTGCCGGACTGATCCCCAACACCTCGGGCTTGATCGAACGAAGCGCCAGCCAGCAGAGCACCGCGATGGTTTTCCAGGCAGCACACCTCATGCCCTGGCGAACGGCTCTGAAGAACGTCGAGTACTCGCTGGAGCTCAAGGTGCGTCGCGAACAGAATCCGAAAAAGCAGGACCGCCGCGACCGGGCGATGCAGATGTTGGAGCTGGTCGGGCTACAAGACCACGCCGACTACTATCCGGACGCGTTGTCCGGGGGCATGCAGCAACGGGTGAATCTGGCGCGCGCCCTCGCCATTCGGCCCGACCTGCTGTTGATGGACGAGCCGTTCGGCGCGCTGGATGCGCAGACTCGTGAAGAGCTGCAGGTCGAGCTGCAGCGAATCTCGGTCGAGGCGGCGTCAACCACCGTGTTCATCACGCATGACACGCGTGAGGCGGTCTTCCTGGCCGACAGGGTGATCGTGCTCTCGTCTCGACCCTCGGTGGTGGCGGAAGTGATCGAGATCCCGGCGCCACGGCCACGGCCGCTCGATTTTCAGGTCTCCGACCAGTTCACGACTCTCCACAAGCGTGTCTGGGAAGCGGTTCGTGGGCGTTCACCTCGAGCCGGCCGTGCGCAGGAGACATTCGCCGACGAACTGGCCAAGCTGAGCTCCTCGGTGCAGCCGAGCTGAAGCGCAGCCCCTCTTCATTCATGGTCCAGCAGCACTGCGCGGGCCGGCTCAAAGGACAGCACAGTGACAGGTTTGGCCGGACAGGTAACCACGATCGTGAACGTGGGGCGTCTGCTCACGGGGGATCTCGATGAGCCCGAAACGCACCCCGTCGAAGTCCGCATCGTGGGCTCAACCATCGTCGGGCTGGGTCCGTCCGATGGCCCGCGCGGCCGGGTGATCGATGTCCAGGGGATGACAGTGGCGCCCGGGCTGATGGATTCCCACAGCCACGTGCTGTTCGGTGACTACACGCCCCGCCAGCAAGCTGTCGGATTCCTGGAGAAGTACGTCCACGGTGGTGTGACGCAGGTGGTGTCAGCAGGTGAGATCCATCTGCCAGACCGGCCGACCGACCCCGAGAGCGTCAAAGCGCTGGCGCGCTTGACCAGTGCCTCCTGGCGGCACCATCGTCCCGGCGGCATGAAGGTGAACGCCGGTGTGCTGCTCCTTGCACCCGGTCTGACCGAGCGCGACATGTCCGAGATGTCCGCACTCGGCGTCAACCTGGCCAAGTACGGGTTCGCCGTGTATCCGAACATCGAGCAAGCAGCGACGGACATCCGTAACGCTCGCCGGCACGGGTTCGTGGTCACAGCACATTCGGGCGGACCGACGGCGATCGATGGTGTTCCGGTGAGCGCTGACACGCTGTTGGAGCTCGACCCCACGATCGCCGGACACGTCAACGGAGGCCCGACCTCCTTGGACGACGAGGGCGTTCGCCGTCTGGTGCGCGACGGCCGGATGCTTCTACAGATCGTCCAGGCCGGCAGTCTGCGCTCAGCATTGGTCATCCTCGAGGCCGTCCGGGATGTCGGAGCTGAGTCAAGGGTGATCCTCGGCACGGACACGCCGACCGGCGTGGGAGTCATGCCCCTCGGCATGTTGAAGACAGTGGCGGAGCTGAGTTCCCTCGGCTCGCTTCCGCCTGCTCAGGTGTGGGCTTGGGGGTCCGGCTGTGTTGCCGATGCCTTTCAGATCCCCGGCGGCCGCATCGCCGTGGGGCAGCCAGCGGACCTTTGCGTCGTGGATGCCCCGCTCGGCTCGGTTGCGTCTGATGCGGTTTCCGCCCTGGCGCGAGGTGACATTCCTGCCGTGGCGATGGTCATCATCGATGGCGAGGTCATGGTGAACCCCAGCGCCTACTCGCCGCGAACCAGGAGGACGGTGACGATCACGGCGCCGAGGCCTTCGCGTGAGTGACTGACTGTGGAAGACGGACGTCGTCGGGCATGGTTCCCCGTGACGAAGGACCCGCGAGCGCCGGTGGGCCTCATGGCCCTCCTCGTGAACTCCATGGCGATCGGCCCGCTCGTGGTCTTCGGGCTGGCGGTCCTGAGCCCCACCTTGGTGTCGAGCCTCGGGCTTTCGCGAGGACAGTTCGGCGCGATAGCAGGAATCGCGTTTGCGGTGGCGATGTGTGCCTCGGTGATCAGCGGCTACTTCGTGGATCGACTCGGCGGTCGCTCGGCTCTCCTCGTGCTGAGCGCCTCTGCCGCCGTGGGGATCCTCACGGCGGCTTGGGCCTCCAGCGTCGTGGGCCTCTGGCTTGCGGCTGGGTTGTCGGGGATTGCGATCGCCCTCGGCAACCCCACGACGAATCAGTTGCTTTCAGCGCAGCTGAGCCGGCGAGGCAGTGGGGTCATCGTGGGACTCAAACAGGCAGGTATTCCCCTGACCCAGATGTTCCTCGGGCTCATGCTCCCGCTGGCGGCATCGGTCGTGGGCTGGCGGGCCGCGATCCTGGTCCTCCTCCTCCTACCCGGGCTGAACGTCGTACTGACCGTTCGAGCCGTGCCGCGCTCGGCGCGCGCGCAGACCTCTCGACTTCGATCCGCGGCGGCGGCGATGCCCGTGCCCGTGTGGTGGCTTGGGGCCTACTCCCTGCTCATGGGCATGCCCATCCAGGCAACCAACGCCTACCTGCCTCTCTTTGCGCACGAGCAACTCGGTTTCAACCCGACGACCGCGGCGCTGTCCATGACACTGGCGGGAGCGGTGGGACTGATGGCACGCCTCGCCTTGGGATGGCTGTCGGATGTCATCGCCACTCCCGAGTACCTCCTGGTCACCTTGGCCCTGGCCTCTGCCCTGGGCAGCCTGCTCCTCTGGGGAGCGGGCCGGGGAAACCAACCGACGCTGTTCTGGGCAGGGGTGATGACGCATGGGTTCGCTGCTGTCGCGGCCATCGTCGTCACGACCGTGGTTCTCGTGCGCTCCGTCGATCGAGCGGCGGTCGGCATCTCCTCTGGAGTTCTGGCGATGGGGCAGTTCGCGGGCTTTTCGGCAGGCCCGGTCCTGTTCGGGAGTCTCGTCGACCTGAAGGGCTCCTATGTGCCCGCCTGGGTCGCGTGCGCCCTCTGCTACCTGGCGGCCTGCGCGGTGGCCCGCGGCTGGCTGCGAGCCAGACTGGGAGATCGATAGACAGTAAGACTGTACTACGATACGATCAGTAACGATCGCGGAGCCCCGAACGAGGTATCGCCAGGAATGGCGACCACAGGACGAGAGAGTTGATGTGAAGGTTCTCGAAGGCGATGTACTGACCGAAACCCAGCTGGCCGAGCTCGTCGGCCAAGGTGCGCTGGTGCCGCTGCTTGCGGCATTGACACATCTCACTGGAGACCGCCGGTACATCGACGGTGCACACAGGCCGCACTCCCACAGGTTCCTGGGGCGGACGGTTGCCGATTCGGATGGTGACGCCGAGGCCCTCGCGCTGGCAGCCAGCGGCTTGCGACGGATCGCGGACCTGGGCCTCGACCCCGACGCCCGGACCCTCGACCGCGACCTGATCGAGTACCTCGTCGGCACGCCCATCGATGCTGGCACCGAGGAGATGCTCCGCTACCAGCTGGACATCCCCCATGACCAAGGAGCGCCTCGCTGGCACGCCTCGCCGGCCGGGCCAGGGCTCTCCGTGGCAATCATCGGCGCGGGCATGTCTGGTATCGCGATGGCGCGACGTCTCGACCAGGCGGGCATCGCGTACACCATCTTCGAGCGCAACCCGGACTTCGGCGGAGTCTGGTACGAGAACAGCTATCCGGGCTGTCGCGTCGACACCACCAACCACATCTACAGTTACACCTTTGCCGCGCGGGACGACTGGACGCACGACTTCTCGCTGCAGAAGGCTGTGTACGGCTACCTCCGCGACGTTGCCACCGAACACGGCATAGACGCACACGTCCGCTTCGGAACCGACGTGGTCGCCGCGACCTTCGACGAGGACACCTGCACCTGGCGAGTGGACCTGGTCGGTCCCGACGGGCGATACACCGCCGAGTTCTCCGCGGTGGTCTCGGCCGTGGGGCAGCTCAACCAGCCGAAGTTTCCCGACCTTCCGGGGATCGACTCCTTCGAGGGTCCTTCCTTCCACACCGCTCGATGGGACCACGACGTCGACCTCACCGGGCAGCGGGTCGCCGTCATCGGTACCGGTGCGAGTGCCTACCAGGTGATCCCCGAGATCGCGGGTCGGGTGGGCAGCCTGACGGTCTTCCAGCGCAGCGCCCCATGGATGGAGTGGACTCCCGCGTACGCCGACGAGGTCAAGCCCGGCCTGCGCTGGCTTTTTGCGAACGTGCCCACCTACTCCAACTGGTACCGCGCCTACCAGTTCTGGACCACGGCCGACGCTCGTCGCCCCTACTACACCGTGGATCCGGCGTGGAAGAAGCAGGGCTCGGTCTCGGCGGAGAACGACGAGCTGCGCCAACACCTCGTGCGTGGGCTGGAGCGGCAGTACACGGAGCGACCGGATCTGCTGGAGAAGGTCATTCCCTCCTACGCTCCCTATTCCAAGCGCCTCCTGCGCGACAACGGGCGATGGGCGAAGGCACTGCACCAGCCGAACGTCCGCCTCGTCTCCGATGCCATTCAGTCCGTCGACGCGCGGGGGGTCCAGACGGACGTCGAGCACATCGACTTCGACGTGATCGTCTACGCGACGGGGTTCAAGGCGTCGGAGATCCTCAAACCGGTCGACGTCACCGGCACCGACGGCCRCAAGCTGCGTGACGTGTGGGCCGGCGACCCCAAGGCGTTCATGGGGATCACCGTCCCCGCGTTCCCCAACCTGTTCTGCCTGTATGGCCCGAATACGAACGTGGTCGTGAGCAGCAGCCTCTTCTTCTTCGCCGAGAGCGCCGCCAACTTCGTGATGTCGGCGCTTGAGTACCTCGACCAGAACGGTGGAGGCGCGGTCGACTGCAGCGTGGAGTCCCTGGAGGACTTCGTAACCGAGATCGACGAGGCCAGCGCCCTCACGGCATGGGGAGCCTCCGGTGAGTCGACCTGGTACAAGAGTGCCTCGGGCCGGGTGTCACAGAACTGGCCCCTGCGCGTGGTCGACTACTGGACCCGGACCCGCGCCTTTCCCGCGGACAAGTTCCACGTACTGCGGCCGCGTGTGGCGTCGCCGCAGGTTGCGCCTCCGGCCCTGCCTCGCGATCTCGAGGTGACGCCATGACCGTCCAGTCGCTGTCGCACTACTGGGTCCCCGGCATGCAGGGCGTGCCGGTCCTCCCGACGGTGGAAGCCGAGCACGTGCTGGACATCGACCGCGGGGACGCGATCCGGGTCCAGCGGGTTTCGGCGCCCTCACACATGGGAACGCATATCGACGCACCAAGTCACACGTTTGCCGATGGCCGCACGATCGACCAGTACCCGCTGGAGCGTTTCATCGGACGAGCCGTGATCTCGTCCCCGACCTGTGCCTACGGCACGACGATCACCGTCGCTGACATCCTGTCCGGCGGACCGGAGCCGTCCAAGGGTGGCATGCTCCTGATCCACACCGGGTGGGGCGACAAGTTCGGCGACCCGAGCTACCTCGAGCATCCGAGCCTGGACGAGGAGGTCGCGGTCTGGGCGGCCGAGCTCGAGCTCGGCTTGATCGGGATGGACCTGCTGACCCCTGAGCTGCCCGCTCAGGATCGCGATGCGTCTTTCGCCTTCCAGCTCCACCGAGGTCTGCTGGGCGCCGATGTGTTGATCGGGGAGAACCTCGTGTTTCCCCGAATCGAGGAGCGCACGGTACGCGTCGTGGCCGCTCCCGTCGCCATGAGCGGCGGCGACGCGGGTTGGACCAATTTCGTCGTCGAATGGTGAAGGGTGTCATGAACCAGGACATGTTGACCGCGTCATTGGGCGCCATCGAGGTCGCCTACTACGACATGGGGCCCCGGCATTCGGACGACGTGGTGGTGCTGCTGCACGACGGTGCGTTCGGCAGCTCCGCCAAGCTGGCTTGGGAGCACGTGATGCCGGCGCTGGCGGAGCGCTATCGGGTGATCGCCCCCGACCTGGTCGGGTACGGCTCGTCCAGCAAGGTGACCTTCTTCGACCGGCCTCCGCAGGCCGCCCACGGCGAGGTCGTCGCGGCATTCTTTGCCTCCCTGGGCGTCCGGGCGGAGCGCGCCCACCTGGTCGGCTCCTCGTTCGGGGGCAGCGCGGCTGTCACCGCGGCTGGGTCGAGGTTCAGACGTCCGTGGAGMTCGGCCGTCTCGATCGGGGGGTCCTTGGGCTACGGCCGAAATGGCGATGCCTTCGACGACCTGCAGCGCTATGACCAGTCGTTCGAGGACGCCCGGCGGATCACCAGCCTGTTGGTGGAGGATGTCAGTGGGTGGGACGACCACATCAAGGAACGGCACGTCAACGGGTTGCTGCCCGGGCACTGGGAGGCTCTGTCGGCGGCGAGGGTGAGGGCGCCACAGCGGGATGCGGCCGGTCCACCTCCGCTCGCGGCTCGTCTGGCGACCTGCCAGGCACCCGTCCTGTTCGTGGAGGGACAGCACGACCGTCTCCTCGTTCCGGGGTGGACCGCAGAGCTGGCCGACATGGCACCGCACGGTCGCGCGGCCACAGTTCCCGGGGCGCACTGCCCCAACATCGACCGCCCCGAGTCCGTGGTTGCGGTCGTTACCGAATTCATCGAGAGCGTGAGCTCGGAAGGTCAGGTCCAGTCATGACAAGCGGAGTCATCTTTGCGTGGTCAACGCCGGTTGAGGGATCCGAGCAGTCGTTCCACGAGTGGTACGACAAGGAACACATTCCCTCGCGAGTGAGCCTGCCCGGCATCGAGGGAGCGAGGCGATACGCGAACGTCGCTTCGGGTGAGACCGCCCAGTTCTCCGTGCGCTACGACGTCTCCGACATCGCCGTGTTCGACTCGGCGGAGTTCAAGCAGCTGCGAACGAACCCGTCCGACGAGACGCGCAGGGTCATCGGGAACACCGTCGACTTCGACCGATTCGTGGGCGAGGAGATCATCTCGCAGGGCAACACCTGGCATCCGCTCGACACCGTGCTGTCCTATGTCGTGACGTTCGCGGTCCCCGAGGACTACTGGAACGAGTTCGAGGCCTGGTATGCCACGGAGCACCTGCCGATCATGCTCCAGGAGCCGTTGTGGGCCGGCTGTCAGATCTACCGTTGTCTCGAGAACGACCGCGGCGGCGGGGCTCCCGGCCTCGAGGCGCCGAACGCCTGGACGCACGTGGCCATCCACTCCCTGCGCAGTCGAGAGGCGCTGCAGAGTCCGGCCCGCGAACGTGCTCGCTCAACCGCCTGGCGCGAGCGACTCTCCCACAACGAGTGGCACCGCACCTCGGCGCGCCACGTCTTCGAGCCGCTGCCGCAGCCCCCTCATGCTTAGCTGAAGGACCTCCGGCGAGCCTTGTCGTACAGTATGATGACTTCTATGGCGAAAGGTAGTGGATCATGACAGACCTCGCGGAGGGATTCCGGGTTGCTCGGAGCGCGGCGCCGGTGCGCGAGCAGGCAACCATCAACCTGCGCAACCTGCTGGCCAGCCAGTTCGAGCCAGGGCAGCGGGTTACCGAGGCTGACCTGTGCGAACTCCTGGGTACGAGTCGCACCACCGTGCGGGAGGCCCTGCGACAGCTCGAGAGCGAAGGCCTCATCGAGATCGTCCCTGGCAAGGGCCCGACGGTGGCCAAGGTCGACGAACACGACATCCGTGACCTGTACGAGATCCGTGAGGTGCTCGAGTCGTTCGCCGTCATGCTGTTCATCGGGCGCGCGTCCCAGGACGAGTGGGCGCGGCTCGCGGACGCCTTCGGCACCCTCGAACTCGCTCACGCCAGCGGTGAGGCCCGGCGCGTTCTTGCGGCGAAGCAGGCCTTCTACGACGTGCTGTTCGAGGGGGCCCACAACGACGCCATCTCGGTGCTCGCTCAGAGGATCTACTGGCGCGTCGCTCGGGTTCGTCTCGCGTCGCTGTCCACCGAGCGGATTCGTGACGGGATCGAGGAACTGCGAACGGTTCACGAGTTGATGACGTCCGGTGCCGTGCAGGAAGCCCAGGATGCCTACGCCACCCACATGCAGAACGCGCGCCAAGCCGCTGTCGCAGCGGTGAGGCAGTTCACCGCCTGACACTCGAGCATTCTCACAGCGTGCGAAAAAAGCGCCTGTCCCGGGACGCCGGGACAGGCGCTTTTCGCATCCTTCCGGGCGACTTCAACCGGTGGATGCCGGGATCTCAGTGCGCCTCCTTGGGTCTTTTCCATAATTGGAGGTGACAATCTCGCATTATCGTCGTACTGTATGACAAGGATTTCGTATGACGAGATGAATGACGTCGGCGCAGCACCTGTACCGACACCGAAAGGGGTGCTCCGAAAGTGGCTTCTGCGGGCGAACGAGTTAGTGACCTTCTGGCCGAGTTGGGCGTGACCTGCGTCTTCGGAGTGGTGGGGTCATCGACGATGGAGATCTACAACGGCCTCCACTCGAATCCACGAGTGCGCTACATCGGTGCGCGCGACGAACGCGCGGCAACGGGCATGGCCGATGGGTTCGCCCGTGCCAGCGGCAGCGTGGGTGTCGTGCTAGCCGGACAGAGCGGGCCGGGTGTCACCAACCTGGTGTCGGGCCTGGCCGCGGCGAAGGCAGCGCATACCCCGTTGCTGTCGATCGGTGGGTCCGTCTCCACCGACCAGTGGCACAACGACGCGTTCCAGGAGGTGGACCAGGAAGCGCTGATCCGCCCTGTGGCCAAGGCTGTCTTCACCGTCCTGCGACCCGAGCGAGTCGTGAAGACGATCGAGTATGCCGCGCGGCTCGCCATGAGCCACCCGATGGGACCGGTCCACGTAAACCTGCCCCGAGACGTGCTCATGGGGGAGGCGCCGGCCGTCGAGCTCGGCGCCGAGCTCCAGACCTCCAACCCCAGCCACGCTGACGCCGTCGCCCACGTCCTACGCCTCATCGACTCCTCCCACCGCCCTGTCCTCGTGGCGGGCGGTGGTGTCAAGAGCAGTCGCTCCGGCTGGTTGGTCGAGCAGCTGAGCGACCTGTGCCACATCCCGATCGTGACCTCCGCGGGGCATCGGGACGCGGTGAACAACGACCACCCACTAATGTTGGGTCAGATGGGCCCCCGTGGCGGCGCCCTTGCGGCCGCGGTGGTTGCCGAGGCTGACCTGGTCATTGGTGTGGGCACTCGCTTCGGGTTCAACTCCACCTTCTTCGAGCCCACCACGTTCCGCGAGGACGCGCGACTGGTCCAGGTCGACGTGGACTCGTCCTCGTTGAACCGGTACTGGCCGGTGGAGCTCGCCGTCATGGCCGACGCCGGGGCCTTTATGGGAGAACTGGTCAGTCACGCCACAGAGACCACTCCGTCACCCAGTGACGAAACGTGGTACCAGTCCGTCAAGGTGCGAGCGGCGGACCTTCGAGACGAGCGCGCGAGTGTCCCCGAGTCCCGGGACTGCACTCCGATGGACGATCAAACCTTCTTCCACACCCTGCGTCAGACCCTTCCCCGGGAGGCGATCATCACTCTCGATGCCGGCACCTGGTGCCTCAAGGCGTCCGAGGCGCTGGATCACCGGCTGACTCCGTCGCTGTTCACGCCGTTGGACTTCGCCTCCCTGGGGTTCGCGTTCCCCGCTGCCATCGGCGCCCAGCTGGCCTGCCCCGACCGGCCGTCGGTGGCCCTGCTCGGCGACGGTGGTGCGCTGTACACGATTGCTGAGATCAGCACGGCCCTCGAGCACGACATCCCCGTGACGATGATCGTCATGAACAACTCTGCCTGGGGTGCCGAGAAGGCGTACCAGCATGATTTCTACGACAAGCGCTACATCGGGACGGACCTTCCGCAGCACGACTTCGCGGCGATCGCGGAGGCTTTCGGCATCAAGGGCATCGCGGCCGACAGCGCCCAGGGTCTCGAGCTGGCCATCAAGGAGGCGTTCGCGGAGCGCGTGCCGACCGTGATCGACGTGCGAGTGAACCCGGAGATCTTGTTCAGCTTCCGCAAGGACGTCTTCAAGAAGTACAAGTGATGGCAACCCGTGTGGGCCGTCGTCGTCTCGGATCAGGGAGCTTCACGTGAGTCAGCAGGATGCGCGCCGACGTACGGCAGTGGTCACCGGTTCGAGTCGAGGAATCGGCCGGGCTACGGTTGAGTTGCTGACGTCGCAGGGTGTTCGCGTGGTCGGTGCGGACCTGACTGGAGCCGAGCTCGATGTCGACCTGGCCACTTCGGACGGGCGCGCGGCACTCGAGGCGGGAGTGCGTGACCTGTGCCCCGACGGCATCGACGTCGTCGTGGCCAACGCCGGGGTGCTCACCGAAGACGAGCTGACGATCCAGGTCAACTATTTCGGCGCCGTGGAGACACTCGAACGGCTGCGACCGATGTTGCGACCCGAAGCGCCGCGCGCCGTGGTCGTCGCGTCGCGGTCGGTGCTCAAGCCCGTGTGGGAGGACCTCGTCGAGGCGTGTCTGGCCGGAGATGAAGGCAGGGCCCTCGCACTCATCCGTCGAGACCCGGACCGCGGCCACCTGTTGTACGGGAGCAGCAAGCGCGCGATAGCCAGATGGATTCGCCGCAACGCAACCCGTCCCGAGTGGGCGGGGGCAGGAATAGCGCTCAACGCGGTCGGGCCTGGTGCCGTGTCCACAGAGATGATTGCCCAGCGAGACCCGGCCGAGCAGGAGCGGCTGGCGGTCCAGAGGCCCATGCCTCTGGGTGGAATGGCTACGGCCCGGGAGATCGCAGCGGTCATCGGCTTCCTCGCCGACCCCAGCAACTCGAAGATCTCCGGCCAGCTCATCTTCATCGACGGTGGCGGTGAGGCCCTGATGGGGCCTGAGGACATCTGGCAAGCCATGTTGCCATGACAGCCATGTCGCAATGGGCAGGCAGCCGGGCCAGCGGGGAGCATCCACGCCGGAAGGCCCCGTGGAAATGGAGTCGCTCGTGACCCACGCCTTGTCCGGAACCAGTCGCCACGCGCCCTCCTCGGTCTCGCGCCGGCTGTTGGCGCTGGGCGAGTCGGTCACTCTCAAGACCGACGCCAGGGCCAAGGCCCTGCGGGCAGCGGGACGCCCGGTCATCGGGTTCGCCGCCGGTGAACCAGATTTCGACACGCCGGCGCATGTGGTCGAAGCTGCGGCTCGTGCGCTCGAGGACCCTGGCAACTTCCGCTACTCACCCGCTGCTGGCCTGCCGGAGCTGCGTGAAGTCATTGCCGCCCAGACATCCTCTCGAACCGGCCACGAGGTCCCCGCGTCCCACGTTGTCGTGACCAACGGGGGCAAACAGGCGGTCTACCAGGCGTTCCAGGCGATCATCGACCCGGGGGACGAAGTGCTGCTCCCCAGCCCGCACTGGACGACCTACCCGGAGGTGATCCGACTCGCCGACGGGCTGCCCGTTCCGGTGTTCTCGGGCGCGGATCAAGGATACAAAGTGACGGTCGACCAGCTCGAGAAGGCCTGCACGCCACGGACGAAGGCACTGGTGTTCGTGTCACCCTCGAACCCGACGGGTGCCGTCTACACTCCTGAGGAGACACGGTCCATCGGGGAATGGGCGCTCTCTCGCCGGATCTGGGTGGTCACTGACGAGATCTACAAGGACCTGGTCTATGACGACGCCGAATGCGCGGGCATCCTCAAGGTCGTTCCTGAGCTGGCAGAGCAGACCCTTGTGCTGGACGGAGTGGCCAAGAGCTACGCCATGACGGGCTGGCGCGTCGGGTGGATGGTCGCCCCCAGCGACGTAGCGCGGGCCGTGGCCAACCTCCAGTCGCACCTGACGAGCAACGTCGCGAACGTCTGCCAGCAGGCTGCCCTCGCCGCGCTGACGGGCCCGCAGGACTGCCTCGAGGCGTTCCGGGCGTCCTTCGATCAGCGCAGGAAGACCCTGGTCAAGGGTCTCGACTGCATAGAGGGCGTCCGGGTCCCGGTGCCACAGGGTGCGTTCTACGTCTATCCCGACGTCAGCCGGCTGCTCGGTCGTGACTGGGCGGGGACCAGGCCGACGAACACCGTGGAACTGGCTGAGCTGATCCTGACGGCTGGAGAGGTGGCGGTGGTACCGGGCGAGGCCTTCGGTCCCAGCGGCTACCTGCGCTTGTCGTTCGCCTTGGCCGACGAAGCCCTCGCGGAGGGGGTCGAGCGGCTGCAACGCTTCTTCGCCTGAGTCGCCGAGCCTTCCTCCGTCCAGTATCCTGTGTTACGCTCACATCATAACATCGTAGTACAGGTGACTTAGTGTTGCTGTCGTCATGCGCGGAGGGCCTGGCCGCATAACGCAGTTGTTCGTCCGCCCAGAGCCTGAACGGATCGGCTGAGATGGAGCAGGAATGAGTGCACAGACAGGATTGTCCGGAAACAATTCTGTGCGAATCACACAAAAAGATGTGATTGCCGACGATGTCATCCGGCTGCGCCTCGAAGAGCCCTCCGGTAAGCGGCTGCCGTACTGGACGCCGGGGGCACACATCGACCTGATTCTCCCGCTCGACCAGTCAGAGCCCGTGGCACGTCAATACTCCCTGTGCGGTGACCGCTGGGACTCAGGCGCCTACGAGATTGCGGTTCTGCGAGAGCGCCAGTCTCGCGGTGGGTCTGCATTCATCCACGATAATCTTGCCATCGGCGATGTGCTCAGCGTCGGCACACCACGAAACAACTTCGCGCTGGCCCAGGCCAAGCGATACGAGTTCATCGCGGGCGGTATCGGAATCACGCCCATCATGGCGATGATCTCAAGCGCCGACAGGCTGGGGGTCGACTGGCACCTCCTCTATGGCGGACGGTCACGTGATTCCATGGCGTTCCTGAAAGAGTTGGAACAGTATGGCGACCGCGTCACGGTCTGCCCGCAGGACACCTCGGGGCTTCTCGACCTGACCTACCTGGCAGAGTCGGTCGAAGGTGCACAGGTCTATTGCTGCGGGCCTGAACCACTGCTGTCAGCAGTGAAGTCTGCAACTGCCGCCTGGCAGCCCGGGTTCGTGCGGTTCGAGCGGTTCGTTGCGGCCACCCAACCAGCCCCGGTTCGTTCAGAGCCGTTCACCGTCGAGCTCGCCCGGTCGGAGATGTCCGTCACCGTCAAGCCCAACGAGTCCGTGCTCGACGTCTTGAACCGAGTGGACAAGCCAGTCTTGTCCTCCTGCAGACAGGGCATCTGCGGCACCTGCGAGGTGTCGGTGTTGTGCGGGGTGCCGGATCATCGGGACTCATTGCTGACCGACGACGAGCGGGCCAAGAACGATCGAATGTTCGTCTGCGTCTCACGATCGATCAGCGACCGGATCGTGCTGGATCTATAGAAGGGTATAGAGATGACACTCAACTTGGACGACACAGTGAGTGGGAAGCGCGCTCCGGTTCTGGACGAGGACCCGTTCTCAGCCGAGAACTTGGAGAACCCCTATCCCTTCCACGCACGGCTGCGTGAGGTCGGCCCGATTGCGTTCCTGCCCAAGTACAACGTCCACGCGGTCGGCCGGTACGACGAAGTCCACGAGGTTCTCTCGAACTGGCAGCAAATGGTGTCGGGCACCGGAACAAGCTTCCACCCGGCTCCAGAGGGCGTCCCCCAGACGATTCTGCGCACCGACCCGCCCGAGCATGACGCTCTCCGCGAGGTATTGACCTCGATTATGTCTGCGCGCGTCCTGCGATCTATGGCCGATGAGTGCAGGCGGAAGGCTGACGGTCTCATAGGGGAGCTGCTCGACGGACACCGGGCCGGTGACACGGTGGAAGTGGACGGGTTTAAGGATATTGCGTCAGTGCTCCCGGTGGACTTTTTCCCCGACGCCGCTGGGATCACCGATGTGGGTCGCGAGAACCTGGTGCCCTACGCCGACGACCACTTCAATCGCGTTGGGCCTACGAACGATCTGGTCATCGCGGGCGACGCTCGGCGCGATGAGCTCGAGGAGTGGGCCGGCAGTGTGTGTGAACGTGACTCTCTCAAGCCGAAAGGCTTCGGAGCTGACATCTGGGCGGCGACAGACCGAGGTGACCTGCTACCCGAGAATGCTCCGCGCCTCGTTCGTTCTCTGCCGAAGGCGGGCGTGGACACCACTGTGTACGGGTTGGCAGCGCTGCTCTACGCGCTCGCGACCAACCCGGATCAATGGAACGCACTTCGGGACAACCCGAACCTCGCGCGGGTGGCGTTCGACGAGGCAATCCGCCTGGAATCGCCCGTCCAGATGCTCTTCCGCAAAAGTGCGGCCGACGTGATCATCTCTGGCGTCACCATCCCCACCGGAGCCCGGGTGCTCATCTGTTACGGCGCCGCCAACCGTGACCCTCGCAGGTGGAGAAACCCGGACAAGTTCGACCTCTCACGGGACCCCTCAGGGCATGTCGCCTTCGGTATGGGCATCCACCAGTGCGCCGGACAGCATGCCGCGCGCTTGGAGGCCGCGCAGCTTCTCGCCGTGCTCGTGGAGCGGGTCGAGCGTATCGAGCTTGCGGGGCCCGTAACTTGGCACCCCAACAACGCGCTCCGTGGCTGGGGCTCAATACCATTGCGAATGGAGCTAGCTCATGACAGATGAGGGTATAGAAACCTGTCGGCACGTCGGTCCGGTCGCGAGGGCCATGGGATTCCCTGCTGGCGGTTCGTCAAAAGAGCGACACCGAGAACGAGGTTAAACCATGACTAACAGCCATAGCCTGRCAATTCGCAAGCTTGTTACGGTGGTTGAGGAAATCTACTTCGAGGCCAGACCCAACAATGGTGAGCCTTTGCGTAAGGTGGCGATCGCGGCTGTGTTCGAAAATCCGTACGCGGGCCAACCCTTTTCGCAGGATCTGACGAAGCTCATTGAGCCCAGCGCAAAGATTGGAGCCCTCTTGGGGTCCCGGGCTGCCGAGACTCTCGGGGTTCCGGTGGAGAGTTACGGCAAGGCGGCGGTCGTAGGGGTTGCGGGCGAACAAGAACATGGGGTCGCGTGCAAGACGTCCGTCTTCGGCGGCGCGATAAGGCCAGCAATCGGCGATGCAGTCGCCCCACCCCCCTCCGTGAGTAAGCGATGCTCGGCAGGAACCTCCGTGGATATCCCGCTGTGTTTCAAGGATGATGTGTTTGTGCGCTCGCACTACGACGGGATGACCGTTACCGTGGCCGACGCTCCGCTGCCGAATGAGATTATGATGATTCTGGCTGTGGCCTCCGGGCCGAGGGTGGAGGACCGACTCGGTGGGTGGACGAAAGAGCAGGCGCTGGCCAAGCTGCAGATGTAGTGCTCGCGTCCTGGGCGGGGTGATGCATCCCAACCTGGTGGCTGAACTTCCAAATCATCACGCCGTTGAAATTCGCCTCATTGGAGTCGTGGGACGGCGCGGTCGGGGAGATCATGGACGCCCTCTATTGACCCCGACGATGCGGTTGGACGACCTGGACTGGGCGCGCTCGATGTGGGAGGGCCTGTTTGAAGGTAACGGGAGGGCCGGGCCACCACTTCTGATCTTCAGGCAGAGGCGAACGCGCACGTCATTGGCCCACCCTGCGTCTCCGTGCACCGCCTCGTGCAACATTCGGGTCTTCCGTGGCCCGCACGTGGTGTACGCACGGCCGGAAAGCAAGATCGAATCGCGGCCATTCGAGAGCCCGGCCAGGTCCACAGAGGCTGTTGCCGTGAATCCCAGCTTCACAGATGTCAACGGCGGCTGAAAATTGATCACTTGTCGACGGGTGAAATCTGACCATCTGGCGTTGGTTGGTCATGTCAGTCCTCGGTGGCACTGGTGGTGGGGACGCGGCCGAGGTCGCGGTCTTTGAGTCGGTAGGAGTCGCCTTTGAGGTTTACGACCTCGGCGTGGTGGACGAGCCGGTCGATCATTGCTGCTGCGACGACGTCGTCGCCGAAGACCTCTCCCCAGCGGCCGAAGGTCTTGTTGCTGGTGACGATCAGGGAGGCTCGTTCGTACCGAGAGGACACKAGCTGGAAGAACAGGTTCGCGGCTTCGGGTTCGAAGGGGATGTAGCCGACCTCGTCGACGACCAGCAGCGGGTAGCGGCCCAGGCGGACCAGTTCGTCCTGGAGGCGGCCGTCGTGGTGGGCGGTAGCGAGCCGGTCGACCCATTGGGAGGCGGTGGCGAACAGGACCCGGTGCCCTCCTTGGCAGGCGCGGATCGCGATCCCGGTGGCCAGGTGGGTCTTGCCGGTGCCGGGCGGTCCGAGGAAGACCACGTTGTCGCGGGCGGTGACGAAGTCGAGGGTGCCCAGGTGGGCGATGAGGTCGCGCTTGAGGCCGCGGGCGTGGTCGAAGTCGAACTCTTCCAACGACTTTCGGGCCGGGAACCGAGCGGCGCGGATCCGGCCTTCGCCGCCGTGGGACTCCCGGGCGGAGACCTCCCGCCCGAGGCAGGCGGCGAGGAACTCCTCGTGCGTCCAGGACTCGGCTCGGGCCCGCTCGGCCAACCGGGGCACGGCCTCACGCAGCGTGGGCGCCTTCAGGGCGCGGGTCAGGAACGCCAGCTCGGAGGTCAGGTCCCGCCCCGAGGTGGCGACGGTCTTGGTGGTGGTCCTGGTGGTCATCAGGCAACCTCCTCGCTCAGGCCGAACGCGGCGTCGTAGGCGCTCAGGTCACGCTGCTGGACCTCATCGGGCTCGGGTGCGCCCGGGCGGGGCCTGTGGGCGGCGCGGTACGCGAGCTCCAGGGCTGCCTGGTGGTGGGCCGGGTCGGTGATCGACTGATGCCTGGCCCAGCACCGCTGATGGGAGGCGACAACGTTCCCGGCACAGGTCACGACGACCGTGTCCAGGTCCGCGACGACCGCCACCCTGCGCCCGACCACCCCCGGGTCCACCGAGTAGTCGTTGCCGTCGACCCGCACGTAGTGGTCCCTCGGCAGCCGCACCAGGGTCCGCCACCCGATCGACGGCGCGACCGGTGGCAACGACAACATGGCCGCCTTGTCCTGGGCCCACCGCGCGGTGGGCGCGCAACCGATCCGGCGAACGACCCGGGTGTTCGCCAACTCCAACCAGTCGGCCAGCTGGATGTTGAAGTCCGCCGGGCAGGTGAAGGTCCGACCGGGCAGGAACGAGGTCTCCAGGTAGCCGTTGGCCCGCTCGACCAAGCCCTTAGCCTCAGGGTCACGGGGGCGGCACTGGTGCACCCCGACCCCGAGCGTGCCGCGGAACGACTCGAAGTCGTCGGTCAGCTTCGGCTTCCCGGCCCGCCACGACCCGACCGCGGACTCGTTGTCCCACACCAGCTCCCGCGGGACCTTGCCAGCTTGATGCAGCAGCAGCCAGTGCCCGGCGATCAGGTCCGGTCCCTGCCTCGAGCAGATCATCGTCGCGAAGATCATCCGCGAGTACCCCGCCACCATCACCAGCACCGGTGGGCGACCGACCTGCCCGAAACCCAACGGCACATCCACCGGCGGGAACCACAGGTCGCATTGCATCCGATCCCCAGGCAGGTACTCCGTCCGTGAGGCCGGGTCCGGGGGCAGGAACAGCGGGCGCAGCACCCGAACCCGGTCCTTGAGCACCGTCAACGACCGCTCCCAGCCGACCCGTTGGGCGATCACCGTCGCCGGCATCGTCGGCGTCGCCAACAACTCACGGATCGCCGGCTCAAACGCATCAACCGCTGACCCTTCGGCATTCGCACGTACCGCGGCGGCCGATCACTGGCCAGCGCCTTCTTCACCGTGTTCCGAGCCACTCCCAAACGGCGCGCGATCACAGCGATCGGCATGTCCTCAGCCCGACGCAGCCGCCGGATCTCCGCCCAGTCCTCCACGTTGATCACCCTCCACAGGGTCACCGCAGGTGGTCAGATTTCACCCGTCGATAAGTGATCAGTCTTCAGCCGTCGTCGACAGCATGAACACTGCAACTGCCCAGAGGGTCACCCAGGACACCCAGCCCACACTTTTAGTCCTCACCGGAGGTGGAAGCCTGCCGAGACCGCAATCAGGCTCCTCCCGCCACTGTGCCCCCTTGCCGTATCTCCCGTAGACTTTGGCCACGCCAAGGAGCTCATCATTCGCGCCCGCCGATCCAGCCTTCGTTGGATGGACACCGGCGGTACCGACCTCCCGGACCCTGAACCGTTCCTCACGCTCCGCCACGCGGGGGTCGGGCGGTGCCTTGACACCGCCTGGGTGACAATCAACCCGGGGGGTGGGCACGTCACGGCGCAGTGCGCACTGAACCCAGATCGAGGGTCAGGCGCCGTCTCTGCTGCAGATCACCAGAGACGGAATCGTTGCGCTCCTCGAGTCAGCTCGGGAGAAGAGATCGCACGGATGCCCGGCCCGCGCGCGGATGGACACCACCTGCGATCGCGGCTTTCTCTCGGACAAGCCAGCCTTGGGCTTCACGACTGGTGTCGAAGGTCTTGTCGGCGAAATGGGTCCGCCCGACCTTGAAAACCGCATAGAAGCGCCCTGATCCTGCTTTCGGATGGCATGGCACCAGCTGGCGAACCCACCGGAGGACGTCGGACTTCTGGTACCTCGGGATCTGGGGCCCCTTGGCCGTCAACCGTCATCGACAGACCATGTACGAACCGGGCGGCAGGGCAAATGGTGCAGCACCCGTCCGGGAGGGGGCTAGGTGCCGTCGGCCACGAAGGCTACCTGCGCCAGCTCCAGGTCTCGACCAACGTCAAGCAAGCGGAGGGCAAAGCACGGGCGGTGTCTACCCGCGCGAGGAGCGCGTCAGCTTGGTGATTTCAACAGTCGAGCCACGGTTCGAGACCGCCACCCACGCCTATCCGGCCGGCTCGGCCGACTGGTCGCGCATCCGGTTCAGGTAGTTGTACACGGTGAACCGGGTGAGCCCCAACGCTTCTGCCACCGTCTCGGCACTGCGCCGCATCTCGAACGCGCCCCGCTCCTCGAGCAGCCGCACGGCGTGGTGCTTCTCCGCTCGGGACAGGGTGTCGAGCGCGCCACCGAACTCGTCCTCAACCGAGGCGATCAGCCGTGCAAGCGCATCGGAGAAGTCGGTCGGAGCCCCCGCGACGGGCGTGTCCGCCGCCGGCGGTGCGGCGGTGTCGTCCCTCGCCGCCGTCGTGGCGGACTGCGGCACGCGAACATGGAAGAGGACCTCACCGAGCCACTCGATGGGCACATCGTCAGTGGCAGGCTCGCCGACGACGACCTCGCCCCCGACCCGTCGCAGCAGCGGGCGCAGAGCATCCTGCCAGGACACTACCTGGACCGCGACGGGGCCCGCGATTCGCGTAGGCCGGGGCGGCCGCTCAGCCATCCGCGTCGTCCCGCTCGACCTGCATCGTGACCCTCGTTGCGCCGATGTCGAGGGCGGCCTGCAACGCCCTCGACACAACCGGGATCACGTCGCTCGCGACGCCGGCCACGGACGTGCCGAACGGACCAAGATCCGGTGACAATCCGGCATCCTGTAGGACGTCGGCCGCAGCGGTGACGTGCGCCGGCAACAGGTCGTCCCCGCCATGGAACGGCTCGGTCGTGAACTCCACCCGCACCTGCATGCCGTCACCTACTTAGGTCAGGTCCGGGTCGTGGCGGCCACACCGGATGCCTCGCCGCCAGACGCAACTCGCCACCCCTGGTGACGGGTCGTTTCGAATGGGGAACTCCGTCGCCGGGACTGTTGACCCGCAAGCGATACTTCAATACTCTAGCACGAGATCGATCGCGCGAACGATTGCAGCGCCTCATCACAGGTGACGTGCGGATGTGCGGTCGTGACACGAATCGGATCGGCGAAAGGATGCGTGGAGCATGGCCGTGCATGAGAGGCCCGAGAAGGCGCGGGACGTGACCTGGCTGAACGGGGCGGACGACGAGGATGTCGTTGGCCTTCTTCGTGACTGCGTGAGCGCGGACGCGTGGGTGCACCGCGTGTTTGCCGGCAGGCCATACGCGAACCTGGATGCCGTGCTGGCGCAGTCGGACGCCGCGATCTCCGATCTGTCCATGAGTGACATGTTGGAGGCGATGGCGCGTCACCCGCGGATCGGCGAAACGGCCCACATTGGGGGCAGCGAAGGAGTTCTGCTGGAAAGAGAGCAGGCTGCAGTAGGACGGCCCAGCGATGACACGAGCAAACGACTCCACGAGGCAAATGAATCCTACGAGAAGCGGTTCGGGTTCATGTACCTCGTGTCTGCTGTTGGGCTCGACGCATCGGCCATTCTTGCCGACCTCGGGGAGCGCATGAGCAACACACCCGAAGTGGAGTTCTTTGTGGCTCGCGARGAACTGGGAAAGATTGCTAAGTCCAGGCTCGCCATGTGCGTGGGCGGAGGTTGAGTCGTGCTTGCCAGATCCGGTGCCGAGGTATGGCAAAGCAAATCTCACGGATGGTCGTTTCTACTTCTCTGCATTGCTTGATCTCGCTTTTACGTTCATATCGTGTGTAACCGTCCCTTAACTCAATCCTCAAGGCGGTAGAGAATGACCCAGTACATCGCTCGTAACCGGGCGCGCACAGTGACAAAGCATTTTGCTGTCGGCGTCGCAACGTGTGTCGCCCTTGGTGGCATGGCGGCTTGTAGCGGAGGTGGTGCCAGCGGCTCCAGTCCAGCGGGCGGCCGCCAGCAGACCTTGGTCGTCGCCTACCAGAACGAAGTCACGTCGTTGGATCCGGTGCGATCGAGCACCCAGCAGACCGACCAGATCGCGGCGGCGATGTACGACGCACTCATTGGCTATAACAAAGGCGCGATGGTTCCAGAACTGGCAACGAGTTATGAGTACACGCCCGATGTGACGGCCATAAAGATCACTCTTCGCAGCGATGTCACGTTCCATTCGGGGAACAAACTGACGTCGGCGGATGTGGTCTACTCGCTGGAGCGCGTCAAGGCGATCGGTCAAGGAATTGCCGGCTTGATGTCGAGTTTCGACTCGGCCACGGCCGAAGACGACACGCACTTGACCATTAAGCTCAAGCAACCTGACGCACTCTTCCTGGGCGCGCTGAGCCGGATTTACATCTTGGACTCGAAACTCATGGCGCAGAATGCGGGGGCGGATCAGGGGCAGGCGTGGCTGCAGACACATGCTGCCGGATCAGGGCCGTACACACTCAAGTCGGCCGCAGCGGGCACCTTCGAACTCGCCCGTTTTGACAAGTTCTGGGATTTCGACGCCAAACGTCCTGCGGTCCTCACCTTCCGCAGAATCGACAATCAGTCGACGGTCGCAGCTGAACTCAATGCCGGGTCGGTCGACGTGGGTGCCGTCGCAAACGATAGTGCCGCCGCACTCGAGCGGAACAGCAAGCTGAAGGTGTCCGACAGTCCCTACGCAGTGCAGATCGCCGTCGCCTTCAACACCTCCCAGGGCCCCGGCGCGAAGCTTCCGCTGCGTGAAGCATTCCGGTCCGTGTTCGACTACAAGGGTGCGCTCGACTCCATCTATCTGGGTCGCGGCACCGTCGCCAACGGTCCCATGCCAACCAATATGCTCTGTCGCCCCAGTCTGCCCAGCGCGCAGCAAGATCTCGACAAGGCGCGCAGCCTCATCAGCCGAGCCGGATTGGAGGGAGCCACCCTGACCATGAGGTACCAGCCGGTCTTTACTCAACACGCCAAGGCGGCCACGCTGCTGCAGTCGAACCTCAAGAGCATTGGCGTGAGCCTCAAACTCCAGCCGATCGCATTCGCCGACTACCTGACCCTCCTGAGCGACAAGAAGACAATTCCGGACATTGTGTTCTTTGGACAGAGCGCACCGTACCCGGACATCGGCGTCATGCTGAAGTCAGACTTCTGGTCGAAGTCCTCTGGAACGAACCGCGGAGCCTACGCCAACAGTGAGGTCGACGCGCTCATCGAAAAGGCCATGAGGACGCCTGACGCGAAGGAACGCTGCGCGATCTACGAGGACGTGCAAGAGATCGTGAACCAAGATGCGGTCACGATGCCCATCTACACCGTGCCCTATGTCTTCGGATACCGAACCGACATCGCCGGTATGGACCGGGCAAACCCCATGGGCGGCGTAGCTTATCGCTACCTCACAGTGGCCAACTAGGACCCCGATGTCTTTGGGAGCGTCATGACGGCTCGGCTGCTCGGCCCCACGTTGTACCTCGGTCGTAGGCTGGTGGGGGCCGCCTCCACTCTCCTCCTCCTGGCGACGGTGGTGTTCTTCCTCCTGAAGGCCACGCCAGGCGACGAGGCCCGCGTCGCGGCCGGAGAGTTCGCGACACCGGAACAGGTAGAGGCGGCCCGTGCCAAACTTGGGCTCGATCGGAACATACTCAGTCAGTATCTGAGCTTCTTGAACAGGATTGTGCATGGTGACCTAGGGATCTCCAGCTCGACGCACGGTCCTGTCGCTGCGGCGATCCGCGACGTGGTGCCTGGTACCGCTGAGGTGGTCGCGCTGTCCGTGCTCATCAGCGTCGTCGTGGCCGTTCCCCTGGCTGCCCTCTCGGCGATGCGCAGCACCGGAGCGGGAGACGCGACAAGGCGCGTGGTAGTCATCACGCTTGCGGGCCTTCCGCCCTTCTGGCTCGCCCTGATGCTGCAGTTTCTGCTCGGAACGCTCCTCGGGATCTTTCCGATCTCCGGTGAGCTGTCGGTAGGCTTCACGGTTCCGCGCGTCACGGGCGCGGTCACTCTCGATGCCATCCTCGCGGGGGATGGGGCAGCCGCGTGGGACGCGTTCACGCACAGGCTCTTGCCTGCGATTGTCTTGTCCGTCAACCAGACAAGCCTTCTCTACCGCGTGACACGGTCCGAGATATTGCGGATTATGACGCGTCAGCACATCGTCGTCGCCCGCGCCACTGGAGTGAGGCAGGCCCGGCTGATCCGCAAGCATGTCTTACCGCCCGCGCTGACGCCCGTCATCATTTTGGTTGGCGTGAACTTCGGAATGGTATTCGGTACGGCGGTGCTTGTGGAGTCCGTGTTCGGCTACACGGGAATTGGGTCTTTCATGGTCAATGCCCTCGCCCAGAAGGACACCTTAAGTGTCGAGGGCGGCGTCCTGACCGTGGGCGTTGTCGTTGTGGCGACGAATTTCCTCGTTGACGTCATACAACTAATCAGGGATCCGCGTATCCGCGCATCGGAGGTGGGACGGTGAAGCCATCTACGACATCGTTGATGGACGGGCTTTCGTTCCGGCGTTCCCGGAAGGTTTCCTGGGGCATCATAGGTAGATCGACCCCGCTCCTGGACCGCATTGTAATAGTCAGCGTCGTGACGATCTGCCTAGTGGCTCTGGTGGGACCGTCATTGGCGCCGGATGTGTATGCATCCAACATCTCACAGGCTCTGAGCCCCCCCAGTGGCGAGCATTGGCTCGGTACAGACGACCAGGGCCGGGACGTTCTTTGGCGAATCGTTGTGGGCTCGCGTGTCAGCCTCGGCGTGGCCGTGACCGTCGTTGCCGGGGCGGGGTTGCTTGGCTGCCTCGTAGCAGTCTTGGCGACCGTTGGCCCCAGATGGCTCGACGAGGTACTCATGCGCGTGACAGACGCCGTTCTATCCTTTCCCAGCATCCTGTTCGCCCTCGCCGTGACGGCAGCGTTGGGCGTCGGGTTGTCGACTGTGCTGGTGGCCCTCATCTTTGTCGAGTGGACCATGAGCGCCCGCTTGCTGCGCGGGCTCCTACGAGAGGCGATGCAGCTGCCCTATGTCGCGGGAGCGCGAGTTCTGGGGGTGTCCAACGTCCGGTTGATGATCCGCCACGTGTTGCCCAACGCCATTCCGGCCCTTTGCGTGAAGTGGGCGGGCGACATCGGCAACACCGTCATCGTCATCGGGGGCCTCTCGTTCATCGGTGCCGGCGCACAACCGCCGTCAGCCGAGTGGGGCGCGACCTTGGCGGCCGCTCAAGGGTACGTATCGACCGCCTGGTGGATCGCGCTGTTTCCTGGTCTCGCGCTTGCGATCACAACGGCGTCCTTCGGGCTGCTCGGCGATGTGTTCCTCCTGCGGACCGACCCGGTTTTGAGGCAGTCCATCTCGGCGGTTCAGCGTAAGGGTGTGGCCAGATGACGAGTGAATCTCCTCTGCTCAGGGTCGACGGGCTCTCCGTCACGGTTCCAGCAGGACCTACGCTCGTGGATGACGTGAGCTTCACCCTGGGGCCTGACGAGCGTCTTGCGATCGTCGGCGAATCCGGGTCAGGAAAGTCGGTGACCGCGCGTGCGCTCCTAGGTCTGGACACCGCGTTGCAGGTCAGCGGGTCGGTGCTCTTGCGCGATATGCAGTTGGTCGGGCTTAGCGAGTCAGACTTCTGCAGAGTTCGAGGTCGGCTGATCTCAATGGTGTTCCAGGATCCTCTCTCTGCGCTTCATCCGATGCGGTCGGTGGGGCAACACGTCGCCGAGCCGCTCATCGTTCAGGGTGTTGGCAGACGCGAGGCATACAAGCGTGCAGCGGCCATGCTGAGCAGCCTTGGGATACCGGACGTCCAGAAGCGTATGCGCGCGTATCCCCACGAGTTCTCAGGTGGTATGTGCCAGAGAGTGGCGTTGGCCATGGCTCTCGTCAGCGAGCCGGTGTTGTTGGTCGCCGACGAGCCCACGACAGCGCTCGATGTCAGGGTGCAGGAGCAGGTTCTTCAGTTGTTGGGTGACGTGGCCAAGGAACGCTCCCTCGCAGTGATCCTTATCAGCCACGACGTCGGTGTGGTCGCTGGTTTCGCGGACAACGCCGCCGTGATGTACTCCGGACGTCTCGTGGAGGTTGGGAACGTGTTCGATGTCATCGGCTCCCCGGCCCATCCCTACGCCCAGGCACTCAGTGCTGCCGTGCCTCGCATGGACACTGAACCCGGTTCGCTGCTGGCCCTCGCGGGAACCACCCCTGCGCCAGGAAACCGGCCCACTGGGTGCGCCTTCCATCCACGGTGCCCGGTCGCGGTGGACCTGTGCCGGGAGTCGCGACCGGAGCTCCGCCCCCTGCGGGGACGCGATGCGTATGCCGCGTGCCACCGCCTCGACGAGGGTGCCACGGACGAAGATGCGGCTGGAGTGAAGGTGGGAGTCTCATGATCCTAGAGGTTCGTGGTTTGTCGAAAACCTTCAGCAGTCTTGGTCGACCCCAGGTTCGCGCCGTCGACGACGTCGACCTGGATGTGCCGGATGGCGGCACTCTGGGACTGGTTGGTGAGTCGGGGTCGGGGAAGTCGACCATCCTGCGTTGCATCATGCGGCTCGAGTCTCCTGATGTCGGGAGCATCCGATTCCGGGGCTCAGAGATCCTTGGGGCTCGGGGGCGGGACCTGAAGGCATACCGACGGCAGGTGCAGATGGTGTTTCAGGACCCGGCAGGAAGCCTTAACCCACGAATGACGGTCGAGCAGCTGATCGTCGAGGGAATGGTCGTGCACGGGCTGGGCGGCACCAACGCACAACGTCGGGACCGTACCGCAGCGCTGCTCGACATGGTCGGAATGCCGACCGACGCCATGTCGCGGTACCCGGGATCCTTCTCCGGGGGGCAGCTGCAGCGGATCGCGATCGCGCGCGCTCTAGCTGTCGAGCCCAGCCTGTTGGTCTGTGACGAACCCGTTTCGGCGCTCGACGTCTCGGTTCAGGCCCAGGTGCTCAATCTGTTGGCGGACATGCAGACCAAGCTGGGCCTGTCCATCCTCTTCATCTCGCATGATCTCGCGGTCGTCAAGTACCTGTGTCCCTCAATCGCTGTTCTTCAGAATGGGCGGATAGTCGAGACCGCGACCCGGGATGAGGTGTTCATGAGCCCGACGGCGCCTTACACCAAGGCTCTCCTGGCGGCGATACCCAATCCTGACCCGCACGTCGCACGAGCTCGGGACTCGGCACGGGCAACGAAACTCAGTGTCGGACTTGTTGACATCAAAGGAGCAGAAGAAACGTGAGTGTGCTGGTGAAGGGTCCCAAAGACGCCTACTACAGGTCGAACAGGAAGTTTGCTCAACTATCCGAGGGGGAGTCATTCGGGCAGATGCGATCAGTAGCAGTGGATTCAAGGGGTTGGGTGTTCGTAGGACATCGTCCACTGCTGTACGGCACACTGCCCCCGGTCGCCGTCTTCCGTCCCGACGGGACGTATTCCCACGGTTGGGGCAGTGGGGTCTTCCAAGGCATTCACAACCTCCATATCAGCAACGACGAGGTCTTCGTCGTTGACCAGGACTCGCATCGCGTCTTCAAGTTCTCCGTAAACGGCGACCACTTGCTGACCATCGGCTCTGGTGTTCCCGCCTTCGAGGAAGCCTTCAACAATCCGACCGGAGTCGCTGTCGGGCCCGACGGAACCATCTTCGTATCCGACGGTGACAGCAACACCCGGGTGCACGCCTTCAGCGCTGCTGGTCGTCATCTGCACTCGTGGGGAAGCCCAGGGAAGGCGGTCGGCGAGTTGACGTCCCCGCACTCGATAGCAGTTGGTCCTGACGGGCTGGTGTACGTGGGCGACCGCGACGCATCGAGAATCGTGGTGTTCTCCCCCGAAGGAGAACACATCCGGGAGTGGACCGACGTCCTCCATCGCCCCACTGACCTGTGGTTCGACGGCTCGGGCGTGCTGTGGGTGGCGGATCTCGTGGTCAGGGTGCACCAGTACGACGCCTTCGGGGCCGTTCTGGGACGAGCGCACGGGGCGCTGCCTCTGCACAGCCTCTGCGGGGATGCAGAGGGGAACCTCTTCCTCGTGGGCGAGTTGCCGAATGTCGAGAAGTGGGAACTGATCGACGCCGAGGAGGCCGCGAGGGACGCCAGCGCCGTTGGTCGTTAGCACTCAAGCGACCGGGGTTAACCCTTGTGGAACCGAGTCGGTTGGAGGACATCGGGCACGCGCATCCCCGGCTTGCGCGAGCGATACGCAATGGACGAACACGTAGACGAGGAAGAGTCGAATGCCTGCTGAATCAGATCTCACCGTCCGCAACTGCCGCTTGCTCGGCCGTGACGGACTGACGGACATCGCCATTTCGCGGGGAAGGTTCACGTCGTTATCACCGGCGGGCACCACGCCGCTGGACCAAGGACATGTCATCGACGCGAAGGGGGCACTCGTCATCCCACCGTACGTCGAGCCGCACCTCCACCTCGACGCCGCACGGACCGCGGGCCAGCCACGCTGGAACGAGTCTGGGTCGCTGTGGGAAGGGATCTCGTGTTGGTCGGATCGAAAGGCGGCCTTGACGGCCGAGGACGTCGAGGGCAGGGCGAGAGCGGTGCTCTCGACGCTGGCAGCGAACGGGGTCCTATTCGCCAGGACGCATGTCGATATCACCGACGCCTCTCTCGTCGCTCTAAGGGCACTTCTCAGGGTCAAGGAGTCGTTGAAGCCGGCGGTGGGAGTGCAGCTCGTAGCCTTTCCACAGGAGGGCCTGTGCTCATTCGACGGTGGTCAGGAGTTGCTGCGCGAGGCTGTGACGCTCGGAGTGGATGCCGTGGGTGCGATCCCGCACGCCGAGGAGACCCGAGAAGAGGGGCTGCGGTCGCTGAACATCGCCTTCGATGCGGCATTGGACGCTGGGCTCATGGTCGATATCCACTGCGATGAGGTTGACGACGAGCAGTCTCGCTTCCTCGAGACGCTGGTCTTTCTTGCCCGGCGCCATCAGATGGGAGGGCGCGTCACCGCCAGCCACACCGTCGCGATGGGGTCCTACAACGCGGACTACTCGGGCAAGATGCTGAACTTGCTTCGCAGGTCGCAGATCAACATGGTGTGCAACCCGCTGGTTAACCTGGCTCTCCAGGGACGGCTGGATGGGTATCCCAAACGGCGAGGCCTGACCCAGGTCAAGGAGCTGATCGGTGCCGGTGTGAATGTGGCTCTCGGTCACGACGACATGCAGGGGCCTTGGTTCGCCCTAGGGGCGGGAGACCCCACTCAGGTTGCGCTGGTTGGGGCCCTCGCCAGCCAGATGACGGCGCCGGCGGAGGTTGAAGAATGCTTCCGCATGATCACCGACCGCGCCGCCCGGGTGCTTGGGATCCCGGGCAATGCGTATGGCGTGAAGGCCGGTCAACCAGCGTCCTTCCTCATCGTCGACGCCGAGAGCAGGTTCGAGATCATCCGCCGACAGGTCCGCCCGTCCTTCGTCGTCAGCCATGGCCAGGTGCTGTATGAAGACGGACGTGCCACGGTCGCAGCGACGCGGGCTGGCCTCGCCACCCCGTGAGTCGCGATCACCACCCCTTCAGGAGTGGATGCGGCAGCCGACGGCACCAGCCTTGCCCCATTCCGCTCTACCTCCCTAGCCCAGCGTCGCGGGTCACTGCGGGGCCGGGCCGGTCGAGGCCCTGGCGACGAGCTCGACCGGGACCCGTCGGGACTCGACGGTCTGACCCGCCATAAGCTGGAGAAGAGCCTGCACGGCCTCCTCACCCACCTGACGCGCCTGCGTGCGGATGGTGCTCAACGCCACGGGAAGTTGTGCCGACACATCAAGATCGTTGAATCCAATGATGGAGAGGTCACCGGGGACCGACAGCTGCCGGTCGCGGGCCACACCCATCGCGCCGATCGCGGCCGCGTCGTTCACCGCGAACAGCCCCGTCGGGCGTGGACTGCTGGCGAGGAGGCGCTCTGCAGCCTCCACGCCTCCTTGGACGTCGAAGCCGGAGGGGACAACCATGCGCCGAGGGATCTTGATTCCGGCTTCCCGCAGCCCGTGGATGAAGCCAGCGACGCGTTCCGTGGCGTTAGAGGCGTCGTCTGGTCCGGCGATGACGCCCAAGTGGCGGTGGCCAAGCGCGACCAGGTGTTGGGCGGCTAGCTCGCCACCGTCGAAGTCAGCCACGGTGACCGAGGGAAGATCAGAGTCTGCGTGACGACTAAGCAGGAGGATGGGCGTTCCGTCCGTACCCAGGGAGTTGAGAATGGGGCCGGCCGGCGACCGCAGACCGCTCACCACAACGCCATCGACGAAGCGCCCGATCACAAGCTGCAGCGCCTTCACCATCGCAGCCGAGTCATCCTCAGGACTGGACAACAACACCGAGTATCCGGCCCGCTCCGCTGCCTGCTGTACGCCCTGGTACATGTTCGCGATGACACCGTCGGTCAGCCGGGGCATGACCGCGCCCAATACTCCGGTGCGGCGGGTGCGCAGGCTGGCCGCCCAGGGGTTGGGCTGGTATCCCATGTCCGCGGCAGCCGTGCGCACTCGAAGTGCCGCCTCGGACCATCCATCGGGTGGGGCGTCCTGGCGCAGGACTCGCGACACGGTGGACACGTGCACGCCTGTCTTCTCCGCGATCTCCTTCAGGGTCACGCCCCTGCGTCGGCGGGCGGCACTGCCTTCAGTCATCGAATCCCCTCTAGCCCCAACGGGGCGCCCAGTGTTCCTGTAGCCACGTAAGCGGAACATGGCGTAGGAACGATTGTACAATCGTTCCTACGTCTGTGGACCGACCCGTAGCACCAATGACCCGGCGTGTCCCCTTGCGGACTCTGACATTACTCAGACTTCCCCCACGCGCACCCCGAGACTGCCCCCGGGATTTCCCCGGCTGCGTCGCTCCCCTTGACCTGCGCAGAACGTGGTCAGTATGGTGGGCAAGAACGTTTGCACAAACGTTCTTCGGCGAGGGCACTTCTTGTCCCATCGACGCTGGGACACCGTTGGAGAGAGGCGTGCATTGATCAAATACTCCGTCGACTACCATCACGTGGTCACCGCCCGTCCATGCGCGCCCTTGGGTTGTCTGCCGTGCGACTGGCCAGGCACGCACGACAGAGTCGGCGATCGCAGACTCGAGCGCCCAATACAACGATCGACGGGCCCGGTCAGGTGACCGAGCTGCCCTTCGGGAAGGCCCAGGTCGAGCGGATCGTCGCCGACCTCAATGCCATCGCCGAGTACCGGGATCCGACGGAGCCAGGATGGACGCGCCGGGCGCTTGGAGAGCCGTACGGCGAGTCCCGCCACTGGGTGCGGTCGCGCATGAAGGCTGCGGGTCTCGAGGTTTCCGTGGACGGTGCAGGCAACATCCTCGGTCGCCTGCCCGGACAGGGCGGACGGTCGGCAGCGTTGGTCACCGGATCCCACACGGATTCGGTGGTCGGTGGCGGCCGATATGACGGGATCTGCGGCGTCCTGGGCGCCATCGAGGCGGTGCGGTGCATTCACGAGTCGGGTGTCCGTCTGGACCACGATCTCGTGGTGGTCGACTTCTTCGGCGAGGAGACGAACGACTACGGTTTCGGCTGCCTGGGCAGTCGTGCCGCGGCGGAAGGGCTTTCGCCCGACATCCTTAACAGCTCGGCGCCGGACGGCGGCCTGCTCGCGGAGCGATTGAACGCCAACGGAATCGTTCCGGGTCAACTCGTCGATCCCCTATGGAAGCCCGGGAGCGTCGCGGCATTCATCGAGCTCCATGTTGAGCAGGGTCCTACCTTGGCGGAGCGGGGCCTGCCGATCGGTGTGGTCACCGCGATAACCGGTATCGAACGACTGGTCGCACGCTTCGCAGGGAGGGCGGACCACGCGGGAACCCGCCGAATGCAGGATCGGCGCGACGCGATGGTCGCGGCCGCACGGTCGGTGCTGGCCGTGGAACGGGTAGGGTGCGAGGCGCCGGTTCAGGGCGTGGCGACGACGACTAGGGTGGACAACCCCAATCCCTCGCCGAATGTCGTTCCGGCGAGAATCATCATGCAAAGCGAGATTCGCAGCGTGGATGCCTCATGGCTCGTCGGTGCACGGGGCCGGATCTCGGAGGAGATCCTCCACGCGGCGCAGGCAGGTGGCGTCGAGGTCGAGGTCGATTGGTCGACCGACAACCGGGTCGTGCCTGCCGACCTCCTGGTGCAAGAGGCCATCGCCGCGGGGCTGGACCGCCGTGGGATCCCATGGATGCCCATCCCCAGTGGGGCCACGCACGACGCAGTGCACATGGCGGCGCTCGCGCCGGCCGGAATGATCTTCATTCCCTCACAGAACGACGGCATTAGCCATTCGCCCGACGAGCTCACCGAGCCCGCCGACATCGCAATGGGGGTCGATGTCCTTGTCGACTCCCTCATTCGCCTCGATAGTCGTCTCGCCTAGGAGCGACAGCGCTTCGGGGCGCCGCCAAAGAAACCATTGCAGAAGCACGAGGCCGACCGCCCCGACTGACTCCGACGGCCCTACGGACGAGGCTCGTGAACCTCTGCGACAAGATTAGGGAGAGTGAGAAGATTGGCCACCATACTTCTTCGTGGCGGGACGGTCGTCAACGCGAACGGAGCCGTCCAAGCAGATGTTCGAATCATCGACGGCTGCATCGACAGTGTCGGTCAGTCGTTGGAACCGAGTCCAGATGGCACAGAGGTGGACTGCACGGGGAAGTTGTTGCTGCCTGGGGGTGTGGACGTCCATACGCACATCGACTCGCCCATGATGGGCACCAAGACCTCGGACGACTTCACCTCGGCAACCAGGGCCGCTGCCGTCGGCGGTACTACGACGCTCGTCGACTTCGCCATGCAACCCGCCGGTGTCAAGCTCTTGGACGCGTTGGGTGAACACTATGCAAAGGCCGACGGGAAGGCCGCCATCGACTACGGCTTTCACATGTGTATCACCGACCTCTATCGCGGCGCCACGGACGAGTTCGCCGAGATCGCACGATCCGGGGTGACGAGCTTCAAGGTCTTCATGGCCTACCGAGGCTCCCTGATGCTCAGCGATGGGGAGATGTATGACGTCCTCAAGGCGGCACGTCGCGTCGGTGGCCAGGTCTGCATCCACGCTGAGAACGGCGACGTTATCGACCGCATCGCCGAAGAACTCGTCGCGAACGGCATGACGGGGCCCGGCACGCACGAGATCGCTCGCCCGCCATCGACTGAGGTCGAGGCCGTTCAGCGCGCGATCATGATCGGGCAGTTGACCGACGCGCCGATCTACTTCGTTCACCTCTCGACATCCGGAGCCGTCGCTGCGGTGAGTGAGGCGCGCTCAGACGGCCGATTGGTTGCCGGGGAGACGTGCACGCACTATCTGACTCTGAGCCGAAGCATCTACGACGAGCCGGGGTTTGCTCCCGCGGGCGCCGTGCTCACGCCACCGATTCGGACACAAGATCATCAGGATGCCCTCTGGCGGGGGCTCGCGGCCGGAGGCCTGAGTGTCGTCAGTTCGGACCATTGCCCGTTCTGCCTGACCGAAAAGAAACGGCTCGGCGGCGATGATTTCCGAAAGATCCCCAATGGCGGCCCAGGCGTCGAACACAGGATGTCGGTGGTGTATGACAGGGGCGTGACGGAGGGCCGGATCTCGCTCGAGAGATTCGTCGAGGTGACCTCCACGGCGCCGGCAAAACAGTTCGGTCTCTTTCCCAAGAAGGGAATCATCGCCCCCGGAGCCGACGCGGACATCGTCGTACTGGATCCGCACGGAGCCACGACGATCTCCGCATCGACCCAGGAGCAGAACATCGACTACACGCTCTACGAAGGCTGGAAGCTCAAGGGCAGCATCGAGGCCGTGTATTCGCGTGGGCAGCTTGTAGCGCGGTCGGGCGAGTTTGTGGGGCGCTCTGGACACGGTCGCTTCATCGTGAGGTCGACCGTGTAGAGCATTTGTGATCCACCTCGAATCGCGAGATGGCTCCGGTATCCGGGCACACCGCCTGCGGCATCACCAGTGGCGCGGACCGGATCGGATTCGACGAGCTCGGCCGCGAGGGGCCAAAACCGTTGACCCACAAGAAGCAACTGCTGGAGGCCATCGCTGCCGAACCCTGCACCGGCCGGGCGGCGAAGATTGCTCGAAGCGGAGTCGCCTGAGCCGTTGACGCCTTAGCTGGGGTGCTATAGCGTCAGCGCAAGATCGATCGCAAGAACGATTGCACACATGTCCTACCCATGGACAGACCAGGTCGCGACTACTCCTCCAACACACCTCTTGGCAGTGCGGAGCCGCGCAAAGAACAGTGCGCTGCCGGGGCAGGGGAAACCCGCCCGGGTGGCCCAGAGCCGATAGCGCTGGTGGATCAAGCCGCCGAGGCGTGAGGCAGACCGCTAGCGAGAACGCCAGTACCTGCTGGCGGCCGTTGACTCAGTAAGTGACGTGGGGCCGTGACAGGCCCGGATCCAAACGACAGAGCACCCGATGGAGGGCCACGCATGACTGACCACGATCTTCTGCGTTCGCAGCTGAGCCGACGCAGCCTTCTCCTCTATGGCGGTGTCGGCGCCCTGGCGCTGACTGGCTGCGCCAGCGGCTCGAAGCCGGGCAACGTCACGGGCCCAGGGCCCGGCAACTACAAACTGGACCTCGGCGCCTATAAGGGGCCGGTTCCCACTGACAAGCCGGTCGAGCTGAGGTATCTGCGCCAGATCGCAACGCCCGCCGCGGAGGACTACTACAGGCGGATCTACGCAGAATGGACCGCGGCATACCCCAACATCACCATCAAGGAAGAGACCGTCGCCTACGGGGACCTCAATCAGAAGCTCCAGACCTACGTGGCAGCCGGCGACGCCCCCGACATCATGATGGGTAAGGGCGACTTCGTTCAGGCTTACGTGTACAACAAGATCCCGCTGAACCTGAGTGACTACATGACTCCCGAGTTCATCAACGATCTGACTCCGGCTGCGAAGGCGCAGCTGGTCGTGGACGGCAAGCTGTACGCCTGGCCGTGGGAGTCCAGCCAGATCATGCTGTACTTCAACCGAGACCTGTTCAAGAAGGCTGGCGTGGAGGCCCCGCCGGAGACGGCCGACCTAGACCAGGGCTGGACTTGGGCTCAGTTCGAGAAGGCTTGCATGGACCTTTCGGCCGCTTTGAATCGTGGCGGCTCGGTGGAGACCTACGCGCTGGCGGCCTCTGACTACGGCAACGGCGGACCCGGCTCCAACTACTTCTACGAGGGCATCTACTTGCGCTCGATGGGCGACCCGAGCGCAGCACGCGACTCCAGCGAGTACAAGACTTTCATCGGGGTTGGTGCCGACGGATCACAGGCATCGGGCTACGTGGATACCAAGCAGGCCATCGAGGGCATGGGCCTCTATCAGCGCCTGTTCCAGCAGAAGGTCACTCCTTCTGTCGCGTTGCCGAGACAATTCGAGGACGCCAAGGCCGCGATGAAGTTCGGGCCCTTCTCCTTCTCCAGGAGGTATGCCGACAAGGCGCAAAAGGACTGGTACCTCGGCTTCGACTGGGGAGTCACGCCGGTCCCTCGGGGCACCATCACCTTCAACCACGTGAGTGGGGACTCGCCAATCATCTCGGCCGGCGGCAAGCACCCCGCCGAGGCCACCGCCTTCATGGCGTTCCTGCACAACGACACGAACCGTGTCGCCTGGCACAAGGCGTGGGGCTCTATGCCGGCACGGCTCTCGCTGTTCGACAAGCTCAACTACACCCTGTTAGTAGACAAGCTAGGTCGCACCCTCATCGAGAAGGGCCACGCCGCGCCGGTGACCCCTGGCTACCTCGAGTACTTCGGGGAGATGAACACCGCCGTGAAGGACATCGCACTCGGAGCCAAAGTCGATGAGCGTCTGCACGGGGCCGGCCGAGAGATCGATGGACTTATCAAGCGGTATAAGAGCTGACTCGGCGCGACCTTCGTTCAGATTCTAAGGAGAGATTGGTATGGCGGATACGCGGCCTCAAGAGGCACTCTTCGTCAAGGGCCCAGGCGACACGATGTTCCGTTCGAACCGGCAGGTGATCAGTATCCCCGAGGGACATCGTTATGGACAGGTGCGAAGGGTCGCTGTCGACTCTCAGGGGAGGATCTATGTGATCCAGCGCGACCTCCGAACGGATTCGTTGCCTCCGGTTACGGTCTATGCCCCGGACGGCACCTATATCGGGGGCTTCGGGCAAGGGCTCTTCGCCGGGCTGCATGGCATCTTCGTCACGCCCGACGACTCGATTTTCCTCGTCGACACCGAGCGGCACCAAATCTTCAAGTGCAACCCGATGGGGGACGTCGTGTTCACCTTGGGCACGGGGCGGCCCGCACTCGACGAACCGTTCAATCACCCGTCGGACGTGACCGTGTCGCCAAATACGGGGAATGTCTACGTGGGCGATGGGGATGGAAACACGAAGGTCCACGTATTCTCCCCGGGCGGCACCCATCTGCGGTCGTGGGGGGAGCCAGGCAAGAACCCGGGTCAGTTCGCAACCCCTCACTCGATTTGTGTCGACGCCCAGGAGCGGGTGTACGTAGGCGACCGCGACACGGGCCGGATCTCCATCTTTGACCCCGAAGGCCGGTTCATCGAGGAGTGGCAGGACATTCTGCACCGCCCAGCAGCCTTGTCGATGGACGTGGAGCAACAGATTCTCTACGTCGCAGACACCATCTGCAGAGTGCACATGTACGACACAACGGGACGCGTGCTTGCTCGGGCTCACAGCGCCGCGCCACCGCATTCGATCTGGGTCGCGTCGAGCGGAGACGTGTACTTCAGCTTCCCAGACGGCCATCCCTACGTAGAGAAGTGGGAGCGGATCGGCGGCAACGATTCCGCAGCGCGCCCCGGACGGGTACCCGCTTAGCCGTAGGCGGGGTCTCGAGCAGATCGGGAACCGGTGGTCCGAGCCAGCCGATGGCCGGCGCCTTGGTGACCACGACGAGGAAGTTTGCACACGTCCACCTCGGAGCGAGGAGGCCGAGAGAGCGGAATGAACAATGGGTAGATGGCGGAAACGCCGGCCGGTATTCGGCCAGACGAGCGTGGTGCCCATGGTGTGCCTCTTTGTCGTGCCCATGTTGGTGGGCCTGGCGATCTTTCACTGGGCACCGCTTGTGGTGGCGGTGAAGAACAGTACCCTTCAGTTCAGTCCGCTCAACCCCGATGCCTCGACCTTCGTCGGGCTGGACAACTACGCAAACCTGTTCGCCTCAGACAGGTTTCTTCGCGCACTCGGCAACACCATCCTGTACATCGGTGGCAAGCTCGCGCTTCAGATACCGCTCGGCCTCGGATTGGCCCTGCTCCTCAACCGCCACTTGGCTGGCAGGACCATCGTCCGAGGTGCTGTGTTCGCCGCGCTGGTGTCGTCCGATGCCGTGATCACCCTGGTCTGGAACATCCTGTACACCCCTGACAACGGCCTGTTCAACTCGCTAATCAGTGCGGTCGGCATACCCACGCAACCATTCCTGACCAGCACCACGCAGGCATTGCCCTCAATCTTGGTCATCGTCGTTTGGAAGGACCTGGGCTTCACGATGTTGATCCTTCTGGCAGGACTCCAGTCCATCCCGAAGGAGTACCAAGAGGCTGCGTCCATCGATGGTGCCGGGCCATTGAGGAGGCTGATCCACATCACGCTTCCTATGCTCAAACGAATGCTCCTCCTTGCGACCTTCATGGCAACGATCGATGGCTATCGGATCATCACGCCAGTAATCCTCACGACGCAAGGAGGGCCGGAGAATGCGTCCACCAACCTCGCGTACTACATGTTCGAGCAGGCGTTCAGCTACCAGCGAATGGGTGAGGCATCCGCCACCGCGATGATCATCATCATCATGCTCAGCGCCACATCTCTTGTTCAGATGCGAGCTCTAAGGACGGACTATGAGCACTGACCTGCACCTGACCGAATCGTCGCCCTCCGCGGGTCCTGAGCGGTTGCAGGCACGGCACAGGCAGTGGACTCCTGCGGCGAGGCGACTGGCGGGAGACGTGACGTCGTATGCGATCCTCATCGGGACTGCGTTCGTGTTCCTCCTCCCGTTCGTTTGGATGTTCCTGACCTCCTTTAAGCCCACCGAGGACGTCTTTCGCTATACCTCACCCCTCAGTTGGAAGACGTTCCTGCCTCCAGCTCCTACGCTGGAGAACTACGCCTCCATATTCGTGAACTGGGATTTCCACCGAAATCTGCTCAACTCGTTGCTGGTGGCGGTCGGGCAGGTCGTCGGGGCGTGCATCTTCTCCTGCCTGGCCGGATATGCGTTTGCCCGGTTAACATTCCGGGGGCGAAACCTACTCTTCGGGCTGACGATGGTCACGGCCTTCGTGCCTTTCGACGTCATCGTAGTCCCGCTCTACGCAGTGATGCGTGACCTCGGTCTGGTATCCAGCTACACGGCTCTCTATCTGCCGTTCGTGTTCAGCCCATTCGGGGTGTTTCTCATGCGGCAGGCGTTTCTGGAGATTCCTCGCGAGCTCGACGAGGCGGCCCTAGTCGACGGGGCATCCCGGTTCCAGACGTTCTGGCATATCTCCTTGCCCAACGTGGGGTCGGCACTGGTGACCCTGGCGCTGATCGAGTTCATGTGGGCGTGGAACAGTTTCATCTGGCCCCTTGTCATCATGCAAGATCCATCGAAGCAGGTAGTCCAGGTAGCTATCAGCAAGTTCCGAACCGTGGCGAACTTCCCCATGTTCGGAGAGCTGTTCGCGGCCGCGTCCATCTCCACAATTCCCTTGCTGATCATCTTCTTGTGGCTTCAGAGATACTACGTTCGGGGAGTCCTGGTATCTGGAATGAAGTGATGGGTCACTCGCAAGGCCGTCCTTGCAGTGCAACTAAGGACATTGGCTCGTATGTCGTCATTGCATTGCGTCGGCGCGACGACGACCTTTCTACAGCTCAGCCTTTCGCCGCAACAGTCGTTGGTCAGTTCTTGGACCGGCCCTTGACGTGCCGATCGAATACGGAAAGGATCCCGAAGAGACAACTTCATATTTCGCCGTTTGAACCAGGGCGGGAGAGCCAGGGCCTATGTGCCCGGCGCCGAAGGAGCAAGTCTTCCCACGAATCTCTCAGGCCCACAGACCGTTCTGGTGAGGCGAACTCTGGAAAGCGGGTCCCGAGACCCGCACCCACGGTGCAAGTCGCGCGCGCGGCGAAGCTCTCAGGTCCAATGACAGAGCGGGGAGGCCACCAGACCCGCCGTGCCATCGCACGGTCAAACCCGGGAGCCTCTCGATGACCCAACACCTGAGCGACTTCGTCGCCCGCCATATCGGATTCACGTCCGGCGAGCTGGATGTCATGCTGGCTGAACTCGGCTTCGATTCCCTTGAGTCGCTGGTCGACGCAGCCATCCCGCAGGGCGTGCGTAGTCTCAACGATCTTTCACTGCCTCCTGCGGCGACTGAAGCCCAGGTGCTGGCTGAGCTGCGCGCGCTTGCCGCGGCCAACACCCCCGGAGAGTCGATGATCGGGCTGGGGTACTACGCGACGGTGACCCCCGGGGTAATCCGTCGACGCGTGCTGGAGAGCCCGGCCTGGTACACGGCGTACACGCCCTACCAGCCGGAGATCTCGCAAGGTCGGCTCGAGGCACTGCTGAACTTCCAGACGATGGTTGCGGACCTGGCCGGCCTGCCGACGGCCAACGCGTCCCTCCTCGACGAGGCGACGGCGGTCGCTGAGGCAGTCACCGTCATGCGTCGCGCCGCCAAGGGAAAGTCTGACGTCGTGCTGGTGGACGCTGACGTGCTGCCGCAGAGCGTGGCGGTCCTACGAACGCGGTGCGAGGCCATCGGGATCGAGGTGGTCGTCGCCGACCTCAGCACGGGTCTGCCCCGCGACGACGCGTTTGGGCTGGTCGTGCAGTACCCGGGCGCCTCCGGCGTCGTGGCCGACCACCGCAGCCTCGTGCACGAGGCGCGCACCTGCGGCACCTTGGTGTCTGTAGCTGCCGATCTCCTGGCCCTGACCGTGCTCGCGCCGCCGGGGGAGTGGGGCGCCGACATCGTCGTTGGTTCGTCCCAGCGTTTCGGTGTGCCGCTGGGCTACGGCGGTCCGCACGCAGGTTTCATCAGCGTCCGCGATGGGCTGGAGCGGAGCCTGCCAGGGCGGCTCGTCGGGGTCAGCGTCGACGCCACAGGTCGACCCGCGTACCGACTGGCCCTGCAGACCCGTGAACAACACATCCGTCGGGAGAAGGCGACTTCCAACATCTGCACCGCCCAGGTGCTTCTCGCGGTTGTCGCCTCGATGTACGCGGTCTACCACGGCCCGGAAGGCTTACGCCGGATCGCCAACCGCATCCACACGCACGCGGCGTTTCTAGCCGACAGCCTGTCGGCTGCCGGCGTAAGCGTGGTGCACCAGACTTTCTTCGACACCGTTCTTCTTGAAGTACCCGGCCGTGGCGCCGAGGTTGTGACGGCTGCGGCGAAGGCCGACATCCACCTTCGCCATGTCGACGACGACCACGTTGCGGTCTCGGTCGGGGAGAGCGCCACTACGGAGCACATCACAGCGATCCTCGCCGCGTTCGACGCGGCGTGGTCACCCACGATCGAAGGCGGAGACCGTCTTCCTGCCTCGCTGCGACGTGCAGGAGAGATCCTGACCCATCCGGTGTTCCGCAGCCACCACTCCGAGACGAAGATGCTGCGTTACTTGCGGTCGCTGTCTGACAAGGACTACGCACTGGACCGCGGCATGATCCCTCTCGGGTCGTGCACCATGAAGCTCAACGCCACAACCGAGATGGAACCGATCTCCTTTCCCGGAATCGCCGACCTCCACCCGTTCGTTCCAGCAGACGCGGCGGCGGGATATGCCAGCCTCGTCGAGCAACTCGAGAACTGGCTCGCAGAGCTCACCGGTTACGCAAAGGTCTCGATCCAGCCGAATGCGGGAAGCCAAGGCGAGCTGGCCGGACTCCTGGCCATTCGCGCCTACCATCGCGCCAACGGTGAGACCCAGCGCGACGTATGCCTAATCCCATCGTCGGCCCACGGCACGAACGCCGCCTCCGCGGTCATGGCAGGCATGCGGGTGGTCGTCGTAGGCGGGAACGAGGACGGCACGATCGACCTCGAGGACGTCCGCGCCAAGTGCCAAGAGCACGGTGACCGTCTCGCAGCGGTGATGGTCACCTACCCCTCGACCCACGGCGTGTACGAGGACGGCATCACCGAGCTGTGCGACGTCGTGCATCAACACGGCGGTCAGGTGTACGTGGACGGAGCAAACCTCAACGCCCTGCTCGGGCTGGCAGCTCCGGGCCAGTTCGGTGGTGACGTCTCGCATCTCAACCTGCACAAGACGTTCTGCATCCCTCACGGCGGCGGCGGCCCAGGTGTGGGTCCCGTGGCAGTCGCGGCCCACCTGGTGCCCTTCCTGCCGAGCCACCCGATGCACCCCGACCCCACCAGACGCAGGGGCATCGGCCCGGTCAGCGCTGCGCCCTTCGGCTCCGCGGGCATCCTGCCTATCAGCTGGGCCTACGTTCGGCTGATGGGGGCCGAGGGGCTCACGCAGGCGACCAAGGTGGCTGTCCTGGCAGCGAACTACATTGCGCGTCGGCTGGTGCCGCACTACCCGACGCTGTTCACCGGCAACCACGGCCTGGTTGCCCACGAGTGCATCCTCGACCTGCGAGCCCTCACGCGCGCCACCGGCGTCACCGTCGACGACGTCGCAAAGCGACTGGTGGACTACGGCTTCCACGCACCAACCATGTCGTTCCCCGTCGCGGGCACGTTGATGGTCGAGCCGACCGAGTCCGAGGACCTCGGCGAGGTGGACCGCTTCATCGACGCGATGATTTCGATCCGGGCCGAGATCGAGGCGATCGCGAACGGGGAGCTCGCTGTGGAGGACAGTCCGTTGCGCGCTGCTCCGCACACTGCAGCGTCGGTCGTGGGGGAGTGGGACAGGTCGTACAGCCGAGAAGCCGCTGTCTTCCCCTCTGGAACGTCCGAGGACAAGTACTGGCCCCCGGTGCGACGGATCGACGGGAGCCATGGCGATCGCAACTTGGTTTGCTCCTGCCCACCGCCGGAGGTGTTCTCGTCGTGACCGTGCTCGAGCCCCGTACCCCCATGGAGGACACCATGTCGAAGCCCACGGCCCTGAAGCATCTGCACGCCGAGGCCGGCGCGCACTTCATCGACTTCGCAGGCTGGCGCATGCCGCTGCGGTATGACAGTGAGCTGGCCGAGCACCACGCCGTGCGCCAGGCGGCGGGCCTGTTCGACCTGTCCCACATGGGTGAGATCGAGGTCACCGGACCCGAGGCCGCCGCGTTCCTGGACTACGCCCTAGTGGGGGACATCGGCGCACTCGCTGTGACCAAGGCCCGGTACACGATGATCTGCCGTCCCGACGGCGGGATCCTGGACGATCTGATCGTCTACCGGCTGGAGGATTCGCGGTACATGGTCGTCGCCAATGCGGCCAACTCCGAGGTCGTGCTCGACGCCCTGAAGGGCCGGGCGATCGGTTTCGACGCGGAAGTCCATGACTCGCGTGACGACTGGGCCCTGATCGCGATTCAGGGACCCGTCTCGGCCGCCGTGCTCCAACCGGTCACCGACGTCGACCTGGAGGCGTTGCGCTACTACGCCATCGCCAAGGGGCAGGTCGCTGGTCGACCGGCACGCCTGGCACGGACGGGTTACACGGGCGAGGACGGCTTCGAGATCTTCTGCCATCCTGGGGACGCGGGGGGCATCTGGACCGAGCTCGCCGATCGTGGCCACGATGTCGGCGTGCGTCCGGCCGGACTGGCGTGCCGTGACTCGCTGCGGCTCGAGGCCGCTATGCCCCTCTACGGCAACGAGCTCACGGGGGAGCTCAGCCCGTTCGAGGCGGGCCTTGGACGCGTGGTTCGTTTCGACAAGGCCGGCGACTTCGTGGGGCGTCAGGCGTTGGAGGCCAAGGCGGGGTTCCCGGTCACGCAGGTTCGTGTGGGCCTCCATCCGCAGGTCGGCGCACCCCGCGGGCGAGCTCGGTCGTCGTGGACCCCGAGAAGAACGAACCGATCGGCTGGGTCACTAGTGGGGCGCCCTCGCCGACCCTGGGCCACCCCATCGCGATGGCGTACGTCGACACGGCCTTCGCCGAGCCGGGGACGCCGGTGCACGTCGACGTCCGCGGGTCGACTGTCGAGGCGACGGTCGTGCCCTTGCCCTTCTACAGCCGCCCCCGCTGAGCCCAACCCGAGTAAAGGACATCGACATGGCCAATCCGACCGACCTGAAGTACACCGACCAGCATGAGTGGCTCCGCATCGACGGACATGTCGCCACCGTCGGTATCACCGAGTTCGCCGCCGAGGCCCTGGGCGACATCGTCTACGTCGACCTACCGGTGGTCGGGGCCATGCTGACCGCCGGCGACTCATGCGGCGAGATCGAGTCGACGAAGTCCGTCAGTGAGTTGTACGCGCCGGTGGATGGCGAGGTGCTCGAGGTCAATGCCGCTGTCGGCGACGATCCGGGGCTGCTCAACAACGACCCCTTCGATCAGGGCTGGATTCTCAAGGTGCGCGTCAGCGGAACCCCGGACCTGCTCGACTCGTCCGCATACGACGAGCTCATCGCGCAGGGCTGAGGACATCATGGCTTCCAACCTTCTCAACCAGGACCTGGCTCAGGTCGACCCCGAGGTCGCCGCGGCCCTGGACGCCGAGCGCGACCGGCAGGAGACCACCCTGGAAATGATCGCCTCCGAGAATTTCGCACCCGTGGCGGTCATGCAGGCCCAGGGCTCCACGGCAACGAACAAGTACGCGGAGGGTTACCCAGGGCGGCGCTACTACGGAGGCTGTGAACACGTCGACGTGGTCGAGCGACTGGCCATCGAGAGACTCAAGGCGCTCTTTGGCGCCCAGTTCGCCAACGTCCAGCCACACTCCGGGGCGCAGGCCAACATGGCGGTGTTCTTCGCCCTCCTCGAGCATGGCGACACGATCCTGGGACTCGACCTTGCTCACGGCGGGCACCTGACCCATGGGATGCGCCTGAACTACAGCGGAAAGACCTTCGCGGTCGTGCCGTACCACGTCGGAACGGATGGCCTCGTCGATATGGAAGAAGTCGCGAAGCTCGCGGCGGAACACAGGCCGAAGCTCATCATCGCCGGCTGGTCTGCCTACCCGCGTCATTTGGACTTCGCCCGGTTCCGGGAAATTGCGGACGAGGTCGGTGCCTTGCTCTTCGTCGACATGGCGCACTTCGCTGGACTGGTTGCCGCGGGGCTGCATCCCAACCCTGTGCCGCACGCCCACGTGACCACGTCGACCACCCACAAAACGCTGGGCGGTCCCCGCGGCGGAGTCATCCTCACCGACGACCCCGCGATCGCCAAGAAGATCAACAGCGCCGTCTTCCCAGGGCTCCAAGGTGGACCGCTCGAGCATGTAATCGCTGCGAAAGCCGTCTCGTTCCTCATCGCCGCGGGGCCCGAGTTCCGGGAGCGACAGGAGCGGACCGTGGATGGAGCCCGCATCCTCGCCGACCGTCTTAGAGAAGAGGATGCGCGGTCTGCGGGAATCAAGTTGCTGACCGGTGGCACCGACGTCCATCTCGTCCTCATCGATCTGGTCGAGTCCGCCCTCGACGGCCAGCAGGCAGAGGACCGGCTGCACTCGGTGGGGATCACGGTCAACCGCAACGCTGTCCCCAACGACCCTCGTCCACCGATGGTGACATCCGGGCTCCGGATCGGCACTGCCGCCCTGGCGACACGCGGGTTCGGACCGGCGGAATTTGTCGAGGTGGCCGACATCATCGTTGCCGGGCTGCAGTCCGAACTGGCAGAGGACCAGGTGCGGCAGCTGCGCGACCGAGTTAACGCGCTCGCGGCCGCGCTTCCCCTATACCCGGCCCTGTCTTCCCGGTCATGAAACGGCGCCGCACAGAGCACCGCCTAGGCTTGTCTTGGGGGCTGTGCACACCGAAGCGCGGTGAGGTCGAATGGCACTGAGCGCCTTCGACCTGTTCTCAGTAGGAATCGGTCCATCCAGCTCGCACACCGTCGGGCCCATGCGTGCCGCAGCCCTGTTCGCCGACGCGCTGCAGGCGAGTGGCCGGCTTGCAGAGGTGGCTCGGGTCCAAACTCAGCTTTTCGGGTCGCTGGGCGCCACGGGACATGGTCATGGGTCTGCCAAGGCTGTCCTCCTGGGGTTGTCAGGTCACCGTCCGGAGACGTGCGACCCGCGGAAGGTGGATGGTCTCCTCGAAGAGATCCGTACGGCGCGCCGTGTGACCCTGCTCGGCATCCACGCGGTTGACTTCGACGAGGACGACGACCTCGTCCTGCATCGCCGAAAGGCCCTGCCGTTTCACCCCAATGGCATGACGCTAACCGCCTACGACGGAGTTGGGACGGTGGTTAGCGACCGCACCTACTACTCGGTCGGTGGCGGCTTCGTCGTCTCTGAAGGGGCCACCGGACTGGCGGTTGTCGCGGAGTCCACCGTCGTGGACCATCCCTTCAGTACCGGCGATGAACTTCTCACTAGGTGCGCGGACACAGGGTTGTCCATCGCCCAGATCATGATGGCCAACGAGCGGGCATGGCGCTCAGAGGAGCAGGTCCGCGCGGACCTCTTGCGACTCTGGGATGTCATGCAGGAGTGCGTCCGTAATGGCATCACCGCTACGGACGGCACGCTGCCGGGTGGTCTCAAGGTCCCGCGACGCGCCCCCGGACTAGCCGCACAGCTGGCCGCCGAGGATGCAGCTGACGACCCCCTCCGGGGCATGGACTGGCTCACGCTGTACGCCTTGGCCGTCAACGAGGAGAACGCCGGCGGAGGGCGCGTCGTCACCGCACCCACCAACGGCGCTGCGGGCATCATCCCGGCCGTCCTGCACTACTACACCCGCTTCGTGCCAGGTGCCGACGACGACGGAGTCGTCACCTTCCTTCTGACGGCGGCAGCCATCGGCGTCATCTTCAAGGAGAACGCCTCGATCTCGGGAGCGGAGGTCGGGTGCCAAGGAGAGGTCGGCTCCGCCTGTTCCATGGCCGCCGGAGCCTTTGCCGCAGTTCTTGGTGGCACACCGGCACAGGTCGAGAACGCCGCCGAGATCGGGATGGAGCACAACCTCGGCCTCACCTGTGACCCTGTGGGGGGCCTGGTGCAGATCCCGTGCATCGAACGCAACGCGGTCGCGTCGGTGAAGGCCGTCACGGCAGCGCGGACGGCACTGCGAGGCGACGGAGGTCACATCGTGTCCTTGGACAAGGTCGTCAAGACGATGCGCGAAACCGGTGCCGACATGAAGGACAAGTACAAGGAGACCGCCCGGGGAGGCTTGGCGGTCAACGTGATTGAGTGCTGAGGGACCGGTTGCTGCTCGATCTGCAGGGCGACGTGGTAGGCGGACCTTTGGCAGCCTTCGCAATGAGAAGACCAGGGGTTCGAATCACCTAAGTCCCACTCTCTGACACCCTGTCTGACCTGCGCTAACGTCGCAGGATGGACAGGGTGTCTTGCTATTTGACTGTTAGGCTTGCGCCCGGTGTGACACATGCGCACTTGTGGATTCCATGCACCAGATTGCCCGTCTCATTCTCGGTCGATCTTGGATGCATGCCGGCCGACTGAACCGCTGTGACCTCGTCGGGGATGAGCGCGGGTCACGTCGAAGGCGGTCTGTAACTCCGGAAGGCTGCCCCGCTGATGGTAGGGATACCGCGGCGACCATCTTCGTCGCCATGGTGACACCGCCGGGGTGCAGCCCTGGCGACGGAGAGGCTGACCACTCGCTGCTGCTTAAGCCTGCACAGGTTCAGCAGCGAAGCAGGGTGGCTTCCGGCGGGGGCCCACAACCGGGGTGCGTCCGGCTCGCCAATCCAGCGGCTCGAGTGGTTCCAGCCGGCTGGGGCGAACCGCTGTGTCCTTCCCCTCGCCGCACCTCTCGATCCTGGATCTGGCGCTCGTCGTCGGCACCGGGAACGTTCCCCCGGTTGGAAGCGCCCATGGGCGTATGAACATCGGTCGACCCGGTGCTTGGTGGACCGATGTTCAACTCAAATCTCCGCCTGTGAAGCCATTGACAGGCTTCTGGCACGCCTTCATGATGAGGACACGAAGGTTGGGATCGTTCCCAAGGATCATCCAAGCAGCGGCTGCTCCACAAGAGCATTGCCGCAACGTTCGTCGCAGACGGAGGCGCACATGAAGGCCGAAGACCTGGCTCTCAGCAAGGGCACCCGTCTGCACAACCCGCGACCATCCCACGGTGCACTGTGGGCGGGCTCCCATCGCCGCTCGCAACCTCCACGGACCTGGAAGGGTTCCATGATGTTGAAGAACAGTCAGCTAGGCCGAGCATCCGCCGTTGCCATCCCCCTCGCAGTGGCCGTTGGGCTGACGGGGTGCGCAGGAGGGGGGAGCTCGACGACGAGTACGCGACCAACAAGGATTGCAGCCGCAACGCTGCTGAACACGCTCGACCCGACCCTCGCGAACACACTGCAGAATGACATTCCGGGCAACTTGCTCTACGACCCGGTACTCACCTACGACTCGAAGGCGACTCTTGCGCCGCGCGTGGCTACCGAATGGGAACAGAGCGCAGATCTGAAGACCATCAAGCTCACGCTTCGGTCCGACATCAAGTTCCATGATGGCACTGCGCTCACGGCCAAGGACGTCGTGTACACCCTGGACCGGCTCAAGAAGGGTGGAACCGGGGTTGGGGGTCTTATCGGCGACTACGGCTCTGCCACGGCGGATGATGACACGCACGTCACCATCACCCTGTCGACGCCCAGCACTCTTCTGCTCGGTGCCTTGAGCAAGGTCTACGTCGTGAACTCAGCCCTCGTCAAGCAGCATGAGGGCAGTGATGGCGGGCAAGCATGGCTCGCCAGTAATGAAGCGGGCAGCGGCGCGTACACCCTGGAGGGCTACACGCAGGGCCAGAACATCAAGCTGAAGCAGTGGCCCGACTACTGGGACCTGGTTAAGGAGCGCCCTCAGCAGTTCACTCTCCAGAACATCACCCAGAGCGCGAGCATGCGAGACGCCCTGCGGGCAGGGACGCTCGACCTGGTCGGGCACATGGAGGCACCGGACGTCGCCACCTTCAAGAACGACCCCAAGTTCGACATCCGCAACCAGCCCGCCGGCATCGAATCGGTTCTCAACTTCAACACGCAGGAGGGCCCGACCAAGGACGTCCGGGTTCGTCAGGCACTGGCCCTCGCAGTCAACTCGCAGGCTCACATTGACAAGAACCTGGAAGGCAAGGGCAAGGTCGCCAGCGGACCTGTCCCCTCAGTCATGAAGTGCGTCGCCGACCTCCCACCGGCATCCCAGGATGCCCAGAAGGCCAAGGGGCTGCTCAAGGACGCGGGCTACGGCGACGGTAAGAAACTGTCGCTCACGATGCTCTACCAGCCCAACCAGGTCGAGTTCACGCAGATTGCCACCCTGTTCCAGTCGAACTGGCGGGACATCGGGGTGGACGTCAAACTTCAGGCCACCACCTTCCCGAACTACACGGCCCTCCTGAAGAGCACCAAAACCACTCCGGCGCTTTCCTTGGCCTACGACTCGGCACGCTACCCAGACGTTGGGGTGCTGCTCAACACGGGCTACCACAGCAAGTTCGTCGGCAAGGGCACGAACCGATCCCAGTATTCCAACCCGGAAGTCGACAAGTTGCTCACCGCAGCGATCACCAACCCCGACGAGAACAACCGGTGCGAGCAGTACAAGCAGGTGCAGAAGCTCGTCCACGATGACTATGCGTCGATCTGGGTTGCCAATGCCGAGAGGCCGTTCGTGGTGCGCAAGGACATCGCGGGGACGGGCTACGACCCCGTTCGACAGCTGTTCGACCCCCTGGCCCTGCGCGTCGCCAAGTAGGAGAGTCAGTGACCCATGGCTAGATATCTGGTGAGACGACTCTCCCTGATGGCGCTGAGCATCTGGGGTCTAGCCACCATCGTCTTCCTGATGATCAAGGCGATCCCAGGAGACGAAGCTCACGTCGCCGCGGGGCTGGACGCCAGCCCCGCGGTGGTGGAGCAAGTGAGGCAGCGGCTCGGACTGGATCAGTCGACTCTCGAGCAGTACTTCGCCTTCTTGGGACGCCTTGTCCATGGCGACCTAGGTTCGTCCATCACGACGTTCAGCCCTGTCTCCTCCGATCTTGCGCTTCAACTGCCGGCGACCATCGAGCTGATCGCCGTGGCCATGATGATCAACGTCCTTGTCTCCGTCCCGGTCGGGGTTCTCGCCGCATCCTTCCGGGACCGTTGGGGTGACAAGCTTGCGAGGGTTTGCGCCGTCGTGATCGGTGGAATGCCGATCTTCTGGCTGGGCTTTGTCCTGCAGTGGTTGCTGGGGGCGAAATACCAGATCCTTCCTGTCACCGGCCAGATCTCGGTGGACTACGAGGTACCTCGCCGAACGGGTTTCCTCCTCATCGACACCCTGATCTGGGGAAATTTCGCAGCATTCGGCGACGCGGCGCTCCATCTGTTGCTCCCCGCAGCAGTGGTGGTGGGTCCGTTCGCAGCGACCCTCATCCGGACCCTTCGCGCGTCGCTGATAGGTGAGCTCGAACGAGAACACATCCTGGTGGCCCGGGCGAAGGGTGGCTCGAGAACACGTGTAGTCCTGAGACACGGCCTCCGAAACGCCGCCATACCGACCGTCACGATGCTCGGGTTGCAGGTCGGCTGGATGTTCGGTGCAACCGTCTTGGTGGAGCAGATCTTTGCCAGACCAGGTGTCGGTTCTTACCTCACCAGCGCAGTCGTCCAGAAGGACTCATTCGCAGTACTGGGCTCCGTCTTCCTCATCGGCCTGTTCGTGGTCGTAGTCAACTTCCTGGTGGACCTGCTCCAGCTGGCAATCGATCCCCGAGTACGAGCGAAGGTGGCTTGAGTGAGCCTCACAGCAACGGCGGGTACCCGTCTGGGAGCCGTAGTCCGTCGGCGGAGAAGTCGCGCCCCATGGCTCGACTACTTCGTCTACGCGATCATGACCGTCATCCTGATCGCCTGCGTCTTCGGCCCGATGCTGGCCCCGCACGACCCATACCGCACGGATCTCGACGCGAGGTTCCTTTCACCTCGCGCGGGCTACTGGCTAGGAACTGACGCTTCAGGCCGCGACATACTCAGCAGACTCCTAGTCGGTGCGCGTGGAACTCTGTTGTCGGCCACGGCGATCGCCCTTTTGGCGTCGTTTGTGGGCGTGGCGATCGCGGCAATCGCCGCGGTCAGCGGGAAGTGGGCGGACGACATCCTGATGCGAGTTTGCGACATTGCCTTGTCGTTGCCCCTGTTGGTTTTTGGATTGGGCATATCCGTGGCCCTCGGCCCGAGCTTGCGGTCAGCGATTATCGCGCTCGTGCTTGCGATGTGGCCCGGCTTTGCTCGCTTGGCCAGAGGGGTCATTCGCCAGACCATGACTGAGTCCTACGTCGAGGCTGCCCGCACCATGGGCGCCTCCAAGTTCCGGCTCATGGTGAAGCATGTGCTGCCCAACTCTCTCGACGTCGTGGTTGTGCACACCGCCTTTGACATCGGTGGGGTGACGTTGCTGCTCGCGGGGATGTCGTTCATCGGGGTTGGCGCTCAGCCGCCCAGCGCAGAATGGGGCGCGATGGCTTCCGACGGGCGCGGCTACATCGTGACGGCGTGGTGGGCATCCCTGGCTCCAGGTATCGCCATCACGCTGTGTGTGGTGGCCATGGGACTCTTCGGAGACATCCTCCAGGCAAGAATGGATCCAGCCCTGAGGGGCGGAAGGAAATGACCGTGAGTCAGGAGATCCGTTCCGTCAGCCCTTCCGAGAGTATGAAGCGGCAGCCCACGCTCGAGGTCAGTGACCTCTCGGTCGTCCTCCCCTCGGATGATCCGCTGACGCTGGTTGAGCAGTTCGACCTCACGATCTACCCAGGTGAGCGGGTCGCGATCGTAGGTGAGTCGGGCTCGGGTAAGACGGTGACGGCGCAGGCCCTGCTGAGGTTGAACCCCCATATGCGTCTCACAGGCTCCATCCGTTTCGAGGGTGTCGAGCTACTCGACCTCTCGGAGAAGCAGATGCGGGCCTATCGCGGCGCAAGGATCGCCACCGTCTTCCAGGATCCCTTGCGTTCGCTGAACCCCGTCATGACGATCGGAAACCAGGTTTCCGAACCGCTCCGCATCCGTGGCGTCGCGAAGCGGGAGGCCATGCGTCGCTCTGCACAGATCTTGGACGAGCTCGGCGTCCCCAAAGCCCACGAGCGGCTTCAGGCCTATCCGCACGAGTTCTCCGGCGGCATGCGACAGCGGGTCGCGTTGGCCATGGCCCTTATCGCCGACCCCACGCTGCTCATCGCTGACGAGCCGACCACCGCCCTGGACGTGCGGGTCCAGGAGAAGGTCCTCACCCTGATCGACACGGTCGCGCGGGACCGTGGGCTCTCGGTGATCCTGATCACCCACGACCTAGGACTCGTCGCCGGATTTGCTGACCGCGTTGCGGTCATGTACGCCGGACGAAAGGTGGAAGAGCAACCCGTCAAAGCCCTCTACGCCCTGCCCTTGCATCCCTACACAGCCGGCCTGCTCAAGGCAGTACCTCGCATCGACCGTGATGTGGAACGCCTCGAGACCGTGCCCGGATCCCCTGTGAGTCCGGCTGCCCGACCGTCGGGGTGTGCCTTCCACCCTCGGTGTCCAATGCGTGAGGGGATCTGTGTGAACTCGATTCCGATCCTCCAAATTTCGACTCGAGCCCAGGTCCAGGTCGCCTGTCACCTCGCCGAAATCCCCAAGGAGTCGAACGATGTCATCGCCTAGCCTCCTGGAGATCACCGGGCTCAGCAAGGAGTTCAAGCGTCGTGGACGCGAGCCGGTGAAGGCACTCGACAACGTTTCGTTGGCGGTCGACGAGCGGCGAGTGGTCGGGCTCGTGGGCGAGTCCGGCTCTGGGAAGACGACCCTGATCCGATGCCTCATGGGGCTTGAGACCCCTGACAGCGGCTCGATCACCTACGACGGGATCGACGTCCTTAATGCTGGGAGAAGTGATCGCAGGCGGTTCCAGCGAGAGGTGCAGCTGATCTTCCAGGACCCGTACTCGAGCCTGAACCCACGCATGTCGGTCGAGGAGATCGTGGGGGAGGGCCTTGTCATCCACGGCCTGGACAAGTCACGAATGGCACGCCGCGACAAGGTGACTCGTGCACTGGAGCTGGTGGGCCTCTCTGGGGATCACCTCAACCGTCACCCTCACTCGTTCTCAGGCGGGCAGAGGCAGCGGTTGGCGATCGCTCGGGCCATCGCGGTCCAACCGAGGTTGCTCGTGTGCGACGAGCCGGTGTCCGCCCTGGACGTCTCCGTCCAGGCACAGGTCGTCAACCTGATGCAAGACATGCAGAAGGAGCTCGGCCTGACAATCCTCTTCGTCGCGCACGACCTCGCTGTTGTCCGGCACCTGTGCGAGCGAGTGACCATCCTGGAGCACGGTGTCGTGGTCGAGGAGGGCTCAAGGGCCGAGATATTCGAATCGCCATCTGCGCCGTACACGAAGGCATTGCTCGCTGCCGCTCCAATCCCTGATCCGGCGGTCGCTCGCCGTCGCTCCCCGATCGGGTCGGCAGAGGTCACGTCGCAGCCTTGACCTTCACCAAAGGCCCGTGTCATGGACCGCACACTCGCTGAGCCACGCCCAAGAGTCCGTGGGCGTCCCGGCCTGACCCTGTTCATCCTGGGCGCCTTCGGAGGAAACTTCGCGATCTGGGGCTCGCTCTTCGCCGGAGCCGAGACCCTCGCCGCGAGCGGTGCCGGCGCCCTTGAGGTGCAACTGATCGCCCTCGCGTCTGCCGTGCCCTTGATTGCCGGAGGATTGGCAGCGCGCCGGTTCGTTGTCCTGCCTGGTGCGCGAATCAGGGTGTTGGTCCGTCTGACTTCCATTCTCGGGGTGGTCCTAGCCCTGCTCGGTGTCGCGCTTGGACTTGGGGCTCCCGTTGAGTTCGTCTATGTTGCGGGAGCGGCTGCGGGGATCGGCCAGCTTGCGAAGATGACCCTCTATCGCCCTGAGCTGTATTCAAGAGCGGGTTCGCACGTGGCGGCGAGGGCTCTGGGACTAGATGCGCTGCTCTTTTCCGCGGCGGTGCTCTTGGGACCGTTCTGCATGGGCTTCATCATGACCTGGGGCGGTCCTCGTCTTGCGTTCTTGGCCCTCGGTCTGGGCTACGCCTCGTCCGCACACCTGACGATGCGGGTCAGTCGGATAGCGCCATGGGTTCCAGTAGGCCAAGGCTCGCATCACACCGAGGTCTCGCACCCGTCTAACTCGCAGCACCGGTTCTCGGCGTTGGCCGCGATCCTCGCGGTGACCGTCATCTTCAACCTCTTCTACCTGCCTTTGCAGGGTTTGGTCCCCCTGTTGAGCAGGCAGTTCACTAACGAGCCATGGCAGGTCGGCATCTTGGCCTCCGCCGCTGGACTGGGAATGCTCATCGGCAACTCCGTGATCTCGATGCTGCGAGGCCCTCGCTTGGCCGCCCTCTTCTTGGGCGGGGTCCCTCTCGCGCTCCTCGGAAGTATCACGGTGTCGCAGGTGACCACCTACTGGCTTGCATTCTCAGCGTTGGCCGTGGGAGGTCTGGGGGGAAGCGCCTTTGCTGCGACCCAAGCGGCACTCGTGCTCCGCCATACGCCCGCTGAACGACACTCAGCGGCGATGGGCCTGGTCTCTGTGGCGATATCAGTTCTTCCCATCGGCGCGCTCGTGAGCGGGACAGTGAGTCAAGCATTCGGCACGAGCTTTGGCTTCCTGCTTTCTGGAGTCGTAGGCCTAGCAGTGTGGCTGCTCCTGATGCCGGTGTGTTGGCCCCGGCTCGTGGTGGCCGTCGAGGACAGCTGACGAGGGACCGCTGATCGACGCGGCAACAGGCCACTCAGTGAGTGGATTGCAGCTCGTCGCCGTGTCGGGTGGCGCCGGGCATGCGCGGCCCGACCTGGTCGAGGCCGCAGGCTGCTGAGATTCGCCGGATAACATCCATGGGGACCAGTCCCAAATCATCGGGGGGAAGTGTCGGAACGCTGGTGGGCACCGCGATGGCTCGCACATAGCTCTCCCAGCCCCAGCCAGGGAGCACCGTCTGAATGAACCGTGCAGGCCCTTGGTCCACCCGATAGGTGTGTGGCGTGTTTCGCGGGACGTACAGCGTGTCGCCCGGCACCAGGACGCGCTCGTCCGATCCCACTTGAAAGGTGAACTGACCGTGGCTGACGTAGTAGATGTTCTCCTCGCGCTTCCAGGCAACGACAGGCGGTCCGTGGCCCTCGACAAAGGTCGACTCAAAGACGGCTAGGCGCTCGTCCGTCTCAGCGCTGGATAGGCGTACGACCATCAGGCGACCGCCCATCCAGAACGCCTCGCGTCCGTGTAGATCGGCGACCTGACCGTCCTCGTTGGGGCGTATGACATCGACCACAGCAAACCGTCCTCAATCTCGTACCGCAGTGCCGTCGCTAAGAAAGCGTGGGAACGATCCCAGTAAAGGCTATAGTCGGATGTGGCAGATCTCCTGTCAAGGTTGTAACAGGGAGGGACGATCGAAGCGTGGCAGCGACAGTCATCGATGTTGCCCGGGCGGCTGGGGTGTCTAAGTCGACCGCCGCGCGTGCGTTGGCGGGCGATCCCGGCGTCAGTGAGGCGACTAGACACCGCGTCCTGAGGGCCGCAGAAAGCCTGAACTATCGCATCAATCGGATGGCCAGTGGCCTCCGAGGTGGCCAGTCCAAGCTCATCGGCCTCGTTGTCACCAACCTCGTCAACGCAAGCATCCACACGATCACCGAAGTCGTTCAGGCGCGCGCGCAGGAGGAGGGGTATCAAGTCCTTCTGGGCGTGACCGGTGGAGATCCCGCCAAGGAGAAGTTGGTTGTTGATGCTCTTGTCGACAACCGCGTGGATGGCCTGATTCTCATGAGTACGTCGGAGAACGTCTCGAACGTCAACGCCTACCACGCCGCTGGGCTCCCCATCGTGAATCTGATTCGAAGGCCACGCGGCACAGATGCACCCGCCGTGGTTCCCGACAACTTCCATGGGGCGTATGAGGCCACAAGATACCTCCTGGACCTAGGGCACACATCCGTGGCGTTTGTTGGCGGAGTCACTACTGTCGCTTCAGGGCGCGAGAGACTCGATGGATACAAGTCGGCACTGGCCGAACGATCCATAGAACTGCAGTCGTCGATCATCCTGAAGGGCCCGTTCGAACCCGAGTTCGGTGCCGAGGCTGCGGGCAGGCTCCTGGCAATGCGGACGCGAGCGTCGGCACTTCTCGTCGCCAACCACGAGGCCCTCTTTGGACTGCTCCCAGCGCTCTCCGAGCGCGGAATCGCCATTCCCGAGCAGCTCAGCGTCATTGGCTTCGAAGACACGGTCTGGTTCCCGTATTGGCACCCCCCGATCACTGTGGTCGATGTCGACCCAGCGGGGCTTGGCAATGTCGCGATGGACGCGCTCCTCAAACAGATTCTCAGTGGCACTCGTTCTGACGCGGTGGCATTGCGAAGCGCGGCAAGACTTCTCGTGAGGGCGTCGACCGCCCCACCTGGTCGTCAGCAGACGTAAGCGGGGGACGACTCCCGCACGAGGCGGTCCACATCCGCGCCCGACCCCCTCGCGACCTGCTCGCACGGCAGAGGCGTATTGACATACGGGTCGCGTTGGTGTTTTCTCTGATTGGGAACGTTCCCGTTTTCGATAGAACCGGCGGAGAGGCCATGCCGTGAGACCACAGTTTTCGCCCGACCCGACACGGGACTTCGTCGGTTACGGACGCGTCGCACCCACGGTCAGGTGGCCCAATGACGCACGCGTGGCTGTGGTTTTCGTCGTGAACTACGAGTCAGGGGCTGAACGCTCGTACTTCGCCGGCGATGGCACCAACGAGCCGCCCCAGGAGTTCGCGTACCCGCAACCTGCCTTTCGGGACCTCGGAAACGAGTCGATCTTCGAATACGGCAGTCGAGCCGGGATCTGGCGGCTTCAAAGGATGTTCGACGAGTACGGACTCCCTGTCACCTTCCACGGCTGCGCACAGGCGTTCGAGGCGAATCGGGAGGTGGGAGCGTACATCCAAGAGGCGGGCCACGACGTGTGCGCTCATGGGTGGCGTTGGGAGATGGTCAGCCAGCTGTCGCGCGATATAGAGCGCGACCACATTGACTGGGCGGTGGAGTCAATCGCCGAGACCTGCGGCAGTCGGCCTGTTGGCTGGTACAGCAAGTGTCCGCCGTCACTGAGTACGCGCGAACTGCTGGTGGAGGAGGGCGGCTTCCTGTATGACAGCGACTCCTTCGCTGACGACCTCCCGTACTTCGTCAACGTCAAGGAGAAGCAGCACCTCGTCCTCCCATACTCGTTCACCACTAACGATTCCAAGTTCCACCCCGGCGGTGGCTTTTCCTCTCCGAGCTCCTTCGGCGACTACTGCATTCGGGCATTCGACGAGCTGTGGCGGGAGGGGGAGACCCAGCCGAAGATGATGACGGTCGGACTTCACCCACGCCTGGTCGGGCAGCCCTCACGTGCCTCCGTGGTGCGAGAGTTCATCGAGCACTGCTTGGGGAAGGGTGACGTCTGGTTTGCGCGAAAGCACGATGTCGCCACCTGGTGGTTGGCGAACCACGAGGCCTTTGCGACGAGACAACCAGAGACCACAAGTGTTGCCTCAGTTCGGATCTGACATGGTCCTTTTCGATGGCTTGATGGGGAACCTTCTTGAGGCGACGCAGGCGTCGAGAACCACCCTGAGAGTCATCGGGGTGGACGGCTCTGCGTACTTGCTTGCCGAGCATCGGTCGGACGCGGATGTCCCATCCATGGGCTCAGGAGTGCAGGTGGACCCCCGAGCATTCCCCACGTACACCTACCTGGAGGAATCGCGGAGCGTCTTGGTGCAGAACGACACACGCGTCGCCCCCGTGCCCCCGCCACCGGACTTGATCCAGGTGCACCGGGTCTTCGCTCAGATGCTCTCCCCCGTGGTCGTAGGGGGGCACTTCGTAGGAACGATCTCTGTGCACTTGATGGACTCGCCCCGCGAGTGGACGGAGGCGCAGATAGACGCCCTGACGCGCTGTCAGTCGCTGGTCGAAAGCGTCCTTACCTTGGCGGCCGACTGCCGGCTCGGATCAACGGGTTCCAGAGCCCACGATGGAGAAGAGGAAGCGTGATGTCTGAGCGTGCCGTGCCTTTTGGGTTTCTTGGTGCACACACCGACCGCTACACGGTCAACAACCAGGCGGTGATGGAGCGCGAGCTTGCGATTATGAAAGACGCGGGTGTGGAGACACTCCGTGTCACCTTCCTGTGGCAGCAGATTCAGTTCTGGTTCGCTCCGCGCTACCCCGGCCACATGCACCTCGTGTCCGACTTCATCAAGACCGATGTGTTGATGTCCGCGGCTGCGCGACTCGGCTTCAACATCGTGGGAAACGTCTTTGGTGCCCCAGGCTGGGCAACCGGCGGCATGCGTCCAGGAGAGACGCCGCGGTTCCCGCTCACCGTGCAGGGTGGGGTCCCGCAGGATCCCACGGACATGGGCAACTTCATGGGCGACCTGGTGGAGCGATACGGCCCCGGCGGCACCTTCTGGATGGAGCGGCCCGACTTGCCGGTCAACCCCATTCGCATCTGGCAGCCGCTGCAGGAGCCCGACCGGCCCGCCTTCTTCCCCCAACCCTTCGACGTCGACCACTTCATCGCGATGGCCCACTCCTCATACTCCGCAGTCAAGAGAGCGGATCCGGATGCAGTGGTGATGGGGGCTGGTCTCGGGCCCATATCCGCGGAGAGCGGCGACTTCCTGGACAACCTATACAAGGCAGGCCTTCGGGGCTCCTTCGACGTTGCAGCCATCCACCCGTTCCCGAAGGACGCCGACGGACTCATTCGCGCCGTGCGGCTCAATCGGGAGGTCATGGCTGCGCATGGCGACGGCGACTTGCCGATCGCCCTCAGCCAGTTCAGTTTCTCATCGGCCCTTGGCCAGTCGCGCATCGCTCCGCTGCCCAACATGTCCGACGAGAGGGGTCAGGCGGCCAACGTGAGAGAGGCGCTGCTCGCGGCCGCAGAGCACCGGGAGGAGCTGAATCTCTTTGGTGCGTACTACCACAGCTGGACCAGTCTGGACACCGAACCCCTCGAGCCAAGCCACCCCGACCCGTGGTTGTGGACGGGGCTACGCCGAGTGCAGGCCGATGGCCAGATCGTGGCCAAGCCTGCCTTCGAGGCATTCAGGGAGACGGCCAATTCCCTCGAGGGCAAGACTGTCGAATGACCCAGGTCAAAGTGGCCCTCCAGGTCATGCCCCAACATGCGTCCTATGGAAGCCTTCGCCGGCTTGCCGTAGAGGCAGAGGAGCTCGGCGCCGATGCTGTCTTCGTCTGGGACCACTTCTCGCCGCCCCTGCCATCCGATCCTGATCCGGACGGTGGACACTTCGAATGCTGGAGCCTGCTGGCCGCCTGGGCTGAATGCACGAGCAGGGTGGAACTCGGCTCCCTCGTGACCTGTGCGGCATACCGCAACCCGGACCTACTCGCAGACATCGCCAGGACGGTCGACCACATCAGCGGTGGTCGAACGATCTTGGGACTGGGGGCCGGGTGGTTCGAGCGAGATTTCTCGGACTACGGATACCCCTTCGGCACCGCGGCAACGCGCACGTCGGGGCTGGAAGAAGCGCTACTGCGCGTTCGGAAGAGGCTCGACAAGCTGAACCCGGGCCCTCTACGCCGGCCCCCGATCCTTGTCGGCGGTGGCAACGTGCGCGGCATACTCCCGCTCGCAGCCGCACACGCCGACATCTGGCATTCCTTCAGTAGTCCCGAGGAGCTGGAGCAGAAGGGCCGGATTCTCGCTGAAATGGTAGACCGGGCGGATCGTTCGCCCGAAGAGGTTCAGTTGGGGGTGTCCGTCGGTCGGAACCACCCAAACCGCGATGTCGCAAAGGCGTCCCCCGAGGAGATCGGCCCACGACTCCTTGCCGCGGGAGCAACCTGGTTCACCGTTGGTGTCGATGGCCGCGATGGGCGCCTCGACCAACTCGAGGACTGGATCCGCTGGGGAAAGTCAGCAGCATGAGCGGCCGGGATGGTGACCCAGTGGGCTGGCGCCTTTTGCGCGTTTGCGTGCGCTGGAGCCACAGGAGGGACCCATGGCTGTCTGGCGCGATTTCAGAGGAGCCCAGGAGATGACTGACGAACGAAAACGTCGACTCGGCGCAATCCAACTGCTCGATACGGCGTTGGACGAAGGTAGCTGGGTGTGCTGGGACGATCCTCCACTGGACGTTGCCCCAGCGGGGAGTGCGTATGCCGCGGAGCTCGCCGTCGCTCGGGAACGATCGGGTGCCGATGAGGCGATCGTGACCGGCGAGGGACGAATCCGAGGGCAGCGGGTCGCAGTGGTCGCCGGAGAGTTCCGGTTCCTCGCCGGATCGATCGGCGCCACCGCCGCTGAGCGCGTCGTGGCTGCGTTCGACCGTGCCAGGGTCGAGAGACTGCCGCTGTTCGCGGCCCCGGCTTCGGGTGGAACGCGAATGCAGGAGGGCACTCCGGCGTTCGTGGCCATGGTGAAGATCAGCGCCGCTTGCGCGGCGTTCAAGGAAGCAGGTATGCCGTACCTGGTGTACCTGCGGCATCCCACGACGGGCGGGGTGTTCGCGTCCTGGGGGTCACTGGGGCATGTCACGGTGGCGGAACCCGGCGCGATGGTCGGGTTTCTGGGCGCTCGGGTCTATGAGGCCCTGTACGGCCACCCTTTCCCGGAGGGTGTCCAGACCGCAGAGAACCTCTTCGAGCACGGGCTGATCGACGCAATCCTGCCGGCCGAGGCACTGGCTGAGGTCGCCGACCGCGCGCTGGCCGTGCTGTCCGGGCGGCCCAAGGAACCGGCCGATGTGCCCGAGGTTCCGAAGGAGCCGCTCGCGGACATCTCGGCCTGGGAGTCGATCACGCGGTCACGCCGCGAGGATCGGCCCGGTGTCCGTGCCCTGCTGCGGCTCGGCGCCACTGACGTCCTTCCACTGCACGGGACGGGTCAAGGTGAGTACGACCCGGGTTTGCTCATGGCGCTGGCGAGATTCGGCGGCGAGCCGTGCATCGTCCTCGGCCAGGATCGCGACCGGCAGACCCTCGACGAGCCGCTGTCGCCCAAAGGACTCCGTGTTGCCCGCCGCGGTATGAAACTCGCCCACGAGCTCAAGTTGCCGCTGGTGTCGGTGATTGACACAGCTGGCGCTGCCCTGTCCAAGGAGGCGGAGGAGGGCGGCCTCGCTGGTGAGATTGCCCGTTGCCTGGCCGAGCTGGTCACCCTCGACGCGCCCACCGTGTGCGTCCTACTCGGTCAGGGCACCGGCGGTGGTGCGCTGGCGATGATGCCCGCCGATCGTGTCATCGCTGCGCAGCACTCGTGGCTCTCGCCGCTTCCGCCCGAGGGCGCCTCGGCGATCCTCTACCGCGACACAAGCCATGCCCCCGAGCTCGCTGCTAGCCAGCGAGTGCGCTCGCTCGACCTGCTCGACGCTGGCATCGTTGACCGGATCGTCGCGGAGCATCCTGACGCCGCGGACGAGCCCCAGGACTTCTGCCGGCGGATGTCGCAGGTCATCCAGCATGAACTCGCGGAGCTCACCCTTGAGAACCCGGCCACTCGGCTGCAGGCTCGACTAGACAAGTACAGGCGCCTTGGCGGCGTTCCCACCGCCGCGGCGCTGGAGCACGTCGTCAGCCAAGGTCCTTCATGAAGGTTGTGATCGCCGCCGTCGGGGATGGAACAGCTTGGGGCGACTGTTGCGCCACGCCGTTCGCGCAGCGGGACGCCCAAAGGGTTGCCCGGACCTCGTCGCCGCGCTCGTTGCCCACGCCGCCGTCCTGATCAAGCGCTCGGGGCTTCAGCCCCGGCAGTCCGCACGAATGAAAGGAACACACATGCCCGAGCCCATTGAGGTCCGCAAGGTCCCGATCCACAACGTGTCCGACGCGAGTCAGCTGGCCAAGCTCATCGACGACGGGGTGATGGACGCCAGTCGGGTCATCGCCATCATCGGCAAGACCGAGGGCAACGGCGGCGTCAACGACTACACGCGCATCATCGCCGACCGTGCGTTCCGGGAGGTGCTGGTCGCCAAGGGCGCCCCGGCCGACCAGGTGAAGCAGGTCCCGATCGTGTGGTCCGGTGGCACCGACGGGATCATCAGCCCGCACGCGACCATCTTCGCGACCGTGCCGGCCGAGCAGGCGGAGCAGTCCGACGAGCCACGGCTGACGGTCGGGTTCGCGATGAGCGAGGCGATCCTGCCCGAGGAGATCGGCTACACGGGGATGATCAGCAAGGTCGCCGACGCCGTGAAGGTCGCGATGGAGCGGGCCGGGATCACCGACCCCGCGGACGTGCACTACGTGCAGACCAAGACGCCGCTGCTGACGATCCACACCATCCGCGACGCGGAGTCGCGCGGTCAGTCGGTCTGGACGCACCACACCCACGAGTCGATGGACCTGTCCAACGGCACGACCGGGCTCGGCGTCGCCGTGGCGCTCGGGGAGATCGAGATGCCCACCAACGAGGACGTGATGAACAACCGTTCGCTGTTCTCCGCCGTGGCGTCCTGCTCCTCGGGTGTCGAGCTCGACCAGGCCCAGGTGGTGGTGGTCGGCAACACCAAGGGCATCGGTGGCCGCTACCGCATCGGCCACTCGGTCATGCGCGACGCCCTCCACGCCGACGGCATCTGGTCGGCGATCAAGGACGCCGGCCTCGACCTGCCCGACCGGCCCCACACCGGCGACATCCAGGGCCGGCTGGTCAACGTGTTCCTCAAGTGCGAGGTCAGCCAGGACGGCGCAGTCCGCGGGCGACGCAACGCGATGCTCGACGACTCGGACGTGCACTGGCACCGCCAGATCAAGGCGACCGTCGGCGGGGTCGCCGCGTCGGTCACCGGCGACCCCGCCGTGTTCGTGTCGGTGTCCGCCGCCCACCAGGGCCCCGACGGCGGCGGCCCGGTGGCCGCGATCGTCGACCTCGGATCGGGCGACCCGACCGGCTACCAGGCGCCCAACTCCTGAGGATGAGGGTCTGAGTCCATTCCCGACGCTGGCTCCACGTGGAGCCAGCGTCGGGACCCGAAGAGAGCGGCAGCAGATGGACGATGAACTGTGGTGGCTGTCCGCCACCGAACAACGAAGCCTCCTGGGTAATGGGGGGCTGTCCGGCCGCGAACTCGTTGCCGGGCATCTGGCATGCGTCCAGCAAACCGATCCATTCGTCAACGCAATTGACCCGTCAAGAGGCAAGCGGGCGATGGCAGAGGCGTGCGGCGCCGACGACCGTTGGGCCCGCGGTGACGGCCTCGGTCTGCTGCACGGTCTGCCCTTGGTGGTGAAGGACACCCACGACACTGCTGTCGTGAGAACCTCGCACGGCTCTTGGCTCCCGCTCGACAGAGTGCCTGAGTTCGACGAACTCGTGGTCCAACGTGCGCGTCGTGCCGGCGGCATCGTCGTTGGAAGGGCGGTGGTTCCAGAGTGTGCCGCAGGCTCGCACACCAGTAACACCGTCTTTGGGGCGACCCGGAATCCATACCATGTGAGTCGAAACCAGGAGGGGCAGGGACCGGCTGGCGACGGACCCGTCGCGGCGATTGTCGACCTCGGCCCCGAGCCGTCCGGATACCGCTGGGAAGGACCCTGATGTCCGACCAGGAGCTCTGCTTCCGGCCGGCCACCGAGCTGGTGGCGCTGATGGTCCGCCGCGAGCTGTCCGCCCGAGAGCTCCTGACGGAGCACCTCGAGCAAATCGACCGGGTCAACCCGACGGTCAACGCAATCGTGACCCTGTCCGAGGAGCACGCTATGCGGCTTGCGGCGAGAGCCGATACAGCCATAGCGTCCGGCCGGCAGCTCGGGCCGCTCCACGGGTTGCCCGTGGCCCACAAGGACCTGACCGAGACCAAGGGCATCCGTACGACTTACGGTTCTCCGGTGCGGGCCGACTTCGTGCCCACTGTGGACTCCATCGTCGTCGAGCGGATGGTCGGTGCTGGTGCGGTGACCTTAGGGAAGACGAACACTCCTGAGTGGGGAACCGGGTCCCAGACGTTCAACCGGATCTTCGGAGCCACCCGCAACCCCTTCGACCCAACGAAGACCGCAGGCGGCAGCAGCGGCGGCGCGGCGGCTGCCCTCGCATCGGGCATGGTGCCGATCGCCGACGGGACGGACATGGGAGGCTCTCTGCGCAACCCGGCCAGCTTCTGCAACGTGGTCGGGCTGCGCCCCTCGGTCGGACGGGTGCCCATCTGGCCCTCCGCCGACCCGATGTTCACCCTCGCCGTGGCTGGGCCGATGGCGCGAACGGTTGGTGACGTCGCGCTGCAGATGCAGGTCCTGGCCGGGCCCGACCAGCGGTCGCCCCTGTCGCACGCCGTACCTCCTCAGCAGTTCGAGAAGCCGCTCGACCGTGATTTCTCGACGTCGGTCGTGGCCTTCAGCTTCGACCTCGGTCAGCTGCCCGTTGATGAGCGGGTCCGTCGCGCGATGGCACCCGCAGGGGAAGTGCTGGCTGCGCTGGGTGCGCGGGTGGTGGAGCGTGATCCTGAGCTGGCCGACGCGGAGGACGTGTTCCGGACCTGGCGGGCCTGGTACTACGCACTCACGCTCGGTGACCTGTACCGATCACAGCCAGACGCCTTCGGAAGCAGCGCGGCGTGGAACGTCCGGGCCGGCTTCGACCTGACGGCCGCGGACCTGGTTAGGGCCCAGCGAAAGCGGACCGCGCTCTACCAGTACATGCGCGAGTTCCTGACGGAGCACGATTTCCTCGTGACGCTCGTGTCGCAGGTGCCGCCCTTCGATGTGGAGTCTCCGTACCCCGCCGAAGTGGCGGGCGTTCGGTCCGAGACCTACCTCGACTGGATGCGGAGCAGCTACTTCATCTCGGCTACGGGGCTGCCTGCGGCGTCAGTGCCGTTCGCCTTCACCGAGGATGGCCTCCCGGTCGGCCTGCAGATCGTCGGCCGCCCCGGCGACGACTTCGGTGTGCTGCAGCTGGCGTATGCGATCGAGCAGGCAACGCAGACCGGGAGGAGGGCACCGGGGCTCGCAGTAACGGAGCCAGCGACCGGACCGGCTGTGGGAGACGGCTGATGGCCAGCCACGCCGGCCCGCTGGCGGGCACTCTTGTTGTCGATCTCTCGCGCGCACTCGCCGGGCCGCACGCGACGATGATGCTCGGAGACCTCGGCGCCAGGGTCATCAAGATCGAGGCACCATTGCGCGGGGATGACACCCGGGTATGGGGTCCGCCGTTCGTCGACCCGAGTGCGGGTCCGGCAGCGGCGGAGTCGACGTACTTCCTCTCCGTGAACCGCAACAAGGAGTCGGTGACTCTGGACCTCAAGGCGGTCGACGACCGAGAGGTGCTGCTTGAGCTGGTACGCCGAGCCGACGTACTGGTCGAGAATTTCCGCACCGGGGTCCTCGACCGGCTGAACCTGGGCTTCGAGACCCTGCACAGGCTTAACCCCCGACTGGTGATCCTGTCGATCACCGGATTCGGCCACGACGGACCGGAAGGCGGGCGCGCCGGCTACGACCAGATCGCGCAGGGCGAAGCCGGTCTGATGTCCATCACCGGCTCGGGGCCGGAGGATCCGCAGAAAGTTGGCACCCCGATCAGCGACCTACTCGCCGGGATGTACGGCGCGTACGGCGTGGTGTCCGCGTTGCTCCAACGGGAGGCGACCGGCGAGGGCCAGGTCGTCCGGACCTCCCTGCTCGCGGCAACGGTCGGTGTGCATGCGTTCCAGTCCACCCGGTGGACCATCGCCGGTGAGGTCGGCCGGGCCCAGGGCAACCACCATCCTTCGATTGCGCCCTACGGGCTGTTCCACTGCATGGACGGATTCGTGCAGATCGCCGTCGGCAGCGAGGGGCTATGGCGGACCTTTCGCTCAGCCTTCGACCTGGATGCGCATGACCTGCGCTTCGAGACCAACCCGCAGCGCGTTGCGAACCACGGGGCTCTCGTTCAGACTCTCGAGGAGGCGTTCTCCTCGTGGAAGGCTGCCGACCTTCTGCAGCGACTCGACGATGTCGGGATCCCGGCCGGCCGGGTGCGGTCCATCGACGAGGTCTACGAGTGGGAGCAGGTCAGGAGCCAGGGACTGCTCGTCGAGGTTGATCACGAGACCCTCGGGCCGATCACGCTGGCCGGGCCGCCGCTGCGGTTCTTCGGTACCGGCGGCAACGAGATCACCCGCCGCACGCATCTCGCCCCGCCTGTGCTCGATGCTGACGGGAACCAGATCCGTCGCTGGGTGGCACCGGCATGAAGGGGTCTGCGACGGAATCCCGCGTGACCTACTGACATGGGTGGCCACGGGATCCCTGGCACGAAGGGCATCACGCCAGACAGCATGTCTTCGGTGTATGGGGTGACGTCGCGGCTGCTGGTGCGGCGAATCGCCGACGGGCGTCGACCCGATCGCGCCGCCTTGGGAGTGCTGTCGGTCGTTTGCTGAATGGTGGTCGATCAATGTCCTGGAGTCGCTTGATTCCCACGGCAATGGAGGGGCGCGAGGCGATGCCTTCGCCGGGTTGGACAACGGCTCAGCCTACGGTGGTCCTGTGATCGACATGATCAGAGGCAGGCGTGATGATGGGCCATCGGTAATGCTTGCGGACCGCAAATAGCCCGCAACACGCCACGTTCTACCCAGGGTGATCAACCCCACCAACAATGCCAACGCGACGTTTCTGCAGGTCAGCACCCTGCCAACAGGACCCTCGCGCACCGCCATGACCCTGTGGCAATCCCGGCGTATTGACCGAAGTCCTACAAGTGCAGTTCCGCCGGGCGAGACGGCCTCGCCGCCTGCGCAGCTGCAGAGCTTTACACGGTCGACCTTCCGATCTTCAGACGCAAGCAGACGCGCAGGTCAGCGATGGGCTTTGGATTGGCGTGCAACATCTCGTGCACCATCGTGCACTTCAGAAGCTCTTGGGGAGCTTCGTCGCGTCTCCGTCCAGGGCCATATCGGAGAGTGCCTTGGCGATCTGCGCGTCCCTGCCCTCCACCGCGTGCATGTATCGCTGGGCTGCGGCAGTGGATGAGTGGCCAAGACGCTTCTTCAGGTCTACGAGGCTGGCGCCAGTAGCGGCCGCGAGACTCTGTCCTGTATGCCGGAGGTCGTGGAATGAGATGTCGACCCCGACCTTCGTTCGTGCGCGAACATATGCCTGATACACAGCGTTGCCTCGCACCCTTGTCCCGTAACGATCTACGAAGAAGAACTCGGTTCCGGCGAACTCCGTGGCGTGATGCTCCAGTATGGGCACGACGTGCGGGGGGATGGTGACTGTCCGCTTGCCGGCGTCGCTCTTGGGGTCCTTCTCGAATCGTGTTGGCTGCTCGAGCAGCTCGACGTAGTTCCGTCGCACGCGGACGACGCCCGCGTGTAGGTCGACGTCTTCGGTGCGCAGTGCGCAGATCTCGCCACGTCGCAGGCCGCACCAGGCCGCGAGCACCACGGCGGCCCGGAAACGTGGTGTGGTCTCCTCGACGAGCTGAGCGATCTGGGCCGGCGTGGCGATCTTCCTCTCGGGGCTTCGCTGGGCTCCGGCACCAGCGATCTGACAGGGGTTCCGCAGGATCGCGCCGTCCTGAACCGCAACGTTCAGGACCGACCTCATGAGCCGGTAGGACTGGCTGATGGACGTTCTCCCTCCATTCCCGCGCAACGCTTTTGCATGCCAGGCCCGTACGGCTGGAGGGGTGATGGTGATGATGGGCATGTCCAGGAGCTCGGCCATGTGGAGGCGCATGTTGCGGCGGCACGTCTCCGCCCACCGCAGACCAACTCGCGGGTTCTCCTCCAGGTAGGCCTCGCAGCATTCGCGAAGGGTTCGCCGACCCAGCCCTTCGTCCGCCATCCAGTGCCCGCGCTTGATCTCGCGCTCAATGCGGTCGAGGTAGCGCGCGGCATCGGCCTCGGTCCTGTAGGTCTCTGGTGCTGTATGACGCCTGCCGTCAGGCTCGATGTACGACGCTTGGAACCTTCCGGAGGGCAGTCGCCGGATCAGGCCGAATCGGCGACGAGGCATCAGTGAACGCCGACGCCCGAGGTGACGGCGTTGACTGTGCCCGCGTCCACGAACGCCTCGAGTTCCCGTTCTGGGATGCGGACGTGCCTTCCCACGCGAACAAATCGGATTCGACGCTCGGCGATCAGTCGGCGTGGGAACCGCACGCCGGTTCCCAAGATGTCCGCGGCCTGTTCGACCGTCAGCAACTTGTCCATCACCTCACCCGCCCGTGCCTGAAGGTTCCACACCGTCGATGAAATCCCGAAGCTTGTGAGTGACCACGAAGACTCTTCCACCCAGGTGACGGGTCGGTAGGTCACCTGCTGCAGCGAAGCGGTATGCGCTGGCTCTGCTGAGGCCGAGGATGTTGGCAGCCTTGGGTACCGAGATGAGTGCTGGTAGCTGCTCCAGGTCCATCATGCTGTTCTCCATGTGAGTGTCACGAGGTTCGTCTTGTAGACGCCCTTGTCGCTTCCCTGTCACTCCGTCTACCGCGGAGTCGATACACCATCTGGATGGAATGGGCACGACCGTCGACGCCGCGCCCTACAGCTCAGGGGCAAGACCGAGGGAGGTCGTCACCGCGGGAGCGCTCGTCCATCGAGGCTGCATCTGCAACTCGGGAGTGACGGTGCGGACAGCCGTGGCCGCCGCCTCTGCGGCCTCGTGGGCAGCCGACCTCAGACCTTCGACCTCCTGCGCGACCACGGGAACGAACCGGCCCAGCTGTCTTGCCTGAAGTCGGTGCGCCGCGCTGGGCAGGATCCTGGCGGGGGCGTAGAGAAGCTCCGATCTCGTGAGCGAATCAGGGAGATGTCGTGCTTCGTGCGTGATGTCGGCAATCTCGCCCAATGTATTGGCCAGCTCGTTGCAGCCGGCAATCCGCTTACCGGCTGTGAGGTCGCACTCGGACCCTGCGTCGACCAACCTCTCGTCGAGCACCTCCAAGACGCCGTGGACATTCCGGGTGGCTGAAGCGAACTCCCGTCCGGGCTTCACGGCTGTTGTCACGTTGCCCCACTGCTCTTGGAGCCCACGCTGGCTAACGGCAGCCTCCCGGAGGCAGTCCTGGGCATTGTGATGCTCGACCGTCCCCGCCTGATTGGAGCCAAGCATCCTCGCGGACACGGCGTAGATGTGCAGGCTCTGATTGGCGATGGCTCGAAGCGAGTCTGCGCTGGGGATGCCGCGCCGGACCTCGGCGCGCGCGCATTCAGCCCACGAGCGAAGGGCAGACTGTAGCTCGTCGTTGAGGCCGGGGCGCGTCGGCCCGGCGATGAAACTCGCGACGCGGCTGAGACTGTCGCTCTCGACTCGCTGGCTCAGCTGGTCCAAGGAGCGCTCGGCGTACTTGGCCAGCTCGAGGGCCTGGTCCGCGGTCGCAATCGGAAGGCGCGACACAGAGTCACGAGCTGCCACCACCGTGACGGTCAGGAGCCTGGCCATGACAGGGCTGAGCTGCGCGTCCGTGCCCAGAGGATCGTCTTGCACGCCGAAACTCTGGCGTTGCCGGTGCAGGGTGATCAGGTCCGCGGTGGCTCCCAACATGGTGCTCAGGCGATCCAGCGGGTGGGTACTTGTCGCATTGGCGGGCACGACTTTCGCCGCGTCGAAGAGGTCCGCGGCCCTGATCACGTATGCGCCCGTGTCGAGGACCCCAGGGAGCTCCGATCGGTGCAGACGCCCTAGCACGGTGTCGACCCCGACTCCGAGCTGTGTGGCCGCCTCCCTCACCGTGTACCTGGTCTCGGGCGCGGCGAACTGTGGCGCTCTCGGGAGGTTGCGCGCTATCTCGCGTGGGCGCCAGGCGGTTCTGTCGCTGAGTCGGCGGCCAACCAGTAAGGGATTGGCCAGTTCACGCATCAGCCGATGAGTGGTGGCCTCGAATGTGGTCCATTGCTCGGTGGTCGTGGGTTGGTCGGAGAAACGGAGGCCCCGGGCCAGGGACTCGGCACGGGCGATGAGATCAGGGAGCGTCGTGACGGTCATCGCGCCGCGTCCTTCGATGCGATCCCGGCGCGAAAGGCTTTCAGGTCGCCGATCCACTCAAGGACATCGGGAACCTGAGCCAGGTCGACCGTGTCGAGGAGGGCGAGGGCCGTGTCGAGGTGCTCAGCTACGTCTAGGTCGTCTGGTTCCGCGGCGGCGCGAATCGAAGGGTCGAGGCATCCCCTGATGAGGTGCAGCTGGCCAGCCAACGGGAGCCAGGGCGAGAACACGTGGCCGCCGGCTCGCCGTTCCAACTGGCCGGCCGCCACGTCTATGTGGACACAGGCACGCGCGATGACAACCGATACGGGTTGCGCGTCAACGTGGTCTGATTCGATGCGACTGGGCATGCGAACTCCTTCTTCGTCAGGTGTGCCGAGAATGTGACTGGGACTTCGACCATCGACCCGCGAGGTCTCCATCGCGCCGTCAACTCAGAGATCTGGGGACAACTGCGGCGGCCTCATGTCCGGGACGGCCGTGAGCCGCGTCGTTGGGCCGCGCAGACGAGCGCTACTGATGAAGCCCTCGAGGACCGGTCCAAACGTGGCTTCGTGATTCCAGCCCCGGACGGTCATCTCGTGCGATGCCTGAGTCACGAAGTCATGCAAGTCGTGACCAGTGAGATCCTTACCAATCGCAGCAAGGATCTTGATCGCTTCCCGAGGGGCACGCGGGTCGCCTTCGAGGAACAGCCTCACCAGGTCTCGAGCGGGGACCCGCGGACACACCTCATCAGGATCGCTGCGGCGGTCGGTTCGTGGATCGAATGCGACGAGCCCGGCGGTGCCGTGTTCTGAGAGCCAGTCCGCAGGGTCGATCCCCTCGGGCAGCTTCACCGTCAGCGCAGGTCTCCCGGCGTCGAGGCACAGGGCCCTGAGCCAGCGATCCGTTCCCTCGCGCCCTGCACGGTCCCCGTCAAGGGCGATGACAGGGGGAGATGGGTGCAACGCGATCACGGACTCTGCTTGCGACGCGGACACGGTCACCCCGCTGGCCGTGCAGGGAGCAAACAAGTGGGTATGTCGGGCGGCCGCCGCCGCGGCGACTGCCAGCGCATCCAGTGGTCCCTCCACGATGACGACCGTCGCGTCAGCGGACAGGGGGCGGCTCAACGGCGTGTAAAGCGCCGCGCCCTTGTCAAAGATCGGCGTACGGCGAGGGTTGAGGTACTTGGGAATCTCGGCTCGGCCCGTCGTGTCGCGCCCGATGAACCCATCGATGCGCGTCCCCTGCGACCGCACCGGCACAACCAGTCGGTCGCGGTAGGTGTCGATGTGGCCGCCGGATCTGGTGGGGCGGGCGAGGTCGAGTTCCTCGAGCTCGGCGATCGAGACTCCCCGGGCGACGAGGTATGTCGTGAGTCCCGTCCAGCGGTTCCCCGTGTGGCCAGCAACTGGCTCGCCAGCTCGACGGGCGAGCGCGCGTACCTCGATGCCGCGCGTGCCCAGGTAATGCGTGGCTCGGGCCTCGCGGGCAGGAGCGGTGAAGTACTCCCACGCCATCCGATTCACTGCGTGAGCTCGGGCTGTCCCCGTTACGAAGGCAGGTCGCGTTGATCCGGACGCTGCCCGGTGAGCAGTCGCAGCGGTCGGCGATGCTGGTGACCGTCCTTCCAGTCGTTCGACCGCCTGCACGAAGGAGATGCCGTGCAGCTGTTGGACGAAGTCGATTACGTCGCCATGGGCTCCGCAGCCGAAGCAGTGGAATCGGTCGGAGACCCCGCCGACGGACAGGGAGGGTCGGCTGTCCTCGTGGAAGGGACAACATCCAATGAAGCCCGCACCCTGTCGACGGAGTTCAACTCCGCTGTCCGCAACGACCTGCTCGATTGGGTGGGAGCGACGCATCGCGTCGAGGTCCCACCTGGCCGTGGTGCTCACAGCTCCGGGCCAGCGCCGGGCGCGTCCGCCGACGGACCAATCTGCAGGGTGACCAGCCGGGCGAACTCGGCGGCGGACATGTGGATGTCCGAGTCCAGGGCCCTGCGGAAGGCAGACTCGACAGCGGCCGTGGGGACGTCGAGCCCGATGAGCGCGTACTCGTCCCATGTTGCGTCGTAGGCGTAGAGGGCGCCCGTTGGCGCCTCCTCGATCCTGCGGTGCGAGATGCGCTGGTCGCTTCCTGGCCCCCACCGCATGCCGTAGTCGTGATCGGTCCCCGGGGTCGCGGCATACAAGGCCTTGAAGGCGTGGGCGCCGAGCCAGTCGAGCTCAGGAGCCATCTGGCTCAAGCGGTGGGGTACGTCTGTCGATGCCAACTGAGCGAGCTTCGGGACCTCGACGCACCCCTCCTCGAGGGCGCGCCCGAGGCGGTCGGACACCTCCAAGACGGCAGTGCCGTGGTTCAGGCAGGTCAATTGGGCAGCGGACTGCAGGTAGGCGTTCCTCTGGCCGAGGCGGTACCAGTAGTCGACGTCGTCAGCGCGATCGACGTTCTGGTGTGCACGCACAGCGAGGTGAAGAAGGATCTCCACTGCCGCCCGAGCGTTGAGGGTGGCGGCCGCCCACGAAGGCGGAACTGTGTTGGGGTGGCTGGGATGCAGACTCATCACCGAGTTGCCTTTCGCGGCCGCGCGGGCCCGTCCCGCGCTGTGATCCGGCTACGGGTCCACCGGTACAGAGTCAGCGCCGTCACCGTCGCCGGGATCCAGTTCGCCGGACAGGATCGTCCAGCGCCTTCTGGTGTCAGCGTCGACGAACGCCGACCAGGCCTCGTCATTCACGACCAACGCCTGGGTGGGCGGCGTCCGGTGCTCGTGGATCGAGCACTGTGTCTTGGCGCTCAACTCGACGAGTCGGTGCTCGGCCTCTCTAACGGCACGTACAAAGTCCAGCGATCCGGTTGGTGACGCGTTGGGGTCAAAGGAGATCCGCTCGAAGTCGTGCAGTGCGGACAGGGTTTCGACAATCGAGTTGTGGCGGTACCAGCACGGGGGGATCGTCCTGGTGTCGAAGTCGTAGCGGCCCGCCAAAGCCTCCACCCACGCGCGAAGCTCCGCCCAAGCAGACGGCGCGACATCGGGGAGCAGCGATGGCCAATGAACTGGGCCTGGGCCCTGCTCAGTCGGATCTGCTGGCACGCTGGATCAACGTCTCGAGTCGCCGGCGCGCGGCCTGGAGGTCCGTGGCATCGGCTCGCTGGTTCCAAGGCCGCATGCTCAACACGATCGGCCTCGCTGATCGGTAGATGAGGACAGCCGTGCCGAATGGCAGCATCCTGAGTTGAGAGGAGTCGAGGATTGGCACCTTTCGCGTCGACGAGCTCCGCGACCTGCGCCCATCTGTTCCCGTGGACTCGCTGAACTGCCGTTCGTCCCGTTGGCCGATCAGACGGGAGAGGTCATCAAGATCTCTCGCGTTGGAGCCGCCACCGAGGATGACCTTCAGAATGGCGGCGTCCCAGATCGCCGAGGCCTCGTGCTCTCCCCAGACCGCGCGGGCCTGGGCGAGGGACTGCAGGACGACAGTGGTGGAGACGCCGGTGCCTCCACCTTCGGACATCAGCGAGGTCAGCGACGGCAAGGGGTAGTTTGCCGCCTCGTCCAGGATCATGGACAGAGGCGGGTCGATCCGCGCTCCTGGGGAGCGTGCTGCCATTCTTCTTGCGACCTCGGCCACATCCTCGACGAAGGCCCCCACGATCCCAGCCGTCGCGGACGCACCCGTCGATGTGCCGACCAGGAAGACGGTGCCACGCCTACGCAGGAAGACTTCCGGGTCGAAGTGCTCGCCCGGGCCTGGGGTGAGCGCGTTGAGCACCCGAGGGTCCGCGAGTGACGAGAACGCGATCGACACCATGGCCCATACGGAGTCTCGCTGTCGCTGGTCCGCGGTCACGATCGACTCCAGTGCCTGGTGCCAAGAGGTGGCCGCACGGGGATCCGACGCCAGGATCATGACCGCCTCGTGGGCCTGAAGCGCAGAGAGGGACCAGCGGCAGAGATCTGCCGCCCCCAGCCGAGCCAACGCCGCCGCATGAAGGAGACACCGCACGGCCTGCTCCGCCGACGCCTGCCAGAAGTTCGCGTCCGTGGTGCCAGAGGCCGCACCGGATGTCAGCGCCTTCGCTCTCACCATGGCCACGTGCGGATCCTCACAGCCACGTACCGGGGACCACCGCGTCGCCGAGTCGATCCCGGGCGCAAGTCCCTGGGGATCGAAAACGGCCACGGGTCCCACCTTTGCCCTGGCCTCGAGGCAAGCCGTGAGGTTGTCTGGACGGGTCGAGGTGGTGATGACCCCTCCGGGCGCATCGAGGATCGCGTTGATGACCAGGTGCAGTCCCTTACCCGATCGCGGAGGGCCGAGGACCACGATCGAATCCTCAACAGTGGCAAAGCATGTCACCCCACGCGCTTCCCCTAGGGCATGCCCCAGGTCTTCGATGCGGGGCGCAGTCAGGCCGGGCCGCAACTGTCCCGCGCGGGCCTTGAGAGCGCGACGCCCGGCGACCGTGTCCGTCTCAGCTCGAGACGCCAGGCCCTCGGCGTGCCTTGGATCCTCTTTGCCGTCGGCGTTGGTGTGTAAGAGCCGCCAGATCGCCGCGAGCATGACGGCAAGGACGGCGAGGACTAGCCCCACGCACGCCCAATACAGCCCCGTAGGGCCGACGACGTCACCCCAGGCGGCCGACGGATGGCCGGCTGCCGAGCCCACCACCCGGATGACCGCTTCGAGACTGAGCGGAGGTGGCTGACGGCGCCGGACTATGGCACTGAGGGCAGCGCCAAGCCACAGGACCACGACAAGCGCACCCACGCTGAGGGTCGCTAGGGCGAGGAGCCTGTCGGAGTTTCCGAGGGTCGCACGACGTGAAGAGGTAGTGGACATGGGTGGTCACCGACGTCCCGGAGYAGGCATGGGTTGCCCCATCCGAGAACTTGTATCGAAGAGTTCCAATTCGCCGTCCGAGACCAGGTGACGAATTATGAAGGCCCTCTGGCCCACTCGCCAAAGTCCTTCCCCTCGTTGAAGTTCGGGCAGTTCGTTGCGCTCTGTCACCGAGAGGCCAAGGACCGATGCTGTCCGCGGCGCCTCCGAGGTCTCCTGCTGGTAGATGATCTTTGTCGAGCAGTCGGCGAGCAGGCCGCGGGCCAGGGCTCGCGACTCGGAGTCCTCGCTGCCGACCGCCTCGAGATCGGACAGTCGGTGGATGATCATGAGGTTGGCGATACCGAGGCCTCGTGACAGCTTCCACTGCGACTGCATCCGGCTCAGCAGCGCGGGCTGCCTGATCAGGCGCCAGGCTTCGTCGTAGATGACCCAGCGCTGGCCACCGAGAGGGTCAGACAGGGCGGCTTCCATCCATGCGGACGCGCAGGCCATCACCATGGCAATGAGCTGGTCGGAGCCGGAGATTCGCGAGAGGTCAAGAGTCACCATCGGCAGGCTCGGGTCGAAGCGGACGGTCGACTCACCGTCGAACAGCCCAGCCAGGTCGCCGGAGACAAGCCGACGCAGGGCATGCCCGATGTCGCGACCGTCGGTGAGGAGCTGCTCAACTGTCGCGCCCGCCTCTCCCTGCGTTGGGTCAAAGAGCGCCTCCACCACCGCGGGCAGGGTGGGGGCGTTGGTGCCATCGACGACCGTTCTCAGTGCGTGGTCCAAAGCGGTGTGCTCGACGGCCACCATCGGTCTGTTAAGAGCGGACTCGACAAGCGCGCCGAGAAGAGCCCGACGACGAGTGGCCACGAGAGCGCGCCATCCCGCGTCTCCCACGCCCGAGGGGCGAGGCCCTTCGTCCAGAGGGTTGAGGCGGTTGCCGGTGCCGTTGCCGAGCTGAATGGCAACACCGCCCACGGCCTGCGCGACCACTGTCCATTCGCCCTTGGGGTCGCCCGGCACGTAGACCTTGCGGCCGGTGGCGATCGAACGCGTTGCCAGGGACTTGGCCAGCATGGACTTGCCGCGACCGACGACCCCGGCCAGGAGGCAGTTGGGGTTGGTGAGTGTCCCCTCCTGGTAGAGCACCCAAGGGTCGAAGCAGAAGCCACCGCCAGACCAGGCGTCCTGTCCCACGAACGTGCCCTCACTGCCGAGGCCGCCTTCGGCGAGGAAGGGATAGGCGCCCGCGAGGACCTCAGACGTAGCCCGGTGCGCGGGCAGCTTGAGGTGCTTGTGCGATCGCAATGACTCGGACAAAGTCTCACCGTTCTGGCCGAGGATCTCGGCGCTCGTCCTGTCCTTTCCACGTCGCGATCCTTGGGAGCGCGCACGACCGCGTCGCCTTGCCTGCTTTTCCATCTCGCGTGCTTTGCGAGACTGGATACGCCTCTCGCGCCTCGAATGGCGGGGCGGGGTGAAAAAGGTCGCTGCGTGGACGCGGTGTCGGCTGGACATTTCAGTGGACCTTTCGTGCGAGGGGTAGGGCAGCCGTCGCGAACGCTCGAGCCTGTTGTCCAACGAGGAGTCGGGTCTCGCACAGTGCTTGGGTTGCGGCTCGCTGCACCTGGCTGACGGCGACATCGAGTTCGTCCTTGGTTGGTGCGGTGACTGCGATCAGTCCGGTGAATTTCATGTCGGCGTGGCCGCTGATCAGGGCCCTTTCGCGTTCGTTCACATCGGCGAGCTCTTGTGCATCGGCAAGGTCCTCGATGAAGCCGATACGCGCCTTCTGGGCCGAGTCGGTGGCGTACTCGACCTTTGCCTTGCGGATGTCGCGCAGGGCAGCAGCGGTCGACAGCGGGGTCGCCGTGATCGAGATCGTCTTGCGAACTCCGGGAGCAAAGACCAGGGCGTGAAGGAAATGCGGAGGCACGTCGATGCGCGGCCACTCGCTGATCCAGAGCACGGTCGAGAACCCGGTGTCGTGGCGAAGGTGGTCCCAGTGCTCCTCGACCGCAATTGGCCCCGCCGTCGACGGATTCCTTCCGACTTCCGTGCCCGCGACGGCGTCCCAACCTGAGGGGTCGTACGCGCTGCGAAGCACTCCCGCCAGTTCCGAGGGACCCAGCCACCCGGCAAGCCGCAGCTCCGCTGCCCGAAGGCTCGAGTCGAATGCGTTCATGTCCTGGGCGAGCACGGCAGCGGCCCCTCTGACGCCCCGGCCAGCATCCCTCACTGCTTTGCCGGCTCGCTTCATGTCCAACGAGAATGCGACGAGGGTGCGGTGCGTTGACGCGGCCGGCGCCTTTCTCGCCATCAGTTCGTCGTACTGAGCGGCAGCCCAACGGGAGCCGCCATGGCTTCGGTGGCTTTCCCACCAGTCGCACATGCCCTTGCCGCTGTCCGGCCGAGTTGTCTCGAGAATCTGGATCCGCGCGCATGATCCGGAGGACGCCAACCCGCCGAGGGCGCGGCCCCAGCCGTGGACCCGATGAGCTTGCTCGTCCGGGGAGAGGAGGACGTATGCCGGATGGGTCACCTGAGCGACCGCAGTCAGGGTGCGCTCGTGCGGGTCATGCACCATCACTGCCCCGGTACCCGGGTCCTCCAACCAGCGCAGGGCAGCTGCATCGCCTGGGAGGGCAAGCGTTCCGGCCGGGCGGGGCGCTCCCGGCCGCGCGGCATACGTCGTCTGTCGCTCGACGCGACGGGCCAGGTAGTGCGCTGCGGTGGGCGCCGTCTCGGCGGCAGGCCGACCTGCCCACGGAACGAAGGCCGCCCCGAGCACGGTCGCCCAAACGGTGGCGGTGGACAGAACTCCGAGGAACCCGCCGATCAGCAGCGAAGGGACGAATACGAGCGCGCTGCCGGCGATGCAGAAGACTCGGATGCCTGAGAAGCCGAGGAAGAGCCCTCGGGAGGGGAGGCGCCCAAAGCGCACGGATCTCGTTGGTGAGGAAGCAATGTCAGTCACGATTTCTCCTGAACTCGGCGGTCACTGAGGCTTGGGCCGGTCCGGCCACTGGGTTGGCTCGCTCGGGGAGGCCTTCTGGACGCTGTCGACTGCCTTGTTGGTGGCGCTCTTCGCCCCCATCGCTGCGCCGGTCGCTACCGCTGCGGTCAAGACCACAGGGTTGGCTGYACCCGTCGCAGTCGTCGCCCCCTTGACGAGCTGGGCGTTCTGCCTGGCGTTCGCGCTCTGTGACCCAGGAGGCCGCCCCTTCTCGGTCAGGGCGCCACCTCCCTGCGATCCATTGGAGGCGGTGGGAGATCGCTGGAACTTGCCGGCCGTATGGTGCGCCTGGGTGTGCAACTTGTTGACCTTTTGAGGGGCGGCAAGGGCTACGCGGGCGCCACTGGGTGCCTGTGCGGCGACCGCGTGAGCGGAGTGCAGGCTGTCGCCGGCGAAGTGGAACATCTTGATCGCCACCCAGGGAGCGAAGCCACCCATGAGGAGGATCAGGGCACCGGTCGCTACCTGCGTCAGTTCCTGCCCCGCGCCGGAGTGCGAGGCAAGGCCGGCTCCCTCGGTGACAGACACCCCGATCATCAGAATGACGACGAGCAGCAGCTTGGAGGCGATCATGGCCGCCATGAACTCGACCCACTTGCGCACCCAGCCGCGAGTGATGTCGGCGGTCGCCCCAGAGAAGGCCAAGGGTGTGAGCACGGCCGCGATGATGATCATCATCTTTCGGACCATCATCGCGCCCCAGACAACGACGACCGCAGCAAGCACGACGAGAGAGAACAGGAGGACGAGGGCCGGGTTGTTGATGCTGGCCAGGTTGGCAATCGCGAGCCGAGCCCCGAGGCCAGAAGCGTTGGTGTCCATGGCGTAACGAACGACGCCGTCGCTGAGGGAGTCAACTGCGGCCAGAAGAACGCGGGTCGCCGTGAGGGCGAAGGCCGAAGCCACCAGTGAGATGAAGAGGCCATGCAGCGCGCGGCCGAGCCCACCGGGCTCGCGGCGGAGCACCGATGTGATGATCTGGATGAGGAAGAGTCCGAGGCTGAGGACAACGGCGATCGCCGACGTGGCCATGAGGTCGGTCCTGAGGTGCGCGGAGTCGAGGTTGACCGTTGTCGCGGTGTCGATCTCCTTCCAGAGCCAGTTCGTCGCCTCATTCGCTGCCTTGCTGAACCAGGCGGCAATGTTGGCGAAGGCGTCGTTGCTCGCTTGCTCTGCGAGGTCCCTGACCCGACAGGCGGGGTTGAGGGCGTTCGGGCCGGTGCAGCTCATTTCAGCCCACCCGAGTGGACGTGTAGTTGACCAACGCGACGAGGCCGTACCCGGCGCGGCTCGGGGGACCCTCGAGGTTGAGCAGGACGCTCACGCTGTACGTCGCGGTCTGTCCGGCTCCGTTGTTCACGGTGACGTCCGCGTCGACCTGACGGGCCGTGATGCCGGGATCGGTGATCTCGCCGTTGGCCACCGCCATGCTCCACTCGTAGGGCTCCGACACCTTGACGATCGAGGCGGTCGAGCTCGCGCCCCTCTGGGCTAGCGACCCCCAGCTGTCCGAGGATGGAATGGGTGCCGGGCCGTTGACGTCGTCCTGAACCGATGCAACCCCGAGCCGCGACCGGAGCGCCGGAGGCACAAGTCCGACGACAAGGGGCTCGCTCGTGGTGGCCGTCTCGGACTGGATCCAACGAAGAAACTCGACCCGGGGCCGTCGGTAGTCCTGGGTCAACAGCCGCTGCACGAACTCAGCGGCGTACAGGTCCGGCTGCCGCTTGGCAGTGTCGGAGACAGGAGGATAGTCGGACGATGTGGCGCCGGTGAGAGGGACTACTGAGGCAATCCGCGCCAGCGCGATGTCCAGGTCGGACTCCGCACGGGGCGCAGCCGAGGGAGTCGCACGGTTCTGCATAGCAGTGCGCGGCGCTGGCTGAACCCCCACGTCCGACGGTGGCCGTGGCGTCGAGCCGTCCGCAATGAATAGACCCGCGCACGCAAGCAGGGCTGCGGTGGCGAACAGTCCAACTATCGCGACGAAGCGGTAGCGGTGGATCGGGAGCCGAGGAGTCATGACAGCTGGCTGCCCTGTGCGTTGAAGAAGTTCACGAGGAAGGTGGCACCGCCGACGAGGAAGGAAGCGGCGAGCGCGACGAGAACGCCTGATTTGCCCTTGCCTGCGACGTGGGGGTTGCCCGAGTGGGCTCCGATGGCCCAGGCGATCGCGGAGATCGCGATCCCTGCGACGGAAGCCACGAGCCCGAAGGTCAGGAGCGCGCCCACGATGTTCTCGAGGGCGGCAATGCCCGGCAGCCCTGAGCGGTTCGGCTTGATGTCGATGTAAGGGAACATGGTTGTCCTTCGCTGTCGTGACCGAAGTGGTAGTTCTCTGCCGAAGTGGTAACCGCTGGGCGGGTACACCATGAGTTGCGGGAGACGGCTCGTCCCGATCAGGCAATGTGCCGCAGCGCGGAGACGCCGCCACGCGTCAGGGACGCGTACGTCACGACCTTCACGACATCGCCGGTCTTCGGCGCCTGAACCACCAATCCGTGGCCGATGTACATACCCACGTGGCCCGGCGCGCTGATGGTTCCGTCGGAGCCGGGGATGAGGACAAGGTCCCCAGGGGCGAGCCGGCCCTCTGTGACCGGGGTACCCTCGTGCATCTGCGTGTATGTCGTGCGCGTCAGGCGTCGACCACCGGAAGCCCACGCGGCGACCATGAGACTTGAGCAGTCGTATGCCGCAGGCCCGTTCGCGCCGTACACGTACGGCTTTCCAAGCTCCGTGAGGGCGAAGGCGACAGCCGCAGCGGCGGCGGCCGATGTCTCAGCGGGAATCGCGTAGTCCTTCGGGAGGCCATGTCGTCCGAGGCTGCCCGCGGCGGGGGAGCCAGTAACGGAGCCGCCACAGTTCTCGCGCCGCGCGTCGATCTCGACCTGGTCGGCTATGCGCCGTGCGAGGGGGAGCTGAGAGCGATAGTTCGAGCCGTCGGCGAAGGCTGACACCTGGACCGCCTGCGCGACCTCCCACGGGAGGCGGCGCTGCCAATTGCGCTGTGCGAGGAGACGATCGAGGAAGAGGTTGGTTGACGCGGTCGGGTCCATCCGCTGGCTCGCCCGACCCCATGATCGACGTTGCTGGAAGATCCCGAGGGAGTCATGGTCTGATCCCACTCCGTCATGTGCGTATGCCGCACCCTCCGGAACGTGGGGGTTGGCCAGTACCCGCAGGCCCGACTCCGCGAGCCCCGACATGACGGCTATGACGGCGGCGTCATGACCGCCTCGGGCAGCGGCTGTTGCGGCCACCACTCGCGCGTTGGCTGCGGAGGCGGCTGAGAGTCCCGTGATGGTCCCTGTGGTTGAGCAGAGTGACCCGGCCAGGGTGCCGCGCTGCGGCGGGATCTCGCTGCTGACGCTGACGAGGGCGATGCCGCCGGTGGCGCCCATCAGTGACGTGACGGTTGCAACGGCCACCAAGAGTGGGGAGAAGGTCATGGTCGGACTAGCCGAGATCGGATACACGATCGGCCGGTGGTCGCCTGCCGCCGTCCCTCATTCACCAGCCGCCACGGTCTGACGCAGCGCGGCCAACTGCCGTGCCTGCCGCAACACGTAGCGCCGTTCCCCTGAAGTCAAGGCAGAGTCCGTCGCGAATAGCAGGAGAAGGCCCCGCCACCCCGACGTCGATCCGGCCATGAGCCTGTGCACGATCCGCCGCTGGGCGGGGGAGTAGCCCAGCGCCTCGAGCATCGTGTGGGTTACGGCCCGCGAGTTGGGGCCGGCCTTGCTCGTCGAAACCGTCAACATGGGATCCGCCGCTCCGGCGGCTTTGGCCGCGTCGATGCGTGACACGAGCACTTCAAACGCGGCCTGAATATGGCTCGGGTCCAAGGGATCCCAGATGTCCTGGTGCCGGCACCAGGCTTCGAAAGTCATCATCACGCGACCTCGCTATCAACGAAGTTGACGGGCTCGCCGGCGACGACGCCAGTCATCCCGTGCAGGGCATCCTCTTGTGCCCTTCTTGCTGACCCGTGCTTGCCGCGAACAGCGACACCGCGAAGCATGCGGAAGAGCTCGACCTTGTCCAACTCGCGTGCTTCGCGTTCGTGCTCACCGAGCCAGGACATGGCAGCCAGGAGTTCGTCCTGACGGGCGTCCTCGCCCCCAACCTCCTGCGGGGTCAGTGATCCCATGGGGCAGGCGACTGCACGACCGCGTGTGCAGATTGAATCCTGGACGACCAGCCAGAGGCTGTCGCGTTCGGAACTGGGCCACCGCAATGGTGGTGTGGCCTCGAGTGCTCGCTGGAGAGCTGTGGCGGCGTTGTCGGTTGCATTCGTGGATCTCATAACCCCTCCATCTAGAGATTAAAACACTGAGATAGTGAGTGAAACTATTACGCAAGGCTAGAGTTTGGATATGACATTGTGGATAACTGAGGCGAAGCGCTGGGCTCTGGGATAGAGCCTCTGTCTGCCCTTGACCCCCTATCCTTGGCGGGTGGCCAGAGATGAGGTCGAAGAGCTGACACTGCTGGTGTCCCGAGAGGTCAGAGCGTGGATGGCCCGTCGTGATGTCAAGCAGGAAGCGTTGGCGAAGGCTCTTGGGATCACGCAGCCCTCCCTCTCAATGCGGCTCCGGGGGCGGACGCGATGGACGGTCCAGGACTTGGCGACCGTCTCCCGAGTCCTCGACGTTCCGGTGTCCGACCTTCTGTCCACGCTGGATCGCTGACTCTGCCTGCCGGACAACGCGCTCGACGGGGCGTCCCCGTCGGCGGTGGCAGAGCGCGTCGAGGTCCTGAAGGCTCATCGCGCTCAGTCTGTTGGCGTCCGTCTCAAGGATTTCGGCCAAGGTCGCAATGAATTGCTTGGGATCCTTCGGCATCGCTCCTCCTCCCTGCTGGCTGTTTGGACAGCCTGCGGCGGGGGAGACGCCTTGCTACGCAATGGAGTACTACCCGCACAAAAGTGCGGGTGGCTTCCTGGCGGCGACTTGGCCCAAGCGGGCCGCGGGATCGGCTCGCCCAGGGGGATGGGGGCGCAGAGGCCGGACCTGCGCATGAGTGAGCGCGTCCCTTGGCCCACCTTTGGCGCGTCCCCGAGCTGCTGCCTACCGCCCACAAAGACGCGGCTGAGTAGGTCACAGACCTAGTCGGTTAGCGGTGACTCCCTCGATCCGATTCGCGCCGTGCTGATTCCGAACCACAGAGCGACCATCCAGGTGGCGCTCGACCGGCGCGTAGGTTGTTGCCGTCGGGCGCGGTCTTGCATTGGCGAGACTGCGCCGGTACGGCAGTCGTCCCGCTCAGTAGTCCGTTCCGGGCAACGGCACGGTCAGCGGGCCCAGTCGGGCGCTGTACTGCGCCGATGCCATGATCCGGTCGACATCACCGTTGAAGCGCCCGACACCCTCGGCGATGCACACAAGCATGGTCTCCAGGGACCGGACGGGCTGCGTCCACTTCAGCAGGACGTCCGGGCCGAGGGCATCGCGCATCATTTCGACCTGGGAGAAGCCGGTTCGCTGTCCGCGCCAGGATCCGCCTTGCACCATCGACACCCCGACCTCGCTCGCCTGCCGGCATGCCAGCGTGATGTGTTCCGGCGCGAGCTGTTCGGTATCGAGGATGACCCGCACCCGGACGTCGCGCTGCGTCATGGCCGCCACCAGTGCGGCGGTCTGGCGGGTGAACGCGACTCCGCCGCCCTCCATCCGTGCCTGGGTGGCCACGAGCGCGACCTCGCTGGCTCCTTGTGCGGCGAGCGCATTGGCCTCTTCGAGCATGGTTGGCGTGTCGAGGGCCGCCGAGTCCGGAAGGTTCCAGCCGACCGCGGTGACCACCGGGACACCGGTACCGTCGAGGTTTCTGGCTGCCTCGGCTACGCGTTCGGGACGGCAGATGACCGCTGCGAAACCGTCGCGGACGGCATTGGCGCAGCCGCGCCTGATCGCATCCGGGGTGGGCGGCAGGGCGTACAGGCGATGCTCCAGGTGGGCCGCCACGTCCGCCACGCTCAGTTGGCGACGGGCCAGCTTCCTTGCCTGGATAGCCTCGGTCAATCCGCTCATTAGCTGTCCCCTCGCACCAGAACCCCCGGCCACGTCGTCCACCGAACCCCGGGCCTGCTTCACGATGCTTCGCACAGTAGCCGTGAACCGACGCAAACGGGGTATTACCGACACAAGGACTGAGTTCGGACGGGCCCGTACGCCCAGGTGGCTCTGGGCCGTGACCTGCACTGTCGCGCAGCCAACCGGGTCAGAAGGCGATTCAGGCGTAGCCTCGCCTCAGGACGTTTCGCAAGGTTGACCGTGTGGGGCGGCGGCCCCTCCGGAGGGAGCGGCTACGTCAAAGCGAGGAGCCACCGAGGGCACCGGGGTGCGGGATGCGGCTGTCGAATCTCGACCGGGGAACCTTCGGGGCACCCATGATGGGTACCGGCACGAAGCGTTCTTCTGGGACGGCGACGCGCAGTTCGTGGCCGGGACCGTCCCGTTCATCAGGGAGGGTCTGGCGGCCGAACAGGCCGTGATGGTCGCGGTCACACCGGCCCGCATCGCGGTGCTGCGCGACGCGCTGGACGCTGAAGGAGCCGGGGTCGAGTTCGTCGACATGACTCAGCTCGGTGCGAACCCGGCACGAATCATCCCGGCGTGGCGACGATTCACTGACGACCACCGTGGGCAACCGGTGCGCGGCATAGGCGAGCCGATCTGGCATGGCCGCCGCCTCGCCGAGCTCGCCGAGTGCCAGATGCACGAGGCGCTGCTCAACATGGCCGTCGAGGCGGACACCCCGCTGTGGCTGATGTGCCCGTACGACACCGCGACGCTGCCGCAGGACGTGGTCGCGGAGGCGCACCGCTCCCACCCCGTGGTCGTAGACGTCGAGACGCACCGCGGCAGCACCACCTATGGCGGAGCCCACCATCTGGGGAAGATGTTCAAGACCGACCTGCCGCAGGTCCAGGTCGTGGTCTCCCACCGCGCCTTCGATGGCGACGACTACGCCGCGGTCCGCGCCGACGTCAGAGCGCACGCAGTCTCTGCGGGCCTGACCGTCGCGCGGACCGCCGACCTTGTCCTGGGCGTCCACGAGGTGGCCATGAACAGTGTCAGGCACGGTCGCGGAGCTAATGAGCTACGCATCTGGGAACAGGACCGCTCGTTGGTCTGCGAGGTGCGCGGAGGTGGTCGCATCGCCGACCCGCTGGTCGGACGCCGTCAGCCGCTGCCCGCGGACGAGCACGGCCGCGGACTGTGGATGGCCAACCAGCTGTGCGACCTGGTTCAGGTCCGCTCCGGTAAGGCCGGCACCACCGTCCGTATCCACACCTGGCTGTAGTCGATTCGCCGCGAGAACGACTTCAACGGGCCCCACGCACTTGACGAGCGCACCTGTTCACGGGCCCGAACTCAGCTCTGGCGCTTCCACGCGAGACTCTGCGATGTCCGGGAGAGGGTGCAATGGCCATTCCCGCTGGAATTCGTCAGCCGGGGGTGCCGCAATGAGCGAGTCAGCAGCAGCATCATCCGTTCGGCTGATTTGTCGCCGACAGGCGGAACGAGGGCACGCAGGGCTCGTTTTCCCGGTAACTGTTCCGTCCGCGAAAGTGGTGCGCCCATGACCTCCACCCCTCCCGCAGGAGAGCTCAACGACGACGCCCTCGCGCAGGAGATTGACCTTCTCTCCGACCTGGTGCTCGCGGCAGGTGGCGTGGACCGAGCCCTGACAGAGCCAGAGGTCGACCTGGCTCTGGGTCTGCATCCTCAGCTCTCGGTCGTGACACCTCCATCCGTGGGCGACGCCGCGGCGCCCTCGTAGTGGCGAACGCGGCACGGGCCGGTCACCCCTTGCCTCCAGCCTCGCCGTAAATCCCTGCGCCAGGGACATTGACCGCGTGACGCCACCATCCTGTCGAGGAGGGTGAGGCGCTTTTCGTTTGTCCCAGGACTGGGGGCCCCGGGAGCGCCATGGAGCGTGGTGTGTGAGGATCGGAACTGATGAGCAGAGCATCAAGGCGCCGTCACTGGCACCGCTGGAAGGCCTCGCCGGCTGCCTCGAAGGTGCGAGACGTCGCCCTGGCGTTGTTCGCGCTACTGGTGCTCGCCGTCGTGATTGTGTCCGTCATGGTGGGGTGACCGCTCCGCTCAAAGCGTCGCCGGCGGCCCGCGGTGCAGGCAATGTCGCTGCGCCTCACCCGGCCCTTCAGAGCGCTCCTGCCCTGCGAACTCAGGGCAAATCCGTCGAAACCGTGGCATGCTGACCGTTCCGGGGGCTAGCCGGACGGAGGCTAACGCGTGCTGACACTTAGACACCGCATGGCTTGCGTCAAGGCTGGGTGGGGCCAGTTCAAACCATCACAACCACCCCGGCGAGCCGCCAGTGGGGCCAGAACTAGCCGTCACCGTGGGGCCAAACAAACCTGTCACAGCCACGCGGGCGCAGCATGAGGTCTATTTAGGCCTTACGTTGACTCGTGAGGCCATTGAGAGTGATGGACGCCGCTGAGATGTGAAGATCCCTTCTTCGAGGTTCCCGAGATGAAGGTGGGCAATTTCGTGGAGCAGAGTGAAGAGGACCTTGTCCAAGCGCTTCCCTCGACCGCAAAGTCCGATGACGGGGTAGCCGTCGACGAACATGGCGCAGCCCTCGACCTTGGCGCCCGGCAGCATTTCCACGTAGACCAGTTGCACCCCGACCTCGGCGTACCGGGCGGGCAGATCGGCCGGTGAAGCCTCCGGCACGTGGACAGCAGGCTCTGCCAAAGGGGGGGCATTGGCAGGGCCTGCTGTCAGCGTTCGTCTCCTGGGTCCGAACTGGCCGTGTGAGGATGTGCAGGCTGAGCTTTGCTCGGTGTTCCGGGAGTGAAATTCGTATTCAGTTGTTCTTGCTGGGGGAGTTCAAACACTAAACAGGCCCTGGAGGATCGACTATCGGCTGTTCGGGCGGACGGGTCTCCGTCGCCTGCTGTAGACGGCTTGCCGGTCCCTTTGGTACGCGCTGACCTGCTGACCATCCCCCCGGGTACGCGATCGCCTCACAGCGGGACCTTGCCCGACCGACTGTGAGGCGATCTCCCCTGCACCCCCTGCGGTTCCCGCGCGCTCCCTTCAGGAGAAGGTGAAGAAGTGGCGGCAGTGCCAGCAAGGTGGCTGGACCTTGCCACGCTATGCGGGCGCTCGGCCGCTGAGACCCATCAAAACGCGTAGTCACACCTTCTTTGCGATCTCACCGATCTGCCCTGTGCTTGCTGCCTGGATTGGGGGGGCGGTCAGGCAGCGCCGACGACATGATGAAGGTCGATGAGACCGGGTCCCACGGTGTGCTGTGTGGGGCGTACCACCCAGAGGGCGGCGTGGCTGTCCGCTCAGCGCAGTCCGAAACCCCCGGTGGGACTTCGCGAGGATGACCCGGCGGCATGATATGGCCCGTCCCGGAGGTTACGTGAGCCTTCGGGAAAACTCCTGACACAATCCGCCGAAATCCTTACCTATCCAGTCCACGAAACACCCGACTCTCGCACCGTAACGACACGTACTCACCCAGATTCGGCCAAATATGGCACGAAACGACGTGGAGGGGGCGGGCGCGGATGACACCGGAGCCTGGGCGGCCGGACATGGCTGCTAGAACACAACTCGACGCGATGACCGACTCAGGGCTCGTGGTCAGCCCGTCCGGCCTCCCGCTCAGGCAGACCCGCGGCAAACACCGAGTCGAGGAGTCCCATAGATCCGTCGTCGAAACCGTTCCCTCCGACCCCGACCCGCGCGCGACCCCATGGACGACGAACGTGTCGACTGTCGCCGCTACGTTGGCCGCGTTGAAACAACTCTCGGTCACCCCTCCATCGCCGCATGCCGCGAAAGGTGGCGGGTCTCCGGTCGGGCGCACGCCTGCAAACCCCGAAGCCGCGAAGCCGAGTACTCCAGCCCAGACCTCACCCGTGCGTAACTGGAGCAGCTCGACGGACACCGCGTCGGTAGAACAGACGCCGCTGCCAACGCGACGTTCCCTACGCGAGGCCACGGAGCGAAGCCAGCCCACTGGAAGCCGCGGCCGCGCCGGTCTCTTCACCCGCATCCTGACCGTGCGCGCCTTCCGTGCCCACCAGAGCCAACTCAGGAGAACGAGCGCACCTGTCGCCGCCGTCGGCGAAGTCCTGCGCGCCGCAGCGGTTCACGGCGTCCTCACCCTCCACCACCGCCGTGTGCCGGGCCAACGTGGTCGGGTCGACTACCTGGCCGTCAGCGCATCGGGCGTGTACGTCATCGACGTCAAACACCACAAGAATGCCCCCATCGAGCTTCGCACTAAGGACGACAGAACCGACACCGCACCAGACCTGATCGTCAGCGGCCGGGTCATGACCACCGCAGCAAACGCAACTGCCAGACGGGTCAATGCCGTCCGCACCGTCCTCAACAACGCTGGACTCGACAACGTGCCAGTCACAGGCGCCATCTGCTTCGTCGACGGACTTCTCCCGCTAGGGGTCGCAAACATCGAGGTGCGCGGACTCCACATCCTGCGTCAGAGCAGCCTCACCGCCTTCGTCTCCACAACAGGCTCCCTGGACCCGGAGCACCGCCGCACGATTCAGGAATACCTGGCAGAGCAGTTCCCCCGCGCGTCTGAGCAGACCAACTGAGCCGCCTGGCGGCGCCAAGCGGAGCGGACGGCCGAGTCCTCGCCGCGTGCGGACCCTCTCCAACCGGCTGGGCTCAGGCCGAGCTCCGCGCGCACCCGGCCCGCTCGGACCGGACCCAGCAAGAGCGCCCCAGACCCTTTCCTACATGACGCCCTCACACCAAACCGCAGACCCCCCCGAGCACGCATCAAGCGGCAGCTCCACGCGCAACCGGGGCATGTCCTCCCGGACAACCGGACCACAACCAAGCACATCTGGATATACCGGGGCATGACGTTCGTTCCGCCGCCCGGAGTGCGGTGCGGCTAACCGCCGCCTGCCGGCGCAATCTGCCGACATCATGAGGGCATGCCAGAACGCCTCGTCACCGGTTTGACTCAGGGCACCTTGAAGTTTGCCGCTGGCGACGACCACACGCGCGAGCAGGTGTCGAGCACCTGGTACATCCGTTTCACGCGTGGTGCCGAGCTTTATGTGTTCAATCGTGAGGCGGGCGGCAATCGGGCGCATATCTCGTTCCATAAGGACGGCCGCTGCCACTACAAGGTTGAGGACTCCAGCGCGACCGGTGCCGGTCGCGTCATCGCGCAGTGGGAAATCCCAGATCCCATCGAGGAGACAGGGATGCTGCGCTTGGCAACAGTGGTCATTCCGCATCGGGGCCTCGTTTTGCCGGACGGTTTCAGTGGCCCCGAGATTGACACCGTCCTGATCCCTCCTCCGGTCGAAGGTCAGCAGCTCGAGATCGACATCCTCGTCGAGCCTGGGCAGGTGCCCCGGAACGAGTGGCCGGGTCAGACTTCGGAACAGCGAACGGCGCTCGTGGGTCGCGCCACGCTATACCGCGAGCCGGAGGAAGAATTGATGCACTTCACTGCCGTAAGCACCGTTCGGCCTGAGGGAGCAACTGCGATTGCCCTCTCGACCCTCTCGATCACTTTTCCGGATGGGGTGACACCACCGGCCTCTCCCCGAGTCGTCCTCTTCGAGGAGGCCATCGTCGATGGTCAACACCTCCCCGTCCTGACGGAGATGCCCGTAGGCCATTTGCGTCCTCGGGCGGAGCAGTAGCGGCCCGGGGCCAGCCACCTCGCGCGGCCAATTTGCGCTCGTCGTAGGGGTCCAGTCTTTCCGCCGCCTATCGGCTCGAGAATGTCCGCACATGCCTATGGGCGTAGGTCTTGCGTCGTGCCGTGCGAGTTGTACTGTGCCAAGGGAACGCGATCCCGTGCGTCTTGTTCGATTGGCAGATCGTGAGACAGGGAGGCTCAGATGACGGAAACGTCCCTCGAGCGGATCAATCCAGACGACGACTGGCCACCAATCTTTACCCTCCACGTCAAGTCTGACGTCACGGCCTCCTCGGTGCGGGACATGCTCCGCAAGGCGCCCGCCGCCGCCAAGGTCTATGTGATCCTGGAGGAGGGCGGACTCCGACCTGACGAGCTGGAGGTCATCGTCGCCCCTCACGTTCAGTCGGTCAGCATTCGCGTTACTGAGCACTAGCGGCGGCTTTGGTGATCCGCCTACGCCGCGCTCTCGCCGCTTTCTTCGGTGCTTGGAGAGCACAGACAGAGACGGCCCCGCCGGAGAAGCCGTCACCGGCAGCCCCCACGGTCCCCCTAGTCGATCCCTTTCTTGAGCGAAACGCCTCGCTCGTAAAGCCGCTCCTGTGGATGACGACCGCCCTTGCCGCAGTCGCCACAACAGCCGTCGCTGGCAGTCAGCTGAGCTCGATCGGTGAACTCACTTGGGAGGAGAACAGAGTCCGGCTCTCCACGGGCGTAGTCAGCATTGGCGTCGCTCTCGTCTGTGCGCTCCTAGCGATTGGGCTATTGACCTGGGCGCAGATGCCAGGCAGGAGCAACAACCTGACCGTCCTCAGTTCGTTGGAGAAAAGTAGGAAGAAGTTGGACAAGCAAGTGTTGGCCAATGTTGAAAGAGACTCCAGCTACCACCGTGGGTCAGGGGGGTTACCTGCACTACTCCAAGCCCTCGATGAGTCGCGCGGAAGCTACTACAAGCTCGGGAAGGACATAGACGAACTCGCAGTCAGCTCCGTGACGGCGACCGAGAAGGAACGCGCGGCCATAGAGAACAAGATCAAACAGGCTAGGGAACTGCGGACGCTGCGTAAGACGCAGATGGACAGCTTCAGGACGGGAGCCCAGGGCGCCGCGTATCTCAGGAGCCACTTGCTGACCCAACGTCGAGCGACTCAAGCCCGCAATGTCGTAATGCTCCTCTCCCTCGTCGCGGCCCTCGCCCTTGTGGCTTTCTCATGGGCCGCCAACCCCAAGTCTGATGGAACGGCCCCAGACGCCACCCCGCCCAAGCCAGTTTCTGCTGTGCTGCACCTGACATCAACCGACGACGTTTGGGACACCCGGATCGGTGCGGAATGCGCAGAGGCGGCGAGGAGCCCCTCCGGCATATCAGTCATCGCTCGGTCGGCCGACAAGAGCGGGGTTACCGTCGTCACAGTTCCTTCGGGGCCGTGCAGCGAGCCTTCGGAAGTCACGGTTCCACCGGACGATGGCACCGTCCGATCATCACGCTCGGCTGTGCCCTGAGTCCAAGGCTGAGCGCTGCTGTTCCCTCAACACGCCTCGGTTGACGTGGAGCATCACGGGTCGTGGCCGAGTCCGTTCAAGCACGTCATTCAGCGTGAGTCGGGGAGCTTGCAGATTCAATGCGACTTGGCCGCGCCTCTCAACACGGCCGACGGTGGAGCACGTGTGAGATCCGGATCAGGCCTGAGAGTCGTTGATGATGACGCGCCTGCCGGTGGGCGTGAACCCGTCCGTATGACTTTGCAGGATGGTCGTGAGTTGCCTTGCGTCCATTCCGTTCAGCAGATACCTGTGTGGTCGGCTGGCACGTGGACGTTGTGCCGTCCTGCATCGAACATCGCCGCTGCGATTTCAAAGGGCTCCGGGCAGCGCAGGTCATCCATGGCGAAGCACTCTTGGAGTATCTCGTGGGTTCGTAGCGTCTTGATGTTGCGGTGCTCGGCCAGGTCGCGGGCGGCGTTATCGTCCACAGCGAGCACGCCGTTTCCGTCGAGCTCATGAGCGATGAGGTGGATGCTCTCGGCTTCGCCGAGGTTCTTCGTCGGGACCTCTCCGGGGCCACTCAGGGCGCGCTGGATGCGATCGACGTCTCGAAGGCATGCGGCTGAGAACAGCTCAAGCGGGGGGCCGATCCATGCTTGGCCTCGAAGTCCTAACAAGCCAGGCTCATAGCCTTCAGCAACCTCGACCTCCGCGTATACCGACTCGCCCCAAGTCGCGCGCGAGCCGTACCGCACCTCAAGAATGTCCAACCGTCCAATGGCCGCAAAATTGCGCAGGGTGGCGGTGTCGAACACAACGGCGGGGGCGGTACCCATCAGACCAAGACCTCGTCCTCCGCTGCCTCAAGAGCCTGGGCTTCTTCGTCGTTCGCCGAAAGCCGTCGCAGCAACTCGTCCGGATCGAGGCGCACGAGATTGGCCAACCATCGGACACCGATCCGACCGCCTGCATATGCGTCGATCACATCCGTTGTGAGTTGTCCCGGCAGCCACGAACCCTCTGACTGTCGATTCCCTTGATTCCGAAGCAGGCTCACTATCGGGTACATACTTCGGATGGAGTCGCGGCCCGCCGCGTTGACCAAGCCGAGGTTATGCACGCGAAATGCAAGAGCATCCAAACTGATATGAAAGGTGTCCAAGAGCCGGCTCACGAGATCTTGGGAGGGTCGTACCGCGGAGCCCCACTCCCGCTTCACCAGTTCTGAGGGCATAAGAAAGGCAGCAGCGAACGCATTTGCTCGGGACTCCTGGGGGGACCGGTGCCCCCAAACGTTGCGATCGACGAGCAAGTCCTGGGTGTCGCCCAGAACCAAGTGCGCTAGCTCGTGCGCCAGGGTCCAGCGCTGCCTAGCAGGGGCCGTCGTGGTGCTCACCATCGCGAGTTTTAAGCGGGCGCAGGACACGCTCATACCGTCCATGCCGTTTCCCAACGGTTCGAGCGCCACTTGCACGCCAACGGCTGACTCGATCAGTCCTGCGAGATCATGCATCGCGGCTGGAAGGGGCGAATCATCCAGGTGCAGATGGTCCAGAACTTGTTCCGCGACATAGTGGCCCTGCTGCCACGCCATACCAGTTGTAGGCAGTTCGAGCCAGTCGAATTCGGGCGATTGCGTGGACTCAGCGAGCTCGGCCAACTCGACAAAGAACGCTGCTCTCGCCAGTGCCTCGCCCACCGATTGGGTGTCCGTGTGACTCTGCCGGGCAGCGACCGCCACCGGAGATGGCGGCAGCGCGCCCTCAACGATTGAGGCGACGGGTACGTTCAACTGCTCCGCGATCAAAGCAACCTCACGGGCCTTCAGGGTCCGCTCGCCACTGATGACTCGGCTCATAGCCGATGGGCTCAGACCAATTCTCTCCGCAAGCCCTCGCTGATCCATAGCGTTGACCTCAAGGAGCGCCTTCAGTCGAGCCCCGATCTCGACATCCGTTATCGCCACGTGGTCATCGTCGCTCACGATTGTGAAAATCGCAAGTACCTCACGCCGCGAGAGGCTCCTGCTGTGAGGGCCGGACCCCGGCTCCGCCGTCGGGTGGTTGACTGATGACCTCCACGCGGGAGCGCGCACCCCCAACATTGATGCGTTCGATCCAGTCGGACTGCACGCTCAAGCCGGCGTCCGGCCGGTGTGTCCGCCGCCTTACGGCTCGGCGCGGCCATGACCGGGAGAGTCCTCGACGATCGGATGCCGGCGGCGACAGCTACGCGACGAACACTCCCATTGCGGGGCGGACGTGTGGGTGGCGTCCCGAATCACTTACGACAACGCGGACGCGGCAGCGGGGAAATGCGATGGATGATTAGCATTCCCAACCCATAGGCGCGATCATTCTCTCCATGGCGAAGCAGACGACCGTAACAATCACTGATGACCTCGACGGTTCGACCAACGCGAAAGAGGTGTCATTCAGCCTCAACGGCAGGAGCTGGGTCATCGACCTCGGCGCGAAGAACCGCGCCGCCCTTGAGAAGGCGCTCAAGCCCTACATCGCCAAGGCGACCGAGCAGGGTCGGGGGAGCCGTCGTGGCAAGGCCGTTCGCTCTTCGTCTCGAGCAAAGTCACGCACTGACCTTGCGGGCGTGCGTGAATGGGCCAAGAACAATGGGCATCAGGTGAGCGACCGCGGCCGGATCAGTGCGGATGTTCTCAAGGCATACGACGCAGCCCGGTAACCGTGAACCGAGCAGGGTGCGGCATTCCGCCGCCTGTCTGCTCAGGCGCGTCCCACCACAGCAGGTTTCGGTGTCAGTCCAAGTGCCTAGAGGCGGCGTCGCGCCAATCATGGTCGTCGTCGGTCGTCTCAGAGAGGAACTCTTCCGAGTTCACCGAGTATGAGGCGGTTCCCCAGTCAACTGAGTTGTGGACCGTGAAACGTGGGTCGTCAGGTCTGGTCGGTGCTCCGAAGCGGACCGGGTCCTTGTCAGTGTGAACCTCATCGAAGTCGCCCTCGACGGCCACAGGCTCGTTGGTCAATACCGACGGGCTACGCCGCATGCCCGGCAGCCGTCGACGCTGGTTCTGATCCACCGGACCCAGCACTCGTTCCACGGTGTGGGCCAGACTGGCGGCACATGTGCTGCACGGCGCGAGTGAGCTCCGGTGCGCGTCATCGCAGCGGGCGAGCCAGCGACGGCCTATCGGTTCCGAATCCTCGTCCAAATCTGAGCACCCCGAATCAACGTGATAGGTGTTTCGCTCGGAATTGACCACGACATCGACGAGCCGCAGCGCCCGGGAGGAGTTCGCGGGGGTCGCTGACCAAGCAGACCTCGAGGCCCGGCCATCCGTCGCGAAGGTCTGACTGGGGCGGAAAGTAAGTTCTGGCTGGCTAACGTCCCCGAAGACAACGGGAAGTTCCCAGTACGTGAGTTGAAGGCATGCTCGCGGAAATGACCTCGGCACCTCGATACCGGTGGGTGTTCGATCCCCCCTGACGCGCCGAGCCTGGATGTCAAAGCGCAGCCGCGGCAGATGCGGCGACATCAATTGCTCGGCTACCTTCGAGTCGTCTTGAAGCGACACATTGCCTCCCGTTTAGCGCGAGTCCGCCGGCCTGAACGCACCCCAGGAGCCATGCCAGGTCATCCGTGCGATGACTCCAAGACGATGACATCAACTGGACGCATGGCGCATAGGCATCGCGTTGGGTCGCCCGAACGGATGAGTGAGACCATCCTTCGCGTGACTCTCGCGCCGATGTAGCCACCGAAGGACCGAAGCAGGGCACGCGGACCTATAGACAAATGCGGACTCGATCCGTTCGTCAGAGTCCTCAGACATGCCCTCTCAGTCGATCAGTCTCTGGATGTAAACACTCAGCCGTCGGCGCACGGGGAGACAGGCGGAGCGGGTCTTTCCGCCGCCCGCGGGTCTCCAGCTAGAAGCGCGGCAGCGAGAGCAAGTTGTTGTTCCGCTGACCGATGTTGGCAGAGTCGGCGAGGTGGTACACCCACGGGACCATCAGCAAGCTAGCGGTGATCCAGATTCTCTATGACATGAGCGGGAAAGCGCGTGGCGAAACGCGCGTGTGCGGCCGCCCTAACGCTCCGGTCCGCCATGCTGTCTCCGAGCACCCAATTACACCATCGATGTGCTGCCCTCAGGTTGCTCAGCTCGTCGTTGCCGCCGAGCGAGACGGGCAGGATGTGGTCCACCTGGGGATAGAGGTCATCCACGACAGACGCGTCCCTATCTAGGGGCAGTCGGCAGATCTGGCAGACCCAGGCGTCCCTCTCGAGGATGAGGATCCGGTTGCGAAGGTACGTCGAGGACGCAGAACGCTTCTTGGCGTTGCGACTGGTTCGTGATGGTGCGTGGTTCAGGTCGAGGAGCTCCCCACGGTCCCGTCGGCAGGCCTTGCATCGACAGCCCTGCCGTGCCTCTCCTACCTCGCGATCCAGCGCTGCGCGCAGGCAAACTCGATGCGTCGGCTCGAACTGACTGTGCACCTCCCAGTACTGCTCTGGGGTGAGCGCTGTCCGGGAGTCCGAGTGAAAGGCCTGAATCCTGGAACTGCACGAGAAGCAATATGGTTCGCTGCTCCGCAGGGCAGCGCTCATCAGACCGCAGATATCGCAGCAGTAAACAACATTCCGTCTATGGCTTCGGAATTCGATTCCGCACCCTCTGCACGTCACCGCCCGCAACTCGGCCCCGCTAGGCATGGCCCAACGGTATCTGCCGATGGCCCTCTTGGGGGGGCTCTTCCGCTGGGCTCCCTGAGGACCCCGTGTTCGTGGCCGTGCCGTCCATTCGCCGGGCAAAGGTGAAGGTTCGGGAGATGCGATGGGGTCGTTCAGGCGGAACAACGTCACACGGACACAGTTTGGTGGAGCGCATCGCCACCAGGACTTCGGCAGGATCGGCCGCCCCAGTTGGCAGCCAACTGCAGAGTCAACTGGAGCAGCATGAAGGAGGAATCAAGGGTTCAGTGGAAGCCGGAGTCATCGCTGACGAGTCTGCGAACACACGGCGGAAGCCGTGTCTTTTCGGCTCCCCTTTGTTGTCAAGCGGTGCCTGATGCGGTCTTTGCGGCGGGAGGGCTTCCGTGTGGGCCGGGGCGGTTGTAGCGTCGTTTTCGCGGGTCCGGGAAGTGGCTGATCCGAAGTGTCGATATGCGGGGGCAGGTCGACCGCGCTGGATTCTTGAGACGCCCCGCAGTGCCCTCCCGGACCCGTGCCGACCGGTTCCGGCGCGTGTGCGATCTGGGCTTGTTCGGCGTCGGCGACGAGCTGTCGATACAGGGCGTCGGAGATCCTGCGCTTGAGGCAGCGCAACGCTTCGGGTTTGCTCTTGCCGTCAGTTCGCTTGCGCCGGTAGTAGGCCCGGCCGTCGGTGTCGAGGCGGATCTGGCTGATCGCGGCGATGTGGATCATGTGGTTCATCCGCCGGTTCCCGGCCCGGGAGAGGCGGTGCCGGTTCTGCTCGCCGGAGGAGGCGTCCAGGGGTGCGGTGCCGGTCCAGGAGGCGAACCGGTTGCGGTCGGCGAACCGGGCGATGTCTCCGACGTCGGCCAGGGTCCGGGCGGCCACGACGGGTCCGACACCGGGCAGGTCCATTAGGCCGGAGCCGCGGGCCTTGACCAGGACCTTGAGCTCGGCGGTGGCCTTCTTCATCTTCGACTCGACGGCGACCAGGTCCGCGAGTTCCTCGGCTGCGATCCGTCGGCGGGTCTTCCCGGCGATGTCGCGAGGGCGCACCGATGCGAGGATTGCCTTGGCCTGCAACGCGGTCAGGTCCTTCTTCGCCTGGCCCGGAACGAGCTCGGCGAGCAGTCGCTGGAGCCTGTTCACGGTTTGCACCCGCAGTCGGGTGAGCTCTTCGCGGCGGTCACACAGCATCGGCAGCGCCTCGAGCTCACCGTCGCGGCGCAGCACGCGAAGGGTCTTGGTGCGGACCGCGACGATCGCGATGGAGTGGGCGTCGCGGGCGTCGGTCTTGCGGTTGTGGCAGGTGTCGAACAACCTGGCTCGGGCGGAGAGCTTGGCAGGCACGTCCACGACATGCTCGCCGGCCTCGAGGAGTCGCTGGGCCAGCGGGCGGCCGGTGCCGTTGCTTCCCTCGATCGCCCAGACCCGCTCCGGCCAGGTCTTGACGTACGTCCGCATCGCGCTGTAGCCGGCCTGGTCGGTGCTGAACCGGCCCGAGCCGAGCAGCTTCTCGTGCCGGTCGACGACCTCGATCGTCGCCGACAGCTTGTGGGGATCGACCCCGATGATCACCTTCGTCATTGCCTTCTCCCGCTTCCTCGCACCGATAGGGACGGCGAGGTGGGCAGTGCTACTACGAGCTGGGCAGTCCCCTTTCGAGCCGCGCCTCGTCACGGTGCCCGACGGACTGCAGACCGAAAGAGAGCCACACCTCAAACCACAGGTGGGCAGCCGCGAGGAGAGCCTCCCGCCGGACACCTGGACCGAGTCTGGCCAGACACCGATCCTGCAGGGAAGTCTCTAGTAGCCGCGAGCGAGCGACGGGATATGCACTCGCGCACCGATGAGCGGACGTTGCACGAGCGGGGTCCGTGCCACGTTTCTGGGGAGTGGCGTCGTTTGCCCGATCCCGCAAGGATGCGCAGGTGCCTGCCGAGCAGTTCAAGAAGTATTGACTGATTGACCGCGTCGATTCTTCAGCCGGTTATTCGATCAGACTGCGGCGCGACCGTATCGAATACGCGGATCACCTTGGAACCTTGGTCATCGACGCCGAATGGTCGCCCGGACGCGGCACTTCGGTCATGGCCTTCAGTTCCAGTTTCCCTGACGAAGCGCCATGGCGACAGGACGACGTCTTTGGCAGCCTGGAGCGAGCCTTTGAGGCCGCGGGCTGGCATCTGAAGATCCTGCAGTGACGATCCTTGGCAAGTGCCAGCCAGTGAGTTTCCTCATCTGCCGCGGTCGGCGCGGCGCCGGGTGCCGTGGATGTCGCCGTCGGGCACTTGCCACGACGGTACGAGCACCGTCTGGCGCCGAGCGCTGGTCGCAGTCCCGTCGGGGACACTGGGGGAACACCGACCGTAGCTTCGACAAGGAGTCAGACGTGACCGAGGGAACCGTCCGCTGGTTCGATGCCGATCGGGGGTTCGGCTTCATCGCCCTCGGGCAGGAGGTAGATGACCTGTACGTCCATGCGTCCGAGATCGTCAGCGACGACGCGATGAAGCTGCTCCGGGAGGGGCAGGTGGTCGAGTTCGAGATCGGCGAGGGGGACCGCGGCCCTCAGGCACGCCGCGTCCGGGTCATCGCCGACCGGGCCGCCGATACACCGCTGGGCGTGCTCGGCACCGTGTCCTGGTACGAGCCTGCCAAGGGGTACGGCTTCATCACGCCCGACGGCGGTGGTGCCGAGATCTTCGTGCACAGTTCGGCCATCGTGGGCGGCGGCGTGGTCTCGGAGGGGCAGCGGGTGGCGTTCCTCGTCGTCGACGGGGAGAAGGGACCGCAGGCTGACCATCTGCTCCCCTTGGGAGGCCAGGCCGCCCAGCAGGCCGTGGCATCCGACGGGGCGGACGGCACCGTGTCCTGGTACGACGGCGACAAGGGCTTCGGGTTCATCACCCCCGAGTCGAGCGGCCCCGATGTCTTCGTCCACGTCCGTGAGCTGGCCGACGGGCTTCTCGGGCTGGGCGAGGGGGACCGGGTGACGTACGACATCGTCGTGAGCGAGAAGGGTCCCCAGGCCCGCGACGTGCGCCTCGCGCACAACTCGACACCGCGGGGCGCACCCGCGACGTCGACGACCCGCGCCCGGTCGGGACACCGGGAGGCATCCGACATCCCGGCGCGCGGCGGCGAGGGAGTGGTCGCGCGCTACGACGCGGAGCGGGGGTTCGGGTTCATCACGCCCGACGCGGGTGGCGCGGACCTGTTCGTGCACGTGTCGGTCCTCAGAGGCGCCGAGGTGCTGTACCAGGGCGATCGGGTCCGGTACCAGGTGCGACAGAGCGATCGAGGACCACAGGCCGACCGCGTCGAACGGGTTTGAGCGAAACATCCGTCCGGGCGGAGCCGGTTCTCAAGCGTGTCCCGATCCCGCCGCACACTCATGCCGCGATCCGTGCGGTGCGTCATACCGCGAGTCGGGTGTCCGATTACAAGTGCCCGAGTACGCAAGCCAGAACCCCGGCGGATCGGTCCGCTCGGGGTTCTGACTTCTGCAGGCAGGTGCATTTTCCTAGTTTTGCCCGCTCAGGTGCCGGTGAAGGCCCTACTTCTCCTTCAGGGCCTGCTTCATCAACTTGGTCTGCTTCTTCGCTTCCTTCTTTGTCGCCTTCGTGTAGGCGGCGGTCCGCTCCTTGTCGGAGCGGAAGTCGACGAGTCCAAGCGTGCTGACAGACAGGCTCTTGCGGATGATGCCCACGGGTGTGTTCCTCCTAGTGATTTGGCCGGAAGCGACACCGTAGGAGGAGGCGGAGTCGCGTGTCAGGTGAAGTGCCAAATCGTGACAACTTGCTGCCCTACGAGCGAATGCGTCACGGTTACAACGTCTGTTCCGCGAGGGTTGACCTGCGTCCTTCCGCCGCTACCGCAGCGCGTTTGGCCCCTCGGGAGTCAGTACGCATCACGCTGACGGCCTCGCCCACAACACGGCGTAAGCGACGGTCTACGTCGGGGCAACCTCGTGGAGCGCCTCACTTCTAACGGTGGCCGCCAACCCGAAGAGGGGCGAGCCCCGTGCTAGAGGCGCTGGAGGAGCTCTGCCTTCTTGTCCGAGAACTCCGCATCGGTGAGGATCCCTTGCGCGTGAAGGGCTGCCAGTTTCGCGATTTGCTCGGTGACGTCCTGAGTAGGCAGCGCCTTGGCTGCTGGCGCATCCTGCCTACCTCTTGAGATGACCGAGAGGGCCAAGTCCGCGATTCTCTCGCTCGCAGCTGGCCGGGCGGACGGAACTCCCCCCTCTACGTTCTCCGCCAAGTCAGTGGCTATCTGGCGGTCCTTCAGCAGGACGGAGAAGACCATGAATTGCTTCTCGGGCAGCTCGATGATCGACTGCCTGCCGTCGGCCGCCCAAGTGACACGCACCGTGTGCCCAGAGTTCACCGCCGCCCCGAGACCGGCCCCGACGGCCTTGCCGACCCTTCCCGGGATCGCCGCAGTGGCCGCTGCGCGACCCACAGCCCCGGCCACGCCCTCCTTTTTGGCTAGCTCCTCCCACTCGGTGACTGTCTCGGCGTTGATCCTGTGACGCTTGAATGGGTTGGAGGCGTGCTGAATGGAGAGGTCGTTGTTCTTAGAGAACGGGCTAGCTCCGCCTGCAACGACCGTGCCACTTGAGAGATGTCCACCGACCACGCGTCCTTGGCCCGACAGTTCCTGGAAGATTGCCACGCAAGCACTCTAGGACAGACCAAGATCCGCCATGGCGTGATTGAACCACTCGCAGAAGCGCAGGTTTGGCTCTGCCCGGACCGGCGGACTGAGCACGGTCAAACCGGCGCGTGCCGCTGTCCAGCCGGCGCGACGCTCCTATGCTTCGTCAAGCAGCTGTGGCCTGGTTTTCAAGGAGGCGATAGAGGCCGCGGGCGACGTAGCGAGCCAGGCAGCGTTTGATCTCGCGGCCGGTCTTTCCTTCGGCAGTACGGCGGGCGACGTAATCGCGGGTGGCTGGCTGGTACTGGATCCGGCTCTGGACCACGGTGTGCAGTGCGTTGTTGAGCTGGCGGTCGCCGTAACGGTTGAGCCGATAAGGGTCGTGACTTGGCCACTGTTCGCCGGGATCGGTGCCACGCCGGCGAGCATCGCGAACGCCGCCTCGGAGTGGATACGGCCGGGGTGGGGCCAGGCGCACAACACCGTCGCGGCCACGATCGGTCCGACGCCGAACTCCTCGAGCAGGTCGGGCCGCCAGGCGCGGATGATGGCCACGATCGCCTTCTGCAGCTCCCGTGCCTCTTTCAGCATCGCGTGCGCGCGACGAGCCAAGGTCCGCAGCGCCACCACGGTGCTGGTCGTCTCGGTGTCCCATGAAGCGTGCACCCGCAGGTTCACGGCGGTGATGAGCATCGCGGCAAGCTTCTGGCCACGGAACCTGACGCGGGTGGGTTCGGGTGCTGCGATGACCAAGCCGAAGACCTGCTGCTGGGCCTCGGTGGAGGCATTGATCGCGGAGCGGCGAGCAGCCAAAAGCACTGACAGTGCTTGGCGTTCGCCCCCGGCGCGAGGTGTTCCCAACCGCGGTCGAGCCATCGCCTCACGCGCAGCGCGGATCGCATCGAGCGGATCGGACTTCGCGCCGTTGCGACGCGCAGCCCGCTTCGGACGATCCAACTCGATGACGATCTCCGATGACTCCAGCAGGTGACGACTCAAGCCGGCGCCGTGACCACCGGTCCCTTCAATGGCCCAGGCCCGCAGCATCGGGTGGTTGTTGGCGAACTCCACCAACTCGGCATAGCCCTGGGCTGTCGCCTCGACAGTGATCTCGTCCAGGACACCACCAGTCGCAGCATCGACCACGGCCGCGGAGTGGGTATTGACATGGGTGTCGACGCCGATCACGACATCGACCACCTCGCGCAGATCGGTCAGACTGTTCATGCGTTCTCTCCTTCGCCGGACGGGACGTGGTTCCGGTCCGGGATGGAGGCTCGGCAGGACTGTGATGAGACACATCCGGCGCCGCTAACGCCAGGTGGTCAAGCTCCTGATCAGGCCAGCTCCTCCAACCGGGCCGGGCCGGTGACCACGAGCGGACAGGTCGCAGCAAGGCACAAAGGCCAGTCATTCCGGGGGTCACACTCGCGGTCACCAACCACAGCCCAGCACCATCAGGCTGCCTTGGCGATCCTCACAGTCTTACCGCCGCGTCTGCTCGCCCAGACTGACCTCGCCTTTCACCGCAGACTGGGCGGTCTCCCAAAGGCTCGGGCTACGCGGCCGGGTAGCGCACTGTCATCGCGTCTGGACTGGGCAGACCCTCAGTGACCGCGAGCTGCGAGGGCCGCAGCGCTGACGTACTCGCAACTACACCAGAGGGGGCGGCAACCGATTCAGGTGAATGAAGTTGCGGAGTGACAACCCACAATCGGAGTCGTCCGAGGGTCAAGATCGAGACCGGTGTGAAGTTCGGGATACCGGCCGATGGCGGGTTCTGGATAGTGGGGTGCCCGAAGGACCACGCGAAATCAACACTGCCGTTCGACAAGCTCACACCAACACCACACTCGGTCCTTACGAACTCATGATCACCCTCGTACATCCTCCGAGCCGCAGTGAATGGAGGTACGACGGCACCTGTTGGGTCCTCCATGAAGTTGCCAGCGTTCCCGTCGATGAAGTGCAACAGGAAGTGCGACTTCAGCGCCCACCTGCGCAGCACGAGGTCACGCTTGGCCCCCAACGCCTCGTCGGCCGGGCCGTGAATCCACTCGGCGACCAAACCCATGTCGTGCTCAAGTTGATTCATCCATCCGTTGTTGCAGCTGGTGCAGACGCACTTGCGTTTGATGCCGTTCAACTGTGACCACCGCAAGTCGGACAGGTCAGAGTTCATCCTCGCCACCGGTGCATCGCGGTCGATGCCGAACGCGTCCGCGACGGGACGCGACAGGAGATGTTCATAGCTCGCCTCAATGGCATCCTGTGTCTTGAGATAGCAGAACAGGCATCGGACCCGTTGACTCGACATAACTCAATGGTCCACCCCGGCATCGACGAGAGCTCGAACGACACGGGAGAGTCACGACAGGTTCAGGGCCTTCGAGCGGGCTGTTAGTGCGGCGCCTAAAGGGCGACGCCGCAACATGGTTCCCCTTTGACGGTTCAGGCCCGGGAGCGCAAGCCAGCCAAGATCGATCACACCGTAGCCAGCCGGTGCGCTGTCATGATCTGGACCTGCAAGCCGGACGACCCGCCCTAGTCCTCGAACGGGTCGTAGCCGTTCCGGATCGCCTCCACGGCGGCGACCAGTCCGTGCGCGTAAGCAGCTGCATTCTCGTGGCGGGCAGTCTTATGAGTTGCGGCGAGGGTGGCGACGACCGTGCCGGCGACGGTAAGAGCCACGCCCCCGGCCGCAACGGCAATCCTCTTCCACGGCAGCCCTGAAGCTTGGTCTTCGATCGCGACGTCGCCGTTACCGGCGGGGTCAGGGCATTCGCCATCAGCGACTGGATCAAGGCTTTCGGTGGAGGATTGGTCGTCCTCGGATTCGATGTCTTGGTCGTTGCCGTGGGTCTCGCCCATCAGATCGCCCCTGCTTCCGCTCGGCTTGGCCGTTCCAGTTCCCCGCGAAGACTCTAGTCAACATTCCTCGCGCCCACCCGGCATCCCCGCGCCCGCTGTTCTCGGGGCGTCTGCTGGGACATGTCAAGGTTGGTTTGGTCGAGTTGCCGGAGCAACAGTCTGGCCCATGCAATGCCGCCACCTCACCGTCAGATCTGCGTCAGCCTGCGGTGCGTCACTCCGCCGCCTTGAGGACGGCTCTCGAGATAGCCGGCGACCGGCGGGCTAGGTCCCCGACTCGGGCAACGGTAGGAAGTGGAAACGCCGGGGCCGGTTTGTCCATCGACAGGCCCTCGGCTGGCGCGTAGCGTCGAAGAGGCCCCGCCGAGACTGTCCCGGGCCGCCCCTGTCTGGGCCGGGGCGGACCCGAGGAAGCGAGGGCAGCCGCATGAGTTATGGCGTCGTTCACCAGTTCAAGGGCGGCACGAAGGATCAGTACGAGGCATCGATCGCGGCGGTGCACCCGGCCGACGGAAGCCTGCCGGCTGGGCAGGTGTACCACGCGGCCGGCCCGTCCGCAGACGGGTGGACCATCGTGGCCGTGCACGACACTAAGGAAAGCTGGGAGACCTTCCGCGACTCGACCCTGATGCCACGCATGCAGCAAGGAATCCCCGGTGGGTTCACCGAACCTCCGCAGGAGTCGGTGTTCGAAGTGGTCAACGAAGTCAGGGCACCTGCGCACGCCTGAACCGCACAGGACGCGATGACCGAACCCGAGCGAGGTGCCAGAGTACGCACCGCCGTCCTGGGACCCGGACTGCCAGGCAGTCCGGGTCCGAGGCGTCCCCAGCTGGCCCGGCCAGGTCCGGCCCAAGAGGCGCGTCACGCCGCCGCCGATGGGTCGGTGAGTCAGTCCTCGAGTTTGGTGAGGACTCGCTGGACCGTGAGCCAGCTCCGTGTGGTGATGTCCTTGCTGTAGGTCTTCTCCAGCCACCTCATGAGGCCTGACCCTTCTCTGGGATCGCTGTTGTCGGTGACTGCTAGAACGGCTCGGGCTGCGGGGTCATATCTGGCGACGCTTGTGGGCCGATCTGGGTCCGAAGGCAGGGCGGTGGGAAGGGCGGCAGCGGCTTTGAGAAACGTGGCCGTGAGGTAGGTGCGGCTTTCGTGGGTCAAGCCCGGGAAGGGGTCGCTCTGCACCAGTGAGCGCATCTCTGCGTGGGCGCGGATGATCGTGCAGCTCCTGACGCCGAGGAGGTCCCTGAGCGCATCCTCGACTCGTTGTTCGAGTGTCGGCACGTCCGTCGAGCCCGCGCGAAAAGTGATGTTGCCGCTTGCCAGGACCGACCGGACATCCTTCAACCCGAGCGCCAGGAAGGCCCCGCACAGCTTGTCGTTCGTCATGTTCTTGCCGCTGGGCGCAATACCCCGGAGGAACGCCACGTATCGCTGCATGACGCTGACCATACGGGCGACACGCGAGCGGCACTGACGCTCTCAGGTTGCTCTGGACAGTGCCAGAGGCAGCCGCATCCACCACGAGCCCGATGGTCCTCGCTCCGCAAGCGGTCGAGAAATGACCGAGGCGGGGCCGCCTACGGCTGGACGAGCAACGCTGCGACACCGTCAAGTACGACCTTGAGGCCGGAGTCGAACTCCTTGCCGTAGTCGTAGCCCGGCTTGAGGACGTGCTCGACGGTCAGCTCGAACAGGTACGGGAACTCGGAGGCAGGAAACGTCTCCATGATGGCTCCAGTCATGGCAGCCAGTTCCGACTCGTCCCGGAAGGGCAGGTTGACCTCTTGGAGCACGAAGCCGTGTACGTAGCTGTCGACCACCGAGATTGCGTGGGCCGCCTGGAGGACCGAATAACCACCCTCGCGGAAGCACCGGATCCCCGTCTCCAGGAGCCCGAGAGTGGCTGGCCCTGGGCTGGTCCTTGACGCCATCAAGCTCACCGCCCAGGGGTGGCGGCGTAGGCCTGCTCGGGTGTGGTGGGCCCGCTCGCTGATCGCAGCCCGCCAGTCCGTGGACGGCATGGGGCGCTCGATCTCGGCGGCAACGAGCTCTACCAACCCGTCCAAGATCTGGTTCTTGCTCTTGACGTAGTGGTACAGAGAGGCCGCCTCGACGCCCAGCTCGCCGGCCAGCCGGCGCATCGTGACCGCTTCCAAGCCGTCGTCGTCGGCGACGGCCAGCGCGACCTGCAGCGCCCGTCCCAGGTTGAGCGGCGCCTTGTTGGCGACGTCGGTCGGCCTGCGTCCCACGGGTCCTGCCTCTCCTGGTGACCATTCCATAAACCTGCCGGCACACCCGGCCCTCGACAATCTAACGCCGTTAGAGTAGCGTCCCAACTCCAATCTAACACCGTTAGAAACGAGTTCTCGGACCCGCTCCTGACGCAATCGGAAGGTCACGCCATGAGCACCACGAGAACCCCGACTTCCAACACGACTGCTCCGCAGTCCAGGCAAGGAGTCGCGAGAGCCGTCGGGATCCTGTTCGTCGTTCAGATGGTCACCGCGATGTTCGGCACGTCTTTGATCCAGGCGTTCGTCGACGGCGATCCCGATCGCGCGCCAATGACGGCCGGCGTCGCCCTGATGGGTGTTTCAGGCTTCGCCGTTGTCGGGATCGGCCTGCTGATGTACCCAGTGCTGAAGCAGGTGAACCCAACCCTCGCCGTCTGGTACCCAATCCTCAGGGTTGTCGAGTGCCTCGTCTCAGCAGCCTGCGGCGTCTACCTTCTGGCTGCATCGCAGGTCGTCCCGAACCACCTCCTGTGGGTCTACGTGCCGACCGGCATCGGCGGCATCGTCCTCTGCAACCTGCTCTTCGTCGGGCGACTGGTCCCGCGACCCATCGCCCTGCTCGGTCTGGTGGGCTACGCCTCGCTGACGATCGGAGTCCCTCTCGACCTGTTCGGCGTCCTCGACATGGGCGCGGGAGTCGGAATGCTCCTCGTCGTCCCCGGCGGGCTGTTCGAGTTGGTGTTCCTTCCGATCTGGTTGATCGCCAAGGGATTCAGGCAGCTGCCCTCCCCCGCCGACCTCAGCTCCTCAACTCTGGTCACGGCCCACTGACCGTTCGCGAACACCAGCCGGACAGCTGGCCTGTCACGCATTGAGCAGCGAGGGACGATCTCGCCCGAACCGCAGGGCTCGGGCTCGACGTCCTTCTCCGCTGGAAAGGTGCGTCACACCGCCGCCAATGCCCGCAGTGCAGTACTCCTCCAACGTCCACTCACAGCGCGGCGCACGCCTCGCGGCCGGGCCGCGCCTCTACGTGCCGCTGGTCAGGCTGAGAAGACGAGCCACGATCCAAGATGGATCAAAGCGCTCGACAACTTCGTCGCCCGTGCCAGAGCTGACGGCCCTTGGTTCAGGTCCGCCGGACTGGCAGTCCACCAAAGCGACGCCCGCCTCGCACAACCTGTCCAGATGCCCGGAGAGAGCTGGGTGGCCCCAGAGCTTGTTGTTGATCATGGGCACAAGCACCATCGGGATCCGCTGTCCGAGTGCCTCGCACAATCGGCTGTGCGCGTACGTATCAGCAATACCGGCCGCCAGTTTGGCCACCGTGTTGAACGTCGCCGGCGCGACGACGACCACGTCGGGCTCGGCCGAACTCGTCTCGCCATGACCAAGGGCCGAGTTGAGGTGCGAGACGGTCGCTTCGTCGACCCAAGCGCCGGCGGACGGGGTGGTGACCACCTCGATCTGCCAGCCGGCCTCGCTCAGGGCCTCGGCAATATCGGAGCAGCGGCTCGCCAAGGGGGCGCCGGTGACGACGAGCAGGCAGGTAGACACATCCCTAGTGGAGCAGACCGGCCCGCGTGGCGAGGTCAGTCAGCGATCGTGTCTGCGCCTTCTTTCCTCGCGCGAGCATCTCCCGGACCAGCTCCTGGGCGATGACGTTGTGCCGGATGACCTCTGGCGCCACCCGCTCGGCATCCAGCAGATGCAGGGTCGCTTCGGCATCGCGCTTGCGTTGAGCCTGTGCCCAAGCCAGGTCCAGCTGCACCTGGGCGCGCCGGCTCGCCAGGCCGGATGGAAGCCGCTCTGTGTCGACGGTTGCGGCTGCGCGCAGCGCCTCGCCCGGATCGCCCAACTCGGCCGCGACCGAAACCCGGTGAATCGCAACGTTGGTCGGGCCGAACGCTGTCCAGGCGTGATTGCCGTCTTCACCCAACATGTCGGCCATTCGCTGCGCGCGCTCGAGCCGTTCCCATGCGGTCCACTGTTCGGTCTGCCGCGCGGCGATGACCGCGGCGATCAGCCAAAGTGCGCCGCACAAGGAGACGATGACGGGGGAGTCGGATCGCGCTGTGCGTTCCAGCCGCTCAGCCATGCCGACGGCCAGGTGTTCGGCGTCCTGCGGCTGCTCCGCTCGCAGCACGGCGCACGCCACCTGGTAGGCCGCCATCCCCGATGCCACGTCGGACTGAGCGGTGTAAGCAGCAGTTGCGGCGCGGTCGGCGGCGAGGAGCGCGAGATCACCAGCTCCCAGCTTGGTGACCAACTTTGCCGCCGCCGCATACGCCGACACGTAGATCAGGTGGCCTTCGCGTTCCTCCGGAGTCTGCGCCAGTTCTAGACGCAGCCGCTCGGCTTGCCCGAGCAGTGCGGGCAACTCACTGACCACCTGCTCGTAGTGCGCGGCCTGGTAGCTGCGATGGACCCCCACCACCTGAGCCTGCAGCTGAGCAAGAGTCAGGACCGCGGGCGTCGAGTCGCCGAGCATGTGGTCGTAGCGCGTCATGCAGGTGCGCAGTTCGGCCAGGCCGGCGCCGAAGGCCCCGCCGTTCGGCTGGACCTGCCACGGACGGCCCGAGAGCGACTCCATATCAACGTGCAGCACACGCGCCAGGTCCAGGAGAACCGACAAACGGTCGACCGAACGCACACCGCGTTCGACCTGCGACAGCCAGGACTCTGACCGCCCGACCAGGCCCGCCAACGCGGCCTGACTGAGGCCGCGACGACGCCGGTACGCCGCGATCCGTTCTCCCACCGCCCCGCTTGCCATGCTGCGACCCTTCGAAGTCTCTGAGGACACGCCCTTGAAATATAGCCAAAAGAGGACAAAGAACCACCGGAAGCCGCTTGGTTGTGGACAACTTCGCGCTAGGACGGCGATTCCGTGTGCCGCGTGGCCGGCTCGGGTGCGTGCGTCACGTTGGCGGCACGGACGGCTGCCCGAAGCGCCTTCGCCGGCTCGTCCAGGAGGGCGGCTGCCCGTTCGACGCCTGATACGGACACCAGCTCGGCCTTGGCAAGACGAAGCCGCTCCTCAGCCATTTCGATTCGGGCCTGATGCTGGCGAACGAGCGCATCCAGCTTCGCGTGCACAGCCAACTTGGCTGCGTCGGYGGCATGGACCGCGGCTACGGCCTGGCTCTCCTTCTGCTGCGCCTCACGAAGTCGGTGGCGAGCTCGTTCGTCCAGCGGACTCCGGCCGGCACGGGTCATGACATTGCTCCTTGGTTTCTACTGGTCTCACCTGATGCGTCGCCTACCCCTCCTCCGGTACACGCCCGCCCCCAAACCGTCGGGCCTGAGCCATCCCCGTTTCCAGGCCGCCCGTCACTGGACGACTCAGCGAGCCGTCCGCCACGCGACCCTCCGCTTCCTCCCGCCGCATCACCGCCTTTCCATCAGCACACCTCTGGCATCCGAGGCCCGTTCACGTCCCGCCGTGTATCGCGACGGCGGTAGTCGGTACGGCTGAACCCCCGCAAACAGTGCGCATTGAGACGACGGAATGGACCGCTCACATGACGATGTCGATCCGCCGGATGACGCTCGGCAGTGGCTACAAGTACCTGATGAGCTCGGTGGCGCAGAGCGACGGCGCCGCCCAGCAGGCGTCCGCTCTGACTCGGTACTACGCGGAGTCCGGCACTCCGCCCGGGCGGTTCATCGGCGACGGACTCGCGGGCCTAGACGGTGGCAACGGGGTCAGGCCAGGCAGCCAGGTGACGGAAGAGCACCTCTTCCGGATGCTCGGCATGTTGCAGGATCCCCTGACCGGCGAGCAGCTCGGCCGTCCGCCGCGACGACCGGCCGCCTCGTACAGCGATCGCGTGGCCGCCAGGATCGCCCGCGAGGTCAGGGGGCTCAGCGGCAAGTTGCGCGAGGAGGCGGTCCTCAGCATCAAGCGCGACGAGCGCATCGCGGAGACAAGAATGTTCCGCGCAGTCGCAGGATTCGACCTCACCTTCAGCGCACCCAAGAGCGTGAGCGTCGCGTGGGCTCTCGCGGACGCCGGGACACAGGGCGTCATCTACGACGCGCATCAGAAGGCCCTTGCCTACGTCGTGGCCTATGCCGAGCGGAGCGTCTTCAGCTCCCGGTCGGGGAAGAACGGCGTCGTCCAGGAGGACATCCGCGGGATCGTCGGCGCGGCCTTCGACCATTGGGACTCCCGGGCCGGCGACCCGCAGCTGCACACGCACGTCGTCGTGATGAACCGGGTGCAGGGCGGGGACGGGACCTGGCGGACGCTCGACTCCCGAGCACTGTTCCGCTCCGCCGTTGGGCTCTCCGAGTTGTACAACGGCGTCCTCTCCGATCTGCTGACCGAGGCCGTGGGCTGGGGATGGGACCCCACCCGCCGAGCCCATTCGTCGGTCCCCAAGTACGAGGTGGCTGGCGTGCCTGAAGCCCTGCAAAGGGAGTTCTCTAGGCGTTCGTCGGCCATCGAAACCGCCACCGACAAGCTCATCCCTGCCTTCGTGGAGGCCCACGGGCGCGGACCCAGCAGTCGGGAGATGCTGCGGCTCCGCCAACGCGCCACCTTGGAGACCCGGCCGGACAAGCACGTCAAACCCTTGGCCGAACTCGTCAGGGCTTGGCGCACAAGGGCCCAGAGCGTCCTCGAGGACGAGCCAGTCCCGTGGGTCAGCAGCTTGGGGGAGAGGAACGACCTGCCACTCCTGCGCGGCGACGACCTCACCAACGAGATGCTCGCCGAGGTTGCCTCCATCGCCGTCGACACAGTCGCGACCAAGCGGGCGACCTTCTCCCAGGCCAACGTCTTCGCCGAAGTTCTGCGGCAGCTACACGGCGTTCGATTCGCCAGCCCCAACGACCGGATGGCCGTAGTCGAGCGCACCGTGGGCCTCGCATTGAACGAGTCGCTGTCTCTCAGCGCCCCGGATCTGGCGCACACGCCAACACCCTTCACCAGATCGGATGGGACTTCACGCTTTCGCGCTCGCGGGCACGGGGTCTACACGACGCAGGCTCTGCTGGAGGCGGAGGCGAGACTTCTGGAGGCGAGCCGGCGCGCCGATGGACCACGCACCGGCATACGAGAAGTCGCCGATGTGGCCGATGCTAACTTGCCTGGCCGGGCGCATCCGCTATCCGCAGACCAGGCTCGCGCGGTCGAACAGATCGCGACGTCTGGCCGCCCCCTCGACCTCCTCGTGGGACCTGCGGGCACCGGCAAGTCCACCAGCATGTCCGGACTGCGGACCGTGTGGGAGAAGGCATTCGGCGCTGGCTCCGTGATCGGTCTTGCCCCCTCCGCGGCGGCCGCGAAGGTCCTGTCCCAGGAGTGTGGGATCCCCACGGAGAACACAAGCAAGTGGCTCACCGAGCACGCGCGCGAGGCGGAACGGCTTGCCGAGATCGACCGTCTCCGGGCCGAGGCACACCGTCAGGGACCGTCGATGCGCACCGCGGTCCTGCGCAGGCGTATCGACGAACTCACGGCCGAGGTGGAGCAGTGGCGGCTACATCCAGGCCAGCTCGTGATCGTAGACGAGGCATCCCTCGCAGGCACCTTCGGTCTGGACACGCTCACGGAGTCGGCGCAGAACGCCGGGGGGAAAGTCGTTCTCGTCGGAGACTGGGCGCAGCTCAGTCCTGTCGAGGCAGGCGGAGCATTCCACCTGCTCGCCCGCGACCGTGACGTCGTGCCCGAACTCACCGACGTTCGCAGGTTCGTCAACCACTGGGAGAAGACGGCCTCAGTGAACCTGAGGATCGGACGGTTGGAGGCCGTGGACGACTATCAGTCCCGGGACCGTGTCGAGGGCGGCGACCGCGAGTCGATGCTCGATCTGATGTATGCCGCCTGGCGCGAGGACGTCGCGGCTGGTCACCGCTCACTGATGATCGCCTCGGACAAGGAGACCGTCGCGGCACTGAACGAACGGGCGCGAGCAGTTCTCATAGCCGCAGGTCGGGTCGCGCGAAACGGCATACCGACGAGCAGCAGCGCACACATCGCTGTTGGAGACCTCGTGGTCACTAGGGAGAACAACAGGCGCCTCTCGTGTGGCCGGGGGTGGGTCAAGAACGGCGACCAGTGGGTCGTGGTGGCCGTCGCCACCGACGGTGCGGTGACCGTTGCGCGCACCACCGGGATGGGTATGCCGGGTGGCCGGCAGGTCGTCCTGCCCGCCGATTACGCGCGGGAGCACCTCGAGTTGGGGTACGCGACCACGGCTCACCGAGCGCAGGGCAGGACCGTCGACACCGCTCATGCGTTCATATCGGTGACGACACAGCGAGAGGTCCTGTACGTGTCTGCCACCCGGGGACGCGAGTCCAACAGGCTCTACGTCGACACGATGTACGACCCCGACATGGATACCCAGCACGGCATTCCGATGGAACGCGACGCCGGTGACGTGCTCCGAACGGTCCTCCAGACGCGTGGAGCCGACCTGTCGGCCACCGAGGCCATGGCAGCGGAGTGGGCCGAGCAGTACTCCATCAACCGCCTGTGGGCCGAGTACGACACGATCGTCGGTCTCGCGCAGCGCGAGCGGTACGACGACCTCCTCCGAGACAGCCTCGGAGATCGTGAAATGGTCGGAGAAGTCACGGAGTCCCAGGCGTACGGCCCGCTGCTTGCCGCACTGCGCGAGGCGGATTCACTGGGCCTGGATGTCGAACACGGACTGCCGGCCCTTGTGAAGGGCAGGTCACTAGCCACAGCCGATGACCCGACAGCCGTGCTCCATGGGCGGGTGGACCGCTGGATCAAGAGCGCTGATCGCTCGCGCCAGGTGAACTTGGAGCGGATTGCTGGTCTCTTTCCGAAGCCGGTCTTCACGGCCCAGTCGGATCTGCAGGACGGTCTCGATGACCGAGCTCGTCTCATCGAGGAGCGAGCCCGAGCCGCCGCGGAAGCTGCTGTCGAGAACGGCCAGCCCTGGGCGGCGCAGCTAGGCCGGCGCCCCGCTGACCCCGTGCGTCGCGAAGAGTGGATGCTGAGGCTGACCACCGTGGCTGCCTATCGGGAGCGCTGGGGGATCACCGACCGCTCCGTCCTCGGAACGACCGAAGCCCCATCCGTTGAGCAGGAGACGCAGAGGTGCCTGGCTCAAGCCGCCGTCGGGAGGGCGCTCGCCATGACGCGCGCTGAACGGGCGAATGTCGGCACCCTGGGGCACTCTGTTGAGCAGGGCGTTACGGAGGAAGGGGTGCAGATGTGAGCCCACGGAGCAGGGCCGCTGCCTCGGCGCAGCTGGCCCGAGAACGAACCGCGGCCTACGACGACGCGCGATCTCTGGCGATCGAGCTGGGCCGCGGCTCGCCCTTACGTGCCTTCGACGAGCTCGCGGCTGGAATCGTTCTGAGGCCAAATGAGACCGTCTATCGGTCAACAGATGCGTGGGTGCGAAGCCAGTTCTCGGGACGCTGGGGCGCGCCCCGCCCGGCTCGCGTCGTGGTCAGCGACCAGAGACTTCTCTGTCGGCTGCCCGACGGACGTTGGACCTCCCTTTGGTGGAACGGCGTCGTTGGGCTCCAGGTCGATCTTGCCGCAGAGCATGTCACCTTGGACTACGGAGACGGTGAGCCGATCGGGCTCTCCGGCATCCGCGCGCCCATCATCGGCGTCGCTGCCATCGCCTTCGTCCACGGTATCGAGGCATTGATCCGTCACCCAGCCCTGAATCCGTTGCGGGCCGGCACGGTCGTCGATGCGTGAGTGCACACCCCGTCCACCCGGCAAGCGGCATCAACCGGGGGACTGAAGCCCGCTCTGACGCCGTCGAACCACGAGTCTGTCTGTGCGTTCTCGGGACGGTCAGAGGGTGCGGGGACGAAGAAGGGCACCGATCGGGGAGGCTTTGCCCATCTCGTTCTGCTGGAGGGACGTACTCACGGGCTACTCGACCCAGACCTTGGAGGCAAGTTCCCAACGCAGGCTTGGGTGAGGTTCGGCCGGGTAGTCGCGTGCCCATCGGTACCAGTCGCGCTCGGCCATGACGGTGATGGCGAGGTCGCCGTCGTTGGTCATGCGGACGGGGCTGACCGCTCGTAGATCGGTTTCGACGCTGTCCCCTGCAACGACGACGCGGGCGCCCACGGGGTCGGGGTGTCCTTGCACTGAGTGAAGGGTTCGGAGCTCTGGCGTATTGGGGTCTCTGTTGAGGTTGTCCAACCAGACGACCGAACCCGGGTCTTCGGCCGGAGTGGTGGAGGAGACATATTGCTCGACCCAAACGCGTGAACGCCCGACGGCGAAGCGATTGGTGCTCTCGCAGTCGCCGTAGTAGTCCCGCTCCTCTTGGACCCAGACGGCGGGCTCGTCTACGCCTCTGACCTTGGGGACCACTTCCGAGACGATCCGCAGACTGTCTTTCCAGCCGTGGGCAAGCCAGTTGCCGTCATGGGTATAGCTGGTCATCAGGAACCGAGCCCGTCGCCCTGTGAGGGGCTCGTTGAGGCCGAGGGCGCGGCGAATCAGAAGTGCTGGGAAGTGGTCGTTGAGGCGCCCCACAGAGTCGTCACGATCGGTCATTTCGGCCTCAGCGAGATCGTCGAACTCTGCGCCGGTCATTGCTGGGATCCTGAATCAACGTCGTCCGTTGCGCCGTCAGGGCGGGCGACTAGGGCGAGTTGGGACGAGTAGTAGCGATTCTTGAGTACGTCGTGGACGACCTCGACCGTCTTGCCGGTGCGCGGTGCGTGGACCATCCCGCCTTGCCCGTCGTAGATGCCGACGTGGTGGTAGCTGCCGGGCGGGTCGCCGGGGGAGTGGAAGAACAGCAGGTCGCCTGCCCGAAGCTGCGATCCGGGAGGAACGTGGGGCAGGGCAGCGGCCTGGGCGTCGGTGACCCGGGGGAGTGTCCTTCCGGTGGCCTGGTGGTAGGCGTATTGGACCAGGGAGGAGCAGTCGAAACCGACCGTTGCGCTGCCCGGTCCGAATCCGTTCCCTGGCCCGCCGATGCCTCCACCGCCCCAGCTGTAGGGAGTGCCGAGGAACTGCAGGGCTGAGGCGACTGCGTTGGAGCCTTGGGTGCCGTCGCCGGTGTAGTCGGCAGTGGTGTAGCAGGTGGCGGACAGCACGGTCGGGTTGGCGACGATCTGTTGCGCGAGGGGTTCCCATCGGGCGTAGGCGTCGGGGAACGCACTGGCCTGCACTGCCTGGGCCGCGCTCGTGAGTGGCATGGCCTCGAAACCGTGGATCTGGACCAGCCCCTTCTGGCCGCCCTTGCCGCCTTCATAGAACATCCTGGCGGCGGTCTCGGGGTTGAGCCGGTCGGCGTCTGAGCCCCAGCCGGCGCGTTGCTGGAAGAGGCCGAGGCTGTCGAGGTGACCGTGGTCGAGGTTGGTGAGGCTGGACTCCTGCAGGGCGGTTGCGACGGCGATGACCCAGCCGTAGGCGGGCACGTTGAGCTGGCGGCCAACCGCGACGATGGTCTGGGCGTTGGCGAGCTGCTCCCCGCTCAGGTCCTGGGCGTTGGCGCCTGAGGTCGCAGCGAAGGCTGTGGTGGCGGTGGAGCAGTTCCCGGCGACCTGGGCCGTGCCTGAGTCGCTATCTCCGGTGGTGAACAGCAGCAGGACGATCAGGCCCGTCGCGAGGGCGCCGACCATGGCCACGGGCAGGACAATGAGCCCTAGGCGGATGAGGCGACGCAAGACGACCTTGCGGGCCATCTGCGCGGCGGCTGCGACCAGCGGGGCCGGCATGTCAGCTCCCTGAACTCGCTGTGGCTGGTGACAGCGAGGGGGTCGGTGCACCGGGTGGGGCGTCGTCCGGGGCGAGCGTGTTGGCTTTCCACGTGCCGCTCTGGTTGACCAGGTCAACGGCGATGCGGCCCCCGTCGGTGGGCACGCTAACGGTGGCGGTGGCGCCCTTGATCGACTTCAGGGCGGCGTCACCGGTGACTCGGGTGGCTGGGACTTGGGCTGGGTCAGTTCCAGTGAGGGCCGAAATGAGGGATGGGGTTCCCCAGCGTTTCATGCCGGTCAGCCACGGCGTCTCCCCGTGGGTGGTGGTCGACCAGGCAGTGACGAACGCTGTGGCCACCGCGACCGGGGAGCCAGCCGAGACCTTGGTTGGCGTGGTTGAACTCTGGCTTGCTGTGGCCGATTCAACTGGCGCCGTCGGGTCGCTGAGGGTGGTCGTCGCGGCGGGCACGGTGGGCACGGATGCGGTCAGGGGTGGCCGCGGGGCAGGCGCGGCCGAGGCTCCCACTCCGTTGGTCAAGCGGCCGAGGGCTGCGAGCAGGACGAGAGCCAGAACGGCCGTCAGGGTCAGGTTGCGCCATGACCACAGCGGCCATCGCACGGCGCGGCCGACTCCTCCGGCGTTCATTCCTCGGCTCGTTTCTGCAGGCTCAGGACCGTCTGCTTGGTGTCGGGGTCGTAGAGGCGTGGTCCGACACCGTCACGCCGGAATTGCGTGTGCGAGTCGTGGGCCAGGTTGGGGATCTCGCGGGCGTCCGCTGGGATCTGAGGGACTATCCGTCCGCTGATAGGGGTCTGTCCGCTTGTGGCTCGGACGTTCACAGGGTCGGGTTCCGGCGTCTGCCGGACTTCACCAGCGAGGGCGTATGCCGGGCTCTCGCGATCGGCGTCCGCCTCGGCAAAGTCGGGGGCAAAGCCGGGGCCTTGGTTCGCGGTGACGGAGTGCGCGGGCCTGGGTGCCTCAACGGAGCTGAGTTGAAGGTGTTGCGGCGCCGGCAGGCCTCTCTCGGACTCGGCGACGGTGGGGAAGTAGGCGGGTCGTCCGAAGGCTTCAGCGGGAAGCCCGGTGTGTCGGTAGCGACGGTGGACACCGGTGTCCTGCGTGGCTGCCTTCTCGTCGCCATCGGCCTTCTGGTTCTGGTTGGCGTTCTCGTTGGCTGCGTCGACGCCGTGTTGGGTGGCCAGTCGCCTGGAGGTGTAGTTCCAGATCTCACGCCCGCCACGTTTGGCCCAGCGTGGGCCTCCGGAGTGACCGAGGATGTTCGTGAACGACAGCAGGGGGAACAGCACGATGAACGCCGCCACGGTCGCCACCATGCACAGCACGATGCCCAGGACGCCCATGCCGGTCGTGGTGGCGCGGGACAGGACTGCCGAGATGATCGTGGCGTGGACCGCGGACCCGGCCGAGAACGCGACCACGTTGACCACCGCGGCACCGCCCATGCTGAACACGCGCCGCACGATCGATGCCATCGGGGCCATGACCCCAACGACGGCGATAGCGGGGAACAGCATGACCAGCAACCGCAGCATGACCAGGCCGGCAAAGAGGAAGATGTCGGCGGCCAGCCGGAACAGCAGGCTGAAAGTTGACCCGAGTGCGACCATCACACCGGTTCCTGCGCGACCACCGGCCTTACCCTGCAGGTAGCCGTACGCGACCGGGTCCTGCTTCTCAATCTCGGCGGCCGTCTTCTTCCAGTTCTCGGCCTTCTTCTCGGCGATCCGCTTGCCCGCATCGGGGTCCTGCTCTGCCTGGCGGGCTTCGGCCCAGGTGAAGGCGCTGGCCTTGAACAGGTCCGGGCCCCACTTCTTGGCCGCTGGGGAGTCCGTGGAGCCGAGCTCGCCGCGCAGCCAGTTGTCGTACAGGACGCGGTCGACCACCAAGGCCCCCTGGGCGCGTGCGGGATCGGACGAGGCGGGCAGGTTGGTCAGGCCGCTGACGCCGCTGCTGATCGCCGAGACGCTCGAGGTGACCGTGCTGTCGAAGAAGGTGGCGACCCGGGTCGGGTACTGGCCGATGCCGGCGACGATCGCTGTCACCAGCAGTGCCCACGCGGCGGCGGAGGTCACCGACGACAGTCGACCGCTCATCGAGTAGAACAGCAGCAAAGCACCGACTCCGACGAGTGCGGTGGCGCCCCAGGGGGACCAGATCGAGTCATGCAGCCGCTGCGTCACGCCGGCAACGACGTCGTCAAGCGGGGCCATGTACTCCTCGGGATGGGCAACCTTGTTGTGCAGCCCGTTGGTGGCTGCGGCACCCCACGTCGCGGCGGACATCAGGAAGTTGCCGGTCGCGGTGTCGATGCTGGCCTCGACGTCGCGCAGGCCACCACCGCAGCCAAGGTCGTAGGTGTGCCACCCGAGTCCGGCGTACCCGTATTGCTCGTACACGCTGGTCGAGGGATGGTCGGCGAACGGGTCGCGCGGTTCCGGTGGGGTCTTGGGCCGTTCGTCGAGGAACCCGGTTATCCCGGACCCGGGCAGCTGCGCCGTGGGTGCGTCCTTGCAGTCCGGCACACCTGGGATGGTCGGTGCCGCCGAAGCTGCCCCGGCCAGACCCACACCGACCCCGGCGAGGATCGCGCCGATGGCCAGCATGCGGCATATGACCCCCCGCAGAGCAGCCATGTCAGGCACTCTCCCTCTCGGGCTCGTCCTCGGCTGTCGTTGGGGTGGGGGAGAGCTCAGTTCGGGCCACCCGGTTGCGGGCCTGATCGGGCTGGGCCGTGGTGTTCAGCGCAGCCAGCAGGTGGGGGTGGGCGGACAGGTCCATGCGGATCCGTTCGATGCCGCCGGTGCCGTCGCTGAAGATGAACTCTCGAGACCCTCGGCGGCCTTCACGGGTCGGGCGGGACAGGGTGCCGAATATCGACTCGTAGCCCATTCCGTCGCGGATGCCGGGCAGGAACCGCAGCGCGTCGGTCTGGGCGTCCTCCCCCGTGAGGCGGCCGATGAACGCGGCCGAAATGAGGTTGGCCAAGTCGAGCTTGAGCAGGTCGGCGGGGTTCTGCGAGGCCATCAGCACGCGGGTGTTGTGCTTGCGGGAGTCGCGGGCGGCTCGGTCGATGAACCGGCGGCCGGTGCTGAAGGTGGACAGCGCCCACGCCTCGTCGATGAAGATTCCCTTGCGGGCGTTGACATCCCCGAGGTACATGCCGCGTTGGGTGAGCCACGCGGCAAGGTAGAGCACGCACATGGACAGTCGCTCGTCGAGGTCCTCACTGTTGGCGGTGGACTCGTCCGGCAGGGCAAGCCCGCGCAGGCTGTACACGGTCAACAGCGGGTTTTCCCGCCCGTAGTCCTGCTGGTACCCGGACGGGAAGATCAACCGGCCGTGGCTGGTTTTGGCAGCCTCGGTCAGGAAGTCCGCCATGTACCCGGCGTGGCGGCGCAGGTCCGGGTCTCCGTCCAGTCGCGTCAGTGCGTCGACGACCTCGTGGGTGGATGCGGTGTGCCTGGCCGACACCGCACCGACGGCACGCATCAAGGCCACCTCGGTCAGCATGTGGTCCTGCAGCTGCCGCGGCAGCATTGCCCGCAGCACCGACGAGGTGAGCAGGCGGCGGGTGTCCTCGGCCTGGTTCTGTGCCGTGCGCCAGTCCAACTCGGAGTCGTAGTGCTCACGGCGTGGTTCAGCGATGACGCGATAGGTGCACAGCGAGCCAGGTGGTGCGTCGAGCAGGTCGATCGCCTGGGACACCTCCGCCAGCTCCGGCAGACGGCACAACGCGGTCAGTCGCCCGGAAGGGTCGAGCACGGTCCACGGGACGCCCTGCATCACGGTGCGGTAGATGATGTTCCCGCCGGCAGTGGACTTGCCCCCGCCCAGACCCGCGCACAGGACCGCGAGACCGGACTCTTCTCGGGTCTCGGTGCTCTCCCACGGCTCCCACGTGACGACGCGGGCGCTGGTACCGGACGTCTCGCCGAGGTGGATCCCGACCCGGTCGCCCACCTTCGCGGTGGCGGCGGGGACTGCGGCGGCGAGGGTGGTCACCGGCATACGCCGCTTGTATGCCGTGGACGCCAGCTTCTCGCCGGGGATGAACTCGCGTGCGATGGCGTACTGGTCCGCGGGGCGGGCGATGGTGATCTGGGGCGTGTAGAGCTTGCGCAGCAGGCTGGCCCGCTCGAGTGCCTCCTCCTCCGATGCTCCGGAGACCGCAATGCGGTACCAGCCGGTGGTGCGGGTCGATAGCCCGGACAGGCCCATCGAGATCTCGTCCTCGACGCCCAGGGCCTTGTCGGCCTGACGGTCCAGGGCGCCGGGGGCGGGCTCGTGGTGCTCGACCTCGTAATGGTCCTTCTGGGCGCGGATCTTCTGGATGTTGCGACGCATCGCCATCCCCACCTTGGCGGAGTCCTCGATCGTGACCCGGGCGGACCACTCGACCGGGAAGCCGAGCTGGTCGGTGCGCTGCATCCACGGGATGCCGGCGGGGATCTCCAGGTCGGTCATCCGGCCGACGGACAGGACGCACACGTGCCGTTCGACGCGCTGGTTCTCGTTCTCCCCGATGACGCGCAGGGTGCGGGCGTAGGGTTCGGCGAACCATTGCACGTGGTCGGTGAACTCGTGCAGGTCCTCTTCCTCCCAGCGGCCGTCGTCGACAGCCCCGAGTGTCAGTGGTGCGGGTAGGCCGAGGGAGCAGGACCGGTGCAGCAGCCATTCCAGCTCGCGGGGTGTGACCGGTGCACCGTCCATGCCCGGGGCAACCATGATCTCGTCGGTGACGCGGATCTCCTTGGACAGGGCCGAGACCTCTCGGTCCGAGAACGTGCCGGCCAGCCCGCCGAGCGCTTTGTAGAGGCCCTTGCGTGCGGGGATCTCGACGCCGACGTAGACCTCCTTGTCGGCCATGCTGCGACCAGAAAGGTGCTGCTGGTCCGTCAGGAGGTGGTTGCGCCACCCGGGCAGCGGGGCCGGGGCGTTCTCGTCGTGTGCGGCGGCCCACCGACTCACCGGGTAGGGCCTGGTCGTGACCCGGATGTGCAGCTGACGCTTGACCAGTTGGGCGTACGCATCCGCACCATCGATGATCAGCTGCTCTCGCACGCTGTCTGGGCGGAAGGACCATCCCTGCGGATCGAGGAGGTACCAAGCCACGATCCGGTCGGCGGTCACCGTGCAATGGCCGCTGATCCGGCGCAGCGCTATCCCCGGCTTGCTCATGACGGAGCCTCTCTTGATGCTGGCTTGGCTTGAAGGCGGGCTGCCTTGCGTTGGGCCCGGCTCAGGCGTGTGGGGACGGCACGTACCCGAGCCGGGTGCATGAGGCCCACCGTGGGTCGGGTGCGCTCTCGCGGGGCGCCGACCTCGTGGGCAAATCCAGCGATGACCGAGCCGAGTGGCCGGTCTGCGTCTACGACGTTGAGGATGAGTCGGGTCATCCCGACGGTGACCAACAGGGTGTAGGCGAGGCTGAAGAACCCCAGGCCGATGCCTAGTCGTCTCTCGATGACCTGCAGGAGGACAAAGACCAGGGCGCCCACGGCGTACGCGACGTACCGCGCTCGGAAGGGCAGGGTCTTGTTGGGCGGACCCAGCCAGACGGCGTTGACGTTGTAGATCTCGTCATCGACGGGAAGTCGCATCGGATCAACCTGTGATGAGCCCGGCCATCCAGGCGCCGAGATTGTCAGCTTGACCACTGCTGGCGATGCCGAGCACGGCCAGAGCAACGACCACGCCGGCCACAACCTTCATGGCCTTGGCGTTGTCGCCGCGCTGAGCGAGCACGAAGAGCATCACCGCGATGAGCAGGAGCAGCAGTGGGATGACGTTGTCCTTGATCCAGGACTGCAGGCCGCCGGTGTTGGCGGCCGAGACGAGTGTGGTGTTCAGGGTGTGCATGATCGTCCCCAATCGGTTGGTGCGAGTGGCCACCCGCGCCACCATTAACTCGTCCGATACACCCTCAGTCCACCAATTGTCTGGGTTTGAGACGAGTTCTTACCGTTTGTTGACCTTCCGTTCCCCGCAGAAGTTCTCTGAGGGGCCTTTCCGCGAATCCGCTTCGGAGTCGACGCCGTCCTGATTGAATTGCCAACAGTTCGGGCGAACCTGGACCAAATCCCGACATCTCGAGCACGAAGGACACACGAACCACCATGGGCATGATGCGCAAGATGACCAGCCTCTCGAGTGCAGGGCTCGTTTCGTACCATTCGCCAAGCGAGAAGAAGGCGAACGCGGCCGCGAAGGAGGCCAGGGCCTCGATGAAGGTCGCCAGGGCAGAGGCGAAGCTGCTGAAGGCCCAGCGGAAGGCACTCAAGGGGGGCTAGTCCCGCCATTGGGGCTGTACGCGTTGCGCACCCTTCCGACGCCTGGGACTAACCAAGAGGTGCCTCGCCGCGGCGGGCTCACGCAAGCCGGTTAGGTTGGCCCTCGTCGGTTCAAATGAGAGGGAGACATGGCGCCAGTCGGCTTCGAGGACAAGGTCGCGTTCGTCTGGAAGGTTGCGGACAAGCTCCGAGGGACGTTCAAGCCGCACGAGTACGGCTCTGTGATGCTGCCGCTCCTTGTCCTGCGCCGTATGGACGTGGTCCTCGCCCCAACCAAGGAGCAAGTCCTCGACAAGGCCAAGGGGATCAAGGACCTCAACGAGGGGTACGACGCCCTCCTCAAGAAGACAGCCGGCCATCGCTTCTACAACACGTCCCCGCTGAGCTTCACCATGCTCCTCAACGACGACAAGAACCTCGCAGACAATCTCGCCGGCTACATCCGCAAGCTCTCCCCCGACGCCTACCGTGTCGTCGAGGCTTACAACCTCGACGACAAGATCCAGCGGATGGACCGTGCCGGGATCCTGTATGCCGTCGTGGCCGACTTCGCCGACCTCGACCTGCGTCCCAGCCAGGTCAGCAACGAGGCGATGGGCTACATCTTCGAAGAGCTCCTCCGGAAGTTCTCGGAGATGAGCAACGAAACCGCAGGCGAGCACTACACGCCGCGCGAGGTCATCCGCCTCATGGTCGACCTACTCCTCAGCGGCAAGACCTTCACGGAACTGCACGCCAACCCCAAGCCGGTCCGCACTGTCTACGACCCCGCCGCTGGCACCGGTGGAATGCTCATGTCTGCGATGCACCGCATCAAGGAGCTCAACCCCGCAGCCATCGTGGATGTCTTCGGTCAGGAACTCAACGATGAGACCTGGGCCATCGCGCAGTCCGACCTGATGATGCAGGAGATTGACCCAGCCAGAATGCGCAACGGCAACACCCTCACCGGTGACGCCTTCCCGACCAAGAAGTTCGACTTCATCCTAGCCAACCCGCCCTACGGCGTGGACTGGAAGGCCTACGCCAAGCCGATCAAGGACGAGTCCGAGAAGCAGGGCCACAACGGCCGCTTCGGCGCCGGTCTCCCGCGCATCTCCGACGGCTCGTTCCTGTTCCTCCAGCACATGCTGTCGCACATGAAGCCGAACGGCTCTCGCGTCGGCATCGTCCTGTCCGGCTCGCCGCTCTTCTCCGGCCAAGCAGGGTCGGGCGAATCCGAGATCCGTCGCTGGATCCTCGAGAACGACTGGCTCGAAGGCATCGTCGCCCTGCCGGACCAGATGTTCTACAACACCGGCATCTCCACGTATGTGTGGATCCTCACCAACGACAAGGCCGAACAGGACCGCGGCAAGGTCAAACTCATCGACGCTCGCGATCTCGGCACGAAGATGCGGAAGTCGTTGGGAGACAAGCGCAAAGAGCTCACCAACGCTGCGATTGCCGACATCGTCCAGCTCTACGGGGCCGCCCTTGACGAGGGATCGGACGACACTCGCGTCAAGGTCCTGAGCAACGAGACCTTCGGGTTCCAGCGCATCACGGTCGAACGCCCGATGCGCCGCCGTTGGGAGGTCACCCCGGAAGCCGTTGCCTCTCCTCCGTTTGATGCGTATGCCGGCCTGCTGGGTCAGTGTTTCGACTCCGAGAAGGCGCTGCTCGCCGAGACGGGCGGCCTGACGGCCACCCAGAAGAGGGCCTTCGCCAAGGCGTGTTCGGTCGCTGACCCCGAGGCACCCACCATGACCAAGCGTGGCGGGTCACCTGAGCCGGACCCGGATCTGCGCGATGCCGAGAACGTGCCGCTGCCTGAGGGGTGGCTTAATCTTGATGGACCACAGCGCGTGAAGGCGCTCGTCGACGCGGCAGAAGCGCATTTGGAGAACGAGATCCGGCCGTACGTCGGCGACGCCTGGATCGATCACACCAAGACCAAGGTCGGCTTTGAGATCCCCTTCACCCGCCAGTTCTACGTCTATACACCGCCGCGACCCGTCGATGAGATCGCCAACGAGATCAAGACTTTGGAGTCCCAGATCCGGTCTTGGATGAACGGGCTCTTGGCGTGACTCTTGCAGGCCGCGAAGTCCGACTCGGAAGGCTCTTTGAGCGCCGAAAGGTTCTCGGCCACGTCGATGAGCCGATGCTGTCTGTCTTTCGACAGCACGGGGTTGTATTCAAGGACGCACTGACGAACCACAATCAGACGGCGGAAGACCGCGGCATCTATCAACTCGTGGAGCCGGGATGGCTGGCCGTTAATCGCATGAAGGCCTGGCAGGGGGCTCTTGGCATCTCTGCGCTCAGGGGAATCATGTCCGGCCACTACATCTGCTTCGCCCCAGTCCACGAGGAAGTTGACCGCTACTTGCATTACTTGCTCCGATCGCCCGAGTACACGGCTCACTTCGCGTCGATCTCCAGGGGCGTTCGCACTGGCCAGATCGAGATTGACAACGACCAGCTCGCTGCGACCCCTCTGTTCCTCCCCGATCCGAGAGAGCAGCTGAGGATTGCGGACTTCCTCGATGACCGAGTCGCCCGCATCGACCGCATCATCGCGGCCCGCCAAGCGCAGTTGAAGCTGGCTGCATCCACTCAACTGGAGTTGGCGCGCGGACTCACCACCGGTAGTGAGCAAATAGGTGCTGTCGAAACTGGGATCGCATGGATGCCCAAGGTCGGCGGTGATCATGACCTGTGGCGAGTAGGTCAGGCGTTCACAACAGGGAGCGGCACCACGCCACTCTCAACTGACACCAGCTACTACGACGGCGACGTTCCGTGGGTGACCACATCAGACCTACGAGACCGCAGCATCTCGTCGGTGCCACGCACGGTAAGTGCGGAGGCAATCCGAGACCATTCAGTCCTCAAGGTGTATCCCGTTGGCACGCTCCTTGTTGCCATGTACGGGGCTACGGTGGGGCGTGCTGGGCTCCTCGGCATCCCCGCGACGGTCAATCAGGCATGCTGTGCCCTCGAAGCACGAGGGCCTGTCGGAAATGAGTACGCCTTCTACTGGTTCTTGGCTCATAGGGGAGAAGTCATGGGCTTGGCTTCCGGAGGGGGGCAACCCAACATCAGCCAACAGGTTGTGCGCAGCCTCCGTATCCCCGCCCCTGACATCGGGAAGCAGCGAGAGGTCGTGCGCGAACTTCGCCGACAGGAACTCCAGAGTCAATTGGCGCAGCGGACCTTCTCCCGGTCGGTGACCCTTCTCAACGAGTACAAACAGTCGTTGATCACAGCGGCCGTGAAGGGTGAGTTGGATGTCACCACTGCTGGGAGCGGAGTACCTGGATGAGGGTGGGTCAATGACGATCACGCAGGAAGCAGCGTTCGAGAGCAACATCGAGGCGGCGCTGCTCGATGAGGGTTGGCACAAACTCGAGCCCACGGCATACAACCGAAGTGGTGGACTCTTCGAGGACGAGGTCCTCGCGTTCGTTCAGCAGTCGCAGCCGAAGGCATGGGCTCAGCTCGTCAAGCGTCACGGTGGCGATACCACCGCGAAGCAGAAGTTCATCAAGGTCGTCTCGGACGCCATTGACCACCGAGGCACCATCAGCGTTCTACGGAGTCCGGTCAAGGACTCTGGCGTCAGCGTGCGCCTCTGCTACTTCAAGCCGGCGAGTGGGCTCAGTGGGGAACAGGGGGCGCGCTATGCAGCGAACCGTCTTGGTGTCGTCCGCCAGCTCCACCACTCGGAGTCCAACACCTTCGACTCCGTGGACCTCGCCCTTGTCGTCAACGGGATCCCCGTCGCGACCGCCGAACTCAAGAACCCGCTGACCGGGCAGGGCATCGAGCAGGCGATGACGCAGTACCGCACGGACCGCAACCCACACGATCTGATCTTCGCCAAGCGCACCTTGGTCCACTTCGCTGTTGATCCGCACCTTGTCGCCATGACGACGAAGCTCGCGGGTCAGGACACGCGGTTCTTGCCCTTCAACCTCGGCACGGCCGGACCGGGTCGGCCGGGCGCCGCCGGCAACCCGATGATGCCCGGGATCTACAGCACCGAGTACCTGTGGCGGGAGGTCTGGCAGCGAGACAGCTGGCTCGACCTGCTTGGCAGCTTCATCCACGTCGAGGATTCGCGGGTCCTCTTTCCGCGGTTCCATCAGTGGCACGCCGTCCGCTCACTCATCGAGGCGACCCGCAAGGACGGGGCGGGAGTCGACCGTCTGGTCCAGCACTCGGCGGGGTCGGGCAAGTCCAACACGATCGCGTGGACCGCTCACGCCTTATCGCGGCTCCATGGCGAGGACGATCAGCCGATCTTCGACAAGGTGGTCGTGATCACTGACCGCCGCGTCCTGGACCGACAGCTGCAGGAGACCGTTGCTGGGCTGGAGCACACCCCCGGGACCATCGTGCGTATCGATCAGCACTCGACTCAGCTCAAGGAAGCGTTGTCCGGCAACGCTGCTCGCGTCATCATCACGACGCTCCAGAAGTTCCCGGTGGTCGCCAAGCTCGCTGCCGAAGAAGGCGCGGCTGGCGAGGGCAAGGACATCGTGGGCCGCCGTTTCGCGATCATCATCGATGAGGCCCACTCGTCCTCCTCGGGTGATTCGGTGTCAAAGATGAAGAAGGTCCTCAAGGGGGAGGCTGCTCTCCAGGAGGCGGAGGCCGAGGAGGCTCTCGCGGTCAAGTCCTCATCGTCTGAGGATCTGCTGCTGGCCAGCGCCCTGAATCGAGGCAAGAAGCAGAACCTCTCGTTCTTCGCCTTCACGGCGACTCCCAAACCGAAGACGCTGGACACCTTCGGCCAGCTCGACGCGGACGGACACAAGCGGCCGTTCCACACCTACTCGATGCGGCAGGCGATCGACGAGGGCTTCATCCTTGACGTGCTCGCGAATTACACGACGTACGCGACGTACTACAAACTCGCAAACACGCATCCTCGCAACGACCCCGAGATGGACGCGTCGAAGGCGAAGGCGGCGCTTGCGGCATACGTTTCCCTACATCCGTATCAGCTGGAGCAGAAGGCTCAGGTCATCGTCGAACACTTCCGGCAGAAGTCCGCCGGGAAGATTGACGGCCACGCCAAGGCCATGGTGGTGACCCGCTCTCGCCTGCACGCGGTGCGAATGAAGCAGGCGCTCGACGCATACATCACGAGGATGGGGTACACCGCAGGCGAGCGACCTCTAAGGACGCTGGTGGCGTTCTCCGGGACGGTGACCGACCCTGATGCGCAGGACCTGTCGTGGACTGAGGCCAGCATCAATGGTTTTCCTGAGACGCAACTGCCGAAGCGATTCACGGAGGATGAGTTTCAGGTGCTTGTGGTCGCGGAGAAGTACCAGACCGGGTTCGATCAGCCGTTGCTCCACACCATGTACGTCGACAAGAAGCTCTCCGGTGTGAAGGCCGTGCAGACGCTGTCCCGCCTCAACCGGACGCACCCTGGGAAGGTCGACACCTTCGTCCTCGACTTCGCCAACACGAGCGATGAGATCAAGGAAGCGTTCAGCGAGTTCTATGAGGAATCGTTCGCGACGCCGACCGAGCCGAACCTGCTCTATGGGTGGGAGCACGACCTCATGGCTGCTGGGGTGTTGTCGATGCCCGAGATGGAAGCGGCGGTGGGGGCTCTGTTGTCGGAGGACCCGGCCCAGCAGTCGGTGATCTACAGCAATCTCGGCTTCGCTGTCGGACGGTTCGTTGGGCTGGAGGAGGAGGCGCAGGACGAGTTCCGGGGGAAGCTGCAGAGCTTCTGTCGGGCGTATGCGTTCGTTGCGCAGGTCATGCCCTTCACCGACACCGACCTGGAGCGACTGTTCCTCTATGGTCGGATGCTGCTCGTCGAACTGCCCGGTTCCGAGAACGACCCGATGCCGCAGCTGAGCAAGTCCGTGCAACTCACGCACCTGCGTATCGCGGTCACGTCGGAAGTTGCGATCGAACTACAGGCGTCCGACGAGCCTGGGAACGCGTTCCCCGGGGAGGGCAAGGGCAAGCAGGTCGACCCGGTCATGGACAAGCTGTCCGCGCTGATCTCCGCGATGAACGAGAAGTATGGCGCCGACCTGGGCGAGCCCGACAAGGTCTGGGTCGACCAGCAGTGGTCGGTCGTCAAGGGCGATGACCAGATGCGAGCCGTGGCTGAGAACAACGACCGCAGTCAGTACGAGCAGGTGCTTTGGCAGAAGATCAAGGACCTGGTCGTCGAACGACACGACAAGAACGGCGTCCTCTTCGACATGTTCTTCGCCAACCCCGACTTCCAGACCTCGCTAGTCAACTACCTCGCCGGCACCTACGACGAGTTCCGGAGTGAGGTAGCGGGTTGAGTGCTGAGCGGTTCACACTCCAACACGAGCTCCACGCTTCCCTGGCGGACGGCTTCCCAATCCCGGAGATTCGGCCGCGCGACGGCGAGACCTACTCGCATGTCGGGACGGGCGGTTGGGACGGATACTGGCCGCCGGAGGACTCGGCCGTGCCTCCGGACTTGGACTGGACCGAGGCGCACCAAGTGCTTGTCCTCGCCGCGTACCAGAAGGAGTGGGGGCGGTTCCTTGAGGACAACCAGACGTTTGCGATCGTGTGGCCACCTCGTGGATACCTGACGACCGATGGGTACCTAGGTGAGGGAGAACTTGGCGCTTGCATCGAGCACGGCGAGGAAGACTGCGGGGACTGCCTCGAGTTCAAAGGCATGCCGGGCGAAATTGCGTCAGCCCAATGGGAGTGGTCAGTGACAATCGAGACGTACGAGTGGGAGGAAACCGCCGGCTCGCTTGAGGACACGGAGAGCTTCCAGTTTATGACGACACTGATGGACCCCCGGGATGTCGACTATCAGGCATGAATCGTGCCTAGGTTCTCGCCTAGGCTAGGCAACTTGCGACGACCTGGGCGCGTGCGCGAAGTTGAAGGCGAACTTTCCGAGACAGCCAGCAACCGACTAGAAGACGGTTAGCCCAAGGCTCTCGGCGGCAACCTTGAGGTCATCGTCCTGCTCGATGCCGTGGATTGCGCTGGAGACTCGCTCCCTCACCCGTTCGGCTGCCGGAGACCCATCGTCGGTGGCGCGCAGCCACACGGCCCAGCAGCGACCATCTACTCCCCACTTCGATGGGAACGCGATGCCATCGGCTTGCCAGCCGTCATCCAGAATCAGGCCGTGCAGGAGAGTGGCAATGGCGCAGGTGAGCACGCGGTCCCGTCCGACAAGATCCTCGAGTGTGAGCCGGCGAGTAGGTGCGAGCAAAGAGGCGAAGGGCCCGTCCGCGCTGTTTAGTGCGGCGAGACTGTCGCCGTGGGTAATATCAATGAACCAGCCCGAACTTGGAAGCTCCAGTTCGTAAATGGTTCGTTCATCGCGCCACTGTCGCGCGATGTGTTCTGGGGGCATGCGACCTGCCCAGTCGCGCCGAATCGAGTCCAAGACTGACTCCGTGCCGTTGTTGCCGTCTTCGAAGACGTCGGTCATTGACGTTTCCGCCAAGGACGGTGACGGCGCGAGATACGCGAGCACCTCTTGATATGCGTAGCGGCGCGGAGCCGCTCCATAGATGGTTCGGTGTCCGGCGGCGTCCCAGCGACCCCAGCGGCCGGCGGTGGTGAGGTCGCTTGGGCGAAGGGGCGGGTTTAGGGCACCCCAAGATGGCTTTTGAACGCGCCAAAAGCGCTGGCCCGACGGGGGTGAAAGCCTCAATCCTGTTGCTTCGCAGGTGCGGCTCGATTCAGCCGAAGGCGCGGCAGTCACCCGTCCGTACCGCTAACGAAGGCGGCCGCAGCGTCCAATACTTCTTGAATGTCGCCTTCCCGTAGGGCCTCGAGGGGGGAGACCTCACCGAGCCGAGGATTACTGCCAATGAACCAGTTGCGAGCTATGTAATCGCTTTCCGCTGTTGACACCTGCATCCAGGCCCTATGCGCCGCCAACAGTCGCTTCCGTGCCTCCGGTCGCGGCTCTGCTGCGTCGGCTCGGGCCCAGCGACTCGCCTGCTTGGCATCCTTGGCACCAGCGAGGAGGGAGACGGCCGTCAGCCCCAAATGGCTAAGGAGTTGGCGCGTCGTTTCGTGGATGTCCTGCCGTGTGGTGTCGGCGTGTGTCGAGATCTGAGTGGGTGCCATCAATCCTCCTTGTGGAGAGCCTGACGTTACGCTTAAGCCACCGAAAAAGCAACTACAAAGCCACCCTAAGGAGGCCGTGATGCGCAGTGTAGTGGCCGACTCCGGCGGGCGCGCGTGTCTGCCGAGTCTGGTGGTGAGGACTTTCTCTACTGGCTTAAACGCGGCTCCGCCGCGAGCCGCGCCTGCGGCGCGGCCATGCCGGGTATGCGGCCTGGCGGCCGTTCCGGGCGCGGCCGCGCCGAGGGCGGCACATGCAAGTAGCGCCCTGACCACCTCCCAGGACGCTGCTCTCAACTCCGACTCAGCTCACCGTCTACTGCACTGTTGACGGACGGGGCGGGCGGGCGCACGGCTGCCGTAAGCCCCAGCCAGCACCTTCCGGCCTATTTTCCGCCTTAAGACCCGTTCGGTTGGCGCCCGTACCGGCATCGCAGCCGGTCACCTTCCGGCTCCCCGCCCTCGAGTCAATGCGCAGACCCGCCCGCCCGGCCTCGGCGCAAAGTGCACCTACGTGCCGGGTGGGGGATTGGCGTGCGTCCAGAGGACCACGTCCAAATGCCGCAACCGAAGGTTCGGGTCCCCAATCCTGACGCCTGGCTTCTGCGCGGCGCGGTCCACAACCTCGTCTAGGGCCCGCAGAAGATGGTCCGTGCTCAGGAGATGCTTGAACACCAACCAGTCGAGCGCGTAGCTCTTCGAGGCGCGCGTGCCCAGCAGCTTGGTCACGTCGTTGTCTCGGACAGGAAACAGGTCTGGTCGTTTGCGAGCGCACACCTTCGCCGCGGTCACCCAGCGGTCGGACGTCGCAACATGGTGAGGCGCCAACGCCATCTTCACGGTGTCGTAGAACAGACCCATGGCGGACAGCGTCTCGAGCCCGGAGGTCTGCAGATTCCGATCGAGGCCGAGCTCGTCGAGAGCCAATAGCCGGCTCAAGTGAGCCGAGGTTGCACCCGGCTCCAAGATTCGCCGGGCCGCCATCTGTGGGATCTCGACATTCAGGAGCGTGACCGCGAACAGATCGCTCGCCTCGATGGCATACGGATCGTTCGGGTTCACCGTCACAAACGCAGCCCCGGCATAGTCGCCCTCCCACCGGTAGTACGCGGCCAATCTCTCGACCGCTGTGTCCGTATTCGAGAGGATGGACATGACTCGCTCGGTGGCCTCTGAGAGGAGGGCAACAGGCGCTTGGGTCCAGCCGTTCGGCAACGCTGTGCCAGGTTCTGTCATGCCAGACAGCATGTCGGAAGGCGCGGACAGCCCACGAAGCCTCCCTCACGCGTGGGCACAATTTGGGCACACGAGATCTGAGAACGGCCCAACCGATGGCGTCAGATTCGTACGGCTGGTGCTCCTGACGCCACTGCCGCCGACGTCGCCCCAGGGCCAAAGACGCTCGTAATGAATAGCTCAGCACATATCGGACATGCGTTCCTCGACGTCGGTCCGGTGACCAGAGCCGGGGGGCATGGGCTAGAAGCCGGCCCTCCGCGGACGCCGCGGTGAGCGCAGCCTCTAACGGCCGGATCGTCCCGGGCGCGGCCATCTGCTTGAGCTGCCCGAGTCTGTTGACCTCGAGATTTCGTGCAACATCTCGTGCAACATCTCTCGGCTATTGCCGGTTAATCGCGGTCATTGGCGGCAAGCCGCCCCTCCTCAACGGAGGGCGAGAGATACGCAAAGCCGCAGGTCACGGGTCCCTGACCTGCGGCTTTGGGTGGTGGCCAGGGGCGGGGTCGAACCGCCGACCTTCCGATTTTCAGTCGGACGCTCGTACCAACTGAGCTACCTGGCCGTGGGTGCATGTGCGTGATGGTGACCATGCAATGCAGAACATGCGATCGCGGCGGCCTCGTGCCGAAGCCCGGGGGACCGTCGCGACTGCAGGATCATAGCCGATCCGTGCTGCCCCCTCACAACCGACGGTCATCGCGGAATACCCCGTGGGTGGCGACGTTGCCCCCACCATGAAGGCAATCACCTTCGCCGAGTACGGCGACCCCGACATCCTCCAGCTCACCGACCTCCCCGACCCCAAGGTCGGCCCCGGCGAGGTGCTCATCCGCGTGCGCAGCGCAGCCGTGAACCCTGTCGACTGGAAGGTCATGAAGGGCTATCTCGACGGCCTCATGGTCGTGGAGTTCCCCGCGATCCCGGGCTGGGACGTCTCGGGAGTCGTCGAGGCGGTCGGCCCCGACACCCCCGAGTGGGCCCCCGGCGACGAGGTGATCGCCTACGCCCGCAAGGACTGGGTGCAGGGCGGCACCTTCGCCGAGCTTGTCACCGCGCCCGTCCGCACGGTCGCCCGCAAGCCGAAGTCCCTCGACTGGCACCAGGCGGCGGGCCTCCCGCTTGCCGGCCTCACGGCATACCAGCTGATCGCTCGGCTGGGACTCAAGGATGGCGAGACGGTCCTCGTGCACGCCGCCGCCGGTGGAGTCGGTCTCTTCGCCGTGCAGATCGCCCGAGCTCTCGGCGCGCGCGTGATCGGCACCGCCTCCGAGGGCAACCACGAGTTCCTGCGCGGGCTGGGTGCAGAGCCGGTGACGTATGGCGCGGGGCTGGCCGAGCGCGTACGTGAGCTGTCGCCCGACGGCGTGGACGTCGTGGCCGACTTCGTCGGCGGGGTCCTGGACGTCACGCAGGCCGTTCTCGCCGACGGTGGACGGCACGGGTCGATCGCCGACGGCACCGTCGCCGAGGCCGGTGGCATCGCCGCATGGGTGCGGCCCAACGCCGAGGACCTGACTGCGCTGGGCGACCTCGCCGACGCGGGTCGGCTGACCGTGCCGGTGGCCGACGTGTTCGCGCTCGCGGATGCGGCTGAGGCGTTCGAGCTGAGCCAGACCGGGCACGTCCGCGGCAAGATCGCCATCGAGGTCAGCGTCTGACGGACCCTGGCGGGCCCCCGCCACGCATATGACGCCTGTCCAAAAGGGCGCCCGCGCAACGGATTCCGTGCGTGGGCGCTCTTTGTCGTCCCACCATGCGAGAGGCATATCCTACTTATTTGATAGGCAATGAAGGAACCGCTACCTTCGACGTAGGTCATGAGCTCCAGTGACAAGCCCCGGCTCGCTGGACGGCAACCCTCCCACTCGCGGTGGGGTGCTCCGGGTGAAGACCAGGTGGCAGTCGGACGACTGCCGCAAGCGCGAGGCTCTCGAGCCTCATCCGAGGACGGAAACCCATGAAGGACAACGGATCCAGGCAGGCAGTCGATCGCTCCTGTCTACCCGTCCTGCGCAGGCACATCGACCTGCTCAGGGTTTCCAGCGCACTCTGTCGCCCCTGACGCGCGCCCTCGTCGTTCGTCGGCTTCAGCCGGTCTCCGACCTGCGCTCGTAGGTCTGTTCGACGACTGCTACCTCGAAACCCATTCTCCTCCAACGGTTCTGCGCCTCGGCGCAGGACCGGCGATTCCCCTTGCCCGAAAGGATCCACCCATGGCTGTCATTGCCACGATCTCCAGCAGTCCCTCCCCCTCCTCCAAGACCGACGCCGTCCTCTCCGACATCGCAAGACAGCTCCAACGCGCCGGCCACGTCGTCGTCCCCATCGTGTTGCGGGACCTGCCCGCCGGCCCACTCCTGCGCGGTGACGCCCACGACCCCGAAGTGGCACGCGCCGTGGCTGCGCTCGAGGCGGCAGACGCGGTCGTCGTGTCCACCCCGGTCTACAAGGCGGCCTACGGCGGCCTGCTCAAGACCTTCCTCGACCTGCTGCCGCAGTTCGCGCTGCGGGGCAAGGTCGTCCTGCCGGTGGCCACCGGCGGCACGCCCGCCCACGTGCTGGTCGTCGACTATGCCCTCCGCCCCGTCCTGGCGAGCCTGTCGCCGAGCAGCATCACCCCGGGCTGGTTCGTCCTGGCCGACCACGTGAGGCTCGTCGACGGGGGTGAGGCCTTCCTCGACGAGGCTGCCCTGCGACCGCTGCGCGAGGTCACGACCGTCTTCCTCGACACCGTGGCAGGCCGCTCGCTGGTTACCGCGGGTGCCGTGCTCCGCGAGGCGGTGGCCTGATGCGCGCGATTCGTGGTTCCTTCACCGCGAGCCGGGCGCTGATCGCCTCGCTGGCGGCGGCCCTGCCACTCGTCCTGGTGTCCGGCTGCTCGCTCCCGTCGAGCGAGGCCAGCACGTCCGCGAAGGACAAGGGGCCGGTGACCATTCGCTACCAGGGGTGGGCCAACTCGGTGTCGCTACCCGAGCTCGCCTCCGACCTGGGCTACTTCCCCACCCTCAAGCTCAACTGGGTCGGCAACACCACCAGCGGTCCCCAGGACATCCAGTCCGCGGCCACGGGGCAGACCGACTTCGGCGGTGCGTTCTCCGGCGCCGTGGTCAAGCTCATCAGCGCAGGCGCCCCGGTCAAGGCCGTCATCAACTACTACGGCGAGGACGCCAGGACGTTCAACGGCTTCTACGTCAAGAACGACAGTCCGATCCGGACCCCGCACGACCTGATCGGCAAGAAGGTCGCTGTCAACACTCTGGGGGCGCACGCCGAGGCGGTCATCGACACCTACCTGAAGAAGAACGGCCTCACGCCGGAGGAGATCAAGCAGGTGCAGCTGGTCCCACTGCCCCCCAACGACACCGAGCYGGCCGTCCGGCGTGGGCAGGTCGACGTCGGCACCCTCTCGGGGGTCCTGCAGGACCACGCCATCGCCACGGGTGGGCTGCGGTCGCTGTTCAGCGACTACGAGCTGTTCGGCGCCTTCAACGGTGGTCAGTACGTCCTACGGGACGACTTCATCGCCAAGCATCCGGCGGCAGCCAAGGAGTTCGTCACCGGGGTCGCCAAGGCGATCGAGTGGGAGCGCACGAGCTCTCGCGAGACCGTCATCACGCGGTTCACCACCATCATCGAGAAGCGTGGTCGCAACGAGAAGACCGACAACCTCAAGTTCTGGAAGAGCGTGGGAGTCGCCAGCAAGGGCGGCTTGATCAGTGACCAGGACTTCACCCGCTGGGAGCCGTGGCTCGTCGACAGCGGGGTCCTCGAGCAGGGCGCGCTCAAGCCCCGCGACCTCTACACCAACGACTACAACGGGCTCGCGTCGAAGGCGTCCTCATGAGTGCCCACATCGAGCTGCGTGGCGTGACCAAGGAGTTCGCGCTCCGCCCGACCAGGGACCAGCCGCAAGCACGCCCGCTGGTCGCGCTGGACGACGTGTCCCTGGAGGTGCCACGCGGTGAGTTCCTCACGCTGGTCGGACCGAGCGGGTCGGGCAAGACCACCTTGCTCGACCTCCTCGGCGGGCTGAGCCGCCCCACGAGCGGCAGCGTCCTCGTGGACGGCGCCGAGGTGACCGGTCCCGGTCTCGACCGGGGCATCGTCTTCCAGCAGTACGCGCTCTTTCCCTGGCGGACCACCCTCGCCAACGTGACGTTCGGCCTCGAGCAACGGGGACTGAGTCGCCGCGAGCGCACCGAACGGGCCCGCGAGAACCTGGCCCTCGTGGGGCTCGAGGGGTTCGAGGACCGGTATCCACACGAGCTCTCCGGTGGGATGAAGCAGCGGGTCGCGATCGCCCGGAGCCTGGCCTACCAGCCCGGCATCCTGCTCATGGACGAGCCGTTCGCTGCCCTTGACGCGCAGACCCGTGAACAGCTGCAGGACGAGCTGCTGCGGATCTGGCGAGCCACCGACACGACTGTCGTGTTCATCACCCACGGCATCGAGGAGGCGGTCTATCTCGGCCAGCGCGTGGCCGTCCTGAGCGCCCGGCCCGGGCGTCTCAAGGCTCTCGTCGACGTCGACCTCGGCGACCGCGAGTCCACCACCGACCTGCGGTCGGACCCCCGCTTCGTGCACTACCGGCACGAGGTCTGGACGCTCCTGCACGACGAGGTGCGCCGCGCCCAGGACGCCGGTCATCTCAAGATCCAGCCCGACGGCACAGAGAAGGCAGCCTGATGAGCACCGCAACCCTGGACCCAGGTCGTGATCTGACAGTGCCGACGCAGCCCGGCCCGGCACCCGAGGCGAGCGTGGCTCGGCCGGCCGCCACGCGGCATACCTGGTGGGGTGGCGCCGCGCGCCGCCTCGGGCGGGGGACGCGCAGGTCTGCTGCCGTCGTGCTTTTCCTCCTGTTGTGGGAGTTCGGCACGCAGTACCTGCTCGACCCCGCGCGCAAGGTGTTCCTCCCCCCGTTGCACGAAGTGCTCCAGGCGTGGTGGGGGCTGGTCCAGAGCGGCCAGCTCCAGCAGCACGTCGCGGCCAGCCTGACCCGGTCGGTGATCGGGTTCAGCGTCGCGGTCGTCGCGGGCATCGGGCTGGGACTCGTGGTGGCCTGGTACGACGGCCTGCGCGAGTTCCTCACGCCGCTGCTGGAAGCCTTCCGCAACACGGCCGCCCTCGCGCTCCTGCCGGTCTTCGTCCTACTGCTCGGGATCGGGGAGACGAGCAAGATCTCGATCGTCGCGTACGCGAGCTTCTTCCCGGTGCTGCTCAACACGATCGCCGGGGTGCGCACGGTCGACCCGCTCCTCGTCAGAGCCGCCCGGTCGCTGGGGCTGGGCAGCCTGAGGCTGTTCCAGAAGGTGGTCCTGCCCTCGGCGGTGCCCACCATCTTCACGGGCGTCCGCATGGCTGGGACGGCGTCGATCCTGGTCCTCATCGCGGCCGAGATGGTGGGTGCAAAGGCGGGGCTGGGCTACCTGATCGTCAACGCCCAGAGCAGCTTCCAGATCCCGGACATGTATGCCGGCATCCTCACCGTCTCGCTGTTCGGGCTCCTCGTGAACACCGTCCTCGTCCGGCTGGAGCGGCACTTCTCGCGCTGGCGCGTCGCTGCCGCGGCCCGCTGACCAGCACCCCACATCCGTTGAAAGGAAAGGTGAACCATGTCCACTGAACACCGAGAGCTCCATCTCAACGCCTTCATCATGTCCACCGGCCACCACGAGGCGGCCTGGCGCCATCCTGACGTCGAGCCGGCCCGGGCCCTCACCTTGCAGCACTACGTCGACATCGCCCGGACGGCCGAGCGCGGCCTGCTCAACTCGGTCTTCTTCGCCGACGGAGTGGCGCTGCACGGCAACGTGAAGCACAACACGCACAGCGCGTTCGAGCCCCTCACCCTGCTCTCGGCCCTGGCCGCCTCGACGACCCACGTCGGGCTCATCGCGACCGCGTCGACGACGTACAACCACCCCTACACGCTGGCTCGCGCGTTCGCCTCGCTCGACCACCTCAGCGGTGGGCGGGCCGGGTGGAACATCGTCACGAGCGCCGGGCAGGACGAGGCGCGGAACTTCGGGCTCGAGGGTCGCCCCGACCACGAGGCGAGGTATGCGCGGGCCACCGAGTTCGTCCAGCTCGCCCAGGCGCTCTGGGACTCCTTCGACGACGAGGCCGTCATCGCCGACAAGGGGTCGGGCATCTACGCCGACACCGACCGCATCGCTCCGATCGACCACAAGGGCCCGCACTTCGAGGTGCGCGGCCCACTCAACATCCGCCGGCCCGTGCAGGGCTACCCCCTCCTGGTGCAGGCGGGGTCGAGCGAGTCGGGCAAGGAGTACGCGGCCCGCTTCGCCGAGGCCGTCTTCACCGCGCAGCAGACGCTCGAGGAGGCGCAGGCGTTCTACGCCGACCTCAAGGGCCGGCTCGCCGCCCACGGTCGGCGCCCGGAAGCCCTGCTCATTCTCCCTGGCATCAGCCCCGTCATAGGGCGCACAGAGGAGGAGGCCAAGGAGAAGGAGGCCGAGCTCAACGCCCTGATCAACCCGGCACACGGGCTGGCGCAGCTCTCGACCATGCTCGACCACGAGCTGACCGAGGGCGACCTCGACGGACCACTGCCGCCCGTGGCGGTGGGCACGGAAGGCAACCAGAGCCGCAAGCAGCTGGTCCTCGACCTGTCCGAGCGCGAGGGCCTCACGGTCCGCCAGCTCATCGAGAGGTTGGCCGGCGGGCGCGGCCACCGGGTGTTCGCCGGGACGGCCGTGCAGGTCGCCGACCAGATCCAGGAGTGGTTCGAGCAGGGGGCAGCCGACGGGTTCAACGTCATGCCGCCGACGCTGCCGGGCGGTCTGGACGACTTCGTCGACCTCGTGGTCCCCGAGCTGCAGCGTCGGGGCCTGTTCCGCACCGAGTACACGGGCAGGACGCTGCGCGACCACTACGGCCTGCCCCGGCCGGCCAACCCCAACACCGAGCACGCCCTCACCACGAAGGAGCACGCAGCATGACCGCCATCGCCACCGACCGGGACGTCCGCAAGATCACCGGACGGATCGGCGCCGAGATCGTCGGCGTCGACCTCACCTCCGACCTCGATGCCGAAACCATCCAGTTCCTCAACCAGGCTCTGCTGGAGCACAAGGCGCTCGTCTTCCGCCGTGCCCCGCTCACCGACGATCAGCAGGAACGGTTCGCCGCGCACTTCGGCCCGCTCACGACGGCGCACCCCACGGTGGCGTCGGCGCCGGGCGCCCCGCGGATCCTCCCCGTCGACAGCGAGATGGGGGTGGCCAACCACTGGCACACGGACGTCACCTTCGTCCAGGCGCCACCGAAGGCGACCACCCTGTCGAGCAAGGTGGTCCCACCCCACGGCGGCGAGACGCTGATCGCCAACACCGGTGCGGGCTACCGCGACCTGCCCGAGCCCTTGAGGCTGCTGGCCGACTCGCTCTGGGCGATCCACACCAACGACTACGACTACGCCGAGCCGGAGGAGTCCCTCGACGACCAGGCCAGGGAGAACCGTGCTGAGTTCACCTCCACCGCCTATCGGACCGCCCACCCGGTCGTGCGCGTGCATCCCGAGACGGGGGAGAAGGGGCTCTACCTCGGCGGCTTCGCCCAGCGGCTGGTCGGGCTGTCCGCCGCGGAGAGCCGGGACCTGATCCGGCTGTTCCAGTCCTACATCACCCGCCCGGAGAACGTCGTGCGTGTCGCCTGGGAGCCGGACCAGCTCGTCATCTTCGACAACCGGATCACCCAGCACTACGCGATCGACAACTACGACCACCTGCCGCGCCGCCTCCACCGGGTCACCGTCGCGGGCGACGTGCCGGTGGGGCTGACTGGGGAGAAGAGCAGGGTGATCGAAGGGGACGCGTCGCACTACACGCAGGGGGACTGACGGGGATGCCCCAGGGCTGGGCCGGCGCACGAGGCCCAGCCCCGCGGCATGCCCGGACATGCGAAGAGGCCCGCACGTGTGTGCGGGCCTCTTGGCTTTCGAGCGACCCCGACCGGGCTCGAACCGGCGACCTCCGCCGTGACAGGGCGGCGCGCTAACCAACTGCGCTACGGGGCCTAGATGGTGCTTTTACTGCGTATCCCCAACGGGATTCGAACCCGTGCTACCGCCGTGAAAGGGCGGGGTCCTAGGCCGCTAGACGATGGGGACCAGTTCAACGGCCCCCCGCCGTTAGCGCCAGGCGCGGATCCGTCGAGGACTCGCGAAAGCATACGGGCAGACCGCCCGGATAACCAAAACGGGTCCGTGGGCAACGCGAGCCGGGGGCTGGGCGCCGCCCGTCCGCACGACCCGATGGTATGCCGCGGGGCTGGTCAGGGGCGTGCCTCGCGCAGCGCCGCGCGCACCCGGTCGACGGCCGCCGACTCGCTCAGCCCGGCCCGTGCGGCCAGGATGGCGTAGTCCGCGGCGCTGCGGTCGAGGGCGACGTCGAGGGGTTGAGAGGCCGCCGCCACGACGGTCCCGGCGCGACTTCGGGTGGTGACGAGACCCTCGGCCTCGAGCTCCTTGTAGGCCCGGGCCACGGTGTTGACCGCCAGGCCCAGGTCGGCGGCCAGCCCACGCACGGTAGGGAGCCGGTCGCCCTCCGCGAGGGTGCCGCGGGCGATCAGCCCGGCCAGCTGGGCGCGGACCTGCTCGAAGGGTGGCTCCGGGGCAGTCGGGTCGACCGACACCGGCGGGGTGCTCACCCGCCGCTCGCAGCCGTCTGCGGGGCGGCCCACGTCAGCAGGCGGTCGACGTCCCAGGTGGTGACGATCCGGTCGGGGTCGATGCCGAGGTCCCCGGCGCGCTCGCAGCCGTAGGCCTTCATCTCCAGCTGCCCCGGGGCGTGCGCGTCGGAGTCGATCGCGAACACGCAGCCGATCTCCATCGCCAGCCTGATCAGCTCGTCCGGTGGGTCGCGCCGCTCGGGACGGCTGTTGATCTCGACGGCGGTGCCGTGCTCGGCACAGGCCTCGAACACGGCGCGCGCGTCGAACTCCGACTGCGCTCGCGTCCCGCGCGATCCCTCGACGAGCCGCCCGGTGCAGTGGCCCAGCACGTTGACGCGGGGGTTGGACACCGCGGCCACCATCCGCTTGGTCATCGGCGCCTTGTTCATCTTGAGCTTGGAGTGGACGCTCGCGGTGACCAGGTCGAGCTTGGCGAGCATCGCGTCGGTCTGGTCCAGTGACCCGTCGTCGAGGATGTCGACCTCGATCCCCTTGAGCAGCTGGAACTGGCCACCCAGCGAGGCGTTGATCGCATCGACGATGGCCAGCTGCTTGGTCAGTCGCTCGGCCGTGAGCCCGTTGGCCACGCGCAGCTGGGGGGAGTGGTCGGTGAGGACCAGCCACTCGTGCCCGAGCTCCACGGCCGTGAGCACCATCTCCTCGATGGGACTGCCACCGTCCGACCAGTTGGAGTGCGAGTGGCAGTCGCCCTTGATCTGGGCGAGCAAGTCGGTGCCGCCCTGGGCGAGCGGCTTCGCCTTTCCCTGCAACGACTCCAGGTATGCCGGGAGCTCACCGTCCAGGGCCTCGCTCACCACGGCGGCGGTGGACTTCCCGATCCCGGCGAGGTCCTGCAGGGTGCCGGCCTCGTGGCGGCTGCGGAGTTCGTCGTCCGGTGTCTCCCTGACCGTGACGACGGCTTTGCGGAACGCCTCGACGCGGTAGGAGCCGGCCCGTTCCCGCTCGAGCAGGAAGGCGATGCGTCGCAGGGCCTCGTCGGGCTCGACGGGTGCGGTGAGGGGTTCCACGGACGCGACCACGGCGCTACCCCTTGAACTGCTGCCGGATCATGAAGTCCCAGACCCGGTCGCCACCCAGCGTCCTCGTGGCGATGAGGGCCCTGGCTGCCGGCGTCACGATGTAGCGCGACCGGGGGTGGCGCGACTCGACTGCCCTGACGACGACCTTGGCGACGGACTCCGGGCCGGTGGCCACCATGGGGTTGCCGTAGCCGCCGGTGGTGTTGCTGGCGCTGGAGGCCAGCAACGCGGCATACGGTGAATGTTGTTGTGCCGCAGCGGCATCGGAGGTGAGGGCGGTCTCCTCGAAGCCGGTCCGGATGAGGCCTGGCTCGATCAGGCTGACGCCGATGCCGAAGCCGCGCACCTCGTTGCGCAGGGCGTCGGTGATCGCCTCCACGGCGTACTTGGTCGCGTGGTAGTAGCCGCCGACGGGGAAGGTGAAGCGGCCCCCCATCGAGCCGATGTTGACGACGCGACCGCTGTGGGCTTCGCGCATCGCCGGCAGGACGAGCTGGGTGAGCCGGGCGAGTCCGAACACGTTGGTCTCGAACATGGTGCGCACCTTGTCGAGGTCTGTTTCCTCGATGGTGCCGTACTCGCCGTACCCGGCGTTGTTGACCAGGGCGCCGATGCTGTCGTGCTCGGCCTCGATCGTTTTGACCGCGCTGGACATCGACTCCTCGGAGGTGACGTCGAGGGCGAGAATGCGCGCTCCCGCGGCTTCGAGGTCGGTGAGGGTCTCGGTGCGACGGGCGGTGGCATAGACCGTGTGGCCGCGTGCGATGAGCGCCTCGGCTGCGGCACGGCCGATGCCGGACGAGCAGCCGGTGACGAGGACAGGTCCGGTGGGGGCGGCGCTCACTGCTCCTCGCCGCGCCCTGCGGGTCCGGCCGGTCCTGCGGGTCCTGCGGGTCCTGCGGGGCCGGCGGGTCCGCCCCCGTTGCGGCGCGCGACCCAGCGCTCGACGCCTGCGTACGCCAGCCAGCCCGCCGCCAGGGCGATGACGAAGACGACCCACGTGTTGAGGCTGGGGAGGACCGCCTCGAGACCTTCGCGGACGAGGACGATCGCACAGACGGCGACGACGATGGGGGCGAAGGCGGCGACGCCACCAGGTCGCTGCCCGGGGCGCTGTCCGGTGGTGGGACTCATGCCGCCAGTCTGCCCCATCACCCGCCGGGAAGGGGTCACGCGTCCCGGGCGCTGCGAGATGTGTTGGAGCGCGGGCGGATCCGCACGGCAGGCATCTCTGGCGCCGGCAGGTGCTTGACCTGGCCGGCGTACCCGTCCACCTCACCGAACCGCTCCGAGTGGGCCATCCACTCCTCGCGAGCGGTCACGATGTCCTCGTGGCTGCGGCCGACGAAGTTCCACCACATGACGATCTCCTCGTCGAACGGCGGCCCACCGAGGATGAGCGCCCGGGCGCTGTCGTTTCCGGTGTTGGTGAGGGTGAGCGTCGCGGTCGCCGTGGGGAGATAGGCCATGGCGCTGCGCGGGGTGGCGGTGCCGTTGACCGTGAGCCCTTCGCTGTCGGCCAGCACCCCGTGCTCGTATGCCGCGTCGAGACCCAGCTCGACCGTGGCCCCCGCGTCGAGGGTGACCTCGGCGCCGAGCAGGGGGGTGAAGCTCTCGACCGGGGAGGTCTGGCCGGCCAGGCTGCCGAGAAACACGCTCAGGGTGGCACCGTCGAGCCGCGTCGGCGTCGGCTCGTGGTGCTGGAATGCCTTGGGGGCGTTGCGGTACGCGTCGGGCAGGGCCACCCACAGCTGGGCCCCGTGGAGGACGGTCGTGCCCGGAGTGGACACCTCGGAGTGGGCGATGCCGAGCCCACCGGTCATCAGGTTGACCGCACCGGGGCGGATGATGGCGTGCGAGCCGAGGCTGTCGCGGTGCTCGATCTCGCCCGTGAACAGCCAGCTGACCGTCTGGAGCCCGCAGTGGGGGTGGGGCGGGACGTCCATGCCACCCGAGCCTGCGACGTCGTCCGGGCCGTAGTGGTCGGCGAAGCACCAGGCGCCGATGAGGGAGCGCTGGCGCTGGGGGAGGGTGCGACGGACTGTCATCGCGCGAGGCCCGCCGAGGGGCACGTCACGGGGTTCGAGGATCTCCACCCCGTCGACGGACGGCGCCGTCGAGCAGACGGTTTCTTGCGGCTGGGTCTCGACATTGCTCACCAACCCAGTCTGCACCGAACGCGCTCACCCGCAGCAGACGTGCCATCGAGTGTGCACGACACGCTGAGGACATCACGGTCGCGTCAGCGTGTCGTGCACTCTCGAGTCACGCGCGCCGCGTCAGACAGCCAAGTTTTTCGGGCACCGGTGGGCCCCGTGGGACTCGAACCCACAACCTACGGATTAAAAGTCCGCAGCTCTAACCATTGAGCTAGAGGCCCTGGCTGCCGGTTGGCGAGCCGCAGGTCAGCGTAGCCAACGAGGCGCAGGAGTCCCCACTCCGTTCAACGGGCCCTGGCGGTCAGCGAACAACGGATCAGGCGTTCAACGACTCTCGGCGAGACAGGTCTCGTAGGAGACGGACCTCGGACAGCCGCGCCAGTCCGACCCGATCACCCCCGCGAGTGCCGGCACCGCCACGAGGCTGATCACGACGGCATACCCGGCGGTGCGCAGGCTGCGCAGGCTGCGCAGGAGCGCAGAGCGGACGAGCAGCGCGGCGAGCAGGCAGGCTGCGGCCAGCAGCAGCAGCTGGCGGGTTCCCGCCGGGTCCGTAGACCGCCCGAAGCCGCCGCCCGAGCACCCCGAGATCCCGCACATACCGAGCCAGGCCATCAACCCGAAGAACGCGAAACCGGCCACCCCTGTGGCGATCACGAGCACCGACACGACGGTGCGGACCACACGAGCCGGCCGCGGACTCCGGGACTCAGGGGGCACGTTCCCACTGTGTCGCAACCAGCCGTTGCATCGTGGGACCCGGCAAGGAACCAACCCCAGGCAGTCCGGGGGCGCCCGGAACCCCATCCCACCCCGAGCCGTTGGCCCGACATGATCACCCTCACCTGTCCCAAGTGTGGTTCCGACATGCGCAGCTACGAGCGCAACCGGGTCCACGTCGACCAGTGCACGGGATGTGGCGGCCTGTTCCTCGACCGTGGGGAGCTCGAGGCCCTGGTCGCCGCGGAGAACGCGTGGCACCAATCCCCTGCGCAAGCACCTCCCGCAGCGGCAGCGCCGACCCCGCAGCAGCCGCCGGTGCCACAGCCCCCACAGCAGCAGGGGGCGTGGCAACAGCAGCCGGCTCAGAGCTACCAGGCGCCCTACCGCTCGATGTCCAAGGCGCCGTACGGCGGACCTGGCGGCTACGGCCAGCGGCGCAAGAAGTCGTTCCTCAGCGAGCTCTTCGACTGAGCGAGGCCGCCCAGCGAGCATCACCTGAGACAATGGGCGCGATGAAAAACGAGCCCAGTGGCCGACCCGGTCCGCGCCGCCCAGCCTTCTTCAGCCCCATGGCGATGGAGGCGCAGGGCGGCACGGTCCCCGACCCCGCGCAGGTCACCGAGATCGCCCACGAGACGGCCGCGGTCCTGGTGGGCACCGGGCGCGCCAACGACGACCCCGCCCTGACCGCGCGGCTCGTAGCCCTCGTCGACGAGCTGGGGTTGGTCACCGTCGCAGAGCTCTGGGCCGACCGTCCCGCGCGGAGCCTGCCGGGTGCCCTCTGGCGGCTCTACGCCTTGCGAGAGTGGGTGCAGCGCAGCCCGGGTGAGGCCAGCGCCGACTACGCAGCAGGGATCCGCTTCACCGACGTCAACCACGCGGTGGCGGGCGTCGCCGAGCCGCCCGGACCCGCCGAGCTCCGCGAGCTCAGCGACGCGATCCTGCGGGGAGTCTTCGCGGGCGACTTCGCCGTTGCGCTGCAACGGGCGGCGGCGTTCTGTCGCGTCGTGGCCGCGGGCCGCGCCGACCGTGCCGACACGACCGACGCCCAGGACCGCGAGGCCGCCGCCCAGCAGACCCGCCGGGCCGCGTCGATGCTCTCGACCGCCGAGGATCTGGAGGCCGGAGCCCGCCTGTGGCGGGCCGGCGAACTCATCTGAACGGCCCCTTGCGTCGCGGTAAACACGCCGCAGATGGAACAACTCCAGAGCCTCCGGGGTTACAGTCGGACGTGCGTCGGGCCGCGGTAGCCCCGGGTCCCAACTGAAGCCGCTACGAGCGGCCGCGCGCCGTGAGGCGCTCCCGGCCCGACGCACAAATGTTCATCTCCCGGCCATGTCTGGCCACTGATCCACAAGCCTTGGTATGCCGCGTGCGCGCCCCCTCGCTCAGCTGTCCTGGGCCGGCGGTCGACCACCCGGGCAGACCCCCTGGTGAGCCTGTGCGTCCTCTCTCGAGACCCGTCGCGAACGGCGACCCGGACCGCTCCAGCCGCACACGCGGCATACGGCATGACTGAACGAACCCCGGTCCTCGACATCGCGAGGTTCGACCGGGGGGGCACCGCCGAGATCGGGGGTCATGGCCACCATCATCAGGCATAGCCGGATGGGACTAGTCGTGATGGTGTCCGGTATGGCCCATCTGGGTGGTTCCGGGGCATCGCGGGTCAAGAGATAGCAAACTAGATGCGCTGTTCGGCGTTGCCTCGGTTAGCGTTTCATCCATGACCAAGGAACCGCGGGCCGGTGCTGACCTGACCGACGACGCGCTTCAGGACGAGATCGAGCTGGTGGGCGACCTGGTCGTCGCCGCGACTGCCAGCGACGAGCCGCTCACCGAGGACGAGATCGACCGGGCCCTCGGCATCGAGCGCGGGCACCCGACGTCGTCCGACGACGCACCGAGCTCCCCGCACCGGGTCTGGAAGCGCCAGAACGCCTGATCGTCTGCGCGGTACCGACCGGCGACGATCAGCGCCCAGTTGCGCTTTCTCGCGTCCTTGCCCGTAGCATCGTCCACGGCCATCCCCCTTGCGTGACCGGAGAGAACCGTGGGCTTTCGCCTCACCCCCCAGGAGAACAGTTTTTACGATCTGTTCGCCAAGTCCGCTTCCTACCTCGTCCTCGGCTCGCGTGAGCTGACGACGCTGTTGGGCGTTCCACACGCCGAGCGCGAAGCCGTCGCGACGAAGATGCGGGAGATCGAGCACGCCGCCGACGAGGCGACCCACGAGATCATCCGCAAGGTGAACAGCTCGTTCATCACGCCGTTCGACCGTGAGGACATCCACGGCCTCGCGTCGACGCTGGACGACTGCATGGACATGATGGACGCCGCGGTCGACCTGATCGTGCTCTACCGCATCGGTGACCTCCCGGCCGGCGTGTCCGACCAGGTCGAGGTCCTCTCGCGGATGTCGGAGCTCACGGCTGACGCCATGCCTCGGTTGCGCTCGATGAAGGACCTCTCCGGCTACTGGATCGAGATCAACCGCCTCGAGAACCAGGCCGACCAGATCTACCGCCGGCTGCTCGCCGGACTGTTCAACGGTGACTTCGGTGGCGACACCCTCACGATCATGAAGCTCAAGGAGGTCGTCGAGGAGCTCGAGGCCGCCGCTGACGCGTTCGAGAAGGTGGCTCACAAGGTCGAGAGCATCGCGGTCAAGGAGTCCTGAGCCTCCCCATGGACTGGCTTCCGATCGGAATCGTCATCGCCTTGGCGATGGGCTTCAACTACACCAACGGTTTTCACGACGCGGCCAATGCGATCGCGACCTCGGTCTCGACCCGCGCCCTGACGCCGCGGGTCGCGCTGCTCATGGCCGCAGTGGCCAACCTCTTCGGTGCGTTCTTCGGCAAGAAGATCGCGGACACCGTCGGCAAGGGCATCATCGAGGCGCCCTCAGGCAACCCCGGTCTGGTGATCTGCGCGGCCGCCCTGATCGGCGCCATCGGGTGGAACCTGCTGACCTGGTGGTACGGCCTGCCGTCGTCCTCGTCCCACGCCCTGATCGGCGGCCTGGGTGGTGCCGCCCTGGCTGCGGGTGCTGACGTCAAGTGGACCGGCATCTTCCACAAGGTCATCATCCCGATGATCGCCTCGCCCCTCGTCGGGATCATGCTCGGCTACATCGTCATGGCCACGATCATGTGGCTGTTCCGCCGAGCCCACCCGGGTCGCGTCTCGCGTGGATTCAGGTACGCGCAGACCGCGTCGGCCGCGGCCATGGCCTTCGGCCACGGACTCCAGGACGCGTCCAAGACCGCCGGTGTCGTCGTCCTCGCGCTGACCGTTGGTGGCCACTACAACGGCAAGGGCATCCCGCTGTGGGTGCTGCTCATGAGCGCCATCGTGATCTCCCTGGGCACGTATGCCGGTGGGTGGCGGATCATGCGTACCCTCGGCCGCCGGATCATCCACCTCGACCCGCCGCAGGGTTTCGCAGCGGAGACGACGGCGGCCTCGATCCTCTACGTTGCGGGCATGGCGTTCGGCGCCCCGATCTCGACCACCCACACGATCACCTCGGCGATCATGGGCGTCGGCGCGACCAAGCGGCTGTCGGCCGTGCGGTGGGGCGTGGCCGGCAACATCGTCGGCGCCTGGATCCTGACCTTCCCCGGCGCCGGCCTGGTCGCCGCCGCCAGCTGCCTCCTGATCAACCTCTTCGTCTGACCGCCCCCGCTCCTGGCCACGGGTGCTGGGGGTAGGACGGGTTCGGCGCTACTCGGCGCTGCTCTGCTCGGCCCTGCTCGGCCCTGCTCTGCTCGCACTTGTTGCGATCTGGTGGTCACCCGGGTCCGTTTTTGGGGGTGCCGTGACCATCGGACGGCAACAAGTCGGGGGCAGGTGCGACGTGTTGCGATCTGGTGGTCACCCCGGTCCGGTTTGGGGGGCGCCGTGACCATCGGACGGCAACAAGTCGGGGGCAGCGCGAGGCCACGGCGGGCAGCGCGGGGCGAGTTCGGCCGGCGCCCGGCCACCGTGGCCGCGACGCCGCGCCCGCATCGGTCGTGCTGGTCCACAGGGTCACGGTCGACGCGGGCTGTGTCCACAGGCCCAAGGTCGGGCATGGTCCGCGACAGCCTCGCCACCCACGATCGCAGGATGAGGACAACCCCTGAAGCAGCGTGGCAGTCCCTGCCCCAACCCTTCCTGGCCAGGGAGGCGTTAGCCGCCGGCCTGAGCAGCACCAGCATCGCCGGGGCAGTCAGACGGCGTCACATCATTCCTGTCGCGCCCAGCCTGTACGCCGTCCGCGAGCCGTGGCTCGAACTCGACCCCCAAGAGCTTCATCGGGCCATGTCCCGTGCTGCGAGCGCGTCCGTCAAAGATGGGGTGCTGAGCCACCAGAGCGCTGCGCTTGTGCACGGGCTCCCACAGCCCTTGGGCCCACTTGGTGCCGTGAGCCTGACAGTGCCCGAGTCCGAGCGCACTGCCGCCCGAGATGACTGGAGGCGCCTGCTGGATGGCGACCTCCCTTCCGATCACGTCACCGAGGTTTCGGGCCTTCCCGTGACGACGGTCGACCGCACTGTCATCGACTGCCTTCGCCAGCTGCGGCTCCGCGACGCCTTGGCGATCGCCGATGGAGCGCTGCGCAACGGGACGACCAGTGCTGACGCACTACGGGCGATGCGGGCCTTCCAGACGAGGTGGCCGGGCGTCACGAAGGCCGACGCCGGGATTGCCATGGCGGATGCGCGTCGCGAGAGCTGGCTCGAGTCAGCCTCCGTTGCCACAGCTCACCAGTTGGGCTTCTCGGTGCCGATGAGCCAGGTATGGATCCACCACCTGGATGGTCGACTCATAGGCAGGGTCGACTTCCTGTGGGCACTGGCTGGCGTGATCGGCGAGGCGGACGGCCGCGGCAAGTACCTGGGTGCCTACGGCTCAGACACCTGGGACGCCGACGAAGCCGCGACCCACATGCTCGCCGAGCGGGAACGCGAACGCGAGCTCGAGTCAGTGGGTTTCGCAGTGGCGAGGTGGGACACAAGCGACGTCCTGGGTGGCGGTTCTGGCTTGGCTGAGGTCTTGCGATCTGCTCGTCGTCGGGCAGATCCGAGCCGGATCCGCTGTCTTTGGAGGCAGGACCCTGAGGACGACCTGCGTCTCTGGAGTGCGGAGACCATGCGGATGGGCGGAGATGAGGGCCCCTACGCCGCCTAACTCCGGGCGACTTGTTGCGCGCAGGTGGTCTCGAGGGGGCCGATTGCGGCGTTGGTGACGATTAGCGCGCAACAGGTCGCAGCGCCGGGGGACTTGTTGCCGGCAGGTGGTCTCGAGGGGGCCGATTGCGGGGCTGGTGACGATCTGCGCGCAACAGGTCGCAGCGCCGGGGGACTTGTTGCGCGCCGGTGGTCACGGGCCGGCCGTTTGCGGCGTTGGTGACGATTAGCGCGCAACAAGTCGCCGCGCCGGGGTACTTGTTGCCGGCAGGTGGTCACGAGGGAGCCGATTGCGGCGTTGGTGACGATCTGCGCGCAACCCGTCGCCGCCCAGCAGGCGCTGGGGTCAGCCGAAGCGACCGCTGATGTAGTCCTCTGTGGCCTTCACCCCGGGGTTGTTGAAGATCTTCTGGGTGTCGGCGACCTCGACCAGCTTGCCGGGCTTGCCGGTCGCCGCGAGGTTGAAGAAGGCGGTCTGGTCGGAGACCCGTGCTGCCTGCTGCATGTTGTGGGTGACGATCACGATCGTGTACTGGCTCTTCAGCTCCGAGATCAGGTCCTCGATGGCCAGGGTCGAGATCGGGTCGAGCGCCGAGCAGGGCTCGTCCATCAGCAGCACCTGCGGCTCGACCGCGATGGCCCGGGCGATGCACAGCCGCTGCTGCTGGCCACCGGACAGTCCGGCGCCGGGCTTGGCCAGCCGGTCCTTGACCTCGTTCCACAGGTTGGCCCCGTTGAGCGACTTCTCCACGACCTCGTCGAGCTTGGCCTTCCCGCGTACGCCGTTCAGCCGGAGCCCGGCCGCGACGTTGTCGTAGATCGACATCGTGGGGAACGGGTTCGGTCGCTGGAACACCATCCCGACCGTCCGGCGCACCGCCACGGGGTCGACGCCCGATGCGTACAGGTCCTGGTCGTCGAGCATGACCTTGCCCTCGACGCGACCGCCGGGGATCACCTCGTGCATCCGGTTGAGGGTGCGCAGGAACGTGGACTTCCCGCAGCCCGACGGCCCGATGAACGCGGTCACCGAGCGTGGCTCCACGGTCATCGTGACGCCTTCGACGGCCTTGAACGCGCCGTAGTAGACGTTCAGGTCACTGACGTCGATTCGCTTGGCCATGGTCTGTTCTTTCGTCCTTCGGATCGAGTATGCCGGGTGGCCGGCACGGTCGCGGAGCGGGGTTTCGCGGGTGGCTTACTTCTTGACGGATCCGAGCCGGGCGATGACACGGCCGGCCAGGTTGAGGATCAGGATCAGCAGGATCAGGGTCAGCGCGGCAGCCCAGACGCGGTCGACCGCGGGCTGCAGGCTCTCGGTCCGGTCCTGGTTGATCATCGTGGGGAGCGTCGGCATGAGGCCGCTGAACAGGTCCGTGGCGATGGACTTGGAGTAGGGCCCGAGGATCAGCAGCGGTGCGGTCTCGCCCATGACCCGGGCCAGTCCCAGCAGCACGCCGGTGATGATGCCCGAGAAGGCGGTGGGCAGGACGACCCGCACGATCGTCTTCCACTTGGGCACTCCCAGGGCGTACGCCGCCTCACGCAGCTCGTTCGGCACGAGCTTGAGCATCTCCTCGGTGGAGCGCACCACGACCGGCACCATCAGGAGCACGAGCGCCAGGCAGACCGCGAAGCCGACCCGCTGGAATCCGAACGTCGTCACCCAGAGCGCATAGACGAACAGGCCGGCGACGATCGAGGGCACACCGGTCAGGATGTCGACCATGAAGGACACGGCCTTCGCCAGCCGGCCTCGGCCGTACTCGACGAGGTAGATCGCGGTCATCACGCCGATCGGCACGGAGATGGCCGCGGTCGTGAGGCCCTGGATCAGGGTGCCCTGGATGGCGTGGATCGCGCCGCCACCTTCGCGGCGGGCCGTGATGCCCTTCTGGGAGTTCGTCCACCACTGGGCGTCCAGGAGCAGGTGGGCGCCCTTGCTGACGACGGTCCACAGGATCCACAGCAGTGGCACGAGGGCGAGCAGGAACGCGCCCCACATCACCACCCGCGCCAGCTGGTCCCGGATCTCGCGCCCGCGGGCCGGGTGGCCGAGGGCCGGGATCGTGGAGCCGTTGGACGCCTGGTCGGGCCGCACGGTGTCGACGGTGCTCATTCGATGAACGCCTTCCTGCGCTCGATCACGATGCGGGCGATCGCGTTGACGATGAAGGTCAGCACGAACAGCACCAGCCCGGCCGCGATGAACGCGCCGGTCTTCGCGGGGGAGTCGAACTCCCCGGCGTTGTTGGCGATGCGCGACGCGAACGTCTCGCCGCCGTTGAACAGCGACCAGGTCCAGCCAGTTCCGGCGGCCAGGGTCGAGAGGATGATCGTGACGGCGATGGTCTCGCCGAGGGCGCGGCCGAGGGCCAGCATGGCGGCCGAGATGACGCCGGCCTTGCCGAACGGCAGCACCGCGACGCGGATCATCTCCCACTTGGTCGCGCCGAGGGCCAGCGCGCCTTCCGTGTGGGTCACGGGCGTCTGGGCGAACACCTCGCGCGACAGCGCCGTGACGATCGGGAGCACCATGATCGCCAGGACGATGCCGACGAACAGGATCGTGCTCCCGCCGCTGATGCCCGCGTCGGAGAAGAGAGGGAACCAGCCCAGCGTGTCCTTGAGGAAGTTCTGGACCGGCTCGAACACCGGGCCGAAGGTCTTCAGGCCCCAGATGCCGTAGACGATCGAGGGCACCGCGGCAAGCAGGTCCACGAGGTTCGCCGCCGGCCGCGAGAGCCACCTCGGCGCGTACTGCGTGATGAACAGCGCCACCGCCACCCCGACCGGCACCGCGATGAGCATGCCGATGGTCGAGACGGCAATGGTGGTCCACAGCAGCTCGACGATCCCGAACTTCAGGTTCGACGCGTTGTCGACCGACCACTCGCGCGAGGTGAGGAAGTTGACCTTGTCGTCGGCGATCGCCGGGATGGCCTGCCAGAGCAGGAACGCCCCGACCAGCGACACCAGGCCGATGACGAGGATCCCGGCGCCCTTGGCCGCACCCCCGAAGAGACGGTCGCCGAGCCGTCCGGTGCCGGCGCCGTCGCCGCTCAGGGTGGGTCGGCCGTCGGGTCCGGGCAGCTCGTCAGCGATCGAAACGCCGGTTACGGAGCTCACGTTGCGCCTCTCGGTGCGTGTGGTCGTGGTCGTGGTGCGTGCGGTCGTGGTGGTGCGTGCCTTCGCACAGTCCACCAGACGTTCGTCCATCCATCAGAACGGGTATGCCGGGGAGCTGGCAACCAGCCAGCCCCCCGGCATACCCGGTGCGGGTCAGGACAGCGCTGCGATCGCGGTGTCGACCTTGGTGCGGACCTCGTCGGGGAGCGGCGCGTAGCCGATCTCCTCGAGGGACTTCTGGGTGTCGGCAGAGGCGAAGTGCGTCAGGAAGGCCTTGGTGAGGGCCGTCTTGGCGGCGTCCTTGCCCTTGGAGCAGACGATCTCGTAGGTCACCAGCAGGATCGGGTAGGCCCCGGCCTCCTTGGTGGCGTAGTCCATCTTGAGGCGCAGGTCGTTGCCTTCGCCGTCGGCCTTCGCGGCGGACACGGCCTTGCCCACGGAGGCACCGCTGAGCTCGACCGGGCCGGCGCCGTTGTCGATCTGGGCGATGCCCAGCTTGTTGTCCTTGGCGTAGGACCACTCGGCGTAGGTGATGCCACCCTCGGTGGCCTTGACGGCACCGGCGACACCGGCGGACTTCTCCTTGCCCTCACCCTTGCCCAGCCACTTCTTGCCGGGCTCGGAGGTCCAGGCAGCCGGGGCTGCGGCCTTGAGGTACTTGGTGAAGTTCTCGGTCGTGCCCGACTCGTCAGAGCGGAAGAACACCTTGATCGGCTCGCTCGGCAGGGTCACGCCGGCGTTGAGCTTGGCGATCGACGCGTCGTTCCACGTCGTGACCTTGCCGCTGAAGATGTTGGCGGCGACCTCGGGGGTCAGGACGAGCTTGTCGACGCCCTTGACGTTGTAGGAGACCGCGATGGGGCCGGTGACCATCGGCAGGTTCCAGGCGGGGGAGCCGCAGAACTTCGCCGCGGCGTCGGCCTCGATGACCCCGTCCTTCTCAACGGTCTTGAGCGCGGAGTCGGAGCCGGCGAAGTCGACCTGGCCCGCGATGAACTGCTTGATGCCCGCGCCGGAACCGGTCGGGTTGTAGTTGACGGTGGTGCCGGCACACTCGTCCTGGAACGACGCGATGGCCTCTTCGATGGCGTTCTTCTGAGCCGAGGAGCCCTCGCCGTTCAGGGTGCCGCTCTTGGGGCAGGCCGACGTGGTGGTGGAGCTCGAGTCCGACGAACCGCCGGAGCTGCCGGCGTTGTTGTCGGAGCCGCACGCGGTCAGCGCGATCGAGCTGACCAAGGCGACGCTGGCCACCAGGCCAAGACGCTGAATCTTCACGGTGTTCAAACCTTTCCACAGGGGAAAATCAGGGGCGGGCATTCGTACCCGACGCCCCGAAGGTAGGCAGGGCGAGTGACGCAGCGGCCCGCGGAGGGTGAACGGACGGTGAACACCAGTCAGACATTCGAGGTCGCCCCACCGACCCCCCGGGATGCAGTGGGTGAACGAGAGGTCAGGAGTGCGTCAGCACGGGCTCAGCCGCGGGCGTGGTGCGGCGGAAGGTGGCGCTCGACGGCCACCACGCGCGCGGCCGCTCCGGTACCTACGAGGTGGGCGACGAGGACCTCTCCCTTGGCCATCTTGTCGCGGGCCGCAGCCCTCAGCGCTGCCTGGGCCAGGTCGGCCTCCGGCTCGTCGGGAGCAACCTGGGCGAGCAGCAGACCGAGCAGCGCCGGGAGCACCGGTCCGTGGCTGCACAGCGCTGCGGGGGCACCCCGCTCGACCAGCCGCTCGAGGTGCCGGAGGGCGCGAGCCGGCTCCGCGGCATACCCCTCCTCGCTGAGGCCGTCCTTGGTGCGCATCGGCGCCCCGAGCCGCGCCGCGAAGGGGCGCAGGGTGTCGGCGCAGCGCACCGAGGGCGAGCTGACCAACCGCTTGACGCCGTATGCCGCGAGCAGCGGTGCGATGCCCGCCGCGCGTTCCTGCCCGGTGGCGTCGAGGGGGCGCAGCTGGTCGTCCTGCGCCCACGAGCCGCGCCCCACCGCATGGGCGTGACGCACGAGGGCCAACGGCCAGGTGGTCAGGGTCCCGACGTTGTCGGCCCGCACCACCGCGCGCAGCTGGTCACGGTCGCGGGCGTAGTCGAGGCGGTCAGACGCGGCGACCACGTCCAGCCAGCGCACCTCGTCGATCTCGTTCACCAACGGCCCGGCGGGGCTGGTGGCCTCGGCTGCCCAGTAGCGGACCTCCTTGGTCGCCGGCTGGCCCGTTGCGTCGAGCACGGTGTACTCCGCGCCGGGCAGCGGCCGACCCAGCCCGACGGCCAGCGACGTCTCCTCGAGGGTCTCTCGCACGGCGGCGACCGGCCACTCCTCGCCCGGGTCGAGCTTGCCCTTGGCCCACGACCAGTCGTCGTACTTCGGTCGGTGCACCAGCGCGACCTCGAGCTGACCGCGTCGGCGGCGCCACGGGACGGTGCCCGCGGCAGGGATCGGGGCGGTCAACGCCGGCGGGCCTTGCGGCGACGCTTGGCGTGCATCTCGATCATGGCGCTCTGCAGGTCGGCGAGTGGCTCGCCGTCCTCGTCGAAGTTCACCCGCGTCCACCGGCCGTCGCCGGTCAGCCGCCAGTGGGCGTAGGTGTCGCTCATGCCGCGGGCCATCAGCGACTGGAGGTCGGCGATGTGCTGGGGGTCCGCGAGGCGCACCAGCGCCTCGACCCTGCGGTCGAGGTTGCGGTGCATCATGTCGGCGCTGCCGATGTAGACCTGGGGTTCCCCACCACCGCCGAACAGGAACACCCGTGAGTGCTCGAGGAAGCGCCCGAGGACGGAGTGCACCGTGATGGTCTCGGAGAGCCCCGGCACGCCCGGGCGCAGCGAGCAGATGCCGCGCACCCAGATGTCGACGACCACCCCGGCCTGCGAGGCGCGGTAGAGCGCGTCGATGAGCTGCTCGTCGACGATCGAGTTGAGCTTCAGCTGGACCAGGCCCCCGCGCCCTGCCTCCACGTGGTCGATCTCGGCGTCGATGCGTTCGAGCAGCCCGGACCGGACGGACCTCGGTGCCACCAGCAGCCGCTTGAACTTGCTGCGGGGGGCGAAGCCGGACAGCTGGTTGAACAGGCGCGCCAGGTCGTCGCCCACCTGCGGGTCGGAGGTCAGCAGGCCGAAGTCCTCGTAGAGGCGGGCGGTCTTGCCGTTGTAGTTGCCGGTGCCGATGTGGCAGTAGCGGCGCAGGCTGCCGTCCTGCTCCTGGCGCACCACCATGCAGAGCTTCGCGTGGGTCTTGAGCCCGACCATGCCGTAGACGACGTGGACGCCCGCGTGCTCGAGCTTGCGGGCCCAGGAGATGTTGTTCTTCTCGTCGAAGCGCGCCTTGATCTCGACGATGGCCAGCACCTGCTTGCCGGACTCGGCGGCGTCGATGAGGGCGTCGATGATGGGGGAGTCGCCGCTCGTGCGATAGAGGGTCTGCTTGATGGCGAGCACGTTGGGGTCGTTCGCCGCCTGCTCGATGAAGGCCTGGACCGAGGTCGAGAAGGAGTCATAGGGGTGTTGAAGCAGGACGTCCTTGTCGCGGACGATCGGCAGGATCTCCGACGGCTTGGAGCTCTCGGCGGGTGCGAGGTCGGGGTGCATCTGCCCACGGAACGGCGGGTAGCGCAGGTCGGAGCGCTCGAGGTCCGCGACGAGGTTGAGCCCGCGCAGGTCGAGGGGAGCCGGGAGCCGGTAGACCTCGCTGTCGGTGACACCGAGCTCACGGACCAGCATGTCGAGCACGTGGTCGTCGATGGTCTCGTCCACCTCCAGACGGACCGGCGGCCCGAACCGGCGACGGGTGAGCTCCTTCTCCAGCGCGGTGAGGAGGTTCTCGGCGTCGTCCTCCTCGACCTCGAGGTCCTCGTTGCGGGTCACCCGGAAGGTGAAGTGCTCCCGCACCTCCATGCCGGGGAAGAGCATGTCGAGGTGGGCGGCGATGACGTCCTCGAGCGGCACGAACCGAGTGCTGAACAGGTCCGACGTCGACGGCTCGCCGGCCTCGGGCTCGATGTGCAGCAGCCGGGGCAGCAGCGGTGGCACCTTCACCCGGGCGAAGTGCTCCTTGCCCGTCTTGGGGTTGATCAGCACCACCGCGAGGTTGAGCGACAGCCCCGAGATGTAGGGGAACGGGTGGGCCGGGTCGACCGCCAAGGGGGTGAGGACCGGGAAGACGCGGTCCGTGAACAGGCCCGAGTGGAGCGTCTGCTCGGTCTCGCTCAGCTCGTCCCACCGGACGATCGAGATGCCCTCCTCCTCGAGGGCGGGCTGCACCTTTTCCTTGTAGACGAGGGTCTGCATCGCCTGCAGCTCGTGCGCGACGAGCGAGATCTGCTCGAGGACCTCACGGGGCTCGAGACCTGAGGCTGAGCGCACGGCCAGGCCGGTGGCGATGCGACGCTTGAGCCCGGCCACCCGGACCATGAAGAACTCGTCGAGGTTCGACGTGAAGATCGCCAGGAATCGCGCGCGCTCGAGCAGCGGCACCGACTCGTCGGCGGCCAGCTGGAGGACGCGTTCGTTGAACTGCAGCCACGAGATCTCGCGGTCGAGGAACCGGTCGGCCGGCAGTCCGCTGTCGTCCTGGCCCCCCGCGGCGTGGACGACCCGCATGAAGCGCCCGTTGGAAGCCCGCGGCTGCGCGCTGGCGATCGACACCTCGTGGCCGGACTCATCGCCGTCGAAGATCTCGGGCTCGTCCGCGGGGCGGGTCGTCACACTCATGGCGTCATCCTGACAGTGCCGGGTGAACGCGCCGGCTGAACAGCGCGCGAATACATCACGTCGACCATGATGCTGCGAAAACCGAGCCCCGTGTAGGTGCGTATCGCGGCCTGGTTGTCACCGTCGACGTAGAGGACCACCTCGGGAAGTCCCAGCCCCGCGAGGTGGGCCAGCCCCAGCGCCGTCACCGGCCGCCCCAGACCTCGTCCCTGGTATGCCGGGTGCACGCCGACCACGTACACCTCACCCGCCGGTCTGGCCGGGTCGACGGACGAGCGCTCGTCGGGGTCGACCTTGGTCCAGTGGAAGGCTGCGACCGCCCCTGCGGACCGATCCCTGGTGGCGGCGTCGGCCTCGACGAGGATGAACCCGGCCGCGTCGAACCACGGGAGCGCCATCCGTTCCCGGAGGTCGGCCAGCGTCAGGCGCCCCTGCTCGGGGTGGTGCGCGAAGGCCGCGGCGTTGGTCGCCAGCCAGTCCTCCTCGTCGCGGCCGGCCTCGAAGGACCGTGCCGTGAAACCGGGCGGCAGCGCGCTCGCCGCGGGCTCGCGGTCTGCCTCCGTGAGCGGTCGGGCCATCTTGTGCAGCTCACGGACCGCCGTGAGCTGCGCGCTGGCAGCAAGGGCCCGAGCGGCCGGCAGCTGGCCGTGGGCCCACAGCCGGGCCCCGGGCGCAGTCTCGAGGACCGCGTCCACGAGGGCGCGACCGAGGCCCTGACGCCGGAAGTCGGGGTCGACGACGAGCTCACCCGAGCCGTCGTCCCCGGCGGCGGAGTCGAGCTGGGCGTACCCCGCAAGCTGCCGACCGGCATACCCGAGCAGGTGGCGGACCCGGCCACTCGGTGTGGCGAGGGACAGGAGCGACTGCTCCGACACGGGAGCGACGCCGTCGACAGCGGCGGCACGTCGCTGCAGGTCATGAACCTGGGCGACTTGGCTGGCGGTCAAGGTGTCGGCGAGGCGGACGGGAGTCAAGGGCACGTAAAACATTGCACCATGCATCTTCCCTCGCCAAAGATCCGCGGTTAGCGTGCACAGGTCCGGCTACCGCCGGTTTTCCTCCCGCACAAGGACGCACACATGACCTCATCCCGCACCCGACGCCTATCCAGCGTCGTGGCCGTGGCCGCCCTCGCGGCCACCGGTGCGGCCTTCACGGGAGGCAGCACGTCCGCTGCCCCCAACGGGCCGACCATCGACATCCAGCTGCTGTCGTTCAACGACTTCCACGGGAACCTCGAGCCCCCGTCGGGCTCCGGCGGCCGGATCATCACCTCGGACACCTACACCGAGACGTCGAGCACGAACCCGAACACCGGCGTGACCACCTACGCGGTGACCCCCACGACGGTGAACGCCGGTGGAGTCGAGTACCTCGCGGGACACCTCAAGGCCATGCGTCAGGGACACCCGTACACCGCGACCGTCGCAGCGGGCGACATCGTCGGAGCCTCGCCGCTCCTCTCGGCCGCGTTCCACGACGAGCCGAGCATCGAGGCAATGAACAGCCTGGGCCTCGACGTCACAGCCGTGGGCAACCACGAGTTCGACGAGGGGTACAAGGAGCTGCAGCGACTGGCCAACGGTGGCTGCCTCGACGACGGCGCCGGCGCGGCCAACCAGGACTCCTGCCCCGGTGGCAAGAGCTTCGCGGGGGCGTCCTTCCCGATCCTCGCGGCCAACGTCCGCTACAAGGCGACCGGCCAGACGATCCTGCCGGCCACGTGGGTCAAGAACTTCAAGGGAGCCAAGGTCGGCTTCATCGGCATGACCCTCAAGGACACGCCGAACATCGTGACCGCGTCGGGCATCGAGGGACTGGAGTTCACCGACGAGGTGGACACCGCGAACGCGTTGGTCCCCCAGCTCGAGGCGCAGGGCGTCAAGGCGATCGTCGTCCTCATCCACCAGGGTGGCGTCCCCCTGCGGACCGCGACCTACCCCGGCGGGCCCCACACCAACCCGGCCAGCGGTCTGGAGAACCGGTTCGACTCGGCCTGCCCCACGGGCACCAGCACGGGCCTGAACCCCAACACCAGCGCGAGCCCGATCATCCCGATCGCGAGGGCGCTGTCCCCGCAGATCGACATGATCGTCAGCGGCCACACCCACACGCCGTACGTCTGCAGCATCCCCGACCCGGCAGGGCAGCCGCGCCTGGTGACGTCGGCGTCCTCGTTCGGCCGTCTCGTGACCGAGACGACGCTGACCTTCGACCGTCGCACCCAGGACATCGTGCGCAGCTCGGTGGCCGGCAGCAACGTCATCGTCACCCGCGATCCGGCCCTCAAGGACGCGGCGGAGACCAAGATCATCGCCGACTACAAGACCCTCATCGCCCCCATCGCGAGCAAGGTTCTCGGTTCGATCAGCACGGACATCACGACGTCGGCGAGCTCTGCCGGCGAGTCCAAGCTCGGGGACCTCATCGCCGACGCCCAGCTGGCCGACCCGTCGACCATCACCGGTGGCCAGACCCCGGTGATCGCCTTCATGAACCCGGGTGGCATCCGCACCAACCTCACCTACGCGAACAAGTCGTGGAACGAGGCCCCCGGTGAGGTGACCTACGACGAGGCCTTCCAGGTGCAGCCGTTCAACAACTACCTCGTCTCGGTGTCGCTCACGGGCGCACAGATCAAGGAGATCCTGCGCGAGCAGTGGGGTGGTGGTGCGACGACCTCGCCCAACACCACTGCCAGGCCGGTCATCCTGCAGGTGTCGGCGGGCTTCGCCTACAGCTACAGCGACACCCCCACGGGCCGAGTTCTCGGGCCGGTGACCCTGGGTGGTGCCGAGATCAGTGACACGGCCAGCTACCGCGTCGTGACGAACAACTTCGTCGCGGACGGTGGAGACGGCCTTCCCGGCTTCCGGGTCGGCACCGGCAGGTTCTTCGGCGGCCTCGACATCGACGCCTTCGCGAACTACCTGCAGGCGCACTCGCCGTACAGCCCGGTCGCGGACGCCCGGATCACGAAGAACTGAGCACCACGTATGGGCGCGGCAACGCGGCATACGCACTGACGCGGCAACGCGGCATACGGCAACGACGAAGGCGCCCCTCCCGGGAACGGGAGGGGCGCCTTCGGTGTGCAGCTGGCTTCAGGGGCTGAGGGTCGCGGAGCGTTGCAGCGCAACGGGTTCAGGCGTCGGCGTGTGCGTCTTCGCGGGGGAGGTCCTCGGCGGGGACGAACCGGTAGCCCACGTTGCGCACCGTGCCGATGAGCACCTCGTGCTCGGAGCCGAGCTTGGCCCGCAGCCGGCGGATGTGGACGTCGACGGTGCGGGTGCCCCCGTAGTAGTCGTAGCCCCAGACCTCCTGAAGCAGCTGGGCCCGGCTGAACACGCGACCCGGGTGCTGGGCGAGGTACTTGAGGAGCTCGAACTCCTTGTAGGTCAGGTCGAGCAGCCGTCCACGGACACGTGCGGAGTAGGTCGCCTCGTCGATCGTGACGTCGCCCGAGGTGATCTGGACGTCCTCGGGCTCCTGGGTGTCCACGAGTCGGCCTGCCGCCAGCCGAAGCCGGGCCTCGACCTCGGCGGGGCCGGCGGACTCGAGCAGGACCTCGTCGACCCCCCACTCGGCCGTGATGCCCGCCAGGCCGCCCTCGGTGAGGATGGCGATGAGGGGCACGGACATCCCCGTGGCACGGAGCACGCGGCACAGGGAGCGGGCCACCGCCAGGTCGCGGCGGGCGTCCAGCAGGACGGCATCGCAGGGTGGGGCGTCGACCAGCGCAGTCGGCTCGGCCGGGATGATGCGCACGTGGTGGGTGAGCAGACCCAGTGCCGGAAGCACCTCGGCGCTGGGCGCCAAGGCGTTCGTCAGCAGCAACAGACGGGCCATGCCTTGAAAGGATACGGGCGAGGGCCCCCCGGCGGGCCAGTGCACACATGGTGAGACCCTTGTCTCACGGGAAGAGCTCACGAGAAGAGCGCGACAGGAGTCGCCTGAGAGGAGCGTGGGTATGCCGCGTGACGACGATGCGCCGACGGTCACCGTCGGCTCGACCGAGGTTGGCAGTGCCACGGTCCGCAGTGCCACGGTCCGCAGTGCCACGGTCCGGTACTGGGCCGGCGCCCGGGCTGCCGCCGGCGTGGAGACCGACCTCGTGCGTGACTGCGCAACGATCGCCGAGGCCGTGGCGGTGGTCGACGCGCTCCACCCCGGGCTGGCGCCGGTGACGGCAGTGAGCACGCTGCTCCTCGACGGCCGGGCGGCGCACCGCGACGACCCCCTCCCGGACGGTTCGGTGCTGGAGGTACTGCCTCCCTTCGCCGGGGGGTGATGCGAAGATGCCCCTTGTGTCCGACGTCCCCGAGCAGGCGCCCAACAACCCTGCCGTCCCGCTGACCCGGCGCGAGCGTCGAGCCCATGCCCAGACCGCCCCGCCTGCGCTGCCGCGACGAGCCCTGCTCCCGCGACCGCTGTCGATCGCGGCGACGGTGGCCTTTGCCGCCCTGGTGGCACTCACCGGCTATGCGAGCCCCCAGTTCGTGGCGCTCGCCGTGGCGTTGGCCGGGTTGGTGCTCGCCTGGGGATGGCCGCTGCTGCTCAGCCTGCCGAGTCCCCGCGGCACCAGCGCCGTCCTGGCCATCGGCACGCTGCTCATGACGGGGACCGCCCTGCTGACGCGTCACGACCCGTACCTCGAGTGGATGCCGGCCGCGCTCGCCGTCGCGGTCATCGTCGCCTTCCTGCACCAGCTGATGCGCCGTGACGGCCGCCCGCGCCTGACCGAGTCGGTGGCCGCCACGATCTCAGGGCTGGCGATCATCTCGGCGGGCACCACGCTCGCCCCCATTCCGCACGTCCTGGCGGGAGAGCCGGCCCTCGCGGCGGCGATGGCCGGACTGGGAGTCGGTGCCCTCGCCGATCCCTGCGTCTCCATCGCCCGACTGCGGCAGTGGGCGCTCTTCATCGCGATGCTGGTCGGGGGTGGCGCAGCGGTCGTCGTCTCCCTCGTGGCGGGTGACCCGATGCCGGGGCCGGCAGCACTGCTCGGCCTGCTCGCGGCCGCCATCTCGCACGCGGCGCGGCGGGTGCTGGCTCCACTGCCGGCGACGGCCATGCCACGGGCCCAGCTCGCCGTGGCTGCCGCGTCATCCCTGCTCGTCGGCGTGGTCGCCTACCTCGTGGTCCGCTACTTCGTCGCCTGAGCACCGCACTTCCGGCGAGGGTGCCCCACGGCGGGCGCGGGCGCCGCGACTTGTTGCCGCCTGGTGGTCATGGAAGGCCCGGATCGGGGGTCTGGTGACCACCGGGGAGCAACATGTCGCAGGGGGTGGGGACTTGTTGCCGGCTGGTGGTCACCCAGGGCCCGGATCGGGGGTCTGGTGACCACCGGGGAGCAACAAGTCGCAGGGCGTGGCGACCCTTCCCGCGCTGGGAGGTGGGCACGCGGCATACCCAGGCCGTGGGTCTGGCGTCGGGCGCTCGCTGCGGTCAGTAGACGAGGGCCTGGGCCCCGGGCGCGGTGACCTCCTCGACGAACGCCGCCGCCCCACGGATGACCACGCCCGGCACGAGGTCGGCGTCGCTGAGGTCGCGCCGCGCAGCGCACTGGCCGCACACGGTGACCGTCCCGGCTGCCACCACGGCGTCGCGGAGGTCCGCCAGCGGAGCGGCGTGGGCCAGCTCGACCGCCTCCGCCCGACCGGGCACGCCCATCCACGACGCGTCCCCCGTGAGCCACAGACTGACGTCCACCCCGCTGGCCACGGCGGTGGCGGCGACCGTGAATGCCTGGTTGAGGCGTTCGAGCGACTCGGTGCCACAGGTGACCTTGATGACGAGCGTGCGCGGGTCTGTCATGGTCCACAGGCTACGATCTGGCGCGTGCACACGTTCTACATCTCCCTGCTCGCCCTCACGGCCGTGGTGATCACCTGGTTCGCGGGATTCGTCGTCTACCGCCTGGTCAAGACGCCGCGCTGATGCAGTTCACCCTCGACCCCGACCTCCCGCGCGAGCTCGCGCCCCTGGCCTGGCTGATCGGCCGCTGGGAGGGCGCCGGCGTCGTCGGCTACCCCACGATCGAGTCGGCCAACTTCGGGCAGGAGATCGAGGTGACGCACGACGGCCGCCCGTTCCTGGCGTGGCACAGCCGCACCTGGCTGCTCAACGAGGCGGGCGACAAGGTGCGACCGCTGGCGACCGAGCTCGGCTTCTGGCGGCCCTTCCCCGACGGCGAGGTCGAGTTCCTCCTGACCCACCCGACGGGCATCGTCGAGCTCTACTACGGCAAGGCCGAGCCGGCCAAGATCGAGCTGCGCACCGATGGAGTGCTGCGCAGCCCCCAGGCCAAGGAGTACAACGCCGCCACCCGGCTGTACGGCCTCGTCAACTCCAACCTCATGTGGGCGATGGACATGGCCGCCGTCGGTCAGCCGCTCCAGAGCCACCTGTCCGCCGAGCTCAAGCGCGTCGGCTAGGGCCCACCGATGTCGTCGACACCAGCGCGGATCCTCACGGTCTGCACCGGCAACATCTGCCGGTCGCCGTTCCTCGAACGCGCGCTGCAGGCGGAACTTGACCGATCGTGGGGCCCCGGCGCCGTCGAGGTGTCCAGCGGTGGCACCGGCGCGCTGCCCGGCCACGCGATGGAGGACCAGGCGCGGGCGCACCTGGAGAGCCAGGGGTATGCCGCGAACGGTTTCCTCGCTCGCGACCTCACGCAGTCGATGGTCGCCGAGGCCGACATCGTGCTCACCGCCACCCGCGCGCACCGGGGCAAGGTGGCCATGCTGCACCCCAAGGCGCTGCGCTACGTCTTCGCCTTCCGCGAGTTCGCCGACCTGGTCTCGGGGCTGGAGGACTCGGTCGTGCAGATCCCGTCCGACTCGGCCCGGGAGCACATCGTCCGCGTCGTCGCCCTGGCAGCAGGCCAGCGGGGGATGCGGGCGCCGCTGAGTGACGCCGAGGCCGACATCGTCGACCCGTACCGCCGGCCCCCGCAGGTCTTCGAGGACATGACCGGCCAGATCATGGGCTCGCTGCCCGCGGTGGCCCGAGCCCTCGGGAGGCCGTGATGCCCCGCCTGGGTGAACGAGCCGGCATCGTCGGGTTGGGCGCCTTCCTGGTCGTGGACGTGCTGCTGGTGGCCTTCGCGATCAACAGCACGCGTCAGCCGGTCGACCAGGGTGGCTCCACCATCAACACCGGCGTGGTCGGCTCGGCGTCATCCTCCAAGACGAGTACGTCCACGAGCGGCACGACCACGTCGGACCCGAGCACGCCCAGCGTCGAGGTCGCCCCGTTGACGCAGGGGGTCGTGGCGTTCGACAAGAACAGCGCCTTCCGCTTCACGACGGGCACCTGCAAGTCGGGCGGCTCCAAGCTCGAGCTGACCCGCAACGCCGGAGCGACCTGGGGCCCCCGGGCGGTCCCCTTTGACGCCATCGTCCGCGTCCGCGTGCGACCCAATGGTTCGGCCTTCGTCGTCGGCGCCGACTCCGCCACCGACTGCACCCCGGCCATTCGCCAGGCAGGTGCCCTCGACGCGGACTTCGGGGACTCGGTGGTCGTGAAGGATGCGTGGTTCCGCGACCCGAGGGCGGCCGCCTCGATCGGTCTGCCCACGGGCGGCACGGGCAAACCGTGTGGCTCCGGCCCCGTGATCGACCTTGCGGTGGTGGACAGCGGCGCCGCAGCCCTGTGCCCGGACGGACGGGTGAGGGTGAGCACCTCCGGCGGGCGCTGGGACACGTCGGCCACCGTTGCCGGTGCGCTCGCCCTGGCGCTCAACGCCAAGGGCCGCGCGTTCGTCGCGCTCCCCGGTGCGGACTCGTGCAGCGGCGTCGCGGTCGTCGACGCCGCCAAGCCCACCTCGGCCCTGGGCTGTGCTGAGGCAGACCTCACCAAGGTCGAGCCGGGAACCGTCGCGCTGTCGGTGACGTCCGGCTCCGGCTGGCTCCTCGTGGGAGACGCCGTCTACCTCGCCGGCGGCGACCTCGCGACCTGGAAGAAGAGCTGAGCGGCCGCTGACGCCGCTACGGCGTGTGGGTGACGTCCTGGTAGGTGCCCATCGCGTCGTTCTGCAGCGCCTCGCCGAGGGCCTGCATCCCGGGCTCGTCGACGATGTCGATGGATGCACCGGCGGGTGAGGTGCCGAAACCGGTGAACGGCGCCGTCACGAACGCGATGTCCGAACCACGCAGGTTGCGCAGGGACAAGGCCTCGCTGCGCATCTTGCTCACCGTGAAGGCGTCATCGACCGTGAGGTTCGCCGTGCCCGCTTCCACGAACTGCGCCAACCTGACCGGGTTGGTCAGGACGCTCTTGCTCAGGGACTTGAGCATCAGGGCCTTGATGAAGGCCTGCTGGCGTCGGCCGCGCGAGATGTCGCCCTCGCTGAGATCCTTGCGCTCGCGGACGAAGGCGAGCGCCTCCGCACCAGTCATCTGCTGGTAGCCCTTGGTGAACGTGTAGCCGTCCGAGCTGCTCGACTCCTCGACGTACACGTTGACGCCGCCCACGGCATCGGTCATGTTCTTGAAGCCCTCGAAGCCCACCAGGGTCACGTGGTCGATCGGCACCCCGACGAGGCCCTGGAGCGTCTGGACCAGCAGCGGCGCACCCCCGTAGGCGAAGGCCGCGTTGATCTTGTCCTTGCCGTGGCCGGGGACGCTGACGTAGAGGTCGCGCGGGAAGTGCACCAGCGTGACGGTCTTGCGGTCACTCGCGACGTGCATGAGCACGATGACGTCGGAACGGGCGCCGGCCAGCCCTGCGCGGGCGTCGGACCCGATGAACAGGATGTTCTGCGCCTGCTTCGCCGCGGGCTTCTTCGTCGGGGCGGGCGCGGCACCGCTGACTCCCGGTGTCGGGAGCAGGGACTCGTGCTGGACGTTTGCGGTCACCGTGTGGTTGAGGAAGAGCAGGTATGCCGCGATGCCCCCGACCACGATCAGGACCACGAGCGCCAGGATGACGGCCAGGGTCCGCCGAAGGCGCGAACGCTTCTGGGGCGCCTTCGGGGGCGTGGACTGGGTGTCTGCGAATTGGTCGAGCACCCGGACAGTGTAGGTAGCGCCCGAGCGCACTCGTGACAGAACTCGCCCGAGGGGCCCGTCACAGAACCGTAGAGTGGGATGGTGCAGGACGTCGGCGAGCGGTTGCGGGCCCAGGGGCGGCGGATGACGCCGCAGCGGCAGCGGGTGCTCGACGCCGTCGCCCAGCTGGGGCACGCCACGCCCGAGGACGTCGTCGCCCAGGTGGCCCGCGACGGGGGTCCGGCCCTGGCGCCGTCGACCGTCTACCGCGCCTTGGACGCCCTCGAGTCGCTGCGGGTCGTGGGACACACCCACCTCGACCACCGGGCGCCGAGCTACCACCTCGCAGACCACGCCGACCACATCCACCTCGTCTGCCGCACCTGCGGCCGCGTGCAGGAGTGCCCCAAGGAGTACGCCGAGGGCTTCGCGGGGAATGTTCTGGCCGGTTCCGGCTTTGTTGCTGACGTGACACACATGGCGATCCACGGAGAGTGCGGCACATGCGCGACGCGCTAGGGACGACCACCGAGCCCGGTATGCCGGCGGTGACGCCCTCCGTGCTGCTCGGCCACGGCGGTGCCGTGGAGGGTGACGGTCCCGATGCAGGGGTCGCCGCCCACTACGGCGATCCGCTCCGCGAGCAGCGCCTCCTCTCCGAGGGGCTGGCCGTCGTCGACCTGTCCCACAGGGGGGTCGTCACCGTGACCGGACCCGACCGGTTGTCCTGGCTCCACTCGATCACGAGCCAGCAGCTGACGGGCCTGGGGCCGCGGCAGTCACGCGAGGCGCTGGTGCTGACACCCAAGGGCCACGTAGAGCACAACCTCCACCTCGTCGACGACGGTGAGACGACGTGGATCACCACCGAGCCCGGACGGTCGGCGGCCCTGGTCGGCTGGCTGGACTCGATGCGCTTCATGCTCAGGGTCGAGGTGGCCGACGTGACGTCCGAGTGGGCCGTCCTCGGCGAGCCGTCAGGGCTGGAGTCCCAGCCCGGGGAGCGCCTGGCCTGGCGAGACCCCTGGCCCGACCTCGTGGGTGACACCGCGGCATACGGACCGGTCGAGGGGCACCCGGCACTCGGGCGCACCTGGCGTGAGGTCCTGGTCGAGCGGCCGGGACTGGCAGAGGCGGTCGCCGACTGCGACCTCGCCGGCACGTGGGCATGCGAGGCGCTGCGCGTCGCGGCCTGGCGTCCGCGCCTGGGCTTCGAGACCGACCACCGCACCATCGCCCACGAGGTGGACTGGCTCCGCACGGCGGTGCACCTGCACAAGGGCTGCTACCGAGGCCAGGAGACGGTGGCTCGCGTGCACAACCTCGGTCGCCCACCGCGGCGACTGGTCTTCCTGCACCTCGACGGGTCGGGGCACACGCTGCCCGATCGCGGCGCAGCGGTGATGGCCGGTGACCGTCAGGTGGGTCAGCTGACCTCGGTGGCCAGGCACTTCGAGGACGGCCCGGTCGGACTGGCGCTGGTGAAGCGGAACACCCCGGTCGACGACGTCCTCGACATCGACGGCGTCAGCGCCAGCCAGGTCGTGGTCGTCGCGCCCTAGTCGCTTGGCCGCGCGCCGCGCGCTAGTCGTGCGGTAGGCGCCCGAGCAGGCGACGGTGAAGGGTCAGACCTTGACGGCGTGGGCGTGGCGGTCGCGGGTGCGTTCCTTGCGACTGCGCGCCTGGGTGAGCGGTGCGTAGCCCTCGCCGTAGTAGTAGCTCTCGGCGTTCGCGCCACGGGTCGGGATCCTGTTGACCACGAGGCCCAGGACGTTGCCGTTGACCGCGTGGACGGACATCAGGGCCCGGGTCAGCTGCTCACTGTTGACGACTCCGCAGCCGACCACGAGCACGACCCCCCCGGTGAGGGTGCTCAGCACGGTGGCGTCAGTGACGGGCAGGACCGGCGGGGCGTCGATGATGACGTAGTCGAACATCTCCTCGAGCCGGCTGATGGTGCGCGACATCGTCTCCGACCCGAGCAGCTCACTGGGGTTGGGCGGGATCTGACCGGCGCCGAGGACCTGGACACCCGTGTCGCCGAACGGCTGGAGCACGTCCACCAGGTCGGCCTGGCCGATGAGGACGTTGGTCAGGCCGACGGAACCCTCCAAGCCCATGTAGTTCAGCAGCCGCGGTCGACGCAGGTCCGCCTCGATGATGCAGACCCGGGCGCCCGCGGCAGCCATGCTGATGGCGAGGTTGGCCGTCGTCGTCTTCTTGCCCTCGGCGGGGAGCGAGGAGGTGAACACGATCGAGCGAGGGTGGTTGGCGGCGTCGACGAACTGCAGGTTCGTGCGCAGGGCCCGGAAGGCCTCGGCGCGGGGTCCGTGCGGGTCGGACTGCACGATGAGCGGGTTCTTGGGGCCCTCCGGATCGTAGGTGATCCCGCCGATGATCGTCTCGTCGACCGCGTCGGTCACGTCGCGTTCGCTCTTGATGGAGGTGTCGAAGGTGTCGCGGAGCAGGGCGACGCCGAGTCCGACGAGCAGACCCAGGACCACACCGAGGCCGATGTTGCGCACCGGGTTCGGGCTGATCGGGCTCACGGGCACCGACGGCGGCCGGACGACCGACACCTTGACCGGGCTCACGGAGTCGTCGTTGACGCGCTCGAGCTCAAGGATGCTGGTCGAGAACTGCTTCCCCACGGCGCTGGCGATTCGCGCGGCCTGCTCGGGGTTGCCGTCCGACACGAGCACGTCGATCAGGACGGTGTCGAGGGGGACGCTGGCCGTGATGCGGGAGCCGAGCTGGTCGGCAGTGCCGGAAAGTCCGAGGCTCTTGATGACCGGATCGAGCACGGTCGGCGTCGTGATCAGGTCTGAGTAGGACTTGACGCGCTGCTGGGTGAACGTGTTGCCCTGCAGCAGCTGGGTGGAGTCCTGACCGCCCGAGGTGGACACGAACAGCTGGGTGCGCGCCTGGTACGTCTTGGGGCTCCACAGGGTGAGCAACGCAGCCAGGCCCACCATCAGGAGAGTCACGGCAGCGATGGCACGCCAGCGCTTGCGCACGACCCGGTAGTAGTCGTGAAGGTCCACGGTCCTGCTTTCACTGTCGGGGCGCGGTCGATGGGCCCCGGTTGGTTTCGGCTGTGAGCGCCGACAGTCTCCCACACAACGCCTGAGGAGCCGGGTTTCCGCTGCTGGAGCGGCCGTGGTGATGGCGCTGGGCGTGGCTGCCATGATGGCGCCCATGGCTCCCACGACCGGCACCCTGATCACCGTCGCGCCCACCGGTGCGGAACTCGCCAAGGCCGACTTCCCACAGCTGCCCACGACGCTCGACGAGCTCGTCGAGACGGCCGTGGCGTGTGAGCGGGCGGGTGCCTCGATGATCCACCTGCACATCCGTGACGGCGAGCACCGACCGACGCTGGACCCAGGTCACCTGAAGGCCGCCGTGGAGGCACTCCGGGAGCGGACCTCGCTGGTCATCCAGCTGTCGACCGGGGGCAGCGTGCACGACCCGCTCGACCAGCGGCTCACGGTCCTGGACGCAGAGCCCGACTCCTGCTCGCTCACCTGCGGCACCACGAACTTCGGCGACGACGTCTTCCTCAACCCCTACGGCTTCATGTCCGACCTCTACGTGCAGGCCCAGGAGCGCGAGGTGGTCCCGGAGTTCGAGCTGTTCGACCTGGGCCACGTCGCGTCGCTGGCCCGCCTCATCGACACCCACGGCCTCCCGTTCGGCGGCAAGGTGCACGTGGACTTCGTGACCGGTGTGCCCGGAGGTATGCCGGGTACACCTGCTGCGCTGTTGGCCGGCGTGGCGATGCTCCCGCCCGAGGTCACCTCCTGGTCCGCGACGGGGATCGGTCGCAGCCACCTGCCCGTCGCGGCAGCGGCCCTCGCGGCCGGCGGCCACCTGCGGGTGGGGATGGAGGACAACGTGGTCTTCGCCCGCGGCATACCCGTCGAGCACAACTCCCAGCTCGTGGAGCGGGCCGCGCACCTCGCAGAGGTGATGCAGCGCCCCGCGCTGTCGACCGAGGACGCGCGCCTCATGCTGGGCGTGAAGGACCGCCGCTGAGACCGGCACCCGAGTCCCCGACTTGTTGCCAGCCGGTCGTCACGGAGCCGCCGCAGGCACTGGTTGGTGACGATCTCCGCGCAGGAAGTCACCCTGTGATGGGGAACACGCTGCCTCCAGTTTGCATTCTGCTAACTGGAGCAAGCACACTGGGGGCATGAGCCGAATCCCGTTGCCGCTCCCCGGCAACAACCTGGGTGACTACCTGCGCGAGCAGCGTCAGTCCGCCCGGCTCTCGCTGCGCCAGCTCTCCGAGCTCGCCGGTGTGTCCAACCCCTACCTCTCGCAGATCGAGCGGGGCCTGAAGAAGCCCAGCGCCGAGATCCTCCAGCAGCTCGCCAAGGGCCTCGAGGTCTCGGCGGAGTCGCTCTACGTCCGGGCCGGGATCCTCGACGAGCGCCACGGCGACGCCCATGCGACGCCCGGCGCCGAGTTCGACACCAGGGCCGTCATCGGCGCCGACCCGCAGCTCACCGACCGTCAGAAGGCGGCGCTGCTCGACATCTACGACTCGTTCGTGGGCGTCGGCAGCAAGCCCGGCACCACCCGTACCAAGACCCCTCGTAACAAAGGAGCATGACATGGCATTCGTTGCCGACATCCGCAAGACCGTCACCGACACCACTCCCGTCTTCGCCGCGGTCGGCCTGGCCGACCTCGCCGTCGAGAAGGTGCGCGACGCCCGCGTCAAGGCCACCGTCAAGGCCACCGGCGTCCGTGTCGACCTCGACCCCGCCGCGCTGCAGACCAAGGCCCAGGTCCGCGTGACCGAGGTTGCCGAGCAGGCCCAGGAGCTCCCGGCCCTCGCCCTCAACCGCAGCCTCGAGCTGGCCGGCAAGGCGCAGGAGACCTACGAGACCGTCGCTGCCCGTGGCGAGAAGCTCGTCAAGCGCGTCCGCACCCAGAAGTCGACCAAGGACCTGCTCGCGCAGGCCGAGGCAACCTTCGCCCTGGGCAAGGGTGCCGTCACGACCGTGCGCAAGTCCGCCACGGACATCCAGCGCTCGGCCAAGGCCACGCTGACCACCGGTCGCAAGGAGGCCGCTGTCGCCGCCGACGCCATCGCCGACTCGATCGTCGTCGAGGCCACGGAGGCCGGCACCGCGGTGAAGCAGTCCGCCACCCGCACGCGCACCGCCGCCAAGCGCACCGCGACCACCACGAAGAAGGCCGCCGCCAAGAGCACGTCCGCCACCAAGGGCGCGACCACCAGCGCGAAGAAGACGGCCACCGCCACCAAGAAGGCTGCCACCACGGCCGCCACGAAGGTCGGCGACTGACCAACCCCAAGCCAATCGGCCCTCTCCCGTGATCCGGGAGGGGGCCGTTTGCCTGTCCCGGCTGAGGCGCTCCACCCCGGAACGGTGACCTTCACCCCGGAACCGTTCCGGGGTGAAGCACGCCCTTGTCCCTTGACCCGATAAAGGTGGGGCGGGGGAGGTGGGGTGGGCGGTGGCTAGGCTCGCCGGGTGAGCACGCCGCAGACAGCCACCCCGCCCGCCCTCGACAACGCGCCGGTCCTCGCCCACTACGTGCGCGGCGGTTTCGTCGAGTCCGCGCACCGCGCCTCCGTGGTCGCCACCGCGCCCGACGGCAGCCACCTGCTGGCGCTCGGTGCCGTCGACGACCCGATCTTCCCGAGGTCGTCGAACAAGCCGATCCAGACCCTGGCCATGGTGCGTGCAGGTCTGCGTGTGCCGCCCGAGCACCTCGCGCTCGCGTCCGCCAGCCACTCCGGCGAGGAGTTCCACGTCGAGGCCGTGCGCGAGATGCTCGCCGCTGCGGGACTGACCGAAGCCGCCCTCCAGAACACGCCGGACTACCCGGTCAACGAGGCGGCGCGCGAGGCGGTGATCCGTTCAGGCGGGGCCAAGACGCCCATCATGCAGAACTGCTCGGGCAAGCATGCGGCGATGCTGGCCACGTGTGTCGTCAACGGCTGGGACACCAAAACCTACCGCGACCCGAATCACCCACTGCAGCAAGCGATTTCGCGGACACTCGCCGAGCTGACGGATGACGAGATCACGGCAGTGGCCGTCGACGGCTGTGGCGCGCCGGTGATGGCTGTGACGCTCGCGGGGCTCGCCCGGGCCTTCGGCCGGATGGCCGCTGCCGACCCGGCGACGCACGAGGGCGAGGTCGCAGACGCCATCCGTGCCAACCCGGCATACCTCGGGGGCAGTGACCGTGACGTGACCGCCCTCATCGAGGCCACCCCCGGCCTCATCGCCAAGGACGGTGCCGAGTCCGTGTATGCCGTGGGGCTCGCCGACGGGCGCGGCGTGGCCGTCAAAGTCGCCGACGGCTACCCCCGGGCGAAGCCGGTGATCCTGGCCGCCGCGCTGCGGCGGCTCGGCGTCGAGTCGCCCGCCCTGGCCCAGCTCGAGAACTCTCCCGTGCTCGGGCACGGCGAGGTCGTCGGCGGCATCGTCGCCGTCAACATCTGAGGCGACGTGCGCGCCGTCCTGCAGCGGGTGACGAGCGCCTCCGTCTCGGTCGAGGGCGAGGTCGTGGGAGCAGTCGACCGGCCGGGGCTGGTGGCGCTGGTCGGTGTGACCCACGACGACGGGCCCGACCAGGTCGAGGCGCTGGCCCGCAAGATCAGCGAGCTGCGGATCCTGCGCGACGAGCGTTCGGTGCTCGACGACGGTGCGCCGGTGCTGGTCGTCAGCCAGTTCACGCTGTACGCCGACACGCGAAAGGGGCGGCGGCCGTCGTGGAACAACGCGGCGCCGGGCCCGGTCGCGGAGCCGCTCGTGGACGCTGTCGTCGCGGCCCTCCGTGCTCGAGGGGTGGAGGTTGCCACCGGCCGGTTTGGGGCCATGATGGAGGTCACCCTCGTCAATGACGGTCCAGTCACCCTGGTCGTGGACGTCTGACCCTTAGGCTGTGCACATGTTCTCCGCGCTCGGTTCCGCACAGGGCATCGTGATCCTGCTGCTCAGTCTCGCGGCCTTCGCGGCCGAAGTCTTCGCGCTGGTCGACGCCCTGCGCCACCGCCCGGACGCGTTCATCGCGGCAGGCAAGCGCACCAAGAAGTTCTGGACCATCGTCACGGGTGTCGCGGTCCTGCTCGGGTTCATCTCGGTGGCGAACTCGATCACCCTGTTCTCGGTCGGGCTCATCGCCATCGTCGGGGCGGGCATCTACCTCGCCGACGTGCGTCCAGCGCTGCAGCAGGTCAGCGGCAGCGGCCGCGGAGGGCAGCACATGGGGCCGTACGGACCGTGGTGACCCGAGACATGTCGGCCCTGCCCGACCCGCGCGACGGCATCTTCACGGTGGAGCGGCCCTGGGGGAACTTCCAGCAGTTCGTCGCCAACGAGCCCGTCACCGTCAAGATCATCACGGTCGACCCGGGCCACCGGCTGTCGCTGCAGACCCACGACCACCGGGGGGAGTTCTGGCAGGTCCTGGACGTCCCGATCGAGGTCACCGTCGGGGACCGCACGTGGACTGCCGCGCCCGGCGAGCCGGTCTGGGTGCCGTGCAACGCGGTGCACCGGATGGCCAACAAGGGCGACCAGCCGGGCCGGCTGCTCGAGATCGCCTTCGGTGACTTCGACGAGGCCGACATCGTCCGCCTCGAGGACGACTACGCCCGCGACGCCTGACCCACGGGGGCGACGGCCGACCAGTCGACGGTGACCTCGCCGAGGCGCCACCTCGCCGGCCCGTCCTGGACCGGCCAGCCGTCCTCACGCACGGCGTCCACCGCCGCCAGGAAGCGTTGCCGAACGCCGAAGCTCGCGTGGTGGGCCGCATGGCTCCACGCCCTGTCCAGCGCCTGGAGCCACCCGTGGACCGGCTCCCCGTCGACGTTGCGGTGGATGAGCGACTTGGGCAGCCGCTCGGCGATGTCGGAGGGGCGGTCGAGCCCCCGCAGTCGCCACGACAGGCTCAACGACACTGGGCCGGTCCGATCGACGGCGATCCACGCACTGCGTCGACCGAGCTCGTCACACGTGCCGTCGACGAGCAGGCCGTCGGGGGAGAGCCGTTGCTGCACGGTCGCCCACGCCTCGGCCACCTCTGTCTCGTCGTACTGCCGCAGCACGTTGAACGCGCGGACGATGGTCGCCTGACGCCCGTCGATCGGTACCTCGAAACCACCGAGCCGGAACGAGAGCCCCTCACGCTCGAGGGGCCGGCCCAGCGCCACCCGCTCAGGCTCGATCTCGATCCCCACGACCCGGACATCAGGACGCACCCGCCGCATGCGGTCGTGCAGCTCGACAGCCGTCACCGGGGAGGCGCCGTACCCGAGGTCCACCACGACCGGCATACCGACGGCCCGCCGCAGGCGCCAGGCCTGGGGGCCGGCCAACCAGCGGTCGACCCGGCGCAACCGGTTGGGGTTGGTGGTGCCGCGGGTGATGGTGCCCACCGGTCGCTGCACAGCCACGCGCGCAGCCTACGCGGCGACGCACCCTAGGCTGGGCAGGTGCGAGGCCGGGAGCGTGACATCAGCCGCAGCATGGTCGCGCTGGTGGCTTCGCTCGCCGCCCTCGCGCTGCTCGGCCTCGTCACGAACGTGCCCGGCTGGCTGGGCCACGGCGAAGGCTTCGTCGACGTCGCTCCGGGCCTGCTGACGGTCGACGCCGAGGCCAAGGGGGTGGCGACCCTGGGTGGCGGCGTGACCGTGTCGCTCTACTCCGACGGACTGCGGATCAACCGCGAGAACGACCTGCTGCTCCAGACCGTGATCGGGGGGTCGATGCTGTCGGCCGTCGAGGGGAGTGCCACGACGGACGCAGCCGGGACGAAGGAGCGGGTCACCCGCAGCTACGACAACCTGACCATCACCGAGCTGGTCTTCCTGCCGGGCCGGGCGACGTACTTCGGCAGGCTCAGCGACGGGTCGCGCTCGCTGCCCGTGACGCTGCGGATCGAGTCGGCGGGAGGGCTGGTCAGGGTCGGCGCCTCGGTCAACGGTGCCGACGGAGTCGTCTGGCACCTCGACCGCGAACCCCTGACGGTCGGCATCCGTCCCGGCCTCCCCGCCGTGAACCTTCGCGACTCGGCGGCCTGGATCGACCCGGGAGCGGTCGAGGGGCGGGCCGTCTTCACGACCCTGCTGCGGACCGACATCGGGGTCGGCCCGCAGCGGGTGGCTCGAGGCGTCGACATCCGCGCGGCCGGGCGCACCGACATCCACGTCTGGTCCGACTCGTGCTCGTTGTCGGTGTCGTCCCAGGCCCGTCCGGCGCCGCAGCCGTCTCGATCGCGCGGCTGAGCACGGCCTGGGCTGGGCGCCGCGTCGGCTGAGCACGGCGCCGGGCTGACCACCGGCGTCGTGGGCCCCAGCGGCTGCGTGGCAGACTCGCAACATGGGCTGCTGCGAACGCATCGACCGCGTCGCGATGCTGAGCGTCCACACCTCCCCGCTGGAGCAACCGGGCACCGGTGACGCGGGYGGGATGAACGTCTACGTCGTCGAGGTGGCGCACCAGCTGGCCAGGCGCGGCGTCGAGGTCGAGATCTTCACCCGCACCACGACGGCGGACCTGCCCCCCACGGTCGAGATGGAGCCGGGCGTCACCGTCCGTCACGTCACCGCGGGTCCCTACGAGGGGCTCGGCAAGGACGACCTCCCCGGGCAGCTGTGTGCTTTCGCCGCCGGGGTGATGCGCACCGGAGCCCACGAGGCCGAGGGCCACTACAGCCTGGTCCACTCGCACTACTGGCTGTCCGGCCAGGTGGGGTGGCTGGCCGCCGACCGCTGGCAGGTGCCGCTCGTCCACACCATGCACACCATGGCGCGGGTCAAGAACCTCCACCTCGCCGACGGTGACACCCCCGAGCCCCCTGGTCGCGAGATCGGTGAGGTCCAGGTCGTGGAGGCGGCGGACCGCCTCATCGCCAACACCCTGGGCGAGCGCCACGAGCTGATCGACCTGTATGCCGCGGAGCCCGACAAGGTGGTCGTCGTGCCTCCGGGCGTGGACCTGTCGCTGTTCTCGCCGGGTGACCGTCGCGCGGCGCGTGCCGCCGTGGGCCTGCCGCAGGACGCCAAGGTGCTGCTCTTCGTCGGACGGATCCAGCCCCTCAAGGCGCCCGAGGTGCTCATCAAGGCGGCGGCCGAGCTCCTGGCGCGGCACCCGCACTGGTCCGGCGAGCTGGTCGTCGCCGTCCTCGGCGGTCCGTCCGGTTCCGGCCTGGCGCACCCGCGAGGGTTGCAGGAGCTGGCCGAGGGACTCGGCATCAGCGCGCAGGTGCGGTTCGTGCCGCCGGTGCCCAGGACCGACCTGGCTGACTGGTACCGCGCCGCCGATCTCGTGTCGGTGCCGTCGCACTCGGAGTCCTTCGGACTGGTCGCCGTCGAGGCGGAGGCGTGCGGGACCCCGGTCGTCGCTGCCGATGTCGGCGGTCTGCCCACTGCGGTCGGGGATGCCGGGATCCTGGTCGACGGCCACGACCCCCACACGTGGTCCCTGGCCCTCGAGTCCCTGCTGCTGGACCCGCAGCGAAGAGAAGACCTGAGCCGCAAGGCGGTGCAGCACGCGGCGCTGTTCGGCTGGGACCGCACGACCGAGCGGCTCTACGAGGTCTACGTCGAAGCGTGTCGGGCCAAGAGCTACTCCAACGACACTCCCTCGCCCAACGGCTCACTGGCCGGGGTGCCTGCGGCGGTGGTCCCGTGAGCCAGCTGGTGTCCGCGATCGAGGGATACCTCGCTGGGGCCGAGATCGAGTGGGAGCAGGGTGCCCGCGAGGGTGAGTTCGTCCTCACGCTGCCGGGCGAGCAGAAGCTCAAGACCGTCGTCTCACTGGTGGCGGGGGCTGACGCCCTCTCGGTGTCGGCCTTCGTCATTCGCAACCCGGACGAGAGCCACGAGACCTTCTACCGCTACCTCTTGCGCAAGAACCTGCGCCTTCCGGGGCTCGCCTACTCGGTCGACAAGTCCGGCGACGTCTATGTGACCGGACGCGTCCCCGCGGGCGGGGTCGACGCGGCATACCTCGACCAGGTCCTGGGAGTCGTGCTGGAAGCCGCGGACGCGCACTTCAACGAGCTGCTCGCGATCGGCTTCGTCACGAGCATGCAGAAGGAGTGGGACTGGCGGGTGTCGCGGGGGGAGTCCCTGCGCAACCTCGAGGCGTTCCGCCACCTGCTGGAGCACGACTGAGCGGTGGCGCGTTGCCTCGCTAGGCTGGCCCGCATGGCATACACCCTCATCCTGCTGCGCCACGGGCACTCCGACTGGAACGCCAAGAACCTCTTTACCGGCTGGGTCGACGTCGACCTGAACGACCAGGGTCGCGAGGAGGCCGTCAACGGTGGAAACCTGCTGAGGGACAAGGGAGTTCTGCCCACCGTCGTGCACACGTCGGTGCTTCGGCGCGCCATCAACACGGCGAACCTCGCACTCGACGCAGCGGACCGGCACTGGATCCCGGTCAGGCGCGACTGGCGGCTCAACGAGCGCCACTACGGCGCGCTCCAGGGGCTCGACAAGGCGGCCACGCGCGACAAGTACGGCGACGAGCAGTTCATGCTGTGGCGGCGGTCGTTCGACACGCCGCCGCCGCCGATCGAGGCCGGGTCCGAGTTCGACCAGAGCGGCGACCCGCGCTACGCCGGCATCGACGTGCCGCGGACCGAGTGCCTCAAGGACGTCATCGAGCGGTTCATGCCCTACTGGGAGGGGCCGATCCAGGACGACCTGCGGTCCGGTGAGACGGTGCTGGTCACGGCCCACGGCAACAGCCTGCGCGGACTGGTCAAGCACCTCGACGGCATCAGCGACGAGGACATCGCCGCCCTGAACATCCCGACCGGCCAGCCGCTCGTCTACACCCTCGGTGAGGACTTCATGCCGACCAAGCCGGGGGAGTACCTCGACCCCGAGGCCGCCGCCGAGGCCGCCGCAGCCGTCGCCAACCAGGGCCGCTAGCGCGCCGACGTCTGACGCAAAACGGCCGTTGCGCTGCGAAACGGGGTCTACAACTCCCGTTTCGCCGCGCAACGGCCGTTTTGCCGCGCGAGGTGAGTGGCGCGCGAGGTGAGTGCCGCGCGAGGCGGTTACTGCGGACCGGTCGCGCGGTCTTCCTGCTCCTCGTGGTCCTCGGCGACGTCCCACTCACCGGTGACGAGGTAGACGACGCGGTGGGCGACCGACACGGCGTGGTCGGCGAAGCGCTCGTAGTAGCGACCCACGAGGGTCATGTCGACGGCTGCCTCGGTGCCGTGCTTCCACGTCCCGTCGATGAGGTGGCTGAACAGCGTGCGGTGCAGCTCGTCCATCGCGTCGTCGTCGCGCTCGAGCGTCTTGGCGTCCTCGACGTCCTTGGCGGCGATGACCTGCCCGCACTTGGCGACGATGCGCTCGGCCACCTGGCCCATCTGCAGGATCGTCGCTCGGATGTCGGCCGGCACGGCGGAGTCGGGGTAGCGCAGCCGCGCGACCTTGGCCACGTGCCGGGCGAGGTCTCCCATGCGCTCGAGGTCGGCGCTCATCCGCATGCTGGTGACGACCATGCGCAGGTCTGTGGCGACCGGCTGCTGTCGGGCCAGGAGGTCGATCGAGAGCGCGTCGAGGTCCTCGCGCATGCGATCCAGCTCCTTGTCGGCCTTGATGACCGATTCGGCCAGCTGGATGTCGGCGTCGAGCAGGGCCGTCGTGGCCCGGGCCATGGCGGACCCGGCCAGACGCGTCATCTCGACCAGCTGGTCGGAGATGGTGTCCAGGTCCTCGTGAAAGGCGTTGCGCATTGCTTCCCTAGGGGTGTTGGGCACGGGTGGGCGTGGTGAGGTGTGCGAGCCGAGGCTCCCACGGGGCAGTTAACGATCGGGTGACCTCAGGTGAACATCTGGGTACGGCCGTGCGTTGGGGTGTCGTTTCGTGCTCGGAAGGGGATGTTCCGCACCGTACATTGATGGGGTGGATGCGACCAGCGCTGCCGTCTTGGCCGGGTTCGCCGGGTTGCTGACCGGCGCCCTTGCCGTCATCGCCGTGCGCTACTCCGAGCGACAGCAGACCAGTGTGCCGCCGACGGTTCCGGTCACGCCGTTGCCGTCGGGGGTGGCCGACGTCCTCGCGGTGCTGCGCTCCAGCGCCATCGTCGTCGACTCGGCCGACGAGGTCATCAACAACTCACCGTCCGCCGCGGCCTACGGCCTGGTCAAGGGCAAGGAGCTGGTCCACCGCGAGCTGCGCCACCTGGCCAGGCAGGTCCGCCGCGACGGCGTCATCCGTGAGTCCCAGCTCGAGCTGGCCCGCGGCCCGCTCGGCCAGGCCCGCTCGATCATGCACGCCCGAGTGGCCCCGCTGGGGAGCAGCCACGTGCTGCTGCTGGTCGAGGACCACACTCAAGCCCAGCGCGTCGAGGAGGTCAGGCGCGACTTCGTGGCCAACGTGAGCCACGAGCTCAAGACCCCGGTGGGCGGGCTGGGCCTGCTGGCCGAGGCGATCCAGGACGCCAAGGACGACCCCGAGGCGGTCGAGCGGTTTGCCTCGCGGATGCAGGTCGAGAGCCATCGGCTGGCCCAGCTCGTCAAGGAGATCGTCGACCTGTCGCGCCTGCAGGTGGCCGACACCCTCCACGAACCCCGGCTCGTCGACGTGACGGCAGCCGTGCACGAGGCGATCGACTACTCGCGCGTCGGCGCCGACGCCAAGCAGATCGACATCGCGGAGGCCTGCGCTGCCGACCTCAAGGTCTTCGGCGACGAGGCCCTGCTCGTCACCGCTGTCCGCAACCTCATCGGCAACGCCGTCGCCTACTCCGAGCCCGGAACCCGGGTCGCCGTCGCCGGTCGCCTCGCGGGCGAGATGGTCGAGATCACCGTCACCGACCAGGGGCAGGGCATTCCGGCGAGCGAGCAGACGCGCATCTTCGAGCGCTTCTACCGCGTCGACGACGCGCGCTCCCGCGCCACCGGCGGGACGGGTCTCGGCCTGGCCATCGTCAAGCACATCTGCGCCAACCACGGCGGCGACGTCGACGTGTGGAGCGAGGAAGGGCGCGGGTCGACCTTCACCATCCGCCTACCCGCCGCGGTCGACCGGACCGGGTCCTCGCGCCCATCGCCCAGCCCTTCAGCAGAGCAGCCGCACCCGACCCGAGGAGACACCCCGGCATGACGCGCATCCTGGTCGTCGAGGACGAGATCTCGTTCTCGGACCCCCTGTCCTACCTGCTCCGCAAGGAGGGCTACGAGGTCGCCGTCGCCGAGACCGGACCCGAGGCGCTCGCCGACTTCGACCGGGCCGGTGCCGACCTCGTGCTCCTGGACCTGATGCTCCCGGGCCTGTCCGGCACCGAGGTATGCCGCGCGATCCGGTCGCGCTCGAACGTCCCCGTCATCATGCTCACCGCCAAGGACAGCGAGATCGACAAGGTCGTGGGTCTGGAGATCGGTGCGGACGACTACGTGACCAAGCCCTACTCGTCCCGCGAGCTGCTGGCCCGGATCAAGGCAGTACTGCGCAGGCTGTCCGAGCCCGAGGACCTGCTGCCCGCCACGATCGAGGCCGGTCCGGTGCGCATGGACGTCGAGCGGCACATCGTCACCGTCTCGGGGGAGCCGACCCAGCTCCCGCTGAAGGAGTTCGAGCTGCTCGAGATGCTGCTGCGCAACACCGGCCGCGTGCTCACGCGCATGCAGCTCATCGACCGCGTCTGGGGCAGTGACTACGTCGGCGACACCAAGACGCTCGACGTCCACGTGAAGCGCTTGCGCGCCAAGATCGAACCCGACCCGGCCGACCCCCGGCACATCGTCACGGTGCGCGGACTGGGCTACAAGTTCGAGTCAGACTGAGTCAGGGAGTCGCCGTCGCCGTGGGGGTGGCCGCGACGGGCGGGTTGGTCGGGGCGAGCGAGGCGTAGTACCCGCTGGCCGACAGCACCGGCACCACCACGACGACGGCGGGTGCGCTCGGCGACTGCACGCTGAGCGTGACGACATCGCCGGGGCTGACCGGCACGCCCGGCAGCTGCACCTGGGTCGCGTCGGAGAGGCGACGTTCGGAGTGGGCCGGCGCCTCGGCATACACGGGCTGGCCCTGCGGCAGGGCGAACGCGATCCGCTGCGCCTCGCTGCTGTTGTTGCTGACCGACGCCGACAGCACGCCGGCCTTGTCCTTGCCGCCGCTGACGACGACGAGGTCGCGCAGCTGCACGGCGCCGAGGTCAACGGGGACACCGTCGGCCGCGACGTAGGGGACGTCGGTCTGCATCGGCGACTGCGTCTGGCAGGCCGAGAGCGCGAGGGCGGCACCGGCCACCGCGACCGGGAGCAGGCGTCGCAGGAAAGGGCGCGGACTGGTGGAACGGCCTCCGGAACGGCGGGCCAGCGGGGTTCGGCGGGTCACGGGAGACAGCCTACCGGCCGGGTGCCGGCCGCGCGCCGACCCTCTGCACCCGAGTGCGCACCCGTGCGCGTTGCACGGAAGTGACCATTCTGTCAAGACCGAATTCGTTGCCCCGCAAGGCCTTTGCGCGCCCCTGACCTGCGCAAACGCATTCTGGCTGGCTTTCCCGACGTCGGCGTGGCGTGATATTCTGAGAGTCGCGAAAGGGGAAAACAGCACATGGTTTTCAAGGTCGGCGAGACGGTCGTGTACCCCCACCACGGGGCTGCACTCATCGAAGAAATCAATACCCGCACGATCAAGGGCGAGGAGAAGATCTACCTCAAGCTCAAGGTGGCCCAGGGCGATCTGACGATCGAGGTTCCCGCAGACAACTGCGAGGACATCGGCGTCCGGGACGTCGTCGGACAGGAAGGGCTCGACAAGGTCTTCGCAGTCCTCCGCGCTCCCCACACCGAAGAGCCGACCAACTGGTCGCGCCGCTACAAGGCCAACCTCGAGAAGCTCGCCTCCGGCGATGTCATCAAGGTGGCCGAGGTCGTTCGCGACCTGTGGCGTCGTGACAAGGACCGTGGCCTGTCGGCCGGCGAGAAGCGCATGCTCGCCAAGGCTCGTCAGATCCTCGTCTCCGAGCTCGCGCTCGCCGAGAAGACCAACGAGGACAAGGCCGAGGCAATCCTCGACGAGGTGCTCGCCTCCTGAGCGTTGCCGTCGTCCTCGTCGCTGGAGGGCAAGGCACCCGGCTCGGCGCCACCCAGCCCAAGGCCTTCGTGGTCGTGGCGGGTATGCCGTTGCTCGAGCACGCCGTCCAGCGCGCCCTGACGGCGCCTGAGATTTCACACGTAGTCGTGGTTGCGCCCGCTTCCCACCTGAGGGAGGCGGGCGCGATCGCGTCCCGGAGCAGCCGGCCCGACGACGTGGACGTGGTCGCCGGTGGCGCCGAGCGGACGGACTCCGTGGCAGCAGGTCTCGCGGCGCTGCGCCCCGACGACGGCATCGTGCTGGTCCACGACGCGGCCCGCGCCCTCGCGCCGGCCAGCTTGTTCTCCCGCCTGGTGCACGAGGTGCGGTCGGGGCACCCGGCCGTCGTTCCCGGCATACCCGTCACGGACACCGTCAAGGTGGTCGACGCGGCTGGTCGCGTCACCGCAACGCCTGACCGCACCCAGCTGCGGGCGATCCAGACACCGCAGGCGTTTCTGCGTGAGGTGCTGGTGCACGCCCACGCCTCGGGTGGGCAGGCGACCGACGACGCAGCCCTGGTCGAGCGGATGGGCGGCCACGTGCGCGTGGTCGACGGAGACCGGCTCGCCTTCAAGATCACGACGCCGGACGACTTGGCCCTGGCAGAACGCCACGTCGCGGACTAGGGCGTCAGGGCCGCGACGAACTCGTCCCACGGGGTCATCGGCCCGGCAGGGGCAGGGGCGTGGAGCGTGCTGATCCAGCCGTCGACGAGCCGGCCGCGCTCGATCAACAGATCGGGCACGAAGGCCGGCACCGGGAACCCCGCGCGCCAGACCGCCTTGGCGCTGCCCCAGTTGCCGGCGTGCGCCTCCCAGCGGACGGTCTGCCAGCCGAGGGTGTCGAAGGCGTGGACGACCACGAGCCGGACCGCCTCGGACATCACGCCCCGTCCGCGGAACGCCGGGTGGGTGACGTAGCCGAGATCGCCTGCACCGTCGTCCACGGGCAGCACCCGGAGGTCGATGGTCCCGGCATAGCGGCCCTCGACCTCGATGCCCCACGAGATGAGGACGGGTGAGGGTTCGAGCAGGCCCGAGAGGTAGTCCTGCGCCATCTCGCGGGTGTACTCCAGCGGGATCGTCGTGAAGCGCTTGGTCAGCGGGTCGACGCACCGTTCGTAGATCGCGTCGAGGTCGTCCGACGAGTGCGGCCGAAGGGTCACCAGGTCGCCGGCGAGGACGGGGACGGCCAGCGCCTGCGTCGGGGTGCTCATGCGCGGCAACGCTAACGGCTCGGGCGTGCCCGGCTCACCTCGTTATCCGGGTCCCGGGAGTCCCGGGTGGTTGGATGGACGCCATGGGGACCACCGGTATGCCGCGCACGGGCGTGGGCGTGGACGTGCACGCCTTCGCGCCCGAGGGCTCGGGTCGCGAGCTGTGGCTGGGCGGCCTGCTGTGGCCGGGCGTCACCGGGCTCGAGGGGCACTCCGACGCGGACGTCGCCTGTCACGCGGCGTGCGACGCGCTGTTCTCGGCCGCCGGCCTCGGTGACCTCGGGGTGCACTTCGGCACCGACCGCCCTGAGCTCGCGGGGGCTTCGGGGCTGACCCTGTTGGGCGAGGCCGCCCGGCTCGTGCGCGAGGCGGGCTTCGAGATCGGCAACGTCGCCGTCCAGGTGATCGGCAACCGTCCGAAGATCGGGACGCGCCGTGCGGAGGCGCAGGAAGCCATGACAGGGTGCGCACTGGCACCGGTGTCGCTGAGCGGGACGACCACCGATGGCCTGGGGCTCACCGGTCGCGACGAGGGAATCGCCGCGATCGCGACTGCCCTCGTCCGCCCCACCAACTGAGGAGCCCCGCATGCCGCAGACCGTCAAGGGCGTCATCGCCCGCAGCAAGGGCGCCGACGTCGAGCTCGTCGACATCGTCGTCCCCGACCCCGGACCCGGCGAGGCCGTGGTCCAGGTCCACTCCTGCGGGGTCTGCCACACCGACCTGCACTACCGCGAGGGCGGCATCAACGACGAGTTCCCCTTCCTGCTCGGACACGAGGCGGCGGGCGTCGTGGAGTCCGTCGGCGAGGGCGTCACCGAGGTCGCGCCGGGTGACTTCGTGATCCTCAACTGGCGCGCGGTGTGTGGGCAGTGCCGGGCCTGCGCCAAGGGCAAGCCCTGGTACTGCTTCAACACCCACAACGCCACGCAGAAGATGACCCTCGAGGACGGCACCGCGCTCAGCCCTGCGCTCGGCATCGGCGCCTTCATCGAGAAGACCCTGGTCGCCGCCGGGCAGTGCACCAAGGTCGACGCCGAGGCCGACGCGGCGGCCGTGGGCCTGCTCGGGTGCGGGGTGATGGCCGGCTTCGGTGCCGCCGTCAACACCGGTGGCGTGGGTCGCGGCGACTCGATCGCCGTCATCGGGTGCGGTGGCGTCGGCAACGCCGCCATCGCCGGGGCCTCCGTGGTCGGTGCGACGACGATCATCGCGGTGGACGTCGACGACCGAAAGCTCGAGACTGCCCGGACCTTCGGCGCCACCCACACCGTCAACGGCAAGGACGAGGACGTCGTCGAGCGGATCCGTGAGCTGACGGGCGGGTTCGGCGCGGACGTGGTCGTCGAGGCGGTCGGCCGCCCGGAGACCTACGAACAGGCCTTCTATGCCCGCGACCTGGCCGGCACGGTGGTGCTCGTCGGCGTCCCCACCCCCGACAAGCAGGTCACCCTGCCCATGATCGAGATCTTCGGCCGCGGTGGTGCGCTCAAGTCCAGCTGGTACGGCGACTGCCTGCCCAGCCGTGACTTCCCGATGCTGGTCGACCTCTACCGGCAGGGCCGGTTCGACCTCGACGCGTTCGTGTCGGAGCGCATCTCGCTCGGCGATGTCGAGGGTGCCTTCGACAAGATGGAACGCCGCGAGGTCCTCCGCTCGGTGGTGGTCCTCTGATGGCCGCGGCTGACGACCAGGACCCGGGTATGCCGGTCATCTCGCCCTCCGCGGGTGGCGTCCGCGTCGATCGGATCGTCACCTCCGGGACGTTCGAGCTGGACGGAGGCAGCTGGGAGGTGGACAACAACGTCTGGGTGGTCGGTGACGACAAGGAGTGCGTCATCATCGACGCGGCCCACGACGGCAGGAAGATCGTGAAGTCGATCGACCTCCAGCGCAGGGTCACCGCCGTCATCTCCACCCACGCCCACAACGACCACATCAACGCCGTCGCCGAGGTGTGCGACGGCACACGCGCCCCGGCATACCTGCATCCTGCGGACCGGATGCTCTGGGACCAGGTGTATCCCGTCACCCCCGACCGCGAGCTGGCTGACGGCCAGGTGATCACGGTCGGTGACGTCGACCTGCACGTGATCCACACGCCGGGCCACACTCCGGGGTCGTGCTCGCTCTACGTGCCGGCCCTGGACGTCGTCTTCACGGGGGACACGCTGTTCAACGGCGGGCCCGGCGCGACAGGGCGGTCGTACAGCGACTTCCCGACGATCATCGAGTCGATCCGCGACCGGCTCCTCACCTTGCCCGACGAGACCGTCGTGCTGACCGGACACGGCGACTCGACCGTCATCGGGGCGGAGGCTCCGCACCTGCAGGAGTGGCTCGACCGCGGTCACTGACAACGGGTGCCAGCCCGGGTGTTCCTCGCCCGACCAGGACGGCGGCCACGAGCAGTGCCAGGCCGGCCACCGAGATGAGCCACTCCGCGAGGGTGAAGATCTCCATCCGTCGAACTCGGTAGTACATCGGGAGGGAGCTGTGCAGCATCCACTGCGTGGTGACGATCGAGCAGACCCTCTCGATGGCGAGGAGCCCGAAGCCGCGCCCGCCCCACCGGGCCCAGCGCTCGCCGCCCCCGCGCTTGCGCACGACGTAGGCCGCGCCGAGCAGGCCGACGATGGTGAGCTCCGTCAGGACACTCACCCCCTCGATGCCGAACAGTCCCAACAGCACGACCAAACCCCCCGGTGCTCTACGTGACGGCCCAACCTAGCGTTTCGGTGGGTGGTGTTCGCGCAGGTAGCCTTGCGCCGTGAGTCTTCGCCTGTACGACACCGCCGCGCGTGAGCTGCGCGACTTCACCCCTCTGGAACCTGGTCGGGTGGGCATCTACATCTGCGGGCTCACGACCCAGGGCGCACCCCACATCGGTCACGTGCGGTTCGCCGTGGCGTTCGACGTGCTGCGCCGGTGGCTCGAGGGTCGCCACGGCTACGACGTGACGCTCGTCCGCAACGTCACGGACATCGACGACAAGATCCTCGCCAAGTCCGCCGACGCGGGGGAGCAGTGGTTCGCGCTGTCCTACCGCAACGAGGTGGCGACGGCCGCCGCGCTCGACTCGCTCGGGGTGCTGGCCCCGACCTACGAGCCGCGCGCCACCGGCCACATTCCCGAGATGGTCGCCCTGATGGAGACCCTCGTGGACAAGGGCCACGCCTACGCCGCGACGGACGACAGCGGCGACGTCTACTTCGACGTCAAGAGCTTCCCCGAGTACGGCTCCCTGACGCACCAGAAGATTGACGACATGGAGGCCGCGGAGGACGCCGACCCCCGGGGCAAGCGTGACCCCCGTGACTTCGCCCTCTGGAAGGGACGCAAGGAGTCCGAGCCGGTCACCGCGTCCTGGGCCACTCCGTTCGGCACCGGTCGCCCCGGCTGGCACCTCGAGTGCTCCGCCATGGCACGGAAGTACCTCGGTGACTCCTTCGACATCCACGGTGGCGGCGTCGACCTCCGCTTCCCGCACCACGAGAACGAGCAGGCCCAGTCGCACGCCGCCGGCCTCGGCTTCGCGACCTACTGGTTGCACAACGCCTGGGTCACCGTGGGCGGCGAGAAGATGAGCAAGTCGCTCGGCAACAGCCTGATCGTCTCCGAGGTCACCAAGGTCGCCCGCCCGCTGGCGCTGCGCTACTACCTCACGGCGGCCCACTACCGGTCCACGATCGAGTACCACGAGGGCTCGCTGCGCGAGGCCGAGGCGGCCGTCGAGCGCATCGAGGGCTTCCTCGCCCGCGCCTTGCGCGCCCTCCCCGAGGGAACGTCCACCGCGCCGGACCACACCACCGTGCCTGAGGCGTATGCCGCGGCGATGGACGACGACCTGAACGTCTCGGGCGCGCTCGCCGTGGTCCACGACACCGTCCGGGCGGGCAACACCGCCATCGACGACGGTGACGACGAGGCGTTGGCGACCGCGTTCGGCGCCGTCGTGGCCATGACCGACCTGCTCGGCATCAACCCGCTCGACCCACACTGGGGCGGCGGCAGCGACGCCGGTGCCGGCGACGCCCACGATGCGCTCGACGCACTGGTCCGCGTGCAGCTGGACGCCCGCGCGGCGGCCCGGGCGGCGCGCGACTTCGCCACGGCGGACGCGATCCGCGACCAGCTGGGCGCGGCCGGCATCGTCATCGAAGACACGGCGTCGGGAGCGAACTGGTCGCTCGCCCGCCGCGAGAGCTGAGAGGAACACCCATGGCTGGCAACTCCCAGCGACGTGGCGCCGTTCGCAAGGGCGCGTCGAAGAAGGGGCCCCAGGTCGGTTCCGGCGGTCAGCGTCGTCGCGGCCTCGAGGGCAGGGGCCCGACACCCAAGGCCGAGGAGCGTCCCAAGCACAAGGCAAACCGGATGGCCACCGCCGCCGAGAAGCGAGCCGGCGGATCCAGGTCCGGCGGGTCCAAGCCGGGCGCTCGACCCAGCGCCAGCCGCGGTGGATCCCGCCGGGGCAAGGTCTCGAGCGAGATCGTCGCCGGGCGCAACTCGGTCGTCGAGGCGTTGCGTGCCGAGGTGCCCGTGACCACGATGTACGTCGCCGGCCGGATCGACTCCGACGACCGGGTCCGGGAAGCCCTCAAGATCGCCACCGCCAGGGGCATCGCGATCCTGGAGACCCCGCGCGGCGAGCTGGACCGGCTCACCGACGGTGCGGTCCACCAGGGCCTGGCCCTGCAGGTCCCGCCCTACGAGTACGCGCACCCCCACGACTTCATCGACCCGGAAGCACCCGGCATACCCCTCGTGGTTGCCCTCGACGGCATCACCGACCCCCGCAACCTCGGCGCGATCATCCGCTCGGTGGCGGCGTTCGGCGGCCACGGCGTGGTCGTCCCCGAGCGTCGCTCGGTCGGCATGACCGCCAGCGCCTGGAAGACGTCGGCGGGTGCCGCAGCCCGAGTCCCCGTGGCGCTGGCCGCGAACCTGACGCGCGCGCTGGAGGAGTACCGCAAGGCGGGCTTCTTCATCCTCGGGCTCGACATGGAGGGCGACGTCCAGCTGCCCGACCTCGAGCTCGCGACCGAGCCGATCGTCATCGTGACCGGGTCGGAGGGCAAGGGGCTGTCCCGCCTGGTCAGGGAGAACTGCGACCAGATCGTCTCCATCCCCATGTCCTCGGCCGTCGAGTCCCTCAACGCAGGCATCGCCACGGGAGTCGCGCTGTACGAAGTCGCACGACGTCGGGCGATCTGACCACACGAAACGGGACGAATCCGCTAGCGTTTCGCCCTGTCGCGCCCATGGGGGAGCGGCGCTCGAACACTCGAAGGGACCAACCGCATGTCTGACTACGGCACCCCGCCGCCTCCTCCGCCCGCGCCCGGCTTCAGCCAGACGACCGCCGGTGGCACGCCGCCGCCGAACTACCTCGTGTGGGCGATTCTGTCCACGATCTTCTGCTGCCTCCCGCTGGGCATCGCCTCGATCGTCTTCGCGGCCCAGGTCAACGGCAAGTGGCAGGCGGGCGACGCCGCCGGCGCCCGCGCCTCGTCCGAGAAGGCGAAGCGTTTCGCCATGATCGCGGCTGTCGTCGGCGTCGTCGTCAACGGCCTCTACTTCGCCTTCGTCCTGCCGAACCTGAACAAGTAGGTCTCGGTCTCCGAGGCAGCCATGACCGCCGTGGTACCGCAGCGCCCCGCACCACCCGTCGCCGCACGGGGGCTCGGGGCGCTGCGTGTGCCCGGCCTGGTCCTGGCCGCGGCCGCGGCCGTGACCACCCTCGTTGCGGTGGTCGACCCCAACCAGCCGGGTCACTACCCGACATGCCCCTTCCTGGCGGTGACCGGTTACTACTGCCCGGGGTGCGGCTCGCTGCGCGCCCTGCACGACCTCGCCCACGGTGACGTCGCGGGCGCCTTGGCCCGCAACCCCCTGATGGTGCTCGCCGCGGGCGGCCTCCTCGTGGCCTTCGTCCTCTGGGCGCGGCGGCTGTGGCGCGGACTGCCGCGGACCTGGGTGGCGCCTCCCCGGCTCCTGTACGCGTTGCTGACGCTGGTGCTGGCGTTCTGGGTGCTGCGCAATTTGCCCGGCTGGACCTGGCTGTCGCCCGTCTGAGCCCGCCCGCCGATCCGTCCGTTTGGCCCTTCGCTACCTGACTCCCGGCGCGAGTCGGGTTGCGTCCGCTAGCGTTTCGCCCTGTCGCGCCCATTGGGGGGAGCGGCGCCCGCACACCCCGAAGGGACGCAATCGCAATGTCTGACTACGGCAACCCGCCGCCTCCGCCGGCCGCGACCGGCTACAACCCCGCTGGAGTGGCTGGCGCCCCGCCGCCGAACTACCTGGTCTGGGCGATCCTGTCGACCATCCTGTGCTGCCTGCCGCTCGGGGTCGCGTCCATCGTCTACGCGGCCCAGGTCAACAGCAAGTGGCAGGCGGGCGATGTCGCCGGCGCAGCCGACGCCTCGGAAAAGGCCAGGAAGTTCGCGATGTGGTCGGCGATCGCTGGCGTGGCGGGCGCCCTGGTGTGGCTCTTCTTCGTCGTCGTGGTCGCCGCCATGAGCAACGGTTCCTGACCCTCAGCCAGGAGCCACCTGGTCGTCCGTGCCGGGGGACCTGGTCAGTCAGCCCTTGGGCGTCTCGACCACGACGGTGCTGAGGATCTTGTCCGCGAACGTCTGTCGCTTGTCGTCCCAGAGCGGCCAGAGGTAGCCGACGTAGGCGAACCCGTCCAGCGTGTGCGCCAGGTCCCGCACGAACGCCATCCCGGCGCCGATCGGCTGTCCCGTGCCCTCGTCGACCAGCCTGATGCCCATCACCTTCTTGCCCACGCTCTGTCCCGTGCGGCCCTGCTTGAAGGCGCGGTTCCAGATCTGGATGCCGAGCATCAGGAGCAGGCCCGCCAGCACGAGCAGGCCTCCGCCGACCATCAGGCCCGTGTTGCCCTCCGTGGCCGGCGCGTAGTCCGAGTACCTGCTGTCGGACCCGCCTGAGTCCGGCGCGCCGACGACGAACAGGATGAGCCCCACGACGTAGGGGACCAGGCCGAGCAGCTGGAGCAGGCTGTCGAGGAGCATGGCCGCCACCCGGGTGCCCCAGCCGGCGAGCGGCCCCCAGGGCGAGCCGACCCCGTATGCCGTCTGGCCGGCATACCCGTGGGGTGCGCCGTAGGCGGGCGCCTGGGTCCATGGCTGCGCCGGCTGGGGCGGGAGCGGTGCGGTTGGCTGGTCGGGCTGGTCAGGCACTGTTCCCCCTGCGGTCGGCGCACGTCGTTGGTCGTGCGGGCGCCGTCACCCTAGCGGTGCTAGGCCTGGTGCCGAGGCGAAGGGCGCGGGTCGTCGTCGACGGTGTCGTCGAACATCGCCACCACCGGCATCTCGACGGTGTCGACGCCCACCACGGTCGCCTCGTCGGGCTTGCTCGGAAGCACCGTCGACACGTAGTCGCGGATCGCGTCCTCGATCGGCATGTCGCGCCCGGCCCGCTCGGAGAGGTACCAGCGGTGCTCGAGGACCTCGTGGAACAGCTCAGCGGGTTCGAGCTTGCCGGCCAGGTCGCGCGGGACGGTGCGGGTGATGGGTTCGTAGATCTTGGCCAGCCAGTCGTGCGCGACGATCTCCTCGTCGTCGTTCTGGCGGTCGGTGTCCGCGCGGTAGGAGTCGAGGTCGTTGAGCAGCCGACGAGCCTGGTTCTCCTCGACGTCGAGGCCGGTGAGCCGCAGCAGGCGCCGCGAGTGGTGGCCGGCGTCGACGACCTTGGGCTGGATCTGGATCGTCGTCCCCCCGATGTCGGTCGAGATCGAGAGCTCGTCGACGTCGAAGCCGAGCTCGTTGAGGCGGCGGATCCGCTCGTCCACGCGCCACCGGTCCCCACTCTCGAACCGCTCGAGGCCGGTGAGCTCGGCCCACAGGTCGCCATAGCGGGTGACGATGCGGTTGGACGTGTCGACCGGGTCGACGCCGGCCTCGAGGAAGCCGCCGGCCTCGAGGTCCATCAGCTCGCCGGCGATGTTGACGCGAGCGATGTCGAGGTCGTGCTCGCGCTGCCCTGAGGTCAGCGTCTGGTGCAGCTCACCGGTCTCCGCGTCGACGAGGTATGCCGCGAACGCGCCGGCATCGCGGCGGAACAGCGTGTTGGACAACGACACGTCGCCCCACCAGAAGCCGACGAGGTGCAGCCGGACCAGCAGCACGGCCAACGCGTCGATCAGTCGGGTCGAGGTGTCCGGGCGCAGCGACTGGCTGAACAGGGCGCGGTAGGGCAGCGAGAACTGGAGGTGCCGGGTGATGAGGCAGGCGTCGAGGGGTTCGCCGTCGGTGTCCTCCCGTCCGCTGACGACGCCGAACGGCACGACACACGGCAGGTCGAGCTTCCCCAGCATCCGCAGCATCTGGTACTCGCGCGCCGCGATGTCGGCCTTGATCTCCTTGACGGCCAGGACCCGTCCCGAGAGCTTGACGAACCGCACCACGTGCCGCGAGATGCCGCGGGGGAGGGCAGCGAGGTGCTCCTCCGGCCAGGTCTCGAGGGGGAGCTCCCAGGGGAGGTCCAGCAGGGCCGGGTCAGGTCGTGCCGCGGTGATCTGTAGTGCCACGTCCTCAGCCTCGCTCTGGTGTCGTGGGCAGCGTCAACATCGTTCCACACAGGTGAGATCCACGCCTGGGGCCATGAATCGTCGGGCCATGAATCGTCGGGCCATGAATCGTCGGGCCATGAATCGTCGGGCCAGAAACCGAGGTGGCCGGCCCCCGCGCACGGGAACCGGCCACCCGGCATACGAGCCGCGGGGGGCCTAGCTGAGGCGCTGGCCGTTCTCCGCGTCGAACAGGTGCAGGTGCCCCTGCTTGGGGGCCAGGTAGACCGTCTCGCCCTTCTTGGGGGGCTTGCGGCCGTCGACACGGGCGATGAACGGCTTCTCCGGTGCGTCGCTGTCCTCGTCGGCCTCGATGTGCTGGTGCACCTTGGCGGACCCGTAGATGTAGGCGTCCGCGCCGAGCTCCTCGACCACGTCGACGGTGACGGGAATGCCGCCGCCGGACTCGGTGGTCAGCTCGAGGTCCTCGGGTCGCACGCCCATCGTGATCGACTTGCCGTGCGCCTTCGCCAGGACCTCGCGGTCGACCGGCATCACGCTGCCACTGACCTTGACGCCGCCGTCAGCGACGTCGACGTCGAGCAGGTTCATGGCCGGCGAGCCGATGAAGCCGGCGACGAAGACGTTGTTCGGGTGGTCGTACATGCGGCGCGGGGTGTCGCACTGCATGAGGAGGCCGTCCTTGAGGACCGCGACGCGGTCACCCATCGTCATGGCCTCGACCTGGTCGTGGGTGACGTAGACGGTGGTGACACCGAGTCGGCGCTGCAGCGAGGCGATCTGGGTGCGCGTCTGGACGCGGAGCTTGGCGTCGAGGTTCGACAGCGGCTCGTCCATGAGGAACACCTGGGGGGAGCGCACGATCGCGCGACCCATCGCGACGCGCTGGCGCTGGCCACCGGAGAGGGCCTTCGGCTTGCGCTCGAGGTACTGCTCGAGGTCGAGGATCTTGGCGGCCTCTTCGACGCGCTTGCGGATCTGACCCTTGTCGACGCCGGCGATCTTGAGCGCGAAGCCCATGTTGTCGGCCACCGTCATGTGGGGGTAGAGCGCATAGTTCTGGAACACCATCGCGACGTCGCGGTCCTTGGGGGACAGGTTGGTGACGTCTCGGTCACCGATCCAGATCTTGCCGGCGTTGACCTCTTCGAGGCCCGCGAGCATGCGCAGGGAGGTGGACTTGCCACATCCGGAGGGACCGACCAGGACGAGGAACTCGCCGTCCTCGATGTCGATGTTGAGCTTGTCAACCGAGGGCTTGTCGTTGCCCGGGTAGAGCCGGGTTGCCTCGTCGAACTTGACTGTTGCCATGGCTTCGTTGCCTTTCCTTCACCGGCAGGAACGTGCCGGACGATCCGTTGTAAAGGGTGGTGCCGCCGCTGACGTCGGTGTCCGCGGTGGCCTCAGTCTGGCCCAGCAGGGGGCGTTGCGCCAGTGCTGGTCCGGCCGGCGGGCAGGGGGATGAAAACGTTTGCGCAAGCGACAGGTATGCCACGGGGCCGCGGCGCGCACGCGGCATACCTGAAAGTTCTTGCAGGGTGTCGGCGGTCAAGCCTGCAAGTTCTTGCTACCGTCGCGGCCATGAAGGCGAGACTGGCTGACATCGCGGCGCATGCCGACGTCAGCGAGGCGACCGTCAGCAGGGTGCTCAACGGCAAGCCCGGGGTCGCCGAGTCCACCCGCGAGGCCGTGCTCACCTCGCTGGACATCCTGGGTTACGACCGCCCGTCGCGGCTGCGGCGCAAGACCGCCGACCTCGTCGGGCTGATCGTCCCGGAGCTGACCAACCCGATCTTTCCCGCGTTCGCCCAGATCATCGAGACGGCGCTCGCCCGGCACCAGTTCACGCCGGTGCTGTGCACGCAGACCCCGGGCGGGGTGCACGAGGACGAGTACGTGCAGATGCTGCTGGATCGCGGCGTCGCCGGGATCATCTACGTCTCGGGCCAGCACGCGGACGTCACGACCGATCCCGAGCGGTACATCACCCTGCGCGAGCGCGAGCTGCCGATCGTGCTGGTCAACGGCTACTGCGAGGGCATCGACGCGCCCTTCATCTCCAACGACGACGTCGCCTCGATGGAGCTCGCGCTGACCCACCTCGTCCAGCTCGGCCACACCCAGATCGGGCTGGCCGTCGGGCCGGAGCGCTTCGTCCCGGTCATCCGCAAGATCGACGGGTTCCGCGCGTCGATGAGGAACCTGCTCGGTCGCGACGACGTCGACGAGCTCATCGAGCGGACCATGTTCTCGGTCGAAGGTGGCGACACCGCCGGGGCGCGGCTGATCGAGAAGGGCTGCACGGCCGTCGTCTGCGGCTCGGACCTGATGGCCCTGGGCGCGATCCGGGCGGCACGGCGGGTTGGCAAGCAGGTGCCAGCGGACTTCTCGGTGGTGGGGTACGACGACTCGCCCCTCATCGCGTTCACCGACCCGCCGCTGACGACCGTGCGCCAGAGCGTCCAGGCGATGGCCGAGGCCGCCGTCGGAGCCCTGCTCGACGAGATCGCCGGGGAGCCCTCTCCGCGAGCCGAGTACGTGTTCCGGCCCGAGCTCGTGGTGCGCGCCTCCACCGGCGCCGCGCCCAGCCGCTGAAGCTGCTGCGATTTGTTGCGTCCTGGTGGTCACGCGAGGGCCGGGATCGGGGGTCGGTGACGATCTGCCGGCAACACGTCGGGGTGGGTTGGACTTGTTGCGTCCTGGTGGTCACGGGAGGCCCTGGATCGGGGGTCGGTGACGATCTGCCGGCAACACGTCGGGGTGGGTTGGACTTGTTGCGTYCTGGTGGTCACGGGGCCCCTGATTGCGGGGGTCGGTGACGATCTGCCGGCAACACGTCGGGGTGGGTTGGACTTGTTGCGTCCTGGTGGTCACGGGCCCCCTGATTTCGGGGGTCGGTGACGATCTGCCGGCAACAGGTCGGCACTGGGCGCCGGTCAGCGGGTGTAGAGCCTCGCCTTGGCTGTCTTCACCTGAAGGGTCTCGGGGGTGCCCTGGATCGTCACCTCGCCAGGGATGTCGATCCACTCGCCACCGTTGACGCGGAACTCACCCGTGTACGTGGCATCGGCCCGGACCGTGAAGTCGCCGGACTTCGCGTACGACTTGGTGATGTCGCCCTCCGGATAGGGACCTCCCAGAGAGGTCACCGCCCCACTCGTCGTGCCATCACCGTAGACGTAGGTGATGCTCTTGGCCCGCGGCCGGATCTCCACCCGGAAGCCCGCCATCCGCGCCCGGTCCACGTGGTCGATCTCGCCCGGTTCGTAGCCGGCGTCCGGCCAGCGGGTCTCGAAGTACGTCGGCAGGGTCACCAGGGTCACGTTGCCCTTGGGCTGGACCTCCAACGTCGGCCTCGCGAACGCGGTGTCGTGGAACGCCGCCAGGACCATCGCCATCGTCACCACCGGCCGCGCGCCCGGCGCGTCCTCGGGGAAGCACATGATCCCGTATTGCACCCACGGCCCAGTCGCACTCCCCGCAGCGTCAACGGTGCGACGGAACAGCCGCACACTCGGCCCGAGCCCCTGCTGATCGGTGTTTCCGGCGCAGAAGGCCGCGGCCTCGGTGCACAGGTCATCCGCGTTCGGATTGTCGGGCGAGTTCGACCCACAGTTCGAGACCGACGCGTACTCATGTCTCGTCGCTTTCGCGGCAGTTGCAGCCGCCTGAGCATGGATCGCTAACAACTCCGCGCGGTCGAACAGAGTCGTTCGGGAGCCACCACCCGTGAACAGGCCGCCCCAACCGTCCGCGGCCCAGGCGGCCGCGGGAGCCAGGACGAGGACAGAGCCAAGGCAAACAGCAGTCACTGTGCGTCGAATACTCGCCACTGTTCATCCCCCCAGATGAGTAGCACGGTCCTCGCGATTTTCATGGCAGGGTCCGTTCTCACTTCGGTCCCGGCAGCGTCCACGACCTTGACCCGGTTCTGGTTGGCGGTGAGACGGATCAGTTGGCGCGCAGCCACCGCACCGGAAACCGCTGTTGTCCGGATTTGGGTGATTGGGGCTGAGACATAGCGTTGCTTCTTGGTGACCAATTCGGAGGCCGTGGTCTCAAGTMCCTTGCACGCGATACAACCCGGATCGCTCAACGGCGGGAGTAGTCCTGCCGCGGGCTTGGTCCAAGCCACGTTGGATTGCTCGACGAAGAAGCGCACGAAGGCTTCGGCGCCTTCCGGGGTGTGCGCCCTTGCCGCCGCCGGGATGTCCACCGGAGCAGTCGTGGGAGGCGAAGTCGTCGTCGCCGACCTGCTCGGCGGTGAGCTCGTCGCACTCCTCGACGTCGTCGAACCTCCAACCGGCGGGTCGGCGCCCCCCGACGAACACCCCACCAAGGCCAGCGCCACGCCAAGGCCGGACGCGGCATACGCACGCACAGAACCCACGGTCGATCCCCCTCAGTAGCCCCCGCTACCCGATCGCACGCGACTCTACGCAAACAGATGACAACTGGCCCAGCACCATCCACAGCGCGGACACCCGCCGAGACCGCCCTACCGCCCGGAGCGTCGGTCGAACACCAGCCGCAGGACCTCGGCGGCGTCCTCGGGGGAGTCGACGCGGAACCGCGCAGCGGTCTCGCCGGGACCGACCTTGACGGTGAGGTCGTCGGGCCCCAGCGCCCGGAACGCGTCCTCGTCGGTCACGTCGTCGCCGACGTAGGTGACGACGTCCGCCCCCACCTCGTCGCGCAGCGCCACCAGCGCGGTGCCCTTGTCCGCTCGCACCACACTCACCTCCACCACGTGCTTGCCGTGCAGCACGTGCAGTCCGGTATGCCGGGTGGTCACCTCGAGCGCCGCCGCCTCGGCATCGCGCGCGGCGGACTCGTCGGCCATCCGGCGGGTGTGCAGGACTACGGCCGTCGGCTTGAACTCGAGCGTGACGCCGGGGGGCAGTCCGACGCACAGGTCCTTGAGGTCGTCGGTGACCCGGTGGAGCGCCTGTGCTTCGTCGTCGCTCAGGCCGCGACCGACCTCGGAGCTGGTCTCCGCCCCGTGGCTGCCGATCCGCACCACGGCGCTGTCGGCCAGGCCGGTGAGCTGGGTCAGGGTCGAGAGGTCGCGCCCGGACACCACCGCGGCATACGTGGAGGGAAGGGCCGCCAGGCCCTCGAGGCTCTCGATCGTGCCCGGTAGGGCGCGCGATGCCATCGGGTCGTGGACGAGGGGCGCGAGCACGCCGTCGAAGTCAGACGCGACGAGCACTGTTGTCGCAGAAGCGAACTCGTCGATGGCCTCCGTCAGTCCCGGGGGCAGGCTCACGGGATGGAGTCCTCGGCGTTGTGCAGGTCGCGCGCCTTGCGGTCGGCCGTGGCGTGCTCGTCGTCGGCCTTCTGCTCCTTGGTGGTGCGCTGCGGTCGATCCGGCGCGACGGCGAGGGCTTCGAGGAACCGGGATGCCCACCGCTGCACGTCGTGGTCGGCGACACGGCGACGCATCGACCGCATCAGGCGCCGCTTCTCCTTCTCGGGCGTCTCGATCGCCCGCATGATCGTCTGCTTCAGTCCCTCGATGTCGTGCGGGTTGCAGACGAACGCCTGGTGCAGCTCGTGGAAGGCCCCCGTGAACTCCGAGAGCACCAGCGCACCGCCCTCGTCGTGACGGCAGGTGACGTACTCCTTGGCGACGAGGTTCATGCCGTCGCGCAGCGGGGTCACGAGGACCACGTCGGCGGCGAGGTAGAGCGCTGCCATCTCCTGCCGCGGGTAGGAGTGGTGGAGGTACTGGACCGCGGGCGAACCGATGCGACTGTGCTCTCCGTTGAGGCGTCCGACCTCGCCCTCGATCTCGTGCCGCAGCTCGCGGTACGCAGCCACCCGCTCGCGGCTCGGCGTGGCCACCTGCACGAAGACCTCGTTGGGCGGCGAGACCTGGCCCTCCTCGAGGAGCTCCCCGTAGGCCTTGATCCGGTGCCCGATGCCCTTGGTGTAGTCGAGTCGATCCACGCCGAGGAGCAGCGTGCGGGGGTTGCCGAGCGACTCGCGGATCTCCTTGGCGCGCTGCTGGGTCTCGGGCTGTTTGGCGACCGCCTCGAGCCCGACGTAGTCGATGGAGATCGGGACGGCGCTGGCCCGCACCCGCCGGCTGTCGTCGGCGCGCGAGACCGAGACCGTGTCCCCCTTGGTGGGCAGTCCCAGCAGCTGCCGGCAGGCACGGACGAAGTTCTGCGCGTCCGCGACCCGCTGGAACCCGAGGTAGTCCGCTCCGAGCAACCCCTCGAGCACGGCCCGGCGCCAGGGCAGCTGGGCGAACAGCTCGACCGGCGGGAAGGGGATGTGGTCGAACCAGCCGATCCGCACGTCCGGACGCAGCTCGCGAACCATCGCGGGCACCAGCTGCAGCTGGTAGTCGTGCACCCACACCGTCGCGCCCTTCGCGGCGACCTCGCAGACCGCCTCCGCGAACCGACGGTTGACCGTCTCGTAGGCGGTGAACCAGTACCGGTGGAACGTCGCCGGGACGATGACGTCGTGGTAGATCGGCCAGAGCGTGTCGTTGCTGAAGCCCTCGTAGTAGTGGGCGACCTCGTCCTCGGACAGGGGCACGGGGCGCAGGTACATGTCGTCCTCGACGAACGGCTCGGGGGACTCGCCCGCCTCTCCGTGCCACCCGACCCAGGCGCCCTCGCGGCCGCGCATGACCGACTCCATGGCGGTGACCAGACCGCCCGGGCTGGTCCGCCAGGACTCCTGCCCGTCGGCGTCCACGACCCGGTCCACGGGCAATCGGTTGGCGGCGATGACCAGGTCGAACTGCTGCTGGCTGCGAGGCACAGAAAATCAACTCCACGGTGTAGTTGCAGTGGCAACCCTATGTCGCGAGCCGACCTGACGGCACACGGTGCCACGGCCGTGGGAGCTCTCCGGCGGGTATGCCGCGTGCGTGGGCTCCCCCTAGCGGTGGCCCTCCCGGCGGTCTACCGTCTGAGCATGAGGATCTCGGATGTCGTGCGTCGCAAGGGTGGCCAAGTGGTCACCATCCGCTCCGAGGAGACCGTGGAACGGCTGCTCGACCTGCTCGCCGAGCACCGCATCGGTGCCCTCGTCGTGAGCGACGACGGTGAAAGCGTGACCGGCATCGTCAGCGAGCGTGACGTCGTGCGCCACCTGCACAGTGACGGCGCAGCCGTGCTCCTGGCGCCCGTGGGCTCGATCATGACGGCCGACGTCCAGACGTGTGGGCCTGATGTCCAGATCGACGAGCTGGCCCGCACCATGACCGACCTGCGCATCCGCCACGTACCGGTCGTGGTCGATGGCAAGCTGCACGCGATCGTCAGCATCGGCGACATCGTCAAGCACCGGATCGACGAGCTCCAGTCCGAGCGTGACCAACTTGTTGGGTACATCCAGCAGTAACCTCACCCGTTTCACAGGGGTCCCTCACGTACCGTAGGGGGATGACGGCGCAGGACGCAGGGGGATGACGACCGAGGCGATGGAGGGCAGCGGCCGGTCCGTCGCGCCCGACGGCCTCCGGATCGGCCCGTACCGCCTCATCCAGCAGCTCGGCGAGGGCGGCATGGGAGTGGTCCACCTGGCGCTCGACCCCAGTGGCAGGGCCGTGGCGCTCAAGCTGTTGCGCCCGCACGTGGCGCACGACCGCGACGCCCGCACCCGCCTGGCGCGCGAGGTGCAGGTCCTGCGTCGCATCGACGACCACCGTGTCGCGGCCGTGATCGATGCCGACCTCGACGGCGACCGGCCCTACCTCGTGACCCGCTACGTCCCGGGCCCCGCCCTGGACGACGTGGTGAAGGAGTCCGGCCCGATGCGTGGCGGCGAGCTGCTCCGGCTGGGCCGTGGCCTCGCGGACGCCCTCCACGCCATCCACGCCGCCGACGTCATCCACCGCGACCTCAAGCCGGGCAACGTGCTGCTCCTCGACGGTGACCCGGTGCTGATCGACTTCGGCATCGCCCACGTCGCAGACGACGTCCGGATCACCATGACCGGGCTGGTCATGGGGACGCCCGGCTACCTGTCCCCCGAGGTCGTCGAGGGCGCCCCGGTCACCGAGGCCACCGACTGGTGGGGATGGGCCGCCACCCTGGCCTACGCCGCCAGCGGCGCCCCGCCCTTCGGCCGCGGACCGATGGACGTGGTCCTGACGCGGGTCAGCAGGGGCGAGGCCGACCTCACCGGGGTCGACCCGCGCCTCGCCCCACTCCTGTATGCCGCGCTGTCGCCGCAGCCGCGCCAGCGCCCCGACTCCGACGAGGTCGTCGACGCGCTGGAGCGCTACGCCACCGGGAAACCGGTGACCGAGGCGCTCGCGACGCCCCCGCGGCATACCCAGGTGTTGGAGAACCGTCCCACCGCACGCTGGGAACGCCCTGCGGTCGCCGCCGGGCCCGTCGCCCTGCCTGTCGAACCGGAATGGGCCCCAGAGCCGCAGTGGGTGTCTGACGGGCAGTGGGCGCCGGAACCCGAGCAGGACCTCGTGCCCTGGGACGAGCCCGAGGGCGAGCTGTCCGAGTGGCAGGCCGCCTGGGAGGGGGAGGTCGGCGAGCCGGACCCGCGCATCGGCCGCCCGGCGCGCACCGGCACCCTGCTGGCCCTGCTCACCGTCGTGGTCGCGGCAGCGGCGGGGTTCCCCGTGGTGGCCGTCGCGGTCGCGGTGCTCTGGTCCTGGGCGGCCCGCACCGCGGACCGCTCGGTGACCTCGCTCGTGCTGCGTCGCCACCACCGCGGCCGCCGCCGGTCCGACATGCCGCTGGCCGTCGTCGCGAGCCCCTGGCACCTCGTCGTGGGGGCGCTCGCGACCGTTGTCAGCGCGATCCTGCCCCTGCTTGTCGGGATCTGTGCGGTCTTCAGCGCAGCCCTGGCCGCGGTGGCGGTCAACAGCGGCTCGCCGCACCCGAACTCCTCCGCCCCGCTGGCCGTGGGCGCACTGGTTGCCGCGTTGATGGCGTGGTGGGGCCCGGGTGGGTCGGGCCTGCGCCGCGGCACCCGAAGCATCATCCGCGGAGTCAGCCCCGGCCCGCGGGCGACCCAGGTGCTGGTGGTCCTGTTGCTGCTTGCGGCTGGCGCGCTCGCCGTGTGGAGCCTGCAGAACTCCGGTGTGCCGCAGTGGTGGCCGACCGAGGCGCCGTCGGGGCTGCTGTCCGGCGTCGGCCTCACCGCATGACGGAGGGCACCGAGGGCAGGCCGGCCAGGCCACGACCGGTCAAGCGTCGTCCGGTGCTGCGCCAGAGCCGGATCTGGCGGGGGGAGGAGCTCACCGAGACGCTTCCGATGATCGAGAGCCTGCGACACACGCCCTACCGCAACCCGCGTGTGCTCCAGGCGGCCGCCGAGGAGCGTGAGGCCAGGGCGTCCCTGGACCTGGCGCTGCGGGTCGGCGAGCTGATGCTGCGTTGTGGCGCGGGCGCACCGCAGGTCGAGTCGTCCGTGGTGGCGGTGGCCGCCGCGGCCGGGTTGGACAACCTCGAGGTCGACATCACTCTCCAGTCGCTGCTGATCCAGTGCTCGACCGGTTCGGGGGTGCCGATCACCATGCTCCGGGTCGTGCGCTCGTCGACCCGCGACTTCGCCCGGCTGACGGCCGTGCACGAGTTCGTGGAGAACCTCGTCGCCGGCTCGTACGACCGGGAGGCGGCGGCAGAGCAGCTGCGCGAGATCCGGCGCGCGCCTCGGTTCTGGCCCAAGTGGACGGTTCGTGGCTCCCTCGGGCTGCTCGCCGCGGCCATCGCCGTCATGCTCGGCGCCGGTGTGGTCGCTGCCCTGGTTGCGGGGATCTCGGCCCTCCTGGTGGGGTATGCCGCCCGCGTCCTCGGCCGCGGAGGCCTCCCGGACTTCTACCAGTGCGCCATCGGCGGCTTCCTGGCGACGACGATCGCGTGGGGCGCCTTCAGCCTGGGTGCTGCGGGCTGGCTGCCCGTGTCGTCATCCGACTTCGCCTTCATCGTGGCCGGTGGGATCACGGTGCTCCTCCCGGGTCGGACGGTCGCCTCCGCGTTCGAGGACGCGATCTCGGGCTACTCGGTCACGGGTGCGGGCCGGATGTTCGCCGTCTTCCTGACGACGGCGGGGATCATCCTGGGGGTGGCCACGGGCCTGTCCCTGACGTTCGCGCTGACCAGTGCTTTCGACCTCGAGCTCGCCTCACCCTCGATCATGGCGACGCGGGCACTCGACGCCCCCGTGGTGCTGGCCGTGGTGGGAGCGTTCGTCGTGGGCGTGGCCGGCGCGGTGTCGCTGCGGAGCCGGCGGCTGCTGGTCATCCCGTGCGGGCTGCTCTGCGCCGTCGGGGTCGCCGTGTCACTCGCGGTGTCCCGGGTCGAAGGGCTCGGCCAGCTCGCGGCGGCCGGCAGTGCGGCCATCGTGCTGGGATGTGCCGGCCGACTGCTCGCCTTGCGCATGGGTGCCCCGGCCATGGTGCTCGTCGTGCCCGCGTCCTACGGACTGTTGCCGGGTCTGGCCATCTTCCGAGGGCTCTACGAGATGGTGAACGGCTCGTCGGCCAACTCCGGGAGCCTGTCCCTCCAGGGCGGGCTGACCACCCTGCTCGGGGCGATGGCGGTGCTGCTCGCGATCGCGGCCGGCAGCGTGCTGGGGGAGTTCATGGCCGCGCCGTTCGACCACCGCATGGTGCAGAAGCGGCGGGCCCGCCGGCGCTGATCAACGGCACCGGGTGACCTTCGGCGATCGACAGCCGGCGGCGGGCTGCCGTCAATGTGTCCGAATTGCTTGTCGCCGGGGTCAGTGCCCTCTACGGTGGACAACCTGCGCAAATGCGCTCTCACAACTGCACACGGCATACCCAATCAGCCATGCACATCCACCGCGCCGAGCCTCGTCAGGTGGATGTCTTGCCGGAAGATCTCCGGGCAGACGAGGACGGGGGACCCAATTCGGCCACCACGGTGGCCTTGGGGTGAAGTCGGCTCCGGCCGACCGGGCACCTGACAGCCCGAACCCGACAGCTCACCCCGCAGGCGCCGGTCAGGAGAGGAACCCCCCCGCCATGTTCTATGCCCCGAAGCACTCTGCTCGGAAGGTCAACCCCGTCCGCCGTCGAGTGACCGGTGTCGCCGTCGCCGGTGTCGCCACCGTCGCGGGAGGCATGGCGACCGCGACCTCCGCGTCGGCATCGACCGTCTGGGACCGGGTTGCCGCCTGTGAGAGCGGTGGGAACTGGGCCATCAACACGGGCAACGGCTACTACGGCGGACTGCAGTTCTCCGACCGCACCTGGGATGCCTTCGGCGGTGAGCGCTATGCCGCGACCGCGAACCGAGCCTCCAAGGCCCAGCAGATCTCGGTCGCCCAGAAGGTCCTCTCCTCCCAGGGGCCCGGTGCCTGGCCGACCTGTGGGGCCCGGGCCGGACTGACCCGCGCCAACGGCGGGGCGGTCAACGCCGGGTCGACCACGACGCAGACAGCCGCGTCGCGGTCGGTGGTGCGCAAGGCCCCCGCGACCTCCTCTGCACGGTCGTCCGCGGGCAGGCTGGTGGTCGACGGCATCCGCGGACCGAAGACGAACGCCGCCATCGAGCGCTGGGTCGGGGGCTCGGTCAACGGCACCTTGTCGCGCGCCGACGTCAAGGCGTTGCAGCGCAAGGTCGGCTCGGCGCCCGACGGCGTGATCGGCCCGAAGACGGTCGCCGCCCTCCAGGCGAAGATCGGCGCCCGGAAGAACGGCTCGCACTCGCTCGACCGCGCTACCGTGCGGACGCTGCAGAGCTACCTCAACGCCCGCTGACCCACCGCGCCGGTGAGCCGGTGAGCCGGTGCGACGTGTTGCTCCGGGATGGTCGCCGACCAGCCTGAGCGGCGATTCGTGGCGTCCACGTGGCAACAGGTGCTGTCCCCCTGGCACTGGTTGCCGTGTGGTGGTCAGGAATTCTCGACGAGGGCGCCCGCGCCGGTACCATCGTCGCCGTCTGCTGCGGCAGGCAGGCCGGCGTGGCGCAATTGGCAGCGCACTTGTCTTGTAAACAAGGGGTTGGGGGTTCGAGTCCCCCCGTCGGCTCCCTGATCTGTGTACGACTTCGCCTGATGCTTGACGTTTGGGCTTCGGTTGATGCCTGACAGTGTTTCGGTTGATGGTTGACACCTACTTCGGCTGATCCTTGACACTCCCTTGATGAGGGAGATGAGCGTGGCTGAGCAGCGGTACAAGGCGGTTCTGGCGGTCATCAGTGACGGCCGCACGGTGAAGGAGGTCGCGGCCGCCTGGTCGGTCTCGCGGCAAACCCTGCACGAGTGGTTGGCCAGGTACGAGC
>NZ_JBFUEI010000007.1:0-189942 GCF_056404275.1 Pedococcus sp. P2_D9
GCGCACGCGCACGAGGTTGCCGCCGTCATCCTGGAGCCGCTGCTCCAGGGCGCGGGCGGGATGCGGTTCCACAGCCCGCACGTGGTGCAGGTGCTGGCCGAGCTGGCGCGCGAGCACGGTGCGTTGGTGATCTTCGACGAGATCGCCACCGGCTTCGGGCGCACGGGCACCCTCTTCGCGATGGAGCGGGCTGACGTCGTCCCGGACATCCTGTGCGTCGGCAAGGCTCTGACTGGCGGCTACGTGTCCCTGGCGGCCGTGCTGTGCACGGAGGCTGTGGCCGAGGGCGTGAGCAGCGAGCGGGCCGGAGGCGCGCTCATGCACGGGCCGACGTTCATGGCCAACCCGTTGGCCTGCTCGGTCGCCCTGGCCAGTCTGAACCTCTTGCAGGACAACGATTTCAGCACCCAGGTGCGCGGTCTCGAAACCGGACTCACCACAGGCCTCAAGCCGGCCGAGGACATCGATGCAGTGGCTGAGGTGCGCGTCCTCGGCGGCGTCGGCGTGATCCAGCTGCGAGAGCCGGCCCGCGTCGCCGACCTCACGGCGGCCGCGTTGCACCGAGGGGTGTGGATCCGACCGTTCCGCGACCTTGTCTACACGATGCCGCCCTACGTCACGACTCCCGAGGACCTGGGCACCATCTGCGACGCCATGGTGCAGGCCGTTGCCACGGTCCACGGCTGAGAGGATGACGTCGTGAGCACCTTCCTCGACTGGCTGGCCGACCGGTCCAACGAGCGTGACCGCAAGGGACTTCGCCGCGAGGTCAGGCCGTTCAAGTCCGGTGAGCTCGTCGATCTCGCTGGCAACGACTACCTGGGACTGCGCCGGCACCCGGCCGTGATCGCGGGTGCCGTCGCCGCCGCCGAGACCTACGGCGGTGGGGCCGGGGCGTCACGGCTGGTCACCGGCACGCTGGAGGTCCACGAAGAGCTGGAGCGCGCCCTGTGCCGCCTCACTGGGGCGCCCTCGGCCCTCGTGCTGTCGACGGGATACCACGCCAACCTCGCGGTGCTCACGTCGCTGTCCGACCCCGAGACCCTCATCGTCAGCGACGCCCACGCGCACGCCTCCCTCATCGACGGTGCCCGCCTCAGCCGAGGCGCCGTGGCCGTCAGCCGCCACAACGACCTCGCGCACGTGCGCGAGCTGCTCGCCGCCCGCAGGCAACCCCGGGCGATCGTCGTGGTGGAGTCCGTGTACTCGGTCCTCGGCGACGCCGCCCCACTTGGCCCTCTCGCGGATCTCGCCGAGGAGCTCGGGGCTGTGCTGGTCGTTGACGATGCCCACGGACTCGGCGTCGTGGGGGAGCACGGTCAGGGCGGAGCCGCCCAGGCCGGCCTCATGGCCCGCGAGCACGTCGTGGTGACGGTGACGTTGTCGAAATCGCTTGCAGCCCAAGGCGGGGCGGTGCTGGCCCACGATACCGTGCGCGACCACCTCGTCAACACGGCACGGCCCTTCATCTACGACACGGGGCTCGCGCCGGCCGCCGCGGGCGCCGCGCTCGGAGCGCTCGACGTCCTGGCCCGCGACTCCGGTCTACCTGCCGCGGCACGGGCGAACTCCGCGCTGCTCGCCGCGGCCTGCGGGGTCGCCACCCCTGCGGGAGCGGTCCTCTCGGTCACCATGCCGGGACCGGACGAAGCGGTCGCAGCGGTCGCCCACGCTGAGCAACGCGGCATACGCATCGGTTGTTTCCGTCCGCCCTCGACGCCAGACGGCAGCTCGAGGCTCCGGCTGACGGCTCACGCCGACCATGGTCCCGACGTCCTCGACCATGCCATCGAGGTGCTTCGTGCCCTGGTCTCCCATGACTGAGCCGATCTCGCCTGAGCCGATCGCGTCCGACCCGATCTCGCTGCCCAAGGTCGTCCTCGTCACGGGCACCAGCACCGGGGTCGGCAAGACCGTGGTGACGGCCGCCCTCGCCGTGATGCTGCGCAGACGGGGCGCCGCGGTGGCAGTGGTGAAGCCCTTGCAGACGGGGGTGAGCGCCGACGAGGACGGCGACCTCCAGGTCGTGCAGGCMCTCGTCGGCGACGACCCGGGTGTCACCCTCCACGAGTTCGTGCGCCTGGACGCGCCGCTGGCGCCGGACACGGCGGCCCGACTGCAGGAGATCACGCTGCCCCCCGTCGCTGAGCACTCACGGTCGATCTCCGCCATCGCCAACGAGGTCGACGTCGTGCTCGTGGAAGGGGCCGGTGGCCTCCTCGTGCGCCTCGACAGTCGCGGAGGGACCCTGGCCGACCTGGGAACAGCGCTGCGCTACAAGGGAGTCAGCGCCGGCTACGTCCTCGTGGTGAGCCCTGGACTCGGCACCCTGAACCACACCGCCCTCACCGCCGAAGCCCTCGCCGCCCGAGACCTGCCGCTGCTGGGCCTCGTGGTGGGGTCCTACCCGGACGACCCAGACCTTGCCGAGCAGACGAACCTGCTCGACCTGCCGCGGGTTGCCGGCGCCCCGGTCCTCGGGCGCCTGCCAGAGGGGGCCGGCGCGTTGACCAGCGACGAGTTCCGCGACCAGGCGCCGCATTGGCTGTTCAGGACCTAGGCGTCACGTCGTGAGCGGCTCCGACGAAACAGTCTCGTTCCGGCTCTGGCCGCCGGTCGCCATCGGCGCGCCCCTGCTCGTGGGGTGGCTGGCCACCGCGCTCTGGGGAGACCCGGTCGACCTCGGCGCGTGGCGGGTTCCCGTGGGCTGGGCCCTGCTGCTGTTCTTCGTCGTGTTTAACGGCTGGTCTCTCTGGCTGTTCGGCCGTCACGAGACTGGTCTGCTGCCGGGGCAGGCGACGCACGCAATGATCCAGGAGGGGCCGTACCGCCTGTCCCGCAACCCGTTGTACGTCGGCCTCCTCGCGTTGTACCTCGCGGTGGCGTTGCTGGTGCCCACTTTCTGGGCGCTCATGCTCTTCCCGGCCGCGGTGCTGCTCGTCCTGTGGGGTGCGATCCGCCCCGAGGAGCGCTTCCTGCGCCAGCGGTTCGGCGCCCCCTATGACGACTACACGCGGCGCGTGCGTCGCTGGCTCTGACCGGGGCAGCGGTCGTCACCGATTCCCTACGCCCGCAGCCGAGCAGGAGGTAGATTCACGAGGGACGGGCAGACAGTTCGTCTCGGGGAGGTCGTGGCGAATGTTCGCAGTCATCCTGTACGCCTTGTTCGGCCTGGGAGCCGCAGCCTTCCTCGCGGTGCTGGTCCTCGGCGCAGTCAACCGGGTCCGGGGTCGCGACAACGGGGAGTGGCAGGACGAGCGACCCGACGGCCAACCGCCGAACGTGCGTCCGGGCCCCGGCTGGGGCAACGGGGGATCCTGGAACTGACCGCTCACGGGTGCCGCAGTCCCCGGGACGGCTCGGGATCCGCTCAGGTGGCGTCGGTCGCGCGATAGACCTGGATGCAGGTCGGACCGATCTCGACGGGACCCGGAGAGGTCGGGGGAGCCGGGGGGCCGGGCCGCTCGTTGGTCGAGTCCCACAACAGCTGGTATGCCGTGAGGCCGGGCACTTCGGGGAGCGTCACCTTCTCTGGGTCGCGGCCGCCGTGGAGCACGACGAGCACCGACGCGTGACCGACCCAGGCGCCGTTGAGCAGCATCTGCAGGGTGCGCGTGGAGGGGTCCTCCCACCGCCCGTTCTCCATCAGCTCGCCATCGGCTGCGAACCACGCCAGGTCGGTCGACCCGTCCTCGTGCACCTCGCGGCCGGTGAAGAAGGTGCGTTGGCGCAGCACGGGGTGGTCGGCACGCAGGCGGGTGAGGAACCGCGTGGTGGCGAGGAGGTCCTGCTGCCAGCCCTCGAGACGCCAGTCGAACCACGACGTCTCGTTGTCCTGGCAGTAGGGGTTGTTGTTGCCCCCCTGGCTGCGGCCGAACTCGTCGCCCGCGTTGAGCATGGGTACGCCGGTGGCGAGGAGCGTCGTCGCGAGCAGGTTGCGCGTCGAGCGGCGCCTGGCCTCCTCGACCTCCGGTTCGGCAGGGCCGGTCTCGGGTCCCTCGACTCCGTGGTTCCAGGACCGGTTGTTGTCGCTGCCGTCACGGTTCCCCTCGCCGTTGGGGCCGTTGTGCTTCGAGTTGTAGCGAGTCAGGTCCACCGTCGTGAAGCCGTCGTGTGCCGCCACGAAGTTCACCGACGCGACGGGTCCGCGGTCGCGGGAGCCGAACAGGTCCTGCGACCCGGCCATGCGGGTCGCGAGCTCGCGCACCCCGTGGCCCTGGTGGTGGCCCGCCGACTGTGCCTTGAGGTCGTCGAGCCAGAAGGTGCGCACCGAGTCGCGGAACCGGTCGTTCCACTCGGCGAACGGCGGCGGGAACTGGCCGGTCCGCCAGCCGTGGATGCCCACGTCCCAGGGTTCGGCGATCAGCTTGACGCGGGAGAGCACGGGGTCGGTGCGGAGCGCGACGAGGAACGGGTGGTTGGGGTCGTAGTCGTCGTTCTGGCCGCGCCCCAGGGCCACTGCGAGGTCGAACCGGAAGCCGTCCACATGGCACTCGTTGGCCCAGTACCGCAGGGAGTCGAGCACCATCTTGCAGACCATCGCGTGACGGAGGTCGAGGGTGTTGCCGCAGCCGGTGACGTCGATGTCCTGGCCGCGCTCGTCCAGCCGGTAGTAGGCACGGTTGTCCAGCCCGCGCCACGACAGCGACGCCCCGGTGCGACCGGCCTGCTCGGCGGTGTGGTTGTAGACGACGTCGAGGATGACCTCGATCCCCTCGGAGTGCAGCAGCCGCACCATGCCCTTGAACTCGTCGAGGGCGCCCTGAGGGTCCGTGGCCGAGGCGTACATCGAGTGCGGGGCGAAGAAGCCCAGCGTGTTGTAGCCCCAGTAGTTCGTCAGCCCGCGCTGGACCACCTCGGGCTCGGACGCGAAGGCGTGCACGGGCAGCAGCTCGACCGCGGTCGCTCCCAGCGCCTTGAGGTGGGCGATGACGGAGGGGTGGCACAAGCCGGCATACGTGCCTCGCAGGTGCTCGGGCACCTCGGGGTGCTGCATGGTGAGGCTGCGCACGTGGGTCTCGTAGACCACGGTGTCGGCGAGCGGCGTGTGCGGCGGGGAGTCGTCGCCCCAGTCGAAGCCCTCGTCGATGACCACGCAGCGCGGCACCGACCCGGCGCTGTCCAGCGGGCTGAGGACCAGGTCGTCGCCCTTGAGCCGGTGGCCGACGCGGTGGGCGAACACCTCCGGCCTCCACGACACGTCACCCTCGATGGCGCGGGCGTAGGGGTCGAGGAGCACCTTGGCGGGGTTGTAGCGCAAGCCCTCGGCGGGCCGCCACGGTCCGTCAGCGCGCAGGCCGTAGCGCTGACCGGCCACGACGCCGGGGAGGAAGCCGAACCAGATGCCGTGGGTGCGCTCGGTGAGTGGCACGCGACGCTCCGTGGTGCCGTCCTGGTCGCCTGCGTCGAAGAGGCAGACCTCGACCGAGTCGGCGTGACCTGCATAGACGGCGAACTCCGCCCCGCCCTCGACGAGGGTCATGCCCAGGGTGGGAGGAAGGTCACGCGGGCGCGGGGCGTGCGACATGGCCCTCAGCCTAGGCAGTGGTTACGGTTGGGCACATGACGGACCTCATCCGGCCTTCCGCCTCGACCCTCCGAGCCTCGCTCGTCCCCCTGTCGTGTCCCCGGGAGGTCCTCGCATGACCGACCCCACCTCGCTGCCCAACTTCCCGCCCCCCGCCAACGAGCACCCGCTCCGCGGTCGGGTCCTGGACGCCCTCATCGACCAGGGACTGGCGCCCAACGTGGACAACGACGGCGACGTCGCCTTCAGCGTGCAGGAGCAGCAGCTGTTCGTGCGGTGCACCGAGGGCGACTTCCAGATCATGCGCGTCTTCGGCCAGTGGGCCATCAGCGACACCGTTCCCAGCGACCCGCTGACGCGGCTGGCCACCTGCAACGAGATCACCCTGCAGATGAACGTCGTCAAGGCCGGCCTCGCCAACGACACCCTGGTCGTGACCAGCGAGCACATCGTCGACCAGGCCAGCAACGTGCCCGCCCTCGTGAACGTCTCGATCCAGCTGGTCCTGGCCGGCGTGCAGATGTGGCACGAGCGGATCATGGGCGGCGGGGACGACTCCGGCCCCGGAGCCGGCCAGCCCGCTCCCGAGGGCGACCCGGCATGAGCGAGGGCACCTCCACCAGCGTCGTCTCCCTCGAGGTCGAGGGCGGCATCGCGACGATCAGGATCAACCGTCCGCCGATGAACGCGCTCAACGCAGAGGTGCAGAGCGCCCTCTCGGCGGCGGCCGTCGAGGCTGGCCAACGCCGCGACGTCTCCGGGGTGATCCTCTACGGCGGCGAGAAGGTCTTCGCTGCCGGCGCGGACATCAAGGAGATGCAGCGGATGTCCTACACGGACATGGCCGACCATTCCGGCTCACTCCAGGACTTCACCCGCACCATCGCCAGGATTCCCAAGCCGACGGTCGCCGCCATCACGGGCTACGCCCTCGGCGGCGGGTGCGAGGTGGCCCTCGCGTGCGACTTCCGTGTCGCTGCCAGGAACGCCAAGCTCGGCCAGCCCGAGATCCTGCTCGGCGTGATTCCCGGTGCCGGCGGCACCCAGCGGCTGGCTCGCCTCGTCGGGCCGGCCAAGGCCAAGGAGATCGTCTTCTCCGGCCGGTTCGTGTCCGCCGACGAGGCGCTCGCGATCGGGCTCGTCGACGAGGTCGTCGAGGCCGAGGACGTGTATGCCGCCGCGAAGGCGCGGCTGGCTCCGTACGTCGGAGGCCCCGCCTACGCGATCCGCGCGGCGAAGGAGGCGATCGACCGTGGCCTCGAGACCGACCTCGACACCGGGCTGGAGATCGAGCGGATGCTGTTCAGCTCGCTGTTCGCGACCAGGGACCGTGAGATCGGCATGAAGTCCTTCGTCGAGAACGGCCCCGGCAAGGCGAAGTTCGAGGGCGCCTGAGCGATGGCACCCCCGACCAGAGCGGCCACGGCCGAGCAGGTGGCCGCTGCTTACGCCGACAACAAGCTGGCCCAGGTGCTCTACCACGACTGGGAGGCGCAGACCTACGACGACAAGTGGTCGATCTCCTTCGACGAGCGCTGCATCGACTACGCCCGCGACCGGTTCGAGGCCATCACCGGCTCGCCCGACCCGCTGCCCTATGCCACGGCGCTCGAGCTCGGGGCGGGCACCGGATTCTTCTCGCTCAACCTCAAGCAGGCCGGGATCCTCGACGCCGTGCACGTGACCGACCTGTCGCCGGGGATGGTCGAGGCCGCACGGGCCAACGCCGAGATGCTGGGATTCTCCGTCGAGGGCAGGGTCGCGGACGCGGAGCGAATTCCCTACGACGACAACATGTTCGACATCGTCGTCGGCCACGCCGTGATCCACCACATTCCCGATGTCGAGGCGGCGTTCCGCGAGATCCTCCGGGTGCTGAAGCCCGGCGGGCGGTTCGTTGTCGCCGGCGAGCCGACCAGGGTGGGAGACAGGTACGCCCGAACGCTCGGAAGCCTCACGTGGCACGCGACCAAAGCCGTCACCCAGCTCTCACCCCTGCGTGAGAAGTGGGCCAAGGACCAGGAAGCCCTCGACGAGTCGTCCCGCGCAGCCGCCCTCGAGGCGGTCGTCGACCTGCACACGTTCGACCCGGACGAGCTGGCCCGGACGGCTCTGCGAGCGGGTGCCATCGGGGTGCGCACCCAGACCGAGGAGCTCACTGCGGCCTTTGCCGGCTGGCCGATCCGGACCTTCGAAGCGGCGGTGAAGCCCGGCGTGCTGGGATGGAGCTGGGCGATGTTCGCCTACGGCACCTGGAAACGGCTGTCGGCGGTCGACCGGGTCCTCGCCAAGGCCGTGCCCGCGCGGTTCTTCTACAACGTCGGTATCACCGGCGTGAAGCCCTGACCGCTCGATCTCGCAGCGACGTGCACCGATCCGGAATGAGCCACGAGACCTCGGCAGCCGACGCGGACATGTCGCCCTCCGACCACGGCGAGCGTTCCGAGCACGGGCCGTTCGGACTGCCCCGACCTCTCGCGTGGGCCCGCTGGGTGGGCTGGGCGATGGCCAACCGAGCCTTCACCCGCCATCACCTGCTGAGCTACCTGCGGATGGCGCGGGCGAGTGCCCGCTACCCCTCGCTGCGGTTCGAGGGGCCGTGCTTCATCGGTCCGGACGTCCGGTTCGAGGTGCGCGAGGGTTACGGCCGGCTGGTCGTGGGCGCCTACACGCACGTCGGGGCGCACGCCCGGTTGCGGGCGCACGAGGGCACCCTGCGGATCGGCCCCAAGTCGGTCATCGGCATCCGCAACACGATCAACTGCTGGATCGACATCTCCATCGGGCAGGCCTGCCTGTTCGGCGACGACGTCTACATCTGCGACTTCGACCACGTGACGACGTCGCTGGAGGTGCCGATCAAGGACCAGGGCATCGTCAAGACGCCGGTGCGCATCGGCGACGACGTGTGGCTCGGCACCAAGGTCGTCGTCACCCGGGGCGTCGACATCGGCGACCAGAGCGTGGTCGCGGCCTCCGCCGTCGCGCGCGGTGAGTACCCGGCGCGCTCGGTCGTCGCCGGCATACCGGGCAGGGTCGTCAAGACCCGCGAATGAGCAGCGGACACGCGCCCCGCCCAGGCGCGAGGCGCGCGTCCACAGAGCTCACCCGAGTGAGAGCACGCCCGTCACGACCCCCGTGCCGGTGCCCGACTCGAAGTCCTGGGCGCCGACGTCGACGCCGTGGCCGCTGAGCTTGTCGTAGCGCCCCGTGCCCCCCATCAGGCTCACCGGCCCGGTGTTGGTGAGTCCGGTCTCGCCGAACACGATGAAGACGTGCTTCTGCGCGTAGAACTCGCCGCTGCCGTCCGCACAGGTGTAGACCGTCCGGATCAGCAGCGCCGCCTTGGGCTTCACCGGGTTGCCGGCGAAGACCCGCACGTCGTCGGACAGGGTGCCTGACGCGCAGAGGCCTCCCGTCGCGGTAAAGGTGGGGTCACCCTCGACAGACGCGTCGAAGGTCTCCGTGATGGTGAATGGCGTCGGCTCGGCAGCCGGGGCGGAGCCGACCCCGAGCCCGATGGTTGCGAGTGCCATGGCTGCCCCTGCAGCGGCCATGCGTTGCTGTTTCGACATGACCAGGCCTCTCGTTGGACGTGGTGACCGGCGGGCGCCGGGCCTCCTCCATTGGATGGCATCGTGTGGGCCCTCGCATCGCGGGAACCACCTAGGACACACGGGGGAGGCGGCCCTCGCCGCGACGTGCTCGGGGCTCACCCGAGGCGGGCGTCCAGTGCGGGGAAGGCGTTGTCCCGCAGGCCTTGTCGCCTGGCCTCGTCGACCGCCTGGGCACGGCGGCCGTCCTCGACGAGCTGGGCCAGGATGTGGAAGTCGCGTCGGTGCTCGTCGGCACGACGCCGGGCGTAGTCGACGGACTGCCCTCGGGTGACGAGGAACGCCCAGTCGCTCGACAGCGCGTGCCACAGGGTCTGGAGCAGCTGGTCGAGGTCGGGGCGTCGAGTGCGCAACCGCCCTGCGGCGCGCTCGCGGCCGAGCACGTCGAGCCAGCGACGCTGCAGCCATTCGTTCTCGTGCGCGATCTGGCGCACGGCCGGGCCATCCCACACAGAGTAGTCCTTGCCAGCGCCCCACGAGCCGGGCGCGAGGTCGAGGTCGCCCGCGACGTGGCCAGCGGCGAGGGCCTTCTCGAGCGTGGTCACGGTGATGCCGGCCCGCCGCAAGGCCCGGATCGTCTTGCCCAGGAACACCGGTCCTTCGTGCCACCAGTGCCCGAAGAGCTCGGTGTCGTATGCCGCGACGACCAGTCCCGGCTCGCCGCGCACCTCGTGCGCGTGCAGCAGCTGGTCGCGGACGGCGTCGACGAAGTGCGCCACGTCATGGTCCAGCTGGTCGCGTGCCTCGTCGGGGTCGTAGGGCCGTTTGCGGTCGACGTCCACGTCGGGCTCGGTGATCGCCCACAACCTGATGCCGGTGAACTCCTCGCGCGCATGGAAGTCGCGGTAGACCGGTGAGGCGGGGTAGCCGCTGCGCGAGGACCAGATGAGGTTGGTGACCTCGAGGTTGCGAGGCACGGCCACGACGTCGGTCCCGGCCACCCGCCACGCGGCGTGGGGATGACCGCCGGAGTCGCGCACGGTCTGCTCGTCGACGACGAAGTGCCCGATGCCCGCGTCGGTGAATGGCTGCGCGAGGGCCGGGTGCCAGCCACATTCGGGTGACCAGATCCCGCGGGGCCGTTCGCCGAGCCGCCAGGCGCTGTCGGCCAGGCCCGCCTGCAGCGCCAGAGCCGCGAGCTCGGGCAGGAGCAGGGGGAGGAACGGGTGCGCACTCGGGCCGCCCAGCAGCTCCACCACTCCCTGGTCACGCAGCCCGCGCAGGACCGGCGAGCCGCCCGCACGCCACCGTGACTCGAGCAGGCGCGCCGCGCCGGACGCACCGGCATACTCCCGCTCCGCCGTCGACCGGCGGTGCGGGTCGACGTCGAAGCCCATCTCGCGGGCGCGCATGCCCCACAGTCCAGCCCACGTCGCGGCGTCACGGCGCATCCGGGGATCGTCGAGCTGGGCGGCGAGCACGGGGGTGACGCCGAGGGTCAGCACGTCGCGATGTCCCTCTGCCGCAAGGGAGTCCAGCTCTGCGACCAGAGGCACATAGGACTCCACCCAGGCCTGGAACAGCCACTCCTCGCCCAGTGGCCAGACCCCGTGGCCGGGAAGCCAGGGCAGGTGGGAGTGCAGGACGAGGCAGAACGCGCCCGGCACGGGGGGAGTCACAAGCCACCAGTCTGCCGCACCGGGCGGCGAGCCTGGCGGGTCAGGGCGGTGGCTGGACGAGGCGGGCGAGCTTCTTCGGGGCCATGAGGCAGTAGCTGTCGGCCATCAGCTCGGCCACCTCGTCCCAGTCGGTGTCGTCGTCGATCACCATGCCGATGACGTGCGGACTCCAGTCCGGCTTGTAGAAAGGCAGCCCCGAGTGGACCAGGGCCTCGAGCTCCTCTCCGGAGGAGCGGAACGTGATGACGTCGGCGGGACTGCCCAGCCGCGCGGCCAGCCCGAACACCGAGCCGCCGCGGGGGTCGACGTGGGCGAGGTGGGCGAAGGTGCGCTGACGGATCCGCCACCGCACGCCGATCCAGGCGTCCTGCTCGTGCACCTCGGGCAGGGCGAGACAGATCGCGGCGACCCGGGCCACCAGGGCCGGGTCGAGATCGACGTCGACGTCACCCACGGCCGTGACCCTAGTCCGGGCCACCGACAACCCCACTCGCTGACCGGACCGCCGGAAACCGTTTGCCCGAGCCCCGCGCCCGTGACACGGTTCGGGAATGCCTTCCAGACTCGTCGGGGTCGACTTCGACGCACACGACCCCGCAGCACTGGCGCAGTTCTGGGGCTCGCTGCTCGTGCGGCCGGTGGAGGAGTACGGCGGGGGCTTGCTCCTCGCGGCCGACGAGACCCAGGTCGGCCTGCGCTTCGTGTCGAGCACGTCGGTCAAGACCCTGCAGAACCGCATCCACCTGCACCTCACGAGCGTCGACGCCGACGACCAGCAGCGAATCGTCGACGAGGCACTCGGCCTCGGCGCCCACCACCTCGACGTCGGCCAGCTGCCCGAGGAGGGGCACGTGGTCCTGGCGGACCCTGAGGGCAACGAGCTCTGCGTCATCGCGCCGGACAGCTCGTTCCTCGCGGGCTGCGGCTTCCTCGGTGAGCTGGCCTGTGAAGGGTCCCGCGACGTTGGCGTGTTCTGGAGCCAGGTGCTCGGCTGGCCGTTGGTGTGGGACCAGGACGGGGAGACGGCCGTCCAGTCCCCCGCGGGAGGGACGAAGGTCGCCTGGGGAGGTCCGCCGCTGGCTCCCAAGCCCACGAGGAACCGCCAACGCCTGCTGCTGGCCACCACGGGCGACCACGCGACGGAGGTGGCCCGCCTCCGCTCGCTCGGCGCCACGCGGGTGGACGACTGGGACCGGCTGGGCCGGGAGGGCGGCGGCACGACCTTGGCCGACCCCGACGGCAACGAGCTGCGCCTCCTCCCGTGATCGCCGCACCTGGCGGTCGGCCACAACCGGGGGCGCCGTTGCGCGTGCCCGCAGGGCCGGGGCTGCGCCACGGCCTGGTCATCGATGCCGGTGAGCTGGTCGAACGCTTCTCCCGCTCGTCCGGGCCCGGGGGACAGGGCGTCAACACCACGGACAGCCGGGTCGAGCTCGACTTCGACCCGGCGACGTCACGCGCTGTCGCCGCGCTGCCCGAGGCCACCCGCGAGCGCCTGCTCGCGCGGTTGGCGCCGAAGCTCGTCGGCGGCCGGCTGGTCGTCGTCGCGTCCGAACACCGATCCCAGCGCCAGAACCGTGTGGTCGCGCGGCAGCGCCTCGTCACCATGCTCCGGGAGGCGGCCGCGCCCGACCCGCCCACCCGTCGCCCCACCCGCCCGACCAAGGGTTCGCAGCGACGCCGGATCGAGAGCAAGAAGCGCAGGGGTCAGCTCAAGACCGGCCGCCGCACCGTCGACGACGGCTAGGGGATCATCAGCCGCACGATGCCGAAGAGGTCCAGGCAGTCCTCGTCAGACGCGCCGAAGACGAAGTCGTCCACGGTCACCGAGCCGACGATCTCGCGCAGTTCTCGGTCCCAGTCCTGGGGCGCCTGCTCCTGCTGGGCTGCCACGAGCGACCCGTACGCCGCTTCCCACCGGAGCAGGCGCTCGCCGTGGCCCAGACGCACCAGGGTCACCTCGGCCCCGGGCAGCCACCGATCCAGCTCGGCCACCAGCTCCTCGGCGTCGTACTCGCGGCAGTGGTAGAGGTTCGAGGGCTTGTCRCGCCGCCCGAGCCCAGGCGAGAAGGTCGGCCGGTTCGGCGTCGACAGCACCACCACCCCGCCCGGTCGCGTCACCCGGGCGAGCTCGCGCACGTAGTCGCCGGGCGTCCAGATGTGCTCGAGCACCTGGAGCGAGAAAGTCGCGTCCGCCGCGCCAGTCACCAGCGGCAGCGCCGTCAAAGCGCCCCGCAGGTAGGACGCCCGCTCACCTCCGTGGGTCCGCGCAGCGTGGGCGGTCGTCGCCGCGTCGTAGTCCAGGCCGACCACGCGCACTCCGGGCCAGAACACGTCGAGGAGGCCCGCTGCATACCCCTCGCCACATCCGGCGTCCAGGACGACGGCAGGTGCGGTGTGCACCCAGCCGGGGGCGGCCGCATACCCCGCCTCGTGGCGACGAAACCAGTAGTTCTCGTGCCAGACATGCGGTGCGGTGCGCTCCCCAGTCAATGAGAGAACGTGGGGCTCGACCTGCGGATATCCCGATTCTGGGGCCACCTGAAAGCCTCTCTTCGGCACTGCACGTCGAGACGCCAAGATATCCCCACCGTGGTCGCTCAGCCACGGGCGGATGTGGTCAGAAGGAGCTATTGCGGGCGGATTCGGGGCGGCGAAGACTGCGAGATGCAGGGGTAGCAGCTACCACCTGGGAGGCCATCATGCTGCGACGATTTTCGCTTGTCCTTCTGACCGGATTCCTGGTCCTACTCGCCGGTCCCGCCTATGCGGCACCCATCACCGAGACGCACACCGCAAAGGGGGTCGTCGAGACGTTCGTGGACGTCGTCCCCACCTGCGAAGGTGGCGGACCGCTGTACACGATCACCACGACGTCCAACTCCATCGAGCACGTGACCGCCTTCGACGACGGCCGCTCACACGAGACGTTCACGCAGACGGGCACCTTCACTGCGACACCGCTGGAGGACCCGGCCCTGCCTAGCTACGCCGGCAAGTTCACGGTCTGGGGCGGCTTCAACGCGAACGGGTCAGTTGTCGAGGGGACGTTCACGTTCAGCGTGCGCGGAAAGGGCTCGGACGGCTCAACCTTCTCGAACCAGAACGTGGAGCACTTCAACCAGCGCCCCGACGGTACGGTCCACGAGTTCTTCCACTGCCACTGAATGGTGATCGAGGGTCTTGGCTGAGCCCGCGGTTCGGGGCTCAGCCAAGACCTTGACCGGGCCGCGTCGTATCCCGCGATGTCCCGCCTGAGGCTCCGGACCTCGGCGGCGAGGTCGGCCACGGTCAACTTCTGGTCGCTGGGTTTGGGCTGCGCCATGCTCGTGCACCGATGGTGTGGGCACCGTCACCCTCCCTCACGAGCCGTGCGTGGACTTGCGCGGTTTGCCTCGTGGTGAGCGTCACGCGGTGCTGGCGTGTCGATCGGGGGCGCGGGCTGTAAGGATGGCACCTGACCCATTTTTCGATACTCACTGTCGATACCCGATGTCGATCCAAGCGGTATCCATTCCAAGAAGGGGACGATCAGTTCATGAACATCGTCGTCTGCGTGAAGTACGTGCCGGATGCACAGTCCGACCGCACGTTCAACGACTCCGACAACACCACCGACCGAGTGGGCGTTGACGGTCTGCTGTCCGAGCTCGACGAGTACGCCGTCGAGGAGGCCCTCAAGCTCGTGGAGGCCGGCGAGGGAGAGGTGACCGTCGTCACCGTCGGCCCGGACCAGGCTGCCGACGCACTCAAGAAGGCCCTGCAGATGGGCGCCGACAAGGCCATCCACGTCAAGGACGACGCGATCCACGGCTCCGACGCCGTGGCGACCTCGCTGGTCCTCGCGGAGGCGATCAAGAAGACCGGCACCCCCGACCTCGTCATCACCGGCATGGCCTCGACCGACGGCACGATGAGCGTCGTCCCGGCGATGCTCGCCGAGCGCCTCGGCCTGCCGCAGGCGACCTTCGCGTCCGAGCTGTCCGTCGACGGCTCGACGGTGACGATCCGCCGCGACGGTGACGCCGCCTCGGAGACGATCGTCGCGACGCTGCCTGCGCTCGTGTCGGTCACCGACCAGATCAACGAGCCGCGCTACCCCTCGTTCAAGGGGATCATGGCCGCGAAGAAGAAGCCGGTCGAGGAGTGGGCCCTGGCCGACCTCGGCATCGACGCGTCGCAGGTCGGCCTCGACGCCGCCTGGACCAAGGTCGAGTCGTTCACCAAGCGCCCCCCGCGCGAGCAGGGCCAGATCGTCACCGACGACGGCGACGGCGGCACCAAGCTCGCGGAGTTCCTGTCCGCGCAGAAGTTCATCTGAGCCGGCCAGCCTGAGCTCCCAACAACGCCTAAGAGAGGAACCACTCATGGCTGAAGTACTCGTCCTGGTCGACCACGCGAACGGCACCGTTCGCAAGACCACCTCAGAACTGCTCACCATCGCCCGCCGCCTCGGCGAGCCCAGCGCCGTCTTCGTCGGCTCCGGGTTCGACGCTGCGAAGGAGACGCTGGCCAAGTACGGCGCGGAGAAGGTCTACCGCGTCGAGAACGCGGACGTCACCGACTACCTCGTGGCGCCCCAGGCCGAGCTGCTCGCGCAGCTCGTCGAGAAGACCTCCGCTGCCGCGGTCCTCATCCCGAGCAACTCCGCCGGCAAGGAGATCGCCGCCCGGCTGGCCATCAAGACCGACTCCGGCCTGATCACCGACGCCGTCGACGTGCAGGCCGGTGAGGGTGGCGGCGTGTCCACGACCCAGTCGGTCTTCGCTGGTTCCTACAGCGTGAAGTCGACCGTGACCAAGGGCACCCCGATCATCACGGTCAAGCCCAACTCGGCCGCTCCAGAGGAGGCTGCCGGCGCGGCCGCCGACGAGGCGTTCGAGCCGACCATCTCCGAGGCTGCCAAGGGCGCCAAGGTCACCGAGTCCAAGCCCAAGGAAGCCACCGGCCGCCCTGAGCTGACCGAGGCCGCGATCGTGGTCTCCGGTGGTCGCGGCACCGGCGGCGACTTCTCGCCGGTCGAGACCTTCGCGGACTCCCTCGGTGCCGCTGTCGGCGCCTCCCGCGCCGCCGTCGACGCCGGCTGGTACCCGCACACCTCGCAGGTCGGCCAGACCGGCAAGCAGGTCTCGCCGCAGCTCTACGTCGCGTGCGGCATCTCCGGCGCCATCCAGCACCGGGCGGGCATGCAGACGTCCAAGACGATCATCGCCATCAACAAGGACGAGGAAGCCCCGATCTTCGAGCTCGTCGACTTCGGAGTCGTGGGTGACCTGTTCACGGTCCTCCCGCAGGCCACCGAGGCCGTCAATGCTTCCAAGGGCTGAGGCTTCCAAGGGCTGAGGCCTCGAAGGGCTGACCACAGCACACTGATTCACCGAAGGCCCCCGACCACGCTGGTCGGGGGCCTTCGCTGCGTGCCGGGCACACGGCATACCCCTGTGCACGGAGGCTTGGTATGCCGGCCACCCGGCACACCGAGAACGCCCCGGACCACAGGGGGTGGTCCGAGGCGTTCCCCCGGTCTGCGCCGTGCGCACGCAGGTACCGGACGAGGTTCCCGGGTCCCCCTCACAGGGCCCGGGAACCTCGCGACCTTCCGCTGGCTGCTAGCGGATGGCGTTGGCGGCAGCGACGACGTCGACCAGGCCGTGGCCCTTGTCGAAGCTCGTCGTGCCATTGGTGCCTGCCTCGTAGGGTGCACCGTTGGTGTACTTGTAGGCAGTCGACTCGATCGCGGCCTCGATCTGCGCCGGGGTGGCGTTCGGGTTGGCCTGGAAGAGCTGCGCGACGATGCCCGAGATGTGCGGGGTGGCCATCGAGGTGCCGCTGATGGTGTTGTAGTCGCCGCCGTCCTTCGGATCGAGCCCCGATGAGCAGATCGGCAGGTAGACGCGACACGAGCTGGTGATGTCCTCACCCGGCGCCGAGATGTCCGGGTAGGTCGACTTGTCGCCGGCCTTGCCGCGGCTCGAGAAGTCCGAGACGGTGCCGTCGCGAGTGCCGGTGTTCTGGTCGAAGAACGAGGCCACCGACAGGATGCCGGGGGTCGGGTCCTTGCCGGGCGGGTTGGACAGGTCCTTCGACCCGTCGCCGCCGTCGTTGCCGTTGGCCCAGACCGAGACGACGCCCTCCTTGACCAGTGCACGCTGGATCTTGGCCGTGGCCGAGTTCGGGTCGAACGCGCCACCACCGCTGGGGCCGTAGGAGTTCGACGTCACCTTGATCGGCGGGCAGGTGCTGGCCGGGACGCCCGCGCCACACGGGGCGTTGTGGTTCTCGAGCACCCAGTTGAGGGCTGCGTCGGCGCCGATGATGAACAGCACGGCACCGGTGCTGATGCTGACCAGGCTCGAGCCCGGGGCGGCACCGTGCATCTTGGTGCCGTCTGACAGCGTAACGTCGCGACCCGCGACGATCCCGTTGACGTGCATGCCGTGCCCGCCACCGGACAGCAGGTCGGTGTTGGCCGAGCCGGCGTCGACGGGGGCGCAGGTGCTCTCGGTGAGCGGCTCACACACCATCTTGAGGTTCTTGACGACGGCGGAGGTGCCGTCGGGGTTCTTCAGGAACGGGTGCGTCGGGTCCACCCCGGAGTCGATCACCGCGACGGAGACCCCCTTGCCGTCGAGCGCGGTCCCGTTGGCGCCGGTGAGGGTGTTGCGGGCCTCGTCGCCGCGGGTGGCCTTGTTGGAGGTCGACAGCAGCATCTCGATGGGCTGGTTGCCCTCGACGTAGGTCACGCCGGGCTGTGACCGGACTGCCTGCACCTGGGCGGGGAGTCCCGTGGCCACGACGACGCCGACCTTGTCGAACGTCGTCACCTTGCGAAGGCCAACCGCCTGCACGGCCTGGGTGGCGGCCGCGGTGTCCGTGCCGTGCACGAGGACGGTGGTCGGGGTGGCGGCCTTGAGCACCCCCAGCTGGGAAGCCAGCCACGGTTGGACCGGAGCGAGGGCCTTGCCTGAGGACAGCAGGCCTGCCGAAGCGGGCGTGGCGAGGGCCATGGCGGCCAGGGCGGCCGTGGCGGCCGTCGCGACGACTGCCCGGGTTCTCTTCGCGGTGTGCATGTAGTTCCCTTCGTGAGACCAGCACCGGTGGTGGTCGGTATGCCGTGTCCAACGAGGGGAGGCGGGCGCGGTTACGCCCGGTAGGTAAAGGGACGGTCAGGAAAGCCGGGCCCCGTGCTACTGCGTCACGCTGATGCCACCGGGACGCCCTGCGAACTCCGCTTGGAGGCCCCCCACGTGGTCCGGCGTGCCCTCGACGAGCACGGCGAACACGGTGTACGGCAGGACCACGAGGTTGGCGAGCGCCGGGACACCCACGCGCACCCCGCCGTCCACCGTGGGCCGGACGGACTTGATCCCCTGGGGAAGTACTCCCCACACCAGGGACCGGCCGTCCGCCAGGGCGATCGTGTCGTAGCCGAAGGCGGTCTCCGGGTCCGCGCCGGCGAGCTCGGTCTGCAACCCCCCCGACCCCACGACGACGGCCTCGCGGTCGACGCTCAGTGTCAGGGGGGCTCCCAGGCGAACCTCGCCCAGCGAGATGGTCAGCTCCACGGCCTTCCTCGGCGGCGTGGTCGTCGACGGCGGTCCGGTGACGGTCACGTCGTAAGGCGGCAGCAGGGAAGGGGCCTCACCGTCCAGGTCCAGCGCCAGACCCGCACCGCCCCCACCGTCGCCGAGGGCCCAGCTGGGCATGCCTGCGTTGGTCGTCAGCCAGCCCACGTCCCTGGCGATGGTGGTCACCGCCTGCGGCGCGGCAAACGAGATGACGTATGCCGTGAAGTCACCGGCATCCCGCGTCACCACGGTGTGCTCGGCCATGGAGGCGGCGAGGCTGGGCTGGTAGACGATGTCGTCGGCCTTGCCGCGGACGACCCCGACGAGGACGCGCTGCCCCGAGGTGCCGTCGACCTCCCGCCACGCCGCCCCGGTGCGGAGCAGGGCCGCGCTGATGGGCGGGGCGCTGGCGCCGTCGCGGGTGACCTTGACGGTCATCACGCCACCGTCCACCCGCAGGGCATAGGAGCCCCCGGATGCCACGATGGTGGTCGCCCCGGAGAGCTCGGGGTTCGTCGGCTGCCAGACATAGCTGCCGGAAGTGATGCCGCTGGGGGTGCCGGCCGGTGGGGCGGTGCGTGCCTCACCGGACAGCTGGAGCACAACTGCCACCACCAGGGCCGCGGCGACGGCCGCTGCAGCACCGGCCGCAAGCCACCGGGCGGTCCGGCGGCGCTGGCGTCGACGTCCTTCGGCGAGGACGTCCGCGAGGGAGACGTGCATGGCCGGGGCGGGGTCCGTGCGAAGGCGTTCGATGAGGTCGAGGTCACTGGACATGGGCTTCCCCCTTGTCGGAGATGAGGCTTCGCAGGCGCTCGAGCCCGCGGGAGGACGACGACTTCACGGTGCCGACGCTGACTCCCAGCAGCTCGGCGACGGCGCGCTCGGACAGGTCGGCGTAGTGGCGCAGCACGACGACCTCGCGCTCGCGAACGGGCAGCTCCTGGAGGGCCCGCACGAGGTCGAGCCGCGTGCCGGCGTCGTCGGTCGCCCTGCGTTCGTCGACGTCGTCCCGGACGTCTTCGACCAGCACGAGCCGGCGATCCTTGCGCCAGGTGCTGACCACGAGATTGCGCAGGATGCGGTGGCAGTAGGCCTCGGGTTCGTCGAGACGGACCCTTGGCCAGATCCCGAACAGCCGGACCAGTGACTCCTGGACGGCGTCCTCCGCGCGGTTCGGGTCACCGGTCAGGAGCCAGGCCGTCCGCAGGAGCCGGGGCATGACCCGCTCCGCGAACTGCCCGAACGCGGCCTCCTCGCTCTGCTGCACCCCGCCCCCTCCACCCGACAGTCCCGAGCCCTGACGGTAGTCCCGAACACGGCAGCGGCCGGGGCTCGTCGCCCGCTGACGTACCCAACGCCACACTCCGACCGAAGGTTGAGCGGTTGACGAGTAAACTTTCGACGGTGACCGCCTACCTCGACCATGCCGCCACCACGCCGATGCTCCCATCGGCCATCGCGGCGATGGCCGACCAGCTGGCCACCACCGGCAACGCGTCCTCGCTGCACACCTCCGGCCGGATGGCTCGCAGGGTCGTCGAGGAGTCGCGCGAGCGGCTGGCCAAGGCGCTCGGCGCACGACCGTCCGAGGTGGTCTTCACGTCTGGGGGCACCGAGTCCGACAACCTGGCCGTCGCCGGCACGTTCGAGGCGAGGCGGGAGGCAGACCCGGGCCGGGTGCGCATCGTCTGCAGCGCGATCGAGCACCACGCCGTCCTCGACTGCGTCGAGCACCTGGTCGCCCAGGAGGGGGCCAAGGTGACGTGGGTCGAGCCCGACGCGCTCGGCTTCATCACGACCGACGCTGTGCGCGCCGCGATCGAGGAGGACCCCGACTCGGTGGCCCTGGTCACCGTCATGTGGGCCAACAACGAGGTCGGCACCGTGCAGCCCGTGGCAGCGCTCGCGGCCCTCGCCCATGAGTTCGGGGTGCCGTTCCACACCGACGCGGTGCAGGCCGCAGGCCACCTCCCCGTGGACTTCGCCGAGTCGGGAGCCGACCTGATGACGGTCACCGCCCACAAGGTCGGTGGGCCGGTGGGCGTCGGCGCGCTGCTCGTGCGCCGCGATGCAGTGGTCGTGCCCCAGACCTTTGGTGGGGGACAGGAGCGGCAGATCCGCAGCGGGACCCTCGACGTCCCCGGGATCCGCTCCTTCGCTGTGGCCATGGAGGAGTCCGTCGCCAGCATCTCGATGGAGGCGCCTCGGCTGATGGCGTTGCGGGACAGGCTGATCCGTTCGGCGATGGATCTCGGCTACGACATCAGGGCGACGGGCGCGTGGGAGGCCGACGACGGCATACACCGGCTGCCCGGCAACGCGCACCTGCTCGTTCCCGGCTGCGAAGGCGACTCCCTCCTCTACCTCCTCGACGCCGTCGGCGTTGAGTGCTCGACCGGTTCGGCCTGCCAGGCAGGTGTGCCGCAGCCGTCGCACGTTCTGCTGGCCATGGGGATCCCCGAGGAGTCCGCGCGGGGTGCGCTGCGCCTGACGTTCGGCCACACCTCGACCGACGCCGACGTCGACGCGGTGCTGGCCGCCCTGCCCGCGGCGATCGAGCGCGCCCGGCGGGCCAGCGGATGGACCGACTGATGCGGGTCGTCGCCGCCATGTCCGGCGGGGTGGACTCCGCCGTCGCCGCGGGGCGGATGCTCGACGCGGGGCACGAGGTCGTCGGCGTGCACCTCGCCCTGTCGCAGAGTGCTGCGACGCTGCGCGAGTCGGCCCGTGGCTGCTGCACGATCGAGGACGCCGGGGATGCCCGCCGCGTCGCCGACATGCTCGGGATCCCTTTCTACGTCTGGGACATGGCCGAGCGGTTCAAGCGCGACGTCATGGAGGACTTCGTCGCGGAGTACTCCGCCGGACGCACCCCCAACCCCTGCCTGCGCTGCAACGAGAAGATCAAGTTCTCCGCGCTGCTCGACAAGGCGGTCGCGCTGGGCTTCGACGCGGTGGCGACCGGCCACTACGCCCAGGTCGTCGAGGGCGACGACGGCGGCCGAGAGCTGCACCGTGCCGTCGACATGGCCAAGGACCAGTCCTACGTGCTGGGGGTGCTCGACGCCGACCAGCTGGATCGGGCGTTCTTTCCCTTGGGTGACACGGCGAAGCCGGAGATCCGCGCCGAGGCCAAGGAGCGCGGCTTCTACGTCGCCAGCAAGCCCGACTCGCACGACATCTGCTTCATCGCCGACGGCGACACCCGCGGCTGGCTCACGTCTCGGTTGGGGGAGCAGCCCGGCGAGATCGTCGACGCCGAGTCGGGCGAGGTGGTGGGCGCGCACCGGGGCGCCTATGCCTACACCGTCGGTCAGCGACGGGGGCTGGGTCTCGATCGGTCGGTCATGGACGGTGACCCGCGTTACGTCGTGTCGGTGGACGCGGCGGCCAACCGCGTCATGATCGGCACGTCAGACCTGTTGGGGGTCAACGCGATTCGCGGTGACCACGCCCGGTGGTGCGGTCCGCCGCCCGAGGGCGTCGTCGAGGTGGGCGCCCAGGTGCGCGCGCACGGCGAGGAAGTGCCCGCGCAGGCGTGGGCCTCCGGAGACGACGTGGAGGTGCGGCTCGCTGGTCGGCTCCGGGGCGTCGCGCCGGGCCAGTCAGTGGTCCTCTACGAAGGAACGCGCGTGGTCGGCTCGGCGACGATCGCGTCCGCCTGGCTCGAGCGCTGACTCGTATGGTGCGCGGCGGGATCCAGGACGGGTCACCGCTGGCGCGGGTGCGGTCGCTGTGTCTCGCGCTCCCGGAGACGGAGCAACGGGAGTCGCACGGTGAGCCCTGCTGGTTCGCCGGTGGGAGGAAGGCTTTCGTGATGGCGGCGCAGGAGCACCACGACGACCGCACGGCGATCTGGACGGCTGCACCGGAAGGGGTGCAGTCCGCACTGGTCGCAGCCGAGCCGCGTCGTTACTTCCGGCCGCCGTATGTGGGTCATCGGGGGTGGGTCGGGGTCTATCTCGACGTGGACGACATCGACTGGTCGCACGTCGAGGAGATCATCGAGGACGCTTGGCGCTGCGTTGCACCCAAGCGGCTGATCACGCACCACGACGCGATTCTAGGTCCGGGCGCGTCGCTCCCGAGGGTGCCTGCGCACTCCAGGACCCGGGAGCGAGGTCGGGATGGTCCGGGGGCAGGGACCATCCCGGCATGTTGTGCCTGACGCTGCTGTCAAACCATCTCGGGGAGGTGGAGATGAGCCAGCACCACCTCCATCTCTGCCACGTCGTCGATGGTCGAGCCGATGTCCCTGCTCGCTGCTTCGCGAATGCCGGCAGCGGCATCGCGGCTGGCTTCGAGCTGCTCTCGGCGCTCGAAGGTGACGGTGCCCACCGCTCGGCCGGTCTCGCGGCTGATGAGCAGACTGGCGCTGCAGAACCCATCGAGCTCCTGAACCCTGGGGAGGACGGCCATCCTGAAGACGTCGGAAGCGCGTTCGGCATGATCGGCCATCCCGCTCAGCCAGGTGACCCGAGCGCAGGCGCCTTCGGGCATGGCGTGGTCGCGGTGGACGACGGCGACCTCCCACGTGTCCACGGTGCTGGTGCTGGCACCCAGGGCCTGCTCGGCTGCATCACGCAGCGGAAGGACCTTGCCGGCGCTGTCCCGCAGCGCAGCCTCTGACTCCCACGACGATGTGGCGATGCAGCGGCCGGACGCGCGGTCCACGAGCATCGACATCCCGACACATCCATCCATGGCGGTGATCGCCGGCGTGACCTCGTCACGGACGTTGGCGATCCCGTCGTCGATCTTGGAGGGGTCTGCCTGGACGGTTGTGGTTCGTGCATACACGACGAAACTCCTCTGCTCGGGGTAGCACCCCGACGGCGCTACCGTCAGGGCTAACACTGCTCCCACGCCCGGTCCGCGGCAAGAGTGATCCCAGGGGATCTTGAGTGCCCTCTCCGAACGCAGGAGCCGTCCGGCGATCGGAGAGGAACGCTCAGGCGCGGGGGATCCAGCCCGGGGCCCGCACGCCGTTTCCGGTGAGGTTGTCGCACTTGACGAACTGTGTCCCCACGCGGGCGAGCGGGCAGTGGCCCTCGTCGGGGATCGTGTGGACGACGGTCGGGCCCGCGTCCTGGCGGGCGGTGGCAGGGACGGAGCCGGTTCCCAGGACGAGCAGGCCGGCCAGTGCGATCGTGGTGGTGATGGTGCGGCGAGTGGTGGACATGATCGGTTCCTTCGAGGGTCGAGGGCGGTCGACCTGAGTGCCGGACCTCCCGTGGTCAGACCGTTGTGACACGGGGTGGTTCCAGGCTGGTGCTGAGGCGGTATCAGCCGGGTAACAGCACGGTTGACTCCGGTTCCAGGCCGGAACCGTCTCCGCCACATGACGAGGCCCACCCTCCCTTCGGGGAGAGTGGGCCCAGTCGTGGGTCAGGCCAGCGACCTGGTTACGGCTCCTCGCCACCACCGGCGAGGAAGCCACGGTGACCGTTGCAGGAGTCGCCCGGCTGGAAGCCCGACGCCTTGCGCTCGGCTGGGGTCGCCCCGAAGGACGACTTGCTGTGGCCCCAGTTCTGGGGCGGCGCACCGCCGGGACCGGGGAACCCGGCACCATCGCCGTCCTCCAGTCCGGAGAACGCGCAGATCGAGTTGGCGTGGGCGGCGCCCTGCGCGGGCTTGCCAGTGCCGGTGATCTCGCCGGCACTGGCGGCTGACACTCCGACGAGGACGAGGACCCCGGCTGCCGCCGGGACGATGATCAGACGCTTGAGGCGCATGCGTGCTCCTTCGGTTGCAGATGGCCGCCCTGCACATCGCGCGGCTTGCCTCGACGCTAGAACTCCATGCAGGCTCCCCGCCTCCACCGGGGCCATGACTCCGGCTAGAACATCTGCATTGATTCGACGAGGGAATGGGCGCGAATCGGTAGGTTCGGGGCATCTGTGTGCCGAGTTCGACCGCGGGTCCGCGACCGCGTCGTTCGCCCTCGGTGAACCCAGGAATCCCACCGTGCCGACCGCTCGTTGACACTGGCATGACCACAGACCCGGCGGCCACGGACCCCGCGGCCTCTGACCCGGCCAAAGAGTCGGCCGCGCTGGACGCCTACTCGGCGATTGTCACCTCCGTCGCGGCACAGCTGACGCCCAAGGTTGCGGCCCTGCGGATCCGGTCGCGCCGCGGAGAGTCCTCGGGGTCTGCCGTGGTGCTGACCGGCGAGTCGCATCTCCTCACCAACGCGCACGTCGTCGGCGACGCGAGCGGAGGCAGTGCCGAGTTCGCCGACGGAACGGTCGCGCACTTCGAGGTCGTTGGCCGTGACCCGCTGTCCGACATCGCGGTCATCCGCGCGGACCGCGAGGTGCCGGCGCCGCCGGAGTACGGCGACGCGAGCTCGCTCCTCGTGGGTTCGCTCGTGGTGGCCGTCGGCAACCCGCTGGGCCTGTCGGGCACCGTGACGGCCGGAGTGGTGAGCGCCCTCGGCCGCAGCATGCCGGTGCGTACCCGCACGACCGCGCGCCTGATCGAGGACGTCATCCAGACCGACGCCGCGCTCAACCCCGGCAACTCCGGTGGGGCGCTCGCCGACAGCCGCGGTCGGGTCGTCGGGATCAACACGGCTGTCGCCGGAATCGGCCTCGGCATGGCGGTACCAATCAATGCCACGACCCACCGGATCATCTACGCGCTGATGCACGACGGGCGGGTGCGGCGCGCCTACCTCGGGCTCGTGAGCACTCCCGCACGGCTGACGCCGGCGCAGGCCGAGCGGTACGGGCAGCGCGGCGCGCTGCGAGTGGTCGAGGTCGTCGAGAAGAGCCCGGCGGCGACGAGTGGCCTGCTCGCGGGCGACCTGGTCCTTGCGATCGACGGCGCCCCGCTCGGCGATGCCCAGTCGCTGCAGAAGCGCCTGTTCACCGAGGCGATCGGGAGGCGGATGGAAGTCACCGTCATCCGCAACGGCGCACTGGTGGACGCGGTGGTCCTGCCGAGCGAGCTCCCCGACTGAGGGAGCAGTCAGCCGCCGTCCTCGCCCCTGTCCTCGCCGCGTCCCGTGTCGGTCTGGCCATCGCCGTCGTCGCTGTCGAAGAAGATGAACGCCATGTTGGATGGCGGGTCGCGCTTGGCCAGAAAGCGCCGCACGTCGACGCCATGGCGGGCGGCGCGTTGCAGGAACCGGCCGTAGGCGGCCTGCTCGCGAGCGCCCGGGCCGTACTCGGTGCCCGACGCGTGCTCGCGGCGGTCGACGGGTTCGCCTGACCGACGTCGGCGCTCGATGCCAGCGCTTGTCTCGCGAAGGGCGGCGTCGAACTCGTCGGCGTTGTCGAACGCGGCCACAGCGACGTTGCGAAATTCGCGGCGCTGCGGGTCGTAGCGGTGGTGATGCACCACGAAGCGACGGATGCTGTCGTCGTCCGGGTCCACTCGAGCCATGGGTAGAGACTAGGGATCCTGCCCTCAGGCGTGTCGGTACCGCTGACTAGTCTCGGGGCGTGGCTCGCGCAACCGGCATCGGATCTCTCCCGGGCACCGACATCCGCGAAGCCCTCAAGGGCGTCCGCGACATCCTCGGTGACGGACACCTGCCCTATCTGCCAGAGCTCCCGGCTCGCGGACCCGGCGCCGACATGATCGGTCGGGCGGCCGGACTGCTGGTCGACCTGCACGTGGACCTCCAGCCCAGCGGCTGGCGCTTCGTCGAGCGCGGCGGGCACGACGCCCAGCGCACCAAGGCCCTGCTGGGCCAGGACCTCGACGAGCTCGCCGAGGCGTTCGACGGCTACGCGGGTGACCTCAAGATCCAGTGCACCGGCCCGTGGACCCTCGCCGCCGGCATCGAGCTCCAGCGCGGTGAGAAGGCACTGGCCGATCCGGGGGCGCTGCGCGACCTCGTCGGCTCGCTCGCCGAGGGTTTGCGGGTCCACCTGGCCGATGTCGCCCGCCTCGTCCCCGGTGCCTCGCTCGTGCTGCAGCTCGACGAGCCGTCCCTGCCTGCCGTCCTCGCCGGTCACCTGCCCACGGCCTCCGGCTACGGGCACCTGCGCCCCGTCGACCCCCTCGCCGCCATGAACGGTCTGCGCGACGTGCTCGCCGCCGCGACCGACAACCCCGCCATCGAGGCAGCGGCGACGGTCGTGCACTGCTGCGATCCCGGCATACCCCTGCCTTTGCTCCGGGCGACCGGGGTCGGCGCCGTGAGCCTCGACGTCACCTCCCTCACCCCCCAGCGCTGGGAGTCGATCGCCGCCACCGTCGAGGACGGCGTGGCCTTGTATGCCGGGTGCCTGCCGACCGATGCCAGCGGCACCGTCCGCGGTGCCGCCGACGTGGTGAGCCGCGGCTGGCACGACGCCGGGATGTCTGCGAAGTCCTTGGGCGACCTCACCGCGAGCCCGGCCTGCGGTTTGCCCGGACTCACACCAGAGGGGGCCTGGCGCGTTCAACGCGCAGCGGTCGCCGTGGCCGCGGAATGGTCGGAACGAGCCGAGAGTTGACCCACCAATGAGCACCAGTGTCGCCACCCCCACCGTCGCCAGCTCCCCGGTGACCCGGGTGCCCTGGCAGGCCAAGTACGTCCTGCTCGCCTTCATCTGGGGGTCGAGCTTCCTGTTGATGAAGGTCGGGCTGCGGACCATGGCCCCGCTGCAGATCTCGGGGCTACGCATCTTCGCCGGCACCGCGACCCTGCTGGCGCTGTTGGCCGTCACCCGTGGCCGGCTGCCCCGCGCGCGCCGCACCTGGGCCCATCTCGCCGTGTCGGGCGTCTTCCTCACGGCGCTGCCTTTCAGCCTGTTCGCCGCCGGTGAGGTGCGCGTCTCCTCTGCACTGGCCGGGATCGGAAACGCCACCACCCCGTTGGCCGCCGTCTTCTTCGCGCTGGCCCTGCTGCCGAGCGACCGCCTGTCCCCACGCAAGCTGGCTGCCGTCGTCATCGGGTTCGCCGGCGTCATCGTCATCATGCAGCCGTGGGAGTCCGCCGGCCGCCCCGACCTGCTGGGCTTCGGCATGACGCTCGTCGCCGGCGCGTCCTACGGCCTGGGCTGGACCTACAACCGGCGCTTCCTCGGGGGCGCAGACCTGGGTGGGCTCTCGATGCCGACCGCGTTGCTGCTGGTGGGGTCCGCGCTCATGGTGCCGGTCATTCTCGTGTGGTGGCTGTTCAACCGCGACGCGTACGCCGCCCCGTGGGCCGGGCACGTCAACCTCGATGGCGGGGGAGTGCTGCTGCCGCTGCTCTGCGTCCTCGTGCTGGGCGTCGTCGGGACCGGGCTCGCCTACATGCTCCAGTTCGACGTCGTGCGTGGCGCGGGTGCCACGGTCAGCACCACCGTCACCTACCTGATTCCGGTCGTGTCGGTGCTGCTGGGCGTCGTCGTCCTGGGTGAGCACCTGGCCTGGCCGCAGCTGCTGGGCGCCGCCATCGTGCTCGTCTCAGCCGTGGTCATCGGCCTCCCCGCCAAGCGTCGCAAGGACGCCTGACCTCGTCCCTCAGACGTCGGCCGGCTTGTGCACCTCGCGCCGTAGGATCTTGCCGGTGGGGCCCTTGGGCAGCTCGGGGACGGCCCAGATGTGCCGCGGGTACTTGTAGGCGGCAATCCGCTCCTTGACGAAGGCCTGCACGTCCTCCAGCGTCGCGGTGGCGCCGGGACGCAGCGCGACGGCAGCGCCCACGTCCTCGCCGAGCAGCTCGTCCGGCACCGCGACCACAGCGGCCTCGAGCACGTCGGGGTGGGTGTAGAGCACCTCCTCGACCTCGCGCGGGTACACGTTCATGCCGCCGCGCAGGATCATGTCCTTCTTGCGGTCGACGATCGTGTAGTAGCCCTCGTCGTCCACGGTGGCCAGGTCCCCGGTGCGGAACCAGCCGTCGGGGATGGCCTCGGCGGTGGCTTCGGGGTTCTGCCAGTAACCCTTCATGACGTTGTCGCCGCGGATCGCGATCTCGCCGACGCCCTCGCCCGCTGCGACGTCGTTGCCCTCGAGGTCGATCAGCTTCATCTCGCAACCGGGGATCGCGACCCCGATGGTGCCGGGCTTGCGCTCCATGGTCGGCATGTTGAAGGACGCCACCGGAGAGGTCTCGGACAGGCCGTAGCCCTCCAGGATCATGCAGCCGAACTTCTCCTCGAACGCCTTCATGACCTCCAGCGGCATGGCGGACCCACCCGAGCAGCAGGTACGCAGCGACGTCGCATCGAGGGCGTCGGAGTCGGGGTGGTTGAGGATCGCTGCATACATCGTGGGGACGCCCATGAAGATGGTGACCTTCTCGTTGCCGATCACCTTGATCGCCTCGGCCGGGTCGAACCGGGGGATGAGCGCCAGCGCCGCGCCGGCGATGACCGCGGCGTTGAGGCCCACGACGAGCCCGAACACGTGGAACAGCGGCAGGCAGCCCATCACCACGTCGTCCGGCGTGGTCGCCTGGATCTCGACGGCACTGCGGTGCGCGTTCAGGTGGACGTTCCTGTGGGTCAGCTCGGCGCCCTTGGGCCGACCGGTCGTGCCCGAGGTGTAGAGCACGATCGCGGTGTCCTCGTCGTCGCGCTCGACCGGCTCGGCGATCGGGTCACCGCCCTCGAGGGCGCCCTCGACGGGACCCATGGGACCGCACGTGATGATGCGGGTGCCCGAGTTCTTGGCTCCCTCGGTGGCCTCCGCCACGAAGTCCGGCCAGACGAAGGCGACCTTGGCCCCGGAGTTGGTGAAGAAGAAGTCGATCTCGCCGGACTTGAGCAGGGGGTTCATCGGCACCACGATCGCGCCGGCCAGCAGGGAGCCGAAGAAGACGACAGGGAAGGCCGGCACGTTGGGGAGGATGATCGCCACGCGGTCACCGGGCTCGATGCCTGCTGCCTTCAGCGACCCCGCCACCTGTGCAGCCATGCCGTGGATCTGGGCGTAGCTGATGTCGTTGCCCATGAACTTGATGGCCGGCTGGTCCGGCCGCTCCTGGGCGGTGGTCACCAAGTTGGTGGCGAGATTGGTCATGGCGCAGGCTCCTCGGCGGTGGGGGTCCGGTTTCAGCCATCCTCGCCGAGAGCGCGTCCTTTGGCTACGGATTCCGGTATGCCGTGTCCCACGGCCCGCGCCCGTCTGCGACACAGGTGTCGGAGGCGTACGGCAGGATGGGCAGCGTGACTGAGAACGCCTCTACAGCTGCCACTGGGTCTGCGCTGGAGCCAGCCACGGACGCGGCTCGCCACGAGTGGGCAGAGCTGGCCGAGCAGGCCACTGCGGCCCAGTTCGCCTACCACGTCAGGGATGCGCCGACGATCAGCGACGGTGACTACGACCGGCTGATCCGCCGGCTCAACGAGCTGGAGGAGGAGTTCCCCGAGCTGCGCACCCCCGAGAGCCCGACCCAGCAGGTCGGCGGCGCCGTCTTCTCGACCGACTTCACCGCGGTGGACCACCTCGAGCGCATGCTGAGCCTCGACAACTGCTTCTCGCCCGAGGAGCTCGCCGCCTGGGCGGCGAGGGTGGCGCGCGATGCGGGGTCCGCGGCATACCACTATCTGTGCGAGCTGAAGATCGATGGCCTGGCCGTCAACCTCCTCTATGAGAAGGGCCGCCTCGTGCGCGCCCTGACCCGCGGCGACGGGCGCACGGGCGAGGACGTCACCAACAACGTCAAGACCATCCAGGGCATCCCGCACCAGCTCGCCGGGTCCAACCACCCGGCGCGCGTCGAGATCCGGGGCGAGGTCTACTTCCCGGTCGAGGCGTTCGGCGACCTCAACGCGAGCCTGGTCGAGGCAGGCAAGGCGCCCTACGCCAACCCGCGCAACACTGCCGCCGGTTCGTTGCGGCAGAAGGACCCTCGCGTCACGGCCAGCCGTGGCCTGCGGATGCTCGTGCACGGCATCGGGCTGCGCGAGGGCTTCGAGCTGACCCGGCAGTCGCAGGCCTACGACCTGTTCCGCGAGTGGGGGCTGCCCATCTCGACGCACTACCGCGTCCTCGAATCGGTCGAGGAAGTCCAGCAGTTCATCGACCAGTACGGCGCCGAGCGACACAGCGTCGAGCACGAGCTGGACGGCATCGTCATCAAGGTCGACGAGATCTCGCTGCAGCGCCAGCTCGGGTCCACCTCGCGGGCGCCGCGCTGGGCGATCGCGTTCAAGTACCCACCCGAGGAGGTCAACACCAAGCTCCTCGACATCCTCGTCAACGTCGGCCGCACCGGTCGGGTGACGCCGTTCGGGGTGATGGAGCCGGTGGTGGTCGCGGGCTCGACCGTCGAGCGCGCCACGCTGCACAACGCCGACGAGGTGCGTCGCAAGGGCGTGCTCATCGGCGACACCGTGGTGCTGCGCAAGGCAGGCGACGTGATCCCCGAGATCCTCGGGCCCGTGGTCGACCTGCGCGACGGCACCGAACGCGAGTTCGTCATGCCCACCGAGTGCCCCTCCTGCGGGACCCCCCTGGCGCCGGAGAAGGAGGGAGACAAGGACATCCGTTGCCCGAACTCCCGCACCTGTCCGTCGCAGCTGCGGGAGCGACTCGCCGGACTGGCCGGTCGTGGTGCGTTCGACATCGAGGCGCTGGGCTGGGAGGGCTCCGTCGCCCTCCTCGAGTCGGGCGTCCTCGAGGACGAGAGTGGCCTGTTCGGGCTGGCCGGTGAGGCGGGGCGCGCTCGACTGGCGACGGTGCCGCTGTTCACCCGAGCGGCCAAGAAGTCCGACCCCCCGGAGTCCGTCGTCGATGGAAAAGTACTGTCCGCCAACGGGATCCGACTCTCCGAGAACCTCGAGCAGGCCAAGCAGCAACCCCTCTGGCGCGTCATCGTCGCCCTGTCGATCCGCCACGTCGGGCCGACGGCAGCGCGGGCGCTGGCTCAGCACTTCGCCACGATGGACGCACTTCGCGATGCGGCGAAGGAGCGTCCCAAGGAGCTGGCGGGCGTCGAGGGTGTGGGCGGGGTCATCGCCGACGCCGTCGCAGCCTGGTTCGCCGTCGACTGGCACGACCAGATCGTGAGGCAGTGGCAGGCCGACGGAGTGGTCATGGCGGACGAGCGCGACGAGTCGGTGGAACAGACCCTCGCTGGGATGACCATCGTCGTCACCGGTTCGCTCGAGGGCTTCTCGCGCGACTCGGCCAAGGAGGCGATCCTGTCTCGCGGCGGCAAGGCGTCCGGGTCGGTGTCGAAGAAGACCGACTACGTCGTGGTGGGGGAGAACGCCGGGACCAAGGAGGACAAGGCCCGCGAGCTGGGTCGGCCGATCCTCGACGAGGCCGGCTTCCGCCGGCTCCTGGAGACAGGCCACCCGTGATCGACAAGGCCACCTTCCTGAGGTTCTGCGACGAGGCGCTGGTGGCCATGCGCGACATCGTCGTCGACCTCGGCGACGACCTGGCCAACCGGCGGCCCGACCTGCCCGACGCCAACAGTCCGTTCGCGATCCTCACCCACTGCCTCGGGATGTGTGCCGCCTGGGCATCCACGACCAACCTCGGTGAGGTCGTCCCGCGTGATCGGCCGAGCGAGTTCACCGCGACGGGGGCGGTGACCGACCTCGCGGCTGAAACCGATCGCCTGCGTCGGAGCCTGTCCGAGTGGGTGGCGGCCAGCGACGTGGGCGCGCCGCCTGCCAACCCGGATCCGCGGGACAGGTACGCCACACAGGGCGAGGTGCTGCTGCACGTCTACGAGGAGCTCGCCCAGCACCGTGGTCAGCTCGAGCTCACCCGCGACGTCCTGGTCGCCGACCGCGCCCGCGACCGTCAGCCCTGAAGATCGACCGGCGCGGCGCACGTCCACTGGCGCCCGCACCTGACCGGGTCAGCCGCTCGCGATCACATTCCGCCGCCGTTGAAGCCGCCCATGCTCATGCCCCCGGTCCACTTGCCGCCAGCCCCCGTCTCGCGCTCCTTGAGACAGAGCGAGCACCGGATGTAACGCTCACCGTCCAGGGTGTTGGCCCACTCCCAGCGGTGGTGGAGATTCGTCCGGCAGAGGAGCGGCTTGGTCGGTGTGGTCATGATGGCCTCCAGGGGAGCGACCTGGGTGCCTCGGACGGCCGAGCGCAATGCCAGGGAGTGGGTCAGGATGCGCGCGGCGTGGCGGGTCTGGTGTGGACCGGGCACCTCCGCGAGCTCTGCGAGGAACTCCAGCCGGTAGCGGTCTCGCACCGCGCCCGCCGGGAGAGCGTGCGTCGCGAGGCGCACGATGCGAGACGGCCAGCGCAGTGGCGCCTCCCCGTGCGTCCTGGCAGGCAGGGGTGCGGGCATCATGCCGTTCCGCCCAGTGGATTCGTCCGCAGCGTCCCACGGCTGCGATATGCGCGCGACAAGGCATCGCGAGCGCTGACAGCGCCCGTCGCGGTGAGCCGGTAGTAGCGACGCTGAGGCCTGCCCTCGACTCGTGGGTCGATGTCCTCCCAGCTCGACTCCACCCAGCCGATGCCCTCGAGACGAGCCAGGATCGGGTGGATGGTCCCGCTCGGCAGCCCTGCCTGTTCGCCGATCTCGAGGCCGTAGAGCTCGCGACCGGGGTCGGCGAGCAGGGCACCCAGCACCAGCTGGGTGGCGATCGTCATACGCGGCTCTGGACGTGGGGTCATGGTCTTACTTTACCTAGCCCCTAGGTAGAGGACAAGGGAGGTGAGCCGGCGGTGGTCGGCGCTGCACACGCGGCATACCGGGTTTGTGTGGGGGACCCACATTGAGGGCCGCGCGCCGCGGGCGTTGCATGACCACCATGCCCCTGACCACGTCCCTGACAGTGACGTCACGCCGCCGCAGCGGAGCCCTGGCCACCGCGGTCGCTCTCGCCGTCGGGGGAGCGCTCGCCGCGGCTGCTCCCGCCGCCGCCGACAAGCCGCAGGGCGGGCACTGTGCACGCCAGGACAAGGTCGCAGTGCCGGGAGCGCAGCTGCAGGAGGTCGCGTGCCTCGACGACCTCACCACCGCCGGCACTCTCGCCAGCGGCCACACCAACCCCAATGACTGGGCCGGCCTCAACGCTGCCGGGACGAAGAACCCCACGGGTGTGCCCGGCCTCCAGGTCGACGGGTACTTCCCCGACACCTCGACCACCAACTCCAACAACGGCTGGAAGCACGACAGCCAGTTCGTCATCCGGATCCCCGACAACTGGAACGGCGGCCTCATCGTCAGCGGGGCACCCGGCGTCCGCGCCCAGTACGCCAACGACTTCATCATCGGCGACTGGGTGCTGAGCAAGGGGTACGCCTTCGCCTCGACCGACAAGGGCAACACGGGTGCGTCGTTCTACGACGACGGATCCGCGCCGGGCGGCTCCATCGCCGAGTGGAACGAGCGCGTCACCGAGCTGACCGTCGCCACCAAGCGGGTCCTGAAGCAGGTCTACGCCAAGGCGCCTGCACGCACCTACATGTTCGGGATCTCCAACGGGGGCTACCTCACCCGGTGGCAGCTCGAGAACCGCCCCGACCTCTACGACGGCGGGCTCGACTGGGAAGGCACGCTGTTCCGCGCCGAGGGCCCGAACCTGCTCACCTACCTGCCCACCGCGCTGAAGAACTACCCGCTGTATGCCGCGACCGGCGACCAGGCGGCCCACGACGCGATCATCGGTGCGGGGTTCGTGCCGGGGTCGGAGTTCCTGTGGCCGTTCCACGAGACCGTCTACTGGGACCTGACGCAGCGCATCTACCGCGAGGAGCTCGACCCGACCTACGACGGTGACCTCAAGGCAGGAACTCCCTTCTGCGCCAGCGGAACTCCGCACTGCGACGCCGACTACGACTACACGTCGCGGCCCCAGTCGGTGAAGGACGCGGTGGCCTCCGTGCAGCTCACCGGGGCCATTGGCAAGCCCATGGTCACGGTGCAGGGCACCCTTGACACGCTGCTGCCGCCCGCCACTGACGGCGACGTCTACGACCGACTGGTCGACCAGGCTGGTGCCGGGGCGCTGCACCGCTACTACAGCGTCGCCGACGGCACCCACACCGACGGTCTGTATGCCGCGTTCCCCGACCGGTTGCGGCCTCTCCTGCCGTGCGCGCGCACGGCGTTCGACGACCTCACGGCGTGGGTCGAGCGCGGGGTGCAGACGCCGGCGGACGGATTGCGAGCCCGGCCGGCCTCGGGTGACCTCGTGAACTCCTGCGAGCTCTGAGGCGGGGGTGCCTGGGGCTCAGTCGGCGTGCCCGGCGTCCTTGACCCCGCGCACGGCCGCGCTCGCCTCGTCGATGATCGAGGCCATCGCGGCACTGGCGGCCTTGCCGTCTCCGGAGCCGATGGCCTGGGCCACGTCGGTGTGCAGGCGGATGGCCAGGGGGTTCGGGGTGCGTGGCATCAGGTCGTGGTGGGTCCGACCGGAGAGCACCTCGTCGACGACGGTGGCCAGGGCGGCGAGCATCTCGTTGCCCGACGCCTCGAGCATGGTGCGGTGGAAGTCCTTGTCGGCCCCCAGGTAGGCCACCAGGTCCCCGGACTTGGCGTGCACGGTCATCTCCATCACGGCCGCGGCCATCGCGCCGCACTGCTCGGGGGTGGCGCGGTCGGCGGCGAGCTCGGCGGCCACGGGTTCGAAACCACGCCGCAGCTCGCCGAGTGACACGAGCTGGTCCTCCCGGTCGGGCCCGGCGAGGCGCCAGCGGATCACCCTCGGGTCGAAGACGTTCCACTGCGACCGGGGACGCACCCGTACCCCGAGCCGGCGCCGCGTCTCGACCAGGCCCATCGACGACAGCACGCGCACCGCCTCGCGCACGACGGAGCGCGAGACGCCGAAACGCGCGTCCAGCTGGTCGATGCGCACGACGCTGCCGACCGGCACGGTGCCCGACACGATCTCCTGACCCAGCTTGTCGAGCACGCTGGCGTGCAGCCCGACGTCGCTTCCGCTTTCGGTCCCGCCTTCGGTCCCAGCCTCGGTCCCGCCTTGGGTCCCGGGCCGGGTCGAGGGGTCGTCAGGCGTGGTGGGGTCGACGGGCATGGCCCAAGCCTGCCAGACAGGACGTGTCCGCACGGGTCAAGATATAAATAATATTTATTTGACCAAGACTCTTGTTAAAACGGTTCTTATGCTTCACCCTGATCTCCAGGAACTCGACGACGAGCCCGAGCCGACACAGGAGTCAGCCCATGCCTGAAGTGATGGAACGTCCCGCACCGCCCCTTGTCGTGATGATGGGGGTGTCCGGGTCAGGCAAGACGACCGTCGGCGCGGCCCTCGCCCAGCGACTGCGCGTCCCGTTCGCGGACGCGGACGACTTCCACCCCGAGGCCAACATCGCCAAGATGTCGGCGGGGATCCCGCTCGACGACGAAGACCGCGGCCCGTGGCTCCAGGCCATCAGCGCCTGGCTGGTTGACCACGGCTCCACTGGGGGCGTCGCGAGCTGCTCCGCGCTCAAGCGCGACTACCGGGACGTCCTCACCCTCGCCGGCCCGCACGCCGTGTACCTGCACCTGCACGGCGACCGCGACGTGCTGGCCGCCCGCGTGGCGGGGCGTCCCGGGCACTTCATGCCGGCCGCCCTCATCGACTCGCAGTTCGCGACCCTCGAGCTGCTCCAGCCAGACGAGATCGGTGCCGCGCTCGACGTGGACCAGCCCGTCGACACCCTCGTCAACCAGTCCCTGACCATCCTCAGCTCCCTCGCTTCGAAAGGCGTGACCCAGCCGTGAACACCGACTTCCTCTCCTTGCTGCAGCCGGCCCTGAGCGCGGCTGATGCCGCGCCGCTGCCCGACATCCCCGCCGCCCGGCTGATCCCGGCGGCGCTGCTCGGCATCGCCGTCATCGTCCTGCTGATCACCCGCTTCAAGCTGCACCCGTTCCTCGGACTGACCCTGGGGTCACTCACCGTCGGCGCCGTGGCCGGCGTGGCGATGTCCGACACCATCGCCAGCTTCACCAAGGGATTCGGGTCGACCGCGGCCGGGGTCGGCACCCTGATCGCCCTCGGGGCGATGTTCGGCAAGCTGCTGGCCGACTCGGGTGGCGCTGACGAGATCGTCGACACCATCGTCGGCCGATCCTCTTCGCGCACCCTCCCGTGGGCGATGGCCGGCGTCGGCGCGCTGATCGGCCTGCCCATGTTCTTCGAGATCGGCCTCGTCCTGCTGATGCCGGTGATCTTCCTGGTCGCCCGCCGCTCGGGGCTGTCCATCATCAAGGTCGGTATCCCTGCCCTTGCCGCCCTGTCGGCCATGCACGGCCTCGTGCCTCCGCACCCCGGACCCCTCGTCGCCATCGACGCCCTCAAGGCCAACCTCGGCATCACCCTGGCCTTCGGTGTCCTCGTGGCGCTGCCGACCATCGCGATCGCCGGTCCACTGTTCGCCCGCTTCGCAGGCCGCTGGGTCGACGTCCCCGCACCTGAGCTGTTCGCGACCGACGACGAGCGCGAGGCCAGGCTCCAGCGCCCGACCTTCGCCGTCACCCTGCTCGCAGTCCTCACCCCCGTCGTCCTGATGATGGGCAAGGCCCTGGCCGACATCTTCGCCGCCGAGGACAACCCGGTCCGCACCGTGCTCGACTTCCTCGGCACGCCGCTCATCGCGCTGCTCATCGCCGTCATCGTCGGCATGTTCACCCTCGGCCGCGGCGCCGGCATGGGCACCAAGGAGCTCTCCTCCTCGCTCGAGAAGTCGCTTCCGCCCATCGCCGGCATCCTGCTCATCGTCGCCGCTGGTGGTGGCTTCAAGCAGACTCTCGTCGACACCGGCATCGGCGGCCTCGTCGCCGACTGGGTGCAGGGCAGTGGCGTGAGCATCCTCCTCCTCGCCTGGGTGGTCGCCGTCATGATCAGGCTCGCCACGGGTTCCGCGACCGTCGCGACGGTCACCGCCTCCGGCATCCTGGCGCCCTTGGCCGCTGGTATGAGCGCCCCCGAGGTCTCCCTTCTCGTCCTCGCCATCGGCGCCGGATCGGTGTTCTTCTCGCACGTCAACGACGCAGGCTTCTGGCTGGTCAAGGAGTACTTCGGCCTCTCGGTCGGACAGACCATCAAGACCTGGTCGCTCATGGAGACGCTCTTGTCGGTGTCGGGCCTGGTGTTCGTCCTCCTCCTCGGCCTGGTCGTCTGACCCTCCCCCCGCAGGAAGCCCAGGTATGCCGCGCGGCCCAGCCGCGCGGCATACCTGCGTCGTGGTGTGGTCGGGTTCTGCGGCGGTCGGGGCGCACAGCCGTGGGGCATTAGAGTTGGGTCTCGTGGCCGTCGACTTCCAGCAAGAGATCAAGCAGCTCCGCAACACCATGGACTCCGTGCGCGAGGTGACCGACCTGGCGTCCGTCCAGCAGCAGATCACCGAGCTGGAGGCCAAGGCGTCGGCACCCGACCTCTGGGACGACCCGGAGGCCGCGCAGCTGGTCACGTCGGCGCTGTCCCGCGCGAACTCCGAGTACGAGCGCGTCGTCGAGATGGACTCTCGCATCGAGGACCTCGAGGTGCTCGTCGAGATGGGCACCGAAGACGGCGGGGACGCCGCCACGATGCTCGAGGCGGAGAAGGAGCTCGCCTCGCTGCAGAAGGCCGTCGGCGAGCTCGAGGTCCGCACCCTGCTGTCGGGGGAGTACGACGAGCGTGCGGCCGTCATCACGATCCGCGCCGGCGCGGGTGGCGTCGACGCCGCCGACTTCGCCGAGATGCTGATGCGCATGTACCTGCGCTGGGCCGAGCGCCACGGCTACCCGGCCCAGGTCATGGACACGTCCTACGCCGAGGAGGCGGGGCTCAAGTCCGCGACCTTCGAGATCAACGTGCCCTACGCCTTCGGCAACCTCTCCGTCGAGGCCGGCACCCACCGCCTCGTGCGGATCAGCCCGTTCGACAACCAGGGGCGGCGCCAGACGAGCTTCGCCGCGGTCGAGGTCATCCCGCTCATCGAGCAGACCGACTCCATCGAGATCCCCGAGAACGAGATCAAGGTCGATGTCTTCCGCTCCAGCGGCCCCGGAGGCCAGAGCGTCAACACCACCGACTCCGCTGTCCGCATGACACACATCCCCACAGGCATCGTCGTCTCCATGCAGAACGAGAAGTCCCAGATCCAGAACCGCGCCGCCGCCCTGCGCGTCCTGCAGTCCCGCCTGCTCGTCCAGCGCCAGGCCGAGGAGGCTGCCGAGCGCAAGGAGATGGCCGGCGACGTCAAGGCCAGCTGGGGCGACCAGATGCGCTCGTACGTTCTGCAGCCCTACCAGATGGTCAAGGACCTGCGCACCGAGTTCGAGGTCGGCAACCCCTCCGCGGTCTTCGACGGCGACATCGACGGCTTCATCGAGGCCGGGGTCCGGTGGCGCAAGGAGCAGGAAAAGCTCGCTCAGTAGTCGGCTCGCGGGGGCGCAGGCGCAACGCCGAGGAGGTGGCGCTGCGCGGCATACCACGGTGGGCGACCTATCCTCGGGTGGGTCGTGCGCGTTCGCGCGCATTGCCCGTATGCCGTCCCATTCGTCCCCCCGTAAGGCTCACCTCACGCGCATGATCCGTTTCGAGAACGTCAGCAAGGTCTACGCCCGGTCCAGCCGACCGGCGCTCAGCGACATCAACCTCGAGATCGAGCGCGGCGAGTTCGTCTTCGTGGTCGGCGCCTCCGGGTCCGGCAAGTCCACCCTGCTGCGCCTGGTCCTCAAGGAAGAGGGCGTCACGCAGGGCAGCGTGCTCGTCGCGGGCCAGGATGTCGGCAGCCTGCCCCACCGGAAGGTGCCCCGGCTGCGGCGCGAGATCGGGACCGTCTTCCAGGACTTCCGGCTGCTGCCGAACAAGAACGTCTACCAGAACGTCGCCTTCGCGCTGCAGGTGCTCGGTCGCTCGGGTCATGCCATCAAGCAGGTCGTCCCCGAGACGCTCGAGATGGTCGGGCTCGAGGGCAAGGAGAAGCGGCTGCCGCACGAGCTGTCCGGTGGTGAGCAGCAGCGCGTCGCCATCGCGCGCGCGTTCGTCAACAAGCCGCCGATCCTGCTGTGCGACGAGCCGACCGGAAACCTCGACCCGACCACGAGCCTGGACATCGTCCGGCTGCTCGACCGGATCAACCGCACCGGCACCACGATCGTGATGGCCACCCACGACGACGACATCGTCGACCAGCTGCGCAAGCGGGTCGTCGAGCTCAGGAACGGCCACATCATCCGCGACGAGAACAAGGGCGTCTACGGCAGCGGCAGCTGACCACCGCGCCCGACGCCCCACCGCCCCCGACGCCCAGCCAGCACGGCACGCCCGGCAGCGCCCGACAACAGAAAGCACTGGAGACCCACCCCCATGCGACTGCAGTTCATGCTCAGCGAGATCGCGATCGGCCTGCGCCGCAACCTCTCCATCGCCGTGTCGGTGCTGTTGGTGACGATGGTGTCGGTCTACCTCATGGGCATCGGGTTCCTCGCCCAGGGACAGGTCGACACCCTCAAGGGCTACTGGTACGACCGCATCCAGGTCTCGATCTTCATGTGCGGCAAGGACTCGCTCGACGTCAACTGTGGCGGCAAGGCGGTGACCGAGGAGCAGCGGAACTCGTTGCGGTCCCAGCTCGACGAGATGAAGCCACTCGTCAAGAACGTCTACTACGAGTCCGAGCAGCAGGCCTTCGACCGGTTCAAGGAGCAGTACCGGAACTCGCCGCTGTCGGACTACCTGCAGGTCGGTGACATCCCGGAGAACTTCCGCGTCCAGCTCAGCGACCCCAAGAAGTACGACGTCGTGGTGAGTGCCTTCGAGGGGGCGCCGGGGGTGGGACGCGTGCAGGACCAGCAGAAGACGTTGGACAAGCTCTTCACCGTGATGAACGTCGTGACCATCGGGTCGCTCTTCCTCGCCGGACTGATGGTGCTGTGCTCGGTCCTGCTGATGGCCACGACGATCCGACAGGCGGCCTTCAGCAGACGACGCGAGACCGGGATCATGAAGCTGGTGGGCGCCTCGAACTTCACGATCCGGCTGCCCTTCGTCATGGAGACGGTGCTGGCGGCCCTCACCGGCACCGGTCTGGCCATCGTCGGACTCTGGGTGACGGCTGACTCGCTGCTGCCCAAGGTCTCGGCCGTGCTGCAGGACGCGCCCCTGGTGGGCACGACCGACATCTGGTTCGTCGCCCCGTGGCTGGTCGGGTTCATGCTCGTGGTGTCGGTCCTGACGTCCTGGGCCACCCTGCGCCGCTACCTGCGCGTCTGACCTCCACCCGCCATCGGGCGGGTCCCGTCGATCGGCCCCGCCACCCAGCGGGCTGATCGGACAAGTCACAGGTCTCAATCCCGGGAAACAGGTGTGGTGTGTGTTACCAATGAGGCCTATGAGCGCAATCCCCCCGCGTCTGTACGCGTCTCATCGTGTCCGCCTGACGGCCCTCGGGCTGGCCTTCGCCTGCGCCATCGGCCTCGGCGCCCCGTCGTCGGTCGCTGCTGCTCCCGGCCACCCGTCCTCGGTCGCCTCGGCGCCCGCCGACGACCCGGGCAAGGCCAAGAAGCAGGTGGACAAGGAGATCGACGCGCTGAAGGGCGAGCTCGAGGACACCTCGGCCAGCCTCAAGAGCGCGTACGTCGCCCTGCGTCGCACCCAGGCCGCCCTCCCCGTGGCGCAGGCCGCCCTCGACCGAGCGACTGCCGCAGTGTCCAAGGCGGACGCGTACAACGACGAGATGGCCGTCCAGCTCGACGTCGCCCGCGCCAACGAGGCGCGGGCAGTCGACGAGCTCGCGGCCACCCGCGCCAAGCTGGCGCAGACCCGTACCCGCGTGGCCCGGTTCGCCTCCCAGCTGTACCAGGACCAGGGGATGGGCCAGCTGTCGGTGGCGCTGAGCGCGACCACCCCGGACGACTTCGCCAACCGCATCGCCATGAACGACACGGTCATGGACGTCCAGAACCAGTCGCTGTCCCGGCTCGCGACCGCGCGGGCCGCCGCGACCGCCCAGGAGGCCCACATCAAGGCCCTCAAGGTGCAGGTCCAGGCCGCCAAGAAGCAGGCGGAGGCCGCGCTGGCCAAGGCCCAGCGGGCGCGGGGCGCAGCGGCCGAGGCCAAGCAGAAGCTGGACGCCCTCGCGGCCCAGCAGGTCGCCCAGTCCACGGCGCTCGAGGCCCAGATCAAGGCCGAGAAGGCCCAGCTCGTCGCTGCCCAGAAGGAGCAGGCGAGGCTGCACAGGATCCTCGTGGCCCGCGCCAAGGCCGCCAAGGCCGCGGCCGCTCGTCGGGCGGCCGCCCTGCGCAGGGCGGGCAAGAAGGTGCCGGCAGAGCCGTCGTCCTCCGGTGGCTTCCTGTCCCGACCGTCAGGAGGGTGGATCTCCTCCGAGTTCGGCATGCGCTACCACCCGATCCTGCACTACTGGCGGCTGCACGCCGGGCGCGACTTCGCGGCCGACTGCGGCACGCCGATCCGTGCCGCCGCGAGCGGCACCGTCATCTCACGCGGCTGGGGCGGGGGCTACGGCAACCGGATCATGATCGACCACGGCATCGTCCGCGGCGTCGACCTCGTGACCACCTACAACCACATGAGCCGGTATGCCGTGCGCGGCGGCCACGTCTCGCGCGGCCAGATCATCGGCTACGTCGGCACCACCGGGTCGTCCACCGGGTGCCACCTGCACTTCGAGACCTATGAGGACGGCACCCCCAAGGATCCACGTCGTTGGCTGTGACCCGGCGACGGCGCAGGTAAACCGACTGGCCGGCATACCCCGTCGTGCAGGTAGCGTGGCCTCGCTGGGTCGGGACTCGACCACGCGATGATGCAGCCAAAAATCGAAGGACGTGGACGGGCAGTGGCCAAGGAACAGGGTCGCAAGGTGGTGGCGAGCAACAAGAAGGCGCGCCACGACTACCTCATCGAGGACACCTTCGAGGCCGGGCTGGTCCTGATGGGCACCGAGGTCAAGTCCCTGCGCGAGGGGCGTGCGTCGCTCATCGACGGCTACGCCGCCTGGCGCGGCGACGAGCTGTGGCTCGAGGGCGTGCACATCCCTGAGTACGTCAACGGCAACTGGACCAACCACACCCCGCGTCGCCGCCGCAAGCTGCTGCTGCACCGTGCCGAGCTCGCCAAGATCATGAAGAAGTCGTCCGAGAGCGGCCACACCATCGTCCCGCTGCAGCTGTACTTCAAGGACGGCCGGGCGAAGGTCGAGATCGCGATCGCCAAGGGCAAGAAGCAGTACGACAAGCGACACGCGCTGCGCGAGCGCCAGGACACCCGTGACACGCAGCGCGCCCTCAGCCAGGCGCGACGAGCCTCGGGCGAGGGACGCTAGGGACATGCGCCTGCACGGGGGGACGCACCGGTATGCCGTGGGCTCCGGGTTGGCAGTGCTGCTCGCCTTCGCTGCGATGGTCCTTGCGGGGGGCAGCGCGCAGGCTGCGGCGAGCGATGACCTGGCCACCCGGTTCCACGTCGACATCTCCGTCAACCACGACGGCTCGGTCGACGTCGTCGAGAACATCACCTGGCACTTCCCGCAGGGGGAGGAGCGCCACGGGATCGAGCGGTTCGTCACTGTGCGGGTCGGCTACCAGGACCGCAAGGACGCCTACCGCGAGTACCCGATCTCCGACGTGTCGGCCTCCTCCCCGTCCGGGGCACCGGCCGACGTGTCGGTCGACGACGCCACCGACGGGTCCTCGGTGAGGATCCGGGTCGGACGGGCCGACCAGACGGTGAGCGGCACGCAGACCTACGTCGTGCGCTACCACCTCGGCTCCTACGTCAACGGCTTCCCCGACCACGCAGAGCTCTACTACAACCTGGTCGACGCGTCGGACGACAACACCTACCAGGACGTCAGCGCCACGGTGACGGGGGCGAGTCCCAGCGACAGGGCCGAGTGCTTCATCGGGGAGTTCGRGTCCACGGAGCGGTGCACCGCGACACCGGGAGCGAGCGCCGAGTTCAGCGCCCCCGAGGCTGGCAACGGGCGTGGTGTCTCGATCCTCGCGTCGCTGCCGATCGCCGACTTCGGGTCGCTCGACCCGGTGCTGCACGAGGGCAACGTGTCCGACGACGGCAGCGTCATCACCTCCGACACGTCCAAGGCGCTGGGCTACCTCACCCTGGGGGCGGGGGTGACGCTGCCCCTGCTCGCGGCCGGCCTGATGGGCACCCTGGTCTACACGCGCGGTCGCGACGAGCAGTATGCCGGGCTGGTGCCGGGCCTGACTCCGGCGCTGGGGCAGGACGGGCAGGTCGTCAAGGGACGTAACGGGCCGATCGCGGTCCGGTTCACTCCTCCGGACGGCGTCCAGCCCGGTCTGGTCGGCACGGTCATCGACGAGGTGGCCAACACGATCGACGTGTCCGCCACGATCATCGACCTCGCTGCCCGTGGCCACCTGACCATCGCCGAGGAGGAAGGTGGCTTCCTGCGCAGCAAGGACTGGCGACTCACCCGCACCACGCCGACGGCGGAGCAGGCGCGGACCGCGCTGCTGCCGTACGAGGAGGCGCTCCTGCTCGGCCTCTTCGAGAGCGCCCCGACACGGACGCTGTCCAGCCTCAAGAACACCTTCAAGCCCACGCTCCAGCGGGTCCAGGAGCTGATGTACGACGAGGTCGTGCGACGCGGGTGGTTCCGTCGGTCGCCGGAAGGCCAACGCGGGACGTGGACGGCCCTCGGCGGCATCATGGTGATGGGCTCGGTGTTCGGGGGCGCGTGGGCGGGCGGACCCCTCGCCAGGGCCGGCTCAGGCACCGGTTCGCCGATCCCTCCGGCCTTCGTCCTGCTGGGGGGCGCGGCAGTCGCCGGGTTCATCGTCGCGCTCCTGGGGCGGCGCATGGCTGCCCGCACCGCGGACGGCAGCGCGGTCAAGGCCCAGTCCGAGGGCTTCAAGAAGTACCTCGTGACGGCGGAGGCCAACCAGATCAAGTGGGAGGAGGCGCAGGACATCTTCAGCCGCTACCTGCCCTACGCGATCGTCTTCGGCGTGGCCTCGCAGTGGGCCGGCACCTTCCGCCAGGTGGCGGAGTCCGCAGCCGCCGCAGGACACACCCTCACCCCACCCCTCTGGTACATCGGGTCCGGCGGCTTCGACTACGACGGCATCGCACAGGACATGGACTCGTTCGCCACGACTGCGGGCGGGACGTTCACGAGCACTCCGGGCAGCTCGGGTGGTTCCGGCTTCTCGGGCGGTGGCGGCTTCTCCGGCGGTGGGGGCGGTGGGAGCTCGGGCGGTTCCTGGTAGGGGTGTGCGCCGGCTCGGGGGCGACAAGGGGCGGACAGGGGGCGGACGCAGGGGCGGACACAGGGATGCCGCGCACGACCGCTCCGATGGGGGCGGTTCGCACGCGGCATACCCGCGTCAGGCCTGGGTGAAGGCGATCAGTCCTTGAAGGCGTCCTTGACCTTCTCGCCCGCCTGCTTCAGGTCGGCTCCCGTCTGGTCGGCCTTGCCCTCGGCCTCGAGTCGCTCGTTGTCGGTCACCTTGCCGGTGGCCTCCTTGGCCTGGCCGGTGGCCTTGTCCTTGGCGTTGTCGAGCTTGTCGTCAAATCCCATGATGGGCTCCCTTGGTTGGGTGCGATCTCGTTGGGTGTTTCTACTGCTGACACAGCCGCTTCTTGACCGCGTGCTCTTCGACCGTAACCCCAAATCGATATCACCGCAGGTCAGGGGCATGGCAGGGGCGTGGGAAAGCCCCTAGCCGAGGACGAGGAGGAGGTCGCCGCCCTCCACCTGCTGCTGCGGGCCGATGGCCAGCCGCTGGACCGTCCCGGCCACCGGTGCCGTGATGTTGGCCTCCATCTTCATCGCCTCGATCGTGGCAACCACCGCGCCGGCCTCGACGGTGGAGCCCTCCTCGACGGCGAGGCTGACGACCCCGGCGAACGGGGCTGCTACCTGCCCCTTCGCAGCCGGGTCAGCCTTCTCGGCCGCCTTGACGTCGACGGCGATCCGCTCGTCGCGCACCTGCACCGGACGCAGCTGCCCACCCATGGTGAACATGACGGTCCGCATCCCCCGGTCATCGGGGTCGGACACCGACTGCAGGCCGAGGAGCAGCCGCTTGCCGGGCTCGAGGTCGATCTCGTGCTCGAAACCCACCTCGAGGCCGTGCAGGAACTCGCGGGTGCCGAGGACGGCGAGGTCGGAGTAGGCATCCCGCGACTTCTCGAAGTCAGAGGTCGGGCCCGGGAACAGCAGCCGGTTGAGGGTGTGCCGCGGGCTCGCCTCGAGTGCTTCGCTGTCCTCTTCGCTGAGCTCGCTGACCCGCGGCCTGGTGGTGCGGCCCTCCAGCGCCTTGGTGCGGAACGGCTCGGGCCAGCCGCCGGGTGGGTCGCCGAGCTCGCCGGAGAGGAAGCCGATGACGGAGTCCGGGATGTCGTACTTCGTGGGGTTGGCCTCGAAGTCCGACGGGTCGGCCTTCGCGCCCACGAGGGCCAGAGCGAGGTCGCCGACCACCTTGCTGCTCGGGGTGACCTTGACGATGTTGCCGAGGATGCGGTTGGCCGCGGCATACATGTCCTCGACCTCCTCGAAGTGGTCGCCGAGCCCGAGGGCGATCGCTTGCTGGCGCAGGTTGGAGAGCTGGCCCCCGGGGATCTCGTGCGTGTAGACGCGACCGGTGGGGGAGGGCAGGCCGGACTCGAACGGGAAGTACAGCTGCCGCACCGCCTCCCAGTAGGGCTCCAGGTCGTTGACGGCGCCCAGGTCCAACCCGGTGGCGCGCGGGGTGCCGTCGGTGGCCGCGACCAGGCTCGACATCGGTGGCTGCGAGGTGGTGCCGGCCATGGCTGCGCTGGCGACGTCCACCGCGTCGACGCCCGCGTCGATGGCGGCCAGGAGGGTGGCGAGCTGCCCACCTGCGGTGTCGTGCGTGTGCAGGTGGACGGGTTGGTCGAACCGCTCGCGCAGCGCCGTGACGAGGGTGCGTGCCGCAGGAGCCCGCAGCAGGCCGGCCATGTCCTTGATGGCGATGACGTGCGCGCCGGCCTCGGCGATCTGCTCGGCCAGCCGCAGGTAGTAGTCGAGGGTGTAGAGCTTCTCGGCGGGGCTCGTGAGGTCACCGGTGTAGCAGAGCGCGACCTCGGCGACGGCAGTGCCGGTGGCCCGGACCGCGTCGATGGCGGGGCGCATCTGCCCGACGTCGTTGAGGGCGTCGAAGATCCGGAAGATGTCGATGCCGGTGCTGGCGGCCTCGGTGACGAAGGCGTCGGTCACGGCCGTGGGGTAGGGGGTGTAACCGACCGTGTTGCGCCCGCGCAGGAGCATCTGCAGCGGCAGGTTGGGCATCGCCTCCCGCAGGCGCGAGAGGCGGTCCCACGGGTCCTCGGCCAGGAAGCGCAGGGCCACGTCGTACGTCGCGCCTCCCCAGGCCTCGACGGACAGCAGCTGGGGCGTCAGCCGGGCGACGTGCGGGGCGACGTGCATGAGGTCACGGGTGCGGACCCGGGTGGCGAGCAGCGACTGGTGGGCGTCGCGGAACGTTGTCTCCGTGACCCCCACCGCCTCCTGGGCCCGCAGGGCCTCCGCGAACGCCTGGGGGCCGTGCAGCAACAACCGGTCGCGCGCACCGGGCGGCGGGGGAGTCGCGCGGTCGATCGCGGGCAGCTTGGAGCGGGGGGAGACCCGCGTGCGCCCGGGGCCGTGCGGCTGGTTGACCGTGACGTCCGCGAGGTAGGTGAGCAGCTTGGTGCCTCGGTCGGCGGGAACTCGCGCGGTGCGCAGCTCGGGGCGCTCGTCGATGAACGCGGTGGTCAGCCGGCCGGCCTGGAAGTCGGGCTCCTCGAGCAGGGCCTGGAGGAACGGGATGTTGGTCGAGACGCCGCGGATCCGGAACTCGGCCAGCGCGCGCCTGGCCCGACGCACTGCGGTCGGGAAGTCCCGGCCGCGGCAGGTGAGCTTGACGAGCATCGAGTCGAAGTGGGCGCCGATCTCGGCCCCGACGAAGATCGTCCCGCCGTCGAGGCGGACGCCCGCGCCTCCGGCCGAACGGTAGGTCGTGATCCGTCCGGTGTCGGGACGGAACTCGTTGGCCGGGTCCTCCGTGGTGATGCGGCACTGCAGCGCCGCGCCGCGGATCTGCAAGGTGTCCTGCGAGAGGCCCAGGTCCTCGAGGGTCTCGCCGCTGGCGATGCGCAGCTGGGAGCTGACCAGGTCGACGTCGGTGATCTCCTCGGTGACGGTGTGCTCGACCTGGATGCGCGGGTTCATCTCGATGAAGACGTAGCGGCCGTCGGGGGCGAGGAGGAACTCCACGGTGCCCGCGTTGACGTAGCCGATCTCCTTGGCGAAAGCGACCGCGTGGGCGCACATCTGTTCGCGCAGCTCGGGTGGGAGGTTCGGGGCCGGGGCGATCTCGACGACCTTCTGGTGCCGTCGCTGCACGGAGCAGTCGCGTTCGAAGAGGTGGATGACGTTGCCCGCACCGTCGGCGAGGATCTGCACCTCGATGTGCCGCGGGCTGACCACTGCCTCCTCGAGGAAGACCGTCGGGTCACCGAACGCGGACTCGGCCTCGCGCATGCAGGCCTCCAGCGAGTCGCGCAGGTCCTCGCGCCGCTCCACCCGCCGCATGCCGCGACCGCCGCCTCCGGCGACCGCCTTGGCGAAGATCGGGAAGCCGATCTCCTCGGCGGCAGCCACGAGGGCGTCGATGTCGGTGCTCGGCTCGGCACCCTTGAGCGTGGGCAGTCCGGCCTTCTTCGCGGCGGCGATGGCGCGGGCCTTGTTGCCCGTCAGGTGCAGCACCGAGGCCGGCGGCCCGACGAACGTCACGCCGGCATTCGCACACGCTTCGGCCAGGTCGGGGTTCTCGGACAGGAAGCCGTAGCCGGGGTAGACGGCGTCCGCACCCGCCTCGACGGCGGTGCGCACGATGCCCTCTGGGTCGAGGTAGGCCCGGACCGGGTGTCCCTCGTCACCGATCCGGTAGGCCTCGTCGGCCTTCAGGACGTGCTCGGACTTGCGGTCCTCGTAGGGGAAGACGGCGACCGTCTTGGCGTTGAGCTCGGTCGCGGCGCGGAACGCGCGGACCGCGATCTCACCACGGTTGGCGACGAGGACCTTGCTGAACACGTGACCTCCAGGGGATCGGCACCCAGGGGTGATGGGTCCGGTGAGGGGATGTGCGGCGTGCGTCCGATCCTAGTGAGGTCCCGACTCGTGAGACGGCGCGCCCGCCATGCGGACCAACCACTGCGGGTATGCCGTGTGCTCCGGGCGCGCGAAGGCGCGCGTCGCCCCGCCGCACGGCCTGCGGACGACCGCGGTGGGGGGCTGCCTGCGGGCCCGCCCGATGGCTACGCTGGACGGGCGTGCAGGGGGCCCCGGCGCAGGCGGGGCAGGCACTCCGGTGGCGTCGACGTCGAACCGAGGCGGCTCATGGCAGGCAGGCACGTGCGCAAGGCCCCCGTCGTGATCTCCCGCGTGATCGCCACCGTGATGGTGTCAGCGCTCCTTCTCGCCGTGGGAGTGGTGGCCGCGACGATCTTCACGGGCGGCGAGCGTCGCGCAACCGGGGGCCCGCAGGCCCAGGCGCCTCACACCGCGCGCCCCTCGGCCGTCCCTACCCGCCCGACCACCCGCCCGACCCGCGACGGCTCGCCCGGTCACGCCTCGGGTGGCTCGTCGTCCCGGGCCGGGGGCGGAGCGGTGGGGGGTGCAGTGGATTCAGCGGGTTCCGATGACGGCGGGACGGCGCTGCCGGCACAGGCGCTGGCGCTTCCGGGCAGCTCCGGCACCACCAGCGCCGGGGGAGTGGCTCCCGTGGGCCTGCCGATCTCCCTGCCGGGAGGTGGCGCTTTGGCCCGGGGATGGCTGCAGCGCAGCGACGACGGCCGCGCCCACGGGAAGGCGCTCGGCCTCCGCGGTCGGGTGGCGGCCGGCCACGGATGCCGCCCCACACCGACCAAGGCCAAGCGGCTCAGGGCGCAGTCCGAGCCCCGTGCCTGCCGCTGAGGGTGCTGGACCAGCCCCGCTCAGCTCGCTGCGGTGAAGCGCTGGCGACGGTGCCGCGGACGCTCGAGCTCGTCGACCAGGGCGACGGCATAGTCCTCGGCACTGATCGAATCGCCCGCGGGGGTGTCGAGCGCCACGGTGTAGGCACCGGTGCGCTCGCCCGGGGCGATGACGGGCGCGGGGGAGAAGAACGTCCAGTCGAGCTCGTCGGGTGCACCCTGGAAGATGTCGAGCGCGGCGGCGCCGGCGCGTGACTCGGCGAGGTACTCGACGGGGAAGCCTGGTGAGTCGAGCAGGCGCGTGCCGTCCGGCGTGAGAAGGGAGCCGGCGCCGCCCACGAAGAGCACTCGCGCGCCGGCAGCGTGGTCGACGAGGTTCTGGACCGCTGCCAGCCATGCCTCGTGGCTTCCCCCGGTGCGGCTCGGCCCGGTCGCCGACACCACCACGTCGTGGCTGGTGGCAGCCTCCTTCACGGCGGTCTCGTCGGCGAGGTCGCCGGTGGCGGCGACGGCACCGGTGGGGAGAGGGGAGCCGCTGCGCGTGTAGCCGGTCACCTCGTGGCCGCGCGAGAGGGCCTCGGTCGCGATGCGAGAGCCGATCATGCCGCTGGCGCCGAACAGGGCGATCTTCATGGGTGTGCCTTCCGTGGGGTCCGTGCTGACGTGGACGACAGTAACCATTGGTTACTGAGCACTTCAACGTGCTATAAGTACCTCATGGTTACCAAGCAGGCCAGAACGGCTGTCGAGGCTCCCGGCGAGGGACGCGGCAACGCCTTCGACCCCGACTGCCCCACCCGGGTGGTGCTCGACAGGATCGGCGACAAGTGGACGGTCCTGGTGATCGGCGCTCTGGCCGGTGGTCCGCTGCGTTTCACCGAGCTGCGTGCGCGGGTCGGTGGCGTGGCGCCCAAGGTGCTCACCCAGACGGTCCGCGCGATGGAGCGTGACGGCCTGCTCACTCGCACCGTCTTCGCCCAGGTGCCGCCCCGGGTGGACTACGCCCTCACCGAGCTCGGGATCTCGCTCGGAGGGCCGATCGCCGTGCTCACGGACTGGGCCGAGACGCATGTCAGCACGATCCTCGCTGCTCGGGACGAGTTCGTGGCGCAGGAGGCGTCGGTTGCCGGAGGCTGAGGCCGCACTGCGCACGGCGGCATACCTGCACGACGTGGCGCAGCCACGGCCAGGTTGCGGCCGCGGCTGCGCCTCGCGCTGGGTCGCTCAGAGGTCGAGCGGGCGAAGCACCTGAGAGATCCCGTGGGCGATCTGACGGTTGCCCTTGTTGAGGTCGGGTGCCACGACCCAGGGGTTGCGGTCGTCGGGGTCGGCGTCCACCAGCTGCACGAAGTGCCTGCAGACCACGTCGACCTGCACGGTCCCACCCGAGGCGGTGGTGAGGGTCGCGCCGTCGGAGCGGAGGGCCTGCCGGTACGTCACCGTGGCGCCGGGGACGACGTGGTAGAGCAGCACCGCCTCCACGGTGTCGATGCCGAGCGAGGCCACATCGGCGAAGACGGCCGACTCCGAGGTGTAGCGCTTGCCGGTGAGGTCCGACGCGAGCCGGCGGAAGGCCCTGTCGGTCGGCAGGAACGCCGTGAGGGGGACGGTGCCGTCGGCCAGCACGCCCACGGCTGAGCCGGGCTTGGCGGTCAGCACGGCGGTCACCGCGTTGTCGACGATGTCGAAGTCGTTCCACTGGTGGTCGAAGCCGGAGCCGTCCTCGGCGAGGACGGCGGCCAGGCTCCGGGTGCCGGTCGCGGACGGGTCCGTGCCGTGGCCGGCCCCGTGCGCTGAGGCGGTTGGCGCGCCGGCCAGGGCGGCAGTGCCCGCGAGGCCGAAGGCGGCCACGGCGGTCATGAGACGTCGAGCGATCATGTCTGTTCCTCCAGGAATCCACTGCGGTGTGGTGGTCCCGGGCTGTGGTCACCGCGTGTCACGCGCCCGGACCCTGCGCAGGTGATTCGGCGGCGGCCGGGGACCAGATTGGACAAACCTTGGACAGATTTGCCCCGGAGAGCTCGTGCGACAGAAATGGGCGCCGAGGGAAATGCGTGAGGGGCTGTCGCTGTTGGACGGTAGGCTGGGAACAGCAACAACTGAACAGCGGTCGTGTGAACACCCCTGCACTCGCAGGAGCACGGGGGTGATCGGTTTCGACATTGGTCGGCATTTCAGGGGAAGCGGGTCGAGGATGCCTGGTTATCTCGTTAACGCTCCTGGCAAACCAATAGGTGCCGATTCCAAGCGCACCGACTTTGCCCTCGCCGCCTGAGCGAGCTCCAAAGTCCGTCAGCCTGAGCTAGTTCTCGTCTCAGTGTCTGGCGTCAACTAGAGAACTTGCTGCGTAGTCATGTCGAGGGGCTGCGCGGGACTCTTACTCGACTGGGCCTGTCAGTGGACGTGTGCGTGCGAGCACTGGGGCCGAGAAAATCCTTAGCGCACTGCACCCGGAGAAGTCCTGGTTTCCCGTCAATGGACGCGGGTTCAATTCCCGCCACCTCCACCACCGCGGTGTTCACACGGCAGTTCAGCCTCGAGGCCCGGTCGTTCGCGACCGGGCCTTCGTGGTGCCCGGGGGCACCACCCCGGCCGCGCGGCATACCGGCAATGCCGCAGGCCAGTGGGTATGCCGACTGGTCGGCTTTGCGAGGATGGCCCGATGCTGCGCGACGACACCTCGGCCGAAGAGCGGATCGGGTCCCGCGACCTGACCGACTGGCGAACCTCCCTTGGCCGCCGGCTGGCGTCGGTGGTCGTGCGCCGGGCCGTCGGGCTCGCCCGGTGGAGCGCAGCGCACGTCGTCCTGGTCGTGACCGCCCTCGTCGGTGGCGCCGCCGCCGTGGCGCTGACCGCCGCGGCGACCGAGGTCTACGAGGCGGTGGTCGACGCCGACGGAATCGCGGGGCTCGACCAACCGGTGCTCGACCAGGCGATCGCCTGGCGCACACCCGGTCTCGACCACGCGGTGACGCTCTACACCGACGTCGGCGGGCCGATCGGGATGCCGATCGTCGCGACCGTCCTGACCCTGCTCATGGTCTGGCGATGGCGGTCCCGAACTCCGTTGGTGCTCATGGTGATTGCGGCGATCGGCTCGCTCGCCATGACGACCACCGGAAAGGCCCTGATCGGCCGGGCGCGGCCGCCCCTGTCCGAAGCCGTGGCGCCCTACGAGAGCTCGCCGAGCTTTCCGAGCGGGCACACGCTGAACGCCACGGTGCTCGCTGCAGTCCTGGTCTACCTCGTCCTCCGTCGCCTCGACGCCGCGTGGGCACGCATCGTGAGCGTGGCGGTGGGTGCCGTCTTCGTCGTGACGATGGGACTGAGCCGGGTCTTCCTCGGCCACCACTGGCTCACCGACGTGGTGGCGGGGTGGGCGCTGGGACTCGCGTGGGCGGCGGCAGTGATCACGGCGCACCGCCTCTTCCTCACGGTCCGTCGTGAGACGCAAGGCCGCTGACGAATCCGATGTCGAGGACGGCACGCACGCGCCGGTGGGTCAGGCCAGGTCGGCGACCCAGTGGTCGCCCTCCTCGCGGAAACCGAGGCGCGCGTAGTAGGGGTTGACCATGCCCGGGGGCGTCACGATCTGGCGGATGCCCTTGCCCCGGAACAACCCGCTGCTGCGGTATACGAACTCGCCGGGGGAGAAGTCGCGGAAGCGGGGCGTCACGTAGTCGAGCTCGACCTGGGCGACGCCGTCTCCGGCATCGCGCACGACGACCACCCCGACGGTCTCGTTGCCGCGTTCGACGAGATAGGCGCTGCGGCCGGTCCCGAGGTCGGCCGGGTCGAACTGGGGGAAGTACCGGGCGATGTCCTTGCCCTGGACCTTGAGGAAGTGCTGGAGGTAGGACTCGTCCGGACCGACGGCCACCACCTCGTAGACCGACTCGTCGCCGCGCTCACGCAGCAGCTTGGTGATCATCCAGACGTTGATGCCCGCGGTGACGGTGTTCATGCCGACCATCGGCCAGACGTGCAGCATCGCGTTGAAGAGGATGAGCGTGCAGCTCGCCGTGAGGTTGAGCAGCCGGAAGCGCAGGACGCGCTGCTGGAGCAGGGAGAAGATGAGCAGGGCTGAACCTGCCCACCCGAGGGCTTGGATGGACCACGACGACATGGGACGCAGTCTGCCAGTGAGGCAACGGGCGCCCGTCGACGACCTTTGTGCTCAACGGTCCCCGTCCGACCAGCTCGAGCGGAACCGTGCGGAGAGCGCGTACCGCAGGAGGGCGACGTCACCGATCTGCTGCACCTCGACGAGGGTGGCGCGGCGCTCTTCGGACCACGGGAAACGGCCGTCGTCGACGAACCTCCTTGCACCGGAGTCGCCGACGAACACCGGGGCGACCACCAGCTGGAGCTCGTCTGCCAGGTCCTCGGTGAGGAACTGGGTGAGCACCGAACCGCCACCTTCCACCATGAGACGGCGCAGGCCCCGGGTGTGGAGGTCCTCGGCGACTCCGCGGAGCCTCACCGGCTCGCCCGCATCGACAACCGTCGCCACCTCGCCAAACCGCCGCCGCACAGCGGCGGCCGCCCCGCTGGGGCAGTACACGAGCTTCTCGCCGCCGCCGGCGAGGAAGAACGCTGCGTCCGGGTCCAGATGGCCCCCGGTGGTCACCGTGACCTTGGTCGGGGACGGAGGACAGCCGCGCGCCACTCGGTCGGCGCGGCGCGCGGCGGAGCGCACGAGCAACCGGGGATCGTCCTCGCGGATGGTGCCGGCCCCGACGAGGATGGCGTCGCAGGTGGCCCGCTCGGCGTCGACGCGGTCGAAGTCGGCGGCGTTCGACAGCCGCAACCGCCCCGCTGACGCGCTGTCGAGGTAGCCGTCCATCGAGATGCTGCAGCTGAGCAGGGTGTAGGGGCGGTCGGTCACGAGCCTGTTCCCGGGCCGTCGGGGCGAGCGGAGTGCACGACGGGGACGGGGACGGAGACGAGAACGGGAACCGGGACCGCGGGGACCGCCTCCGCGAGCTGCGCCCGCGCCGGGTGAGTGCGCCCAGATTTCGCCACGAGCATCACGACCGCCCCCGGGAGGCTCGCGGCGAACACCAGCACTCCGTAGACCACGGCGGTCGACAGTCCGGCGTCGGCGCCGAGTCCGGCCGCCCCGAAGGCCCAGGCCGCCACACCTTCCCGCGGCCCCCACCCGGCGACGTTCAGGGGCACCCCCATGGAGACGAGCACGACGAAGGCGAGGGGCACGAGCCGTGCCGTCGGTGCGGTCGCCCCGGCAGTCCGGGCCGCCACGACGAACGTCAGCACGTGCCCCATGACGGCCAGCGCGGATGCCAGGACGACCAGCGGCCAGGTGTGCCGGGCGCAGAGGGCCCGGCGCAGCTCCGCCAGGGTCGCGGTGACGCGCGCGCTCACCCAGCCGACGTCCGGTCGACGCCGAGCCAGACGCCCGACGAGGACGCCTGCCGCTCCGACCACCGCGGCCACCCACACCCATCCCAGGACGGGTCGTAGGGGAGAGGGGAGCACTGTCAACGCCACAAGGGCCATCACGGCCTGCACGACCTGGCCGGCGCTGCGCTCCCAGATGACGGACCGGAGGCCCTTGCCCGTGTCGCCGTGGTGGCGACCGAGCCGCACACCGCGGTGGACGTCCCCGAGCACCCCACCTGGGGTCGCCGTGTTGAGGAACTGGGAGCGGTAGCAGGCCGCCACCGCTGGGCGCAGCGGCACGTCCGCACCGAGCCCGGCGGCCACGAGGCTCCACCGCCAGGCGCAGCAGACCGTCGTGGCCGCGGTGAGGACCAAGGCCGCACCGAGCGACCACGCGTCGATGGCCCGCAAGGCGTGGAGCGACGAGCCGAGGCCAAGCTGCCACACGACGAACCCCAGGACGGCCGCCCCACCAAGGCGCTGGGTCACGACCGAGCCGCCCACGCGCAGCGCCACGGTTGACACACCTCTTGCCCCGCGCGACCAGTCGGGGTGAGGTCCAGTCATCGGCACGGCACGCCCCTCCAGGGTGGTTCCCACGCGGACCTGTCCCGGAGGGACATCGCCTGCACAAGCACTGACGTATGCCGCGTGGCCGGGGTTCACCTCCGCCCGTCGGCTCGAGATGCGCCGGCGGGCCGGTCGCCCGTGGGAATGGCTCACGGTGAGGGTCATGCCGCGACCTCGGCGAGCACGGCGGCGACCACTTGTGCCGTCGTCGACCACGGCGACAGCGTGGTTCGGCGTGCGCGGGCGGCAGCCCGGAGCCGAGCGCGGAGGGCAGCATCCTCGAGCCAGGACCGCACGGCCCGGCCCAGCTCGTCCGGCCCCGGCGGCACGAGCAGGCCCGGCACCGTGCCGTCGGGAGCTGTCCCCATCGCCTCCGCTACGCCGCTCACCGAGGTCGCGATGACCGGCAGGGCACGGGCCAGCGCCTCGGTGACGACGAGGCCGTACGTCTCGATCCGCGACGCGTGGACGAGCACGTCGGCCGCGGCATACGCCAGGTCGAGGTCGCGACCGGCGAGGGGACCGACGAAGGTGACCCGGTCGGCGATCCCCGCCTCATGGCACTGCGCTCGCAACCGGGCGACGTGGTCGGGGGCGAGGTACAGGGACCCGGCGCAGACGAGCCGCCACGGCAGGTCGTGCACGGAGGCCAGCGCGTCGAGCAGCGCGCCGTGGCCCTTGGCGGGGACGACCGCTGCCACGCAGAGCAGCTCGCCACCCGACGGGGTGCCGGCGCGAGGCGTGGCACTGTCGACTCCGGGCTGGGCCACCCGCACCCGGTCGGGAGCCAGGTCATAGCGGTCCACCAGCCACCGCCTCGTCCAGTGGCTGGTGGTCAGGACGGCTGCGGAGGCCTCGAGGACCGCGCGCTCACCCTGCGCGGGGTCGGGTTGCTGACCCGGCGGCTGCAGGGGCTCCAGCGGGCGCGGGTGACCCAGTGGCAGGTGGACGAGCACGACGACCCGAAGCCGGTCCGTCTCCGGCACGAGCACGTCGGGCGTGCACGACGCGACCAGACCGTCGACCAGGAGCACCGCCTCCCGTGGCACGGCCGCCAGCTCGCCCGCGAGGGTCACGCGGGTTCGGGCGTCGGGGTGTGGCCAGGGACCGGGCACCGCATGGACCTGCACCGACCACCCGAGCGCCGAGAGCTCCGAGCAGACCCGACGGTCGTAGGTGTTGCCCCCGCTCGGCCGTGCTGGGTCCTCGACGCTGTCGGGGACGACGACGTGCACGGTGGTCACAGGGTCCGCTCGTAGCTCGCCCACGCCACCGGGGACTCGGACAGCGTCACGGTGAGGGCACCGACGCGCCGGGCGGTGTCGCCGAGGTCCCCGGCGCGGACGCGGTCGGCCAGGCGGTCGGCCACCAGGCGGGCCAGGACCTCGGTCGTCGTGTTGGTGTCCGTGAGGGCCGGGTCCTCGTCCAGGTTGCGGTAGTTCAGGTCGGCGAGCACCTCGTGCAGCTGGGCCACCGCCCGCCCGATGTCGACGACGATGCCGTCCTCGTCCAGGGTCTCGGCGTGAAACGTGGCGTCGACGACGTAGGTCGCACCGTGCAGTGCCTGGGCCGGTCCGAAGACCTCGCCGCGGAAGCTGTGGGCGATCATCATGTGGTCCCGCACGGTCACTGTGAACACGGTCTACCCCTGGTCGTAGGTGATGAGGTGACAGATCGCCGGGAGGTTTCCGTCGTGGAGCGCGGCCATGACCTGCGGCAGCTCGTCGAACGTCGACCGGCCGGTGACCAGGGCGTCGAAGGCAGGGTCGCGCAGGAGCTCGAGGGCCAGGGAGAGCCTGTCGGCCGGGGTGCGGCGCGAGCGTCGGGCCGGCGAGACCATTCCGACCTGGCTGGCGCGGATACCCAGCCGGCGTGAGTGGAACGCACCGCCGAGGGCGAGTTGCACCTCACCCTCGCCGTACCAGCTGAGCTCCACCACCTCCCCCTCGGTGACGAGCAGCTCCAGGGACAGCTGGAGGCCCTCCGAGCTCGCGCTGGTGTGCAGGACGAGGTCCGCGCCACCCCGCTCCACCTCGTCAGGCACGGCGAAGCCGACGCCCAGAGAGGCCGCCACCGCGGCACGGGACTCGTCCACGTCGACCAAGGTGGTGCGGACTCCGGGAACCTGCGCAAGCAGCCGCGCGACGCAGCACCCGACCATGCCGGCTCCCACCACGACGACCCGGTCACCGACCAGGGGAGCGGCGTCCCACAGGGCGTTGACCGCCGTCTCGACCGTGCCCGCCAGCACGGCGCGCTGGGGAGGGATGCCGTCCGGCACGACCGCGACCGCGCCAACCGGCACGACGTACCTCGTCTGGTGGGGAAAGAGGCAGAACACCGTCTGGCCCACCAGATGGTCCGGGCCGTCCTCGACGACCCCGACGTTGAGGTAGCCGTACTTGACCGGCCCCGGGAAGTCGCCTTCCTGGAAGGGAGCCCGCATCGCGGCATACTGGCTCTGCGGGACGCGACCCCCGAAGACGAGGGTCTCGGTGCCGCGGCTGATCGCCGAGTACTCGGTGCGCACGAGGACCTCCGCGGGTCCGCACGCGGGAAGGGCCGAAGGCCGGATCTCACCGACCCCGGGTTCGGCCAGCCAGTACGCGCGGGCAGCGGCGGACACGAGCCCACCCTAGCCATCGCCCTCACCTCACCACTGCGGGTTTCCCTCCAGCCGGATCGAGACCTGCAGGGGAGCTGGGACCCGTGAACGCCGGTGCAGGCTGGGCCGTCCTAGAAGTCAGACGTTGCGACAGAGGAGGTGCGGTGCGCTCGTTGCGAGCCCTCCCGGTCGGCAGCGCAGTCGCCCAGCTGGTGCTGCTCGGCGCCCTTGAGCGGGCGGCCCACGTCGGCGCCGCAGGGCTGGCGACAGGCCTCGGGTGCGCCCTGCTTGGTGGGTCGCTCCTGGCCCGGGCCCTCACCGGCTGGCGACCGCATCGCCTGGGGCCAGGCGATCATGTCACGGTGACCCGGGCCACGCTCGCGTGCGTCGTGGCGTCGCTGACCGCGCAGTCCCTTCTCGGCCAGGCGCACCTCCCCGGTCACGAGCTCCCGACGGTGCTCGTGGCGATCGCGGGGGTGGCGCTGGTGCTCGACGCGGTCGACGGGTGGGTCGCCCGGCAGACGGGGACGGCGACACCGTTGGGCGCCCGGATGGACATGGAGGTGGACGCCTTCCTCATCCTCGTGCTCAGCGTTGCTGCCTCCATGGTGCTCGGCTGGTGGGTCCTCGCCATCGGGGTCTTCCGCTACGCGTTCATGGCAGCCACCTGGGTGGCGCCATGGCTCAGCGGGACCGTGCCACCTCGCTACTCACGCAAGGCGGTTGCCGCCCTACAGGGCATCGTGCTCACCGTGGTCACGGCACAGCTGCTGCCCCGGGAGGTCTCCGGCGCCGTCGTCGTGGTGGCACTCACCCTCCTGGCCTGGTCGTTCGGGACGCAGGTCGCCGAGCTGTGGCCGGCTCGGCGGCAGAGGGTCGGACGGCACGGGATCACAGGTGACGTCATCGCCTCCCGCGCGCGGCCCGTGGGTCCTGAGACCGGGAGCCAGCCGGCGAGGGTGCTCGAGTGACGCGCCCGTCGAGGAGGCGTCGCCCGGCGCGACTGGCCGGGACGATCGGCGCCGTCGCGACCGGCCTGATCGTGTGGGTGGTGCTCGTGGCGCCCGACGACGCCATCGGCAGACCGGTGGACTGGCTGGGGCGCCTGCCGCTCGAGCCCCTCGTGTTCCTGGCGGTGGTCCTCGTGCTGCCCTCGCGGTGGCGAGAGCCGCTCGCCCTCGTGGGCGGCCTGGTGCTGGGGGTCCTCACGGTGCTCAAGCTCCTCGACCTCGGCTTCACCTCGGCGTTGAGCCGACCCTTCGACGTCGTGACCGACTGGACCTACCTGCGGGACGTGTACGGCCTGGTCGATGACTCGGCGGGCCGCACCGCTGCGACCGCGGCCGTCATCGGTGCGGTCGTCCTGGTCCTCGGCCTGCTCGTGGGGTGCCCCTTGTCGGTGCGCCACGTGGTGCGGCTGCTGCATCCCCGCGTCGACCGCCACCGGCGTGGCTGGGCCACGGTCCTCGCCGTCGCGGCCGGCACGTGGCTCGCGGTCGCGGTCGCCCACGTCCAGGTCGCCCCGGGCACGCCTCTCGCGGCCACGCCGGCCGTGGGGCTCGTCACGGGCCACGTGGGTCAGGTTCGCTCGGCGGTGCGCGACCACGAGGTCTTCGCACGCGCGATCGCGAGGGACGCCTTCGCGGCGACGCCGGCCGGTGACCTGCTGTCCGGGTTGCGCGGCAAGGACGTCCTCATCGTCTTCGTGGAGAGCTACGGCGAGGTGGCGGTGACCGGCTCGCCGGAGTCGGCGTCCGTCTCGTCGACGCTGGCCAGAGGCACGAGCCAGCTGCGTTCGGCCGGCTACTCGACGCGGAGCGCCTGGCTCGACTCACCCACGTTCGGGGGCACCAGCTGGCTGGCCCACTCCACCCTCCAGTCGGGTGTCYGGGTGGACAGCCAGCGGCGCTACGACCAGCTCGTCGCCACCGACCGGCTGACCCTGAGTGGCGCCTTCGAACGCGCCGGCTGGCGCACGGTGGGCGACGTCCCCGCGAACCGCAGCGACTGGCCCCAGGGCCGGTCCTTCTACCGCTATGACCAGGTCTACGACGCGCGCAACGTGGGGTATGCCGGCCCACAGTTCGGTTACGCGACGATGCCGGACCAGTACACGCTCAAGGCGTTCGCCGACCGGGAGCTGTCGACAGGGGCCCGCGCCCCGGTGATGGCCGAGATCGACCTCGTGACCAGTCACGCCCCTTGGGCTCCGCTCCCGACCATGGTCGACTGGTCGTCGGTCGGAGACGGCTCGGTGTTCGGCCCCGTCCGCGCCCGGGCCCAGACGAGGGCCCAGACCTGGCGCGACCCCGAGTCAGTGCGAGCGGCCTACGGGAAGTCGATCTCCTACTCGCTCGAGAGCCTCGTGTCCTTCGTGCGGACGGTCCACGACGACAACCTCGTCCTGGTGCTGCTGGGCGACCACCAGCCCTCGACCGTGGTCTCAGGACCCGGGGCCAGCCACCGGGTGCCGGTCACGATCGTGGCGCACGACCCGGGCGTGACGCAGCGGGTCAGTGGCTGGAACTGGCAGGAGGGCATGCGTCCCGGTCCCGACGCGCCGACCTGGCGGATGGATGCGTTCCGCGACCGCTTCCTGGCGGCGTTCGGTCCGCCCGCGGACCCGCCAGTGCAACAGGACCACTGAACGCGAAGGCCACTGAAGGCGAAGGCCACCGAACGCGGCGACCACTGAACGGGAACCGCCCCTGAACCGTCTCCACCACCAGGACGCCCGTGCGGCGTCGGCCGGGAGAAGGAGGGCGTCATGAAGTGGCGAGCACTGGGTGCGGCGGCACTGGTGGTGTCGGCTGCGGACCACCTGAAGCTCTGGTTCGGCGGCGTGCGCCACCAGTCGGTCGGGCCCGCCTTCCTCGTGAACGTCGTCGCCGGCGTGGTCATCGCGGTCCTGCTGCTGCGCTGGGAGCACTGGGTGCCGGCGTTCCTGACCTTGGGCTTCGGAGCGTCCACGTTGGGCGCGTTCGTCCTCGCCACGACCGTGGGCTTCATGGGGATCCACGACCGGTGGGAAGGCTTCTACGTCTTCGCGGCCGCGATCTCCGAGGTGGTCTGCATCCTGGTGGGCGGCCTGCTGCTCCTGCACTGGTGGACGAGCAGGTCGGCCAGCCACGGCCCCTCGCTCGCGGCGCACCGCTGACGCGGGGCGGCCGATCGCCGAGCGGTGGAGCAGACGAACGCGGCGATTAGCTCTGGGTGGCCTTCTGCGACTCGATGTCCGCGCGTACGGCGTCCATGTCGAGGCCCTGCACCTTGGTGATGACGTCCTCGAGCATGGGCGCGGGTAGCGCGCCGGCCTGGGCGAAGACGAGGATGCCGTCGCGGAACCCCATGAGCATGGGGATCGAGGTGATGTTCGCGGCGGCGGCGAGCGCCTGCTCGGCCTCGGTGTCCACCTTGCCGAAGACGACGTCGGTGTGCTTCTCCGAGGCACTCTCGAAGACCGGTCCGAACCGCTTGCACGGGCCGCACCACTCGGCCCAGAAGTCCACGAACACGGTGCCTCCCTCGAGGATCGTCTTCTCGAAGTTCTCCGCCGTCAGCGTCGTGCTTGCCATCTCTAGGTCCACTCCCATCGGACCGCGACGGTCGCGGTCACCGAGTTCTCGCCCAGCTCGACGGACAGGTCTGCCGCCTTGCCGGCTGCCATCATCGCAAACCGGGGCTGGGCTCCACCCCGATCAACATCGGACAGCCGCTCAACCTTCCCGAGCTCGCGGCCGGCCAGCGCGGCATACTGCTCCGCCTTCGCCCTGGCGTCCGCGAAGGCGGCCTCGCGCGCCTGGGCGAGCAGGGGTGCGGAGTCGGCGAGCTCGAGCCCGATGTGGTCGATCGTGAGGGCGTTGCCCGCGACGCCGGCGAACGCGGCGACGAGGCTGCCGACCAGGGCCGGGTCACGCACCGTCACCGACAGGCTCTGGTATGCCGTGTACCCGACCACAGTGACCCCCTCGCGGTCGTGCCGCGGGTGGACGCCGGTGCCCGTCGTCCGCAGGTCCGCGTCCAGCACGCCGTGGTCGCGCGCGGCCTGGGCGAGTCCCTGCGCCCGGCTGCCTGCATCGGCGAGGGCGGACGACACGTCGTCGCCGTCGCAGCGCACCCCGGCCCTGACGCGGACCACGTCCGGCGCCGCGGACGCGGTGCCGGAGCCGGTGACTTCCACGTGTGACCCGCTGTGTCGTGTCATGCGTTCAGCCTAGGCTGGAGCCGATGAGCACTCCTGGACCTTCCACAGATGTGATCCGCCGCTACTGGGACGACTTCGCCGCCGAGTACGACACCTACCCCGACCACGGGCTGCTCGACTCCGACATCCGCGCCGCGTGGAAGGACCTGCTGCGCACCTGGCTGCCGACGACGCCTTCGCTGGTGGCGGACCTGGCCTGCGGCACGGGCACGATGAGCGTGCTGATGGCCGAGATGGGCCACCAGGTGCGAGGCATCGACCTGTCACCGGAGATGGTGCGGCGAGCGGTGGCCAAGGCTGCACCGTTCGGGTCGGCCATCGAGATCGCGGCGGCGGACGCGAGCGAGCCGCCCTTCGAAGCGGGTTCGTTCGACGTGGTCTTCGCCCGTCACATCCTGTGGACGCTTCCGGACCCCACGGAGGCGCTGCGTCGATGGGCCACCCTGCTGAGGCCCGGCGGCAGGATGGTGCTCGTCGAGGGGCGCTGGGGACTGGAGGCTGCCGACGGCAAGCCGGACCTGCCCTGGCGTGCCGGCGTGCCATCCGACGAGCTCGCCGCCGTCGTCCGCGAGCTGGTCGGGGAGACGGTGGTGGTGCAGCTGACCGACACCGTCTTCTGGGGTCGCGAGATCGAGCACGAGCGCTACCTGCTTCGCGCGATGTCCCCGACAGCGGCCCCCGCAGCTGCCCCGACGGCGGCCCCGACGGCGTCGGCCTGATGCGGGCCCGGGCGCGGCGGGTCAAGGTCGTCGGCTGGGCGCTTGCCGCGCTCGCGGCACTCATGCTGCCGTGGACGGCCTACCTGTTCGTGGCGTTGCCCGGCACCGCGCCGGCAGCGCACTTCGACCTCGCGTGGGGCGGCTTCGACGTGGCGCTCCTGGTCCTGCTGGCCGTAACCGGGTGGGCGGCGCTGCGTCATGCGCGCTGGCTCGGCGCCGTCGCGGGTGCCACCGCGGCGCTGCTCGCGACCGACGCGTGGTTCGACGTGGTGACGGCGCCGACGCCGAGCGAGCGGTGGGTCGCCCTGGCGATGGCCGTGGTCGTCGAGCTGCCGTTGGCGGTGGTGTGCGCCTGGCTCGCCGTGAGGGGGCAGGAGCTCGTCGAGCAACGGCTGGCCCTCGGCCTGCGGCGCCGTCGCGTCGCCGGCCACGATTCGGCACCGGTTCGGCGTACCCCGCGGTAATCGGGAGAATGCCGACCATGAGCGCAGCCCCGTCCGTGTCCAACTCCATCACCGTCCGGTTGACCCTCCCGGCCCGCGCCACTGCGGTCTCCGAGCTCACCGGCGTCATCGAGAAGGGCGGCGGGCTGGTCACCGGGCTCGACGTCACCGCCTCCGGCGCCGACCGCCTGCGCGTCGACGTCACCGCGGCTGCCCGCGACACCACCCACGCCGACGAGCTCGTCGAGGCGATGCGCGGGGTGCACGGCGTCGAGATCGGCAAGGTCTCGGACCGCACGTTCCTCGCCCACCTGGGTGGCAAGCTCAAGATCGAGTCCAAGGTGCCGATCCGCAACCGCGACGACCTGTCCCTGATCTACACACCGGGCGTCGCGCGGGTCTGCCTCGCCATCGCCGAGAACCCCGCCGACGCCCGGCGACTGACCATCAAGCGCAACACGGTGGCCGTGGTGACCGACGGCTCGGCCGTTCTGGGGCTGGGCAACATCGGTCCCTTGGCCGCGCTGCCGGTGATGGAGGGCAAGGCCGCGTTGTTCAAGCGGTTCGCCGACATCGACGCCTTCCCGATCTGCCTCGACACCCAGGACACCGAGGAGATCATCCACACGGTCAAGGCGATCAGCCCCGTCTTCGCGGGGATCAACCTCGAGGACATCTCGGCTCCCCGCTGCTTCGAGATCGAGGCCCGGCTGCGTGACGAGCTCGACATCCCCGTCTTCCACGACGACCAGCACGGCACCGCGATCGTCACCCTGGCCGCCCTGCGCAACGCCCTGCGCGTCGTCGGCAAGGACCTGAGCGAATGCCGGGTGGTGATGTCGGGCGCCGGTGCCGCCGGCACCGCGATCCTCAAGCTTCTGCTCAAGGCCGGCGCCACGGACGTCGTGGTGGCCGACCAGTTCGGGGTGCTGCACCCCGACCGTGAGGACATCGCGTCGGGAGAGCACCCCGCCCTCGCGTGGTCTGCCGCGAACACCAACCACCGCGGTGTCTCAGGCACGCTCAAGAGCGCGCTCGCCGGCGCCGACGTCTTCGTGGGTGTCTCCGCCCCGGGGATCCTCACCGGGGAGGACATCGCCACCATGAACGACGGGGCGATCGTCTTCGCCATGGCCAACCCCGAGCCCGAGGTCGACCCCATCGCGGCAGCCCAGCACGCCGCCGTCGTGGCCACCGGTCGCTCCGACTTCGCCAACCAGATCAACAACGTGCTGGTCTTCCCCGGCGTGTTCCGCGGACTGCTCGACGCAGCCTCCACGTCCATCGACGAGGACGTGATGCTGGCCGCCGCCAAGGCGCTGTCCGAGGTCGTCCACCCCGACGAGCTCAACGCGGCCTACATCATCCCCAGCGTCTTCCACCCCGACGTCTCCAAGGTCGTGGCCGCTGCGGTCAAGGCGGCGGTGCTCGGCACGACGCCCGAGGCAGTCGTGACGAGGCGGATGGCTGAGGAGCCCGAGCTCATTGGCTAGTGCGTCACCCGACGACCAGACTCCTGCGGGCTCGCCGCCCGCCGTGCTCAGCGCGGAACCGGGACAGGCAACCGTGGTCGTCGGCCCACGTCACGTCGTCTTCGGGCTGTTGCTGCTCGCCCAGCTGGCCGCGCTCTACTGGCCGCGGGTCGACCTCCAGGGCCCGGTGACGTGGAGCGACAAGGTCGTCCACGTCCTGCTGTTCCTGCTCCCCACGGTGGCGGGGCTGCTGGCCGGCGTGCGCCCGGCATACGTGGTGGGGTTGTTGGCCCTGCACGCGCCGGTGAGCGAGCTCGTCCAGCACTACCTGCTGCCGAACCGCTCAGGTGACCCGTGGGACGCCGTGGCGGACCTTTCCGGGGTGGTGCTCGGGGTCACGTCCGTCGTGGTCGGGCGGGCCTTCCGGCGCTGATAGACTGCTCTGGCTCAGTTCGGCGGCGCCTGGCAGCGCCAAGAGGTGGCATAGGCGCCACAGACGCATTCCCTACTCCGACTGCAGTCCCACCGGATGACAACTGTTGATCCGGTCCAACGGGCCCCAAGGGCCTGAGGCTCGTCTTCTTTCGTTGCCCTCGCCAGGTCGCTCGAGACGTGTCTACCTCGAGTACCTGAAGTGAGTTGAATATCAGTGCCCAAGAACCTGCGATCCGGCGCGCCCAAAAAGGCCCGGTGGACCCCAGAAAAGAAGGCTGACGCGAAGAAGGGCCCCAAGAAGGCCCACCGCGGCCAGTCCTCCGCGCCCTCCAGTGGCAGCTCGTATGCCGCTCGGCCGGCTCGCGACGGTGACCGTCGCCCCGAGCGTTCCGAGCGTTCCGAGCGTTCCGAGCGCCCGGCCCGCAGCTACGACCGCAGCGACCGTCCGGCCCGCACGTTCAACCGTGACGACCGTGCGCCGCGCAGCTACGACCGCAGCGAGCGCCCCGCGCGCAGCAACGACCGCGACGACCGCGGTGCGCGCAGCTACGACCGCAGCGACCGTCCGGCCCGCACGTTCAACCGTGACGACCGTGCGCCGCGCAGCTACGACCGCAGCGAGCGCCCCGCGCGCAGCTACGACCGCGACGACCGCGCCCCCCGCACCTTCAGCCGCGACGACCGTCCGGCTCGCCCCTTCAACCGTGACGAGCGGCCGCAGCGCCGCGACTCCACCCGTGACGACCGCCCGGCTCGTCGCAGTGACCGTAGTGCCAGTGACCGTAGTGACAGCCGTGGTCCCCGTCAGTACACCAACCGTGAGGACCACCGAGTGACCAGCTTCAACCGCGATGACCGTGCGCCGCGCAGCTACGACCGCAGCGACCGCCCGGCCCGCAGCAACGACCGCACCGACCGCCCGGCCCGCAGCTTCGACCGCGATGACCGCGCGCCGCGCAGCTTCGACCGCAGCGACCGTCCGGCCCGCAGCTTCGACCGCAGCGACCGTCCGGCCCGCAGCTTCGACCGCAACGACCGCCCGGCCCGCAGCTTCGACCGCAACGACCGCGCGCCGCGCAGCTTCGACGCCCAGGTCGACCCCGAGGCCGAGCGCATGGAAGCCGACACCTGGGTGAAGGCCACCCGCAAGACGGTCGACGGTCCCGTCACCGTCGACGCCGACAACGGCTTCGCCGGACTCGGACTCACCGAGCGTCTCGTCGAGCGACTGGCCCGCGACGGCATCACCACGCCGTTCCCGATCCAGGCCGCGACGATCCCGGACGCGCTCGCAGGCATGGACATCCTCGGCCGTGGCCAGACCGGCTCCGGCAAGACGCTGGCCTTCGGCCTGCCGATGCTGTCCCGTCTCGCCGACGGCGACAAGGCTGCCCCCCGTCGTCCGCGTGCGCTCGTGCTGGTCCCGACCCGCGAGCTCGCCATGCAGGTCTCCGACGCGCTCGAGCCCCTCGTCCACGTCCTCGGCCTCAAGCACAAGCTCGTCGCCGGTGGCCTGTCCTACACGACCCAGATCAGCGCCCTGAACCGCGGCGTCGACCTGCTCATCGCCACCCCCGGCCGGCTCAAGGACCTCATCGAGCGCGAGGCCGTGCAGCTCCGCGACATCCAGATCGCCGTCCTCGACGAGGCCGACCACATGGCTGACATGGGCTTCATGCCCGAGGTCACCGCGATCCTCGACCAGATGCCAGCCGGCGGCCAGCGGATGCTCTTCTCGGCCACCCTCGACAAGGGTGTCGACAAGCTCGTCGAGGGCTACCTCACGAACCCCCAGACGCACTCCACCGACGACGCCAAGGCCTCCGTCACCACGATGGAGCACCACGTGCTGCTCATCGACCCGATGCACAAGAAGACGATCACCGCCGAGGTCGCCAACCGTGAGGGGCGCACCGTGGTCTTCGTGCGCACCAAGCTCGGTGCCGACCGTGTGGCCCTCCAGCTGCGCGAGCAGGGTGTCTTCGCCGCGGCGCTGCACGGTGGGCTCAACCAGGGCGCGCGCAACCGCGTCCTCGGCGCCTTCCGTGACGGCAGCCTGCCGGTCCTCGTAGCCACCGACGTCGCCGCCCGCGGCATCCACGTCGACGACGTCTCTGTGGTCCTGCAGGTCGACCCGCCGGCCGACCACAAGGACTACCTGCACCGCTCGGGCCGTACCGCCCGCGCAGGCGACAAGGGCACCGTCGTGACCCTCGCCCTGCCGCACCAGCGTCGCACTATGGAGCGGATGGCCAAGGACGCCGGCATCGACGCCGTCCCGACCAAGGCGATCCCCGGTGACGCGCGCCTCGCGGCAACCGGCGCCGTGACCCCCAGCGGCATCCCGGTTCCCGAGGACAAGGTGCGCCGCGTCCTGGAGGGTCCGAAGCGCGGTGGCGGACGCCCGTCCAGTGGTCCCCGCGGCGGTGGCCCCCGTGGTCCCCGTCAGGGTGGCGGCAACCGCTCCTACCGTGACGACCGCTCCGGTGGCGCGCGCGGCGACCGGCCCAGCTACTCGCGCGCGGCACGGGGCTGAGCCACCCGGCATACCCGGCCCTCGGGTGACGCGCGCGGCAGCTGACCGCCGCAGCACCTGAGGTCCACATCAACTGAATGGCCAAAGCCCCGGTCCCCGCGACCGGGGCTTTGGCACGGGCAGGCAGAATGGGACCCGTGGAGACCACCGACCTGTCGGGCAACCTGCTCGTCGCGACGCCCCAGATCGTCGACGGGGTGTTCTGCCGCAGCGTCGTCCTCCTCCTGCACCACGACGCGGAGGGCGCGCAGGGCGTGGTGCTGAACCGCCCCATGGATGCGCGGGTGGACGTGGTGCTGCCCGACTGGCAGGCCTACGCCACCGCTCCCTCCGTGCTGTTCGAAGGCGGACCGGTCGGCCTCGACAGCGCGCTCGGCCTCGTCACCGTCCCGGGGGACTCCGAGCCGCTGGGGGTCAAGCGGCTGTTCGGCGGCCTGGGGCTCGTCGACCTCGACACGCCTCCGGCGATCGTGGTGCCCGAGGTGGCGGGCCTGCGGATCTTCGCGGGGTATGCCGGGTGGTCACCCGGGCAGCTCGAGGAGGAGGTCGCGTCGGGCAGCTGGTACGTCGTCGAGTCGGAGGGGCGCGACGCCTTCGACGACGACCCCGAGCAGCTCTGGACCCGCGTGCTGCGTCGCCAACGTGACCACCTGGCGTTCGTGGCGACCTTCCCGACCGACCCCGAGATGAACTGAGCCGCAGCACCGCCCGGCATACAATCGGGGGATGAGCGAGCCCCAGATCCCCCTGGACGACCCGCTGGTCCCGCAGGCCCAGCCCTCCACCACGACCGCGGTGCTGGAGCGCGAGCAGGTCGAGGAGCAGCTGCAGGAACCGGGCGACCACGAGCGGTTCTCGCACTACGTCCGCAAGGAGAAGATCCTCGAGAGCGCCCTGTCCGGCGACCCCGTCGTGGCCCTGTGCGGCAAGGTCTGGGTGCCGGGACGCGACCCGAAGAAGTTCCCGGTCTGCCCCACGTGCAAGGAGATCTACGAAGGGCTGCGCGCGCCGCAGGACGGCGGCGAGTGAGCGGTCGCACTCGCCGGGTCGCCCCCAAAGCCTGAACGACTCTTTACCTTTGTGCGTCCCTGAACAGGGGCGATGCCTCCTAGCGTGCGAGGTCGAGCCACCTCCCAACCCGGGAGGTGGTGACCCGCGAAAGGACGCACATGTTGCTTCGCTCTCGAATCGCCCTGTCCACGTTGGTGTGGGGGGCCGCCGCACTCGGCCTCGGCCAGGGCAGCGCACTCGCCCAGCCGATGGCCGGCGAGTCCACGGTCGCCGCCGACTGCGCCACGCACTCCGACTCGGTCAACGCCGCCCGGAGCGCGCAGGGTGGCAACCGCAAGGACGGCAACGAGCTGTCCGCCGCCCAGACCAAGGCCATGGAGGCCGGCCTCGCCAAGGCCATGGCAGCCAAGGGCTACACCAAGGCGGCCAACGGCTCGGCCAGGAAGCCCGGCGGTGGTGGTGCGTTCACGCCCACCTCGGTCAACGTCTACTTCCACATCATCACCAGCGGCACGACCGGCGACGTCTCCGGTCTGGTCGACGCCCAGCTGAGCGTGCTGAACAGCGCCTACGGCGGCTCTGGCTTCTCGTTCGTCAAGGCCGGGGTGAATAAGACGAACAACGCCGGCTGGTACAACCTCTCGCAGGGCAGCAGCGCGGAGCGGGCCATGAAGACGGCCCTGCGCCAGGGCACCATGGACGACCTCAACATCTACACCGCGAACCTCTCCGGTGGGCTGCTCGGGTGGGCGACCTTCCCGAAGTCGTCGTACGACGTCATGGACGGCGTCGTCGTCCTGGACCAGAGCTTGAAGGGTGGCAACGCCGCGCCCTACGACGAGGGTGACACCGCGACCCACGAGGCGGGGCACTGGTTCGGGCTCTACCACACGTTCCAGGGCGGCTGCGCGGGTCAGGGCGACTACGTCACCGACACGGCAGCCGAGGCCTCGCCGGCCTTCGGGTGCCCGACCGGACGGGACACCTGCACCAGCCAGGCCGGCCGCGACCCGATCACGAACTTCATGGACTACACGGACGACGCGTGCATGGACAACTTCACGCCCGGCCAGATCGTCCGGGCGCAGAACGCCTGGGTGACCTACCGACAGGGCCGCTGACCGATTCGGCCGGTAACGCCCCATCCATGACGCCTCCCGGCGACACGCTCTAGCACACCCCCGAGGCCCCGGCTCAGACGCCGGGGCCTCGGCATGTCGTCTCGCCGCACCGGATACCGTGGCCGCCCTATGAGTACCGCCGCCGCCTCCCACCTGTCACCAGCGTTCCCGGAGCGGGCGGCCTGGGGGACGGCCGCCAAGCTGCGTGCCTGGCAGCAGGCCGCGCTCACGGCATACCTGCAGGCGGATCCCCGAGACTTCCTGGCCGTGGCGACGCCCGGCGCGGGAAAGACGACGTACGCCCTCCGCCTGGCCACGGAGCTCCTCGGCCGCGGCACCATCTCGGCCGTGACCATCGTGGCGCCGACCGAGCACCTCAAGACCCAGTGGGCCGACGCCGCCGCCAAGGTCGGCCTCCACATCGACCCGAAGTTCTCCAACTCCTCGGCCCGCCACTCCAGCGAGTACGACGGGGTCGCGCTGACCTACGCACAGGTGGCGAGCAAGCCGTCGCTGCACCGCACCCGCACCGAGTCCGCGCCCACCCTCGTGATCCTGGACGAGATCCACCACGGCGGCGACGCGCTGTCGTGGGGCGACGCGATCCGCGAGGCGTTCGAACCCGCGACCCGCCGCCTCGCGCTGACGGGCACGCCGTTCCGCTCCGACACCTCCCCCATCCCGTTCGTCACCTATGCGGAGGACCGTGACGGCATCCGCCGCTCGTCCGCCGACTACACCTACGGGTATGCCGAGGCGTTGCGTGACGGCGTCGTGCGCCCCGTGCTGTTCCTCGCCTACGGCGGCGCCATGCGCTGGCGCACCAAGGCCGGCGACGAGATCGCGGCCCGGCTCGGCGAGCTGCTCACCAAGGACTCGATGGCGCAGGCATGGCGCACCGCGCTGGACCCCAAGGGGGAGTGGATCCCGTCGGTCCTGGCTGCAGCCGACAAGCGCCTGACGGAGGTACGCCGTGGCGTGCCGGATGCGGGCGGCCTCGTGATCGCGTCCAACCAGACGGCGGCTCGCGCGTACGCGCGGATCCTCGAGGCCCTGACCGGGCAGAAGCCCACCCTGGTGCTCTCCGACGACGCCGGTTCCTCGGCGCGGATCGAGGAGTATGCCGCGAGCGACTCGCGCTGGATGGTGGCCGTCCGCATGGTGTCCGAGGGGGTCGACGTGCCGCGGCTGTGCGTGGGCGTCTACGCCACCTCGACGTCCACCCCGCTGTTCTTCGCGCAGGCCGTCGGCCGGTTCGTGCGGGCCCGCCGCCGCGGGGAGACGGCTTCGGTCTTCCTGCCGTCCGTGCCCGTGATCCTCGAGCACGCGGCCCGGCTGGAGGACGAGCGCGACCACGCCCTCGACCGGGTCGCCAAGGACGACAGCGCCGCGTCGATGTGGGCCGAGGAGGACGCCCTGCTCGACGCCGCGAACCGCACCGCTCGCACGCCTGACATCGACGCGATGGCCTTCGAGGCGCTGGAGTCGGACGCGGAGTTCGACCACGTGCTCTTCGATGCCAAGCAGTTCGGGCTCAACGCCGTGACGGGCTCGGAGGAGGAGCAGGAGTACCTCGGCCTCCCGGGCCTGCTCGAGCCGGACCAGATGGCGGTGCTGCTGCACGAGCGGCAGACGGCCCAGAGCACCCGTCGGCCCCGCAAGGTCGAGCAGCCGGTGTCGGCCCACCGGGCCCTCGCCGCGCAGCGGCAGGAGCTCAACAAGCTCGTGGCCGCCTATGCCCGCAAGAAGGGCACGCCGCACGGCGTCGTGCACAACGAGCTGCGACGAGCCTGCGGCGGCCCGTCACTCGACGAGGCCACCTCGGAGCAGGTCGTGGCCAGGGTCGAGAAGATCAGGGCCTGGTTCGTCGGTCGTCGCTGACGTTCGTCCTGCGCCCGGTAGGGATGAGGTGACATGCTGCCACCATGGACGAGGCTGACACCATCTGGAACCGTGCGGCGCTCGAGGCCGGGGGACCGACCCCGGGCGTCGGAGACGAGGCGCTCGCGGCTGCGTTGAGGTTGCACAGCTCCGCGATGTCGAGCGGCGTCCTGGACGCCGTCCAGAACATGACCGACGAGGAGCTGGACGCCGCCGAGGCCGGCTACCGCTGGCTCCATGTGCCCGCAGCGTCGGAGGCCATTGCGGCGGTGCGTCGCGAGATCGCCGCTGGTGCGCTGGACGACGACGACCGGGCCAGTGCTCTCGAGCTGTCCGCGGACAACCACTACGACGAGGCCATCGAGGACGACGCAGCCCTCGACAACGCCTTCCGTGCCCGGTTGGGCACCGACCCCGACGCCTTCTCCTCGGTCTAGCCCGGGCCTCGGTCCAGCCCGGGCCTCGGTCCAGCTCGACCGACCGGACGCGGACGTTGCGTGGTGATGGGTGTTCACGACAGGGTGGCGGGCGTGGATCTCGTCAACGTCGTCTGGATGCTCACCGCCCTCGCAGCGGTGGTCGTGTTGCTCACCCGCTCGCGGCTCATCGCCACGGAGAAGCAGTCGGGGGTGACCGAGACCCCGCGTGGCCTGCTGAACACCCACACGGCGCTCGGGGTCGTCGCCCTGTGCGCGTGGGTCGCCTGGCTGGTCGGCGCGCCACGTCTGGTCGGCTGGGCGGCCATGGTCGCGTGGTGGGCGGTCGTCGTGATCGGCCTGCTGGTGCTGGCCCGGTGGGTGCCGACTCGTGGCCGACACGCCACCGGGGCCACCGACGACGGCTGGGCGCACGGGCCATGGCTGTCCGCACTGGGGCACATCGGCATGCTGCTGGGCATCTCCTTCTTCACGTGGTTCTTCGTGGGCGACCGCCTCTGAGGGTGGTCCGTCGGCGCCTGCGCCGCTAGCGTGACGAGGACGGCGACGCTGGGCCGCCGAGGACGGAGCAGGCAATGGCCAACCACGTGTACTCCATCTCCGAGGTCGTCGGCACCTCACCCGACAGCGTCGAGTCCGCCGTGGCGAACGCCGTCACCCAGGCCACGAAGACGGTGCGCAACCTCGACTGGTTCGAGGTGCAGAGCGTCCGCGGTCAGATCTCCGACGGTGCTATCGCCCACTGGCAGGTGACCGTCAAGCTCGGCTTCCGCCTCGACGACTAGGGGCCGGGGTTAGGGGGTCTCGGCCGCGGCACGGACCAGCGGCAGGGTGCGCAGCGGGATGCGCGTGGCCAGCGAGATGGCCGTGTTGGCCCGGATGACGTGCTCGTCGTCGACGACGGCATCGATGACGCGTTGCAGGTCGGCGTTGTCGCGCGCGACGATGTGGATGTAGAGGTCCCCGGAACCGGTGATCGTGTGTGCCTCCAGCACCTCGGGGATGCGCGACAGGTGGTCGACCACGGGGGAGTGGCCTCGGCCCTGCCGGATCTCCAGCGTGCAGAACGCCGACACCGGGTAGCCCATCGCCGCCGGGTCGATCTGGGGCGCCCACGACCGGATGACGCCGCGCTCGACCAGGCGGTCGAGCCGGGCCTGCACGGTCCCGCGTGCGACGCCGAGCTCGCGGGAGGCGCCCAGCACCCCGATCTGCGGCGCCGTCGTGAAGAGGGTGATGAGCCGTCCGTCGAGCTCGTCCAGGTTCATGGTCACATTGTCCATCTCGAAGGGTGTCCAAGCCAGCATTCTGCGCAGACTGTGCACCGCAGCGGCATACAGTTGCACACTCGCCGACCAGGCGCCACGCTGCACAGATGACGACCCACGCCACCGACACGTCCCTTGACCTGACCCCGCAGGAACGCGAGGCGAACCTCGACATCGAGCAGCTCAAGCAGCTGGTCGGCCTCGTCGAGTACGACGAGAGCAAGGACCCCTTCCCCGTCACCGGCTGGGACGCCATCGTCTTCGTCGTCGGCAATGCGAGCCAGACCGCGCACTACTACCAGTCGGCCTGGGGGATGGAGCTGGTCGCCTACAGCGGACCCGAGAACGGCCAGCGCGACCACAAGTCGTTCGTCCTCAAGTCCGGCTCGATCCGGTTCGTCGTCAACGGCGCGGTGAGCCCGGACAGCCCGCTCATCGAGCACCACGCCAGGCACGGCGACGGCGTCGTCGACATCCCCCTCGAGGTGCCCGACGTCGACAAGTGCGTCGCCCAGGCCAAGCGGTCGGGCGCCCGCGTCGTCCGTGAGGCCGAAGACGTCACGGACGAGCACGGCACGGTGCGGATCGCGTCCATCGCCACCTACGGCGAGACGGTGCACACCCTCGTCGACCGCTCCCGTTACGACGGTCCCTACCTGCCCGGCTACGTCGCCAGGCAGTCGACGTGGGTCAAGCGCGAGGGTGCGCCCAAGCGCCTCTTCCAGGCCCTCGACCACATCGTCGGCAACGTCGAGCTCGGCAAGATGGACGAGTGGGTGACCTTCTACAACAAGGTCATGGGCTTCGTGAACATGGCCGAGTTCGTCGGCGACGACATCGCCACCGACTACTCCGCGCTGATGTCCAAGGTCGTCGCCAACGGCAACCACCGGGTGAAGTTCCCCCTCAACGAGCCGGCGATCGCCAAGCGCAAGAGCCAGATCGACGAGTACCTCGAGTTCTACAACGGCCCCGGTGCCCAGCACCTCGCGCTCGCGACGAACGACATCCTGCGCACCGTCGACGAGCTGCGCGCCAACGGCGTCGAGTTCCTCGACACCCCGGACTCCTACTACGAGGACGCCGAGCTGCGCTCGCGGATCGGTCAGGTGCGGGCACCCATCGAGGAGCTGCAGAAGCGCAAGATCCTCGTCGACCGCGACGAGGACGGCTACCTCCTCCAGATCTTCACCAAGCCGCTCGGCGACCGCCCGACCGTGTTCTTCGAGATCATCGAGCGGCACGGTTCGCTCGGCTTCGGCAAGGGCAACTTCAAGGCGCTGTTCGAGGCCATCGAGCGCGAGCAGGACGCCCGCGGCAACCTCTGAGTCGCGCCCCAGGTCGAGGGCTGGGTATGCCGGGTGGTGACCACCCGGCATACCCAGCCCTTCTGCTGTGCGCGCTGGGGCCACGCGGCCGGGGACGAGTGGCGTGAACGTCTCGGCCAGCGTGAGACGCTTGGGGCATGAGTACGCCAACGACTCCCGGCTGGTACGACGACCCGCAGGACGACACCAAGCTGCGTTACTTCGACGGCGTGATCTGGAGCAACCACACGACGCCCCGGTCCACCCGTCCGACGGCAGCAGCCTCGCAGACCGGGCAGCAGCAGTTCCCGGGTCAGGGACACCCGCCCCAGTACCCGGGCCAGACACAGGGCCAGACACAGGGTCAGGGTCAGGTGCAGGACCAGCCGCAGGGGCAGCCTCCGCAGGCGCCGGGCGGGTCTGCCTCGCCGCCGGCCACCGGAGCGGGCGCACCGGGACAGCAGTACCCGGGCCAGCAGTACCCGGGGCAGCAGTACCCGGGGCAGCAGAGCCCGCAGTTCCCCGGCGCCCCCCAACAGGGTGGCTGGAACGCCCCCGCCTACCCGGGGATGCAGCCTGCGGCGACCACGCCGGACGGCCAGCCGCTGGCCGGGTACTGGCAGCGCGTCGGCGCCTACCTCATCGACGGCATCATCCAGTTCCTGATTCTCCTGGTGCTCGGCGGGTGGCTGGCCTTCAAGGCGATCCAGCCGGTGTGGGACGAGATCACCACCGCCGTCGACTCGGGGGACACCTCGACGCTGGACAGCATCAACACCAGCGCCGTCAACTACGGCTACCTGCTTGCCTTCGGGGTCGTCGGTGCGCTGATCGGGTTCGCGTACGCCATCTTCTTCCTGACTCGCACGGGGGCGACTCCCGGCAAGTCCGCAATGGGGATCAGTGTGCGGTTGCGCGAGCGCCCGGGACCGCTGACCGTCGCCGTGGCTGCGAGGCGCACCTCAGTGCAGGCCGTGCTGAGCCTGCTCGGCAACATCCCGCTGGTCGGCAACCTCTTCTCGCTGGCAGCCTTGGTGGACCTCCTCTGGCCCGCCTGGGACGACAAGAAGCAGGCGCTCCACGACAAGCTCGCCAAGACCAACGTGGTCGTGGGCAAGCAGCCGCGCAGCTAGGACTCAGCGCGCCGGGAGGATCGTGCCGCTGACCTCGGCCAGGTCGAGGCGAACGCCGTCCGCGCCGGTTGCCCACGCGCGCAGCACGACGGTGTCGCCGTCCTCGAGGAAGGTGCGCTCGCTGCCGTCATCGAGCCGGACCGGTTCGGTGCCGTTCCACGAGAGCTCGAGGAAGCTGCCGCGGGTGTCCTTCGCGGCGCCGGAGATGGTGCCCGAGCCGAAGAGGTCACCGCTGCGGATCGAGGCGCCGTTGACCGACAGGTGGGCCAGCATCTGGGCGGGCGACCAGTACATGTCGCGGTACTCGGGTCGGGCGACCACGCTGCCGTTCCACTCCACCTCGAGGTGCAGGTCCAGTCCGAACACGGAGTCGGCGTCACCACGCAGGTAGGGCAGCGGCTCTGGGTCCTGGCCGGGAAGCGGCACCCGGGCCGACGCCAGGGCGGCCAGCGGGGTGACCCAGGCGCTGATCGACGTGCCGAACGACTTGCCCAGGAACGGTCCCAGGGGGACGTACTCCCACGCCTGGATGTCCCGGGCGCTCCAGTCGTTGAGCAGGACGACACCGAACAGGTGCTCCTCGGCGGCTCGGCCGACCTCGACCGGCTCGCCCAGGGTGGTGCTGCCGCCCACGACGAAGCCCAGCTCGGCCTCGATGTCGAGCTTGCGGCTCGGGCCGAAGGTCGGCGCCTGGTCGGTCGGGGCCTTGCGCTGGCCCTGCGGCCGCACGACGTCGGTCCCGGAGACGACGACCGTGCCCGAGCGTCCGTGGTAGCCGATCGGCAGGTGCTTCCAGTTCGGGGTGAGCGGCTCGGAGTCGGGGCGGAAGATGCGCCCGACGTTGGTCGCATGGTGCTCGCTGGCGTAGAAGTCGACGTAGTCCGCGACCTCGATCGGCAGGTGCAGGGTGACGCCCTCGAGCGGGAGCAGGTGTGGCCGGACGCCGTCCTCGTGGACGTCGTCGGTGAGGATCTCGACCAGCCACGCGCGGGCGACCGCCCAGGCCTCGTGCCCCAGCTCGAGGAAGGGGTTGAGGCTCGGCTGTTCCCACGCCGCCGTGAGGTCGGGGCCCTCACCCACGCCGAAGGCGTCACGACCGATGCGCGCCACCTCGCTGGCGTCGAGCACCCAGTCGCCGACCCGCACACCGACCCGCGGGGCGGTGTCCGGCGTCGAGAAGACGCCGTAGGGGAGGTGGGCGACCCCGAAGGGGTGGTCGGCGGGGAGGTCGAGCCAGGTGCTGGCGGAGGACAAGTCAGGCTCCTTGGACGAGGCCGAGCGTGGTGAGCTCGCCGATCGGGTCGGTCACCTCACAGCATCCGTATGCCGTGAAGAAGGCGCGCACGATCGCCGCGTCAGCGGCGCTCATGCGGGTGATCTGGGGGACGAGGACGGCTGGATCACGTTCCGCCAGAAGGGGAACGAGCTCATCGACGTCCTCACCGTTGAGTGCCCAGCGCACCGCGGCCAGGACGTTGAGGAGGCCATGCTGCTCCTGTCCGTCATGGGTGCCCCGGACGGTGTGGTGCAGCCCCCCGGTGAGCTTGAACCCGAGGTCGTGGTCGATGGCCGTCCGGATGAACGTCGCGAGCTCTCGTTCGTCAGGCCAGGCCCACGTCTCTGTGGCGCCCGTGCGGAACTTCGCCTGCAGCGCAACGGAATCCGAGGCATCCGCAGCTATGTCGGCGATCGCGGCGAGCTGGTCGGCCCCCCGCGGCACCTCGAGGCTGACGGGCAGCCCGCCGAAGTCGGTGGCCCGCCAGTCGGGCGTCCAGCCGAGCTCGACCCCGGTCACCTCGACGAGTGCGGTCGACCGGAGTTGCCGCACGGCGGTGGCCACCTCGACGCGGGGCGTGCCCGGCCGGCCGATGACCACCACGGTCAGGGGTGTGCCGTCGAGGAGCCCGGCGAGGTCACGAGCGGCGGAGGCGGGGACGAGCAGCGGACCCACGCACGCGGCATACCCGCTGGTGCGGTGGAGGCGGTGCCGGCGCACCGCCTCGGGAAGGGGGGCGTTGCCCGGGGGGAAGACGGCGGCGTCGTCGACCAGCGAGGCGAACAGCGACGGCTCGGCCGGGCGGTCGGCGAGCGCCTCCGGCAGCGATGTCATGGCGGTGAGGCTACTAGGGTGGGGCGGGGCCGAGGACCCGGCCCGCACCGACGCGAGACCACACCGAGGTGGACCTGTGGCGCACTACCAGGCGATGGGCAGCATCCCGCCCAAGAGGCACACCCAGCACCGCCGGCCGGGGGCCCGCGGCACGAAGGGCGAGCTGTACTACGAGGAGCTCATGGGGGAGGAGGGGTTCTCCTCGGACTCCTCGCTCCTCTACCACCGCAACATCCCCTCGACCATCGCGGGCGCCCGGGAGTGGTCCATCGGTGACCTCTCGACCAGGCCGAACCACCCACTCGTGCCGCGCCACCTCAAGCTGCACGACCTCTTCGAGGCCAAGGACGTCAAGAGCACCGATGTCGTGACCGGGCGGCGCCTGGTCCTCGGCAACGGTGACGTCCGCATCTCGTATGCCGTGGCCGGGGCTCCCAGCCCGTGGTACCGCAACGGGATCGGCGACGAGTGCGTCTACGTCGAGCGTGGCAGGGCACGCGTCGAGACGGTGTTCGGGGCCTTCGACGTTGCCGAGGGCGACTACCTCGTGATCCCGCGAGCGACGACGCACCGGTGGATCCCGAAACGTTCCACCAAGGAGCCGTTGCGGGCCTACTGCATCGAGGCCAACTCGCACATCACGCCGCCCAAGCGCTACCTGAGCAAGTTCGGCCAGCTGCTCGAGCACGCGCCCTACTGCGAGCGCGACCTCCGCGGGCCGTCGGGTCCACTCCTCGCGGAGGACGTGGGGGCCAAGGCGGACGACGAGACCGACGTCTTCATCAAGCACCGCGGAAACGGGCCGTCCAGCAGTGGCGGCATCGTGGGAACCGTCCACACGCTCCCGTTCCACCCGCTCGACGTGGTCGGCTGGGACGGCTGCCTCTACCCCTACGCGTTCAACGTGCGCGACTTCGAGCCGATCACCGGCCGCGTCCACCAGCCGCCGCCCGTGCACCAGGTCTTCGAGGGCTGGAACTTCGTGATCTGCAACTTCGTGCCGCGCAAGGTCGACTACCACCCGCTGTCGATCCCCGTGCCCTACTACCACTCCAACGTCGACAGCGACGAGATCATGTTCTACGTCGACGGCGACTACGAGGCGCGCAAGGGGTCGGGTATCGGCAAGGGCTCCGTCTCGGTGCACCCCGGCGGCCACGCGCACGGGCCGCAGCCCGGTGCCTCCGAGGCCTCGATCGGGGTGGAGTTCTTCGACGAGCTGGCGGTCATGGTCGACACCTTCCGCCCGCTGGAGCTCGGCGAGGGTGGCCGGGCGGTCGATGACGGCGCGTACGCCTGGTCGTGGAGCCGGGGTGGTGCTGCCTCTGGCGGGACCACCCGGGGCGCCGAGGGATCGGACTACAGCATCGGGTGACGCCGGGTTGAGTGCACAATGCCGGTTTTGTGCACACCATGGTCGGCTATCCGCCACAGCGGTTAGGGTGGAAGAACCGCCACGTCGACGCAGCCGTGGCTCGCGCCCCGGGCACTCCGTCGAGAGCCCGGACACCCTCAGGTTGGAGGCACTCATGACGTCCGCCCGCACCGTCGCCCGGGAGCTCGCCGTGCAGGAGCGCAGCCGTCGCGAGATGATCGCGATGGCCGTGGTCGGAGGAGCTGGGGCCGCCTTCTTCGGGGGTGCGACCCGTGCGGACGCTGCGCTGGACGCGGGGCCCGCCGCGAGGCCCGGGGCTGCCGGCACGCCGGGGCGGTTCCGCCTCACCGTGCTGGGGACGACGGACACCCACGGCAACGTCTTCAACTGGGACTACTTCAAGGACGTCGAGTACGACGACTCGGCCCACAACGACATCGGGCTGGCCAAGATCTCGACCCTCGTGACGGCCCTGCGTGCCGAGCGGGGCTCGGCCAACACCCTTCTGCTCGACGCCGGTGACACGATTCAGGGAACGCCCCTGTCGTACTACTACGCCAAGGTCGATCCGATCACCATCCCCGGCGGTCCCGTCCACCCGATGGCCAAGGCCATGAACGCCATCGGCTACGACGCGGCGGCGCTGGGCAACCACGAGTACAACTACGGCCTCGACACCCTGCGCACCTTCGAGTCGCAGTGCGACTTCCCGCTGCTGAGTGCCAACTCGGTCGACTGGGCCACCGGCGCCCCGATCTTCAAGCCCTATCTCATCCGCACCTTCAAGGCGCGTGGTGGCAAGGACGTCAAGGTCGGCATCCTCGGCCTCGTGACACCGGGCGTCGCCATCTGGGACAAGGCCAACGTCGAGGGTCAGGTCCGCTTCCCGGGCATCGTCGAGCAGGCCAAGGTCATGGTCCCCAGGCTCAAGGCCGCCGGCTGCGACCTGGTCATCGTGTCCTGCCACTCGGGAGCCAAGCCCGGGTCGTCCTACGGTGACGCGCTGCCCTTCCCCGAGAACGCGTCGCGCCAGCTCGCCGAAGAGGTGGCCGGCGTGGACGCCGTGCTCGTCGGCCACGCCCACGTCGAGATCGTCGAGGAGCTCGTGCCCAGCAAGGTCACGCCGGGCAAGAAGGTCCTGCTGACCGAACCGCTGAAGTGGGGCATGCGGCTGTCGGTGATGGACTTCGACCTCGAGCTCGTCAAGGGGCGCTGGCAGCTGGTCGCTTCGCACTCGCACGTGCTCAACGCCAACGCGGTGCCCGAGGACCCGGAGGTGGCAGACCTCGTCCGTGACGACCACGCGGTCGTGCGCACCTACGTCAACTCCGTCATCGGCCGGTGCACGGTCGCCATGTCAGCGGCAACCGCACGGTTCGAGGACACCGCCGCGATCGACTTCATCAACCACGTCCAGGCCGAGGCAGTGAAGGCTGCCCTGGTGGGCACTCCCGACGAAGTGCTTCCGGTGCTTTCCATCGCCGCGCCGTTCAACCGCGACGCTGCCATCCCCGCCGGCAACGTCACGGTCCGCGACATCGCCGGCCTCTACATCTACGACAACACGCTCCTGGGGATCCGCTTCACGGGGGCACAGGTCAAGGCCTACCTCGAGTTCTCGGCCGCCTACTTCAAGACCGTGACCAGCCCCGGACCGTACGCGCCGGACGACGTGACCGGCGCCCTGAGCCCCACGACCGGGAGCCCCATCCCTGACTACAACTACGACATCATGGGCGGCCTGGACTCCTCGCTGGCCTACGACATCGACATCGCCCTGCCCGTGGGGCAGCGGATCGTCGACCTCACCTACCACGGCCAGGCCATCGATCCTGCGGCACAGTTCGTCATCGCCATCAACAACTACCGCCAGTCAGGTGGTGGCGGCTTCCCCGGAGTGACCACCGCGCCGGTGCTGTACAACGCGCAGGTCGAGATCCGACAGCTCCTGATCGACTGGACGGTCGACAAGGGGGCCAACAAGGAGCCCATCGACCCGACCACGTTCACGACCTACGACTGGAAGCTGGTCGCCAACGGTGAGCCCGTCATCGTCGAGGGCGCGGCCGAGGGTGGGCGGCACTAGCGTCGCAGGACCTCAGGTCGTGGTGAGCCGGTAGCCGCGCTTGACCACTGTCTGGATGAGTCCCTTGTGTCCCACGGCCTCACGAAGGCGGGCCACAGCCACTTCGGCGGTGTGAGGATCGGTCGAGTCGCCCGGCAGCACCGCCAGGACCTGCGCTCGCGTCACGACCTCGCCCCCGGCCGAGGTCAACACCCGCAGCACCTCGAGCCCGCTGGGGGACACGGGCAGCACGTGGTCGTCGAGCAGGGCCACGGTACGACGGACCTGGAGGCGCCCGGCGCTGGTCAGGACGGCTGAGGTCTGGGCTTGTTCGTAGTGGCTGACGAGGGTGCGCACCAGCGCGCCGAGGCGGCCCCGGTCGGGCACGATCGGCTCGATCCCCCTGTCCTGCAACGGTTTGGCCGTGATCGGGCCAACCGCGGCCATCACCATCGTGCCGCTGTGGACCCTGGACAGCACGAGCTCGCCCACACCCTGGGCGTCGACCTCGGCCAACCAGGCGGCCGCCCCAGGAGCCGAGGTGAAGACGGCCGCGTCGATCTCGCCGTCCGCGGCCGCGATGACGGACAGCTTCAGCGCCACGGGGTCCGGTGGCGGCCCCCAGCGGTACACGACCAGGCTGCGGACCAGCGCCCCAGCCGCGGCGAGCTCGGTGTCGAGGCCGTCGGCACCGGCGCCATGGTGCTGCACCGCGATCCGTTGCTGGGCAACGCCTTCAGCGAGCAGCAGGTCGAGGATCTCGGCGCTCGTCTCGGACTCCGCCACCCAGTCGGCCTGCAGCCCGGCTGCCTGGATCGCCCCGTGCGCCTTGGGGCCTCGCGCGATGATGCGGGCTCTCGAGAGAACCGTGACGAGCTGCTCAGCCAGGCCCGCGGCGTCGGCCGCCTCCACCCAGCCGCGGAACCCGATCCCGGTCGTGATCACGACGGTCTCGGGGGGCTCGGCGAGCAGCTCCCTGGTGTGGGCGAGCAGCTCCTCGTCGTGCTCGTGAGGCACGATGCTGAGGGCTGGGGCGTGCCGGACACTGGCGCCGCGGCGGGTCAGCGCGGAGGCGAGCTCGCCCGATCGACGGTCGGCCGTGATGAGCACGACGCAGCCGGCCATGACCTGGCCCAGGCGAGCGCTCACGCGCAGCCCTCGAGGAACCCCGGCGCCGCAACGGCACCGATGACGATCACGGCCGGAGCCCTGACGCCGCCCACTGCGCAGACGTCGGCGATGGTCGAGATGGTCCCTGTGGTGACCCGCTGGGTGGGCAGGCTGGCGTTCTCGACGACCGCGACCGGGATCGTGTCGGAGGCGCCGGCGTCCAGCAGCCGGGACATGTGTTCGGCCAGCAGGGAGACGCCCATCAGCACGACGAGGGTCGCCTCGCCGCGGACGACGGCAGAGACCGCAGTGTCGTCGAGCCGGCCGTGACCGTGGGCCACGTGCAGAGCACCGACCGTGCCCCGATGGGTGACGGGAATGCCTGCGACGGCAGGAGCGGACAGCGCCGAGCTGACGCCCGGCACGACTTCCACCGGTATGCCGTGGGCAGCCAGTGCCAGCTGTTCCTCGCCACCGCGTCCGAAGAGGAAGGGATCCCCACCCTTGAGCCGCACCACCAGCCGTCCACGCCCCGCCTGCTCCACGAGGATCGCGTTGATCTCCTCCTGGGTGACCGCATGCAGGCCCGGGGTCTTGCCGACGTCGATGACCTCCACGTCGGACGGCAGGTCGGCGAGCACGCTGGTCGGGCCGAGCCTGTCGGTGACGACCACATCCGCCTCTGACAGGAGGCGCCGCGCGCGCAGGGTCATCAGGTCCGCAGCGCCGGGCCCGCCCCCGACGAGCACCACCCGCCCCTGACCGGCTCGTGCACGTGCTCGACGGTGCCGGAGGTCGACCTCGCCGTTGCGCAGGCTCGCCGCGAGCTGGTCGCGGACAGCGCGAGCGCGTGCCGGGTCGGGAGCACCCTGGGACACGACCGCGAGGCTCAGGCCGGCCAGGTCGGTCGTCGCCGGGGTGCGGGCCGAGCCGTGCTCGGCCGCGCTGGCACAGATGCTCCACACCCGGCGCGCGGTCGCCCACGCGCAGACCATGGTGTTCGTCCGCGGGTCGTCGGTGGCGGCATGGACCAGCCAGACCCCCTCGACGTCGGACTCCTCGACCTCCCTGTCGTGCCAGCCCACTCGTGCGGCTGCGACCAGGTCGACGAGGTCCTCGCAGAGATGGGGAGCCACCACCGTGACGACTGCGCCGTCCGCGACCAGCCGGGCTGCCCGACGTGCGGCAACGGGGCCGCCACCGACGACCAGCACGGGGCGATCCGCGACCTCGAGGCCGACGAGCGTCGTCACCCGGCACCGTGCTGCACGGTCAGGTCAGGCTCAACGGTCAGGTCAGGCTCAACGGTCAGGTCAGGCTGAACGGTCAGGTCTGGCTGACCCGGCAGGAACGGCCGCCCGATGCTGATCACGCCGTCGAGCAGCTGCACCGGGTAGACGAGCAGGTGCCGGGCGTCCTTCCCGACGGAGTCCAGGCACTCGCCGGTTCGCAGGTCGAAGACCTGCTTGTACATCGGTGAGGCGACGGTCGGTGCTCCGCCGCGGGTGCCGACGATGCCCCGCGACATGACGTGGGCGCCGCTGTACGGGTCGAGCTGCTGCACGGCATACACGGCGTCGTCGTAGGCGCGGAACAACGCGACCTGGGCACCGTCCACCAGCGCGCAGGCACCGCGCTCGCGGGGCAGGTCCTCCAGGGCACAGACCGGCTGCCACGTCGCTTCCGCTGCACGTGACGAGAGGCTCATCTCGGCGGTCATCGGCGCACCTCCAAGGTCGTTCCGGCGATGAGCACCGAGCCATCGGTTCGTTCGGTCGGCGTGGCCGGTCGGGCCTGACCACGCTCGCTGACGTAGGCGAGGGAGTCGTCGGCCTGGTCCGGCGCGTTGACGAAGGACCCGAACCGGCGCAGCTTCTCGGGGTCGTCCAGCGCAGCAGCCCACTCGTCCTCGTAGCCGTCGACGTGGCCCGCCATCGCGTCGTCCAGGTCAGCGGCGATGCCCAGGGAGTCCTCGAGCACGACCGCCCGGATGGCGTCGAGCCCGCCCTCGTGGTCCTCCACCCACATCGCGGTGCGCTGCAGCCGGTCCGCGGTGCGGATGTAGTACATGAGGAAGCGGTCGATGGTGCGCACGAGGGTCTCGGTGTCGAGGTCCTCGGCGAGCAGCTGGGCGTGCTTGGGGGTGAAGCCGCCGTTGCCGCCGACATAGAGGTTCCAGCCGTTGTCGGTCGCGATGACCCCGACGTCCTTGCCTCGTGCCTCGGCACACTCCCGCGCACAGCCCGACACCCCCAGCTTCAGCTTGTGCGGGGACCGCAGTCCGCGGTAGCGCAGCTCCAGGGCGATGGCGAGACCGACCGAGTCCTGCACGCCGTAGCGGCACCAGGTCGACCCGACGCACGACTTCACGGTGCGCAGCGACTTCCCGTAGGCGTGGCCGGACTCGAAGCCCGCGTCGACGAGCCGCTTCCAGATCTTCGGGAGCTGCTCGATGCGAGCCCCGAACAGGTCGATCCGCTGGCCACCGGTGATCTTGGTGTAGAGCCCGAAGTCCTTGGCGACCTCGCCGATGACGATCAGCCCCTCGGGCGTGATCTCGCCGCCCGGGATGCGAGGGACGACCGAGTAGGAGCCGTCCTTCTGCAGGTTGGCCATGACGTGGTCGTTGGTGTCCTGCAACGAGGCCCGCTCACCCTCGAGGATGTGTCCGGTGCCGAGCGAGGCGAGGATCGAGCCGATGACGGGCTTGCAGATGTCGCAACCGCGGCCTGTGCCGTGGCGGCCGATGATCTCGCTGAAGGTCGTCAGGCCCTGGACACGGACCACGTCGAACAACTGTGCCCGCGAGAGCCCGAAGTGCTCGCACAGGGCGTTGCTCACCTCGACGCCGGACTTCTCGAGCTCGGTGGTGACGAGGCGCTTGACGAGCGGGAGGCAGGAGCCGCAGCTCGTCCCGGCGCGCGTGCACGCCTTCACCCCGGCGAGGTCGGTGCAGCCGTCCTCGGTCACCGAGCAGCGGATCGCCCCGGCGGAGACGTTGTTGCAGGAACACACTGTCGCCTCGTCGGGCAGGTCGCCCGCCGGTGCCGGCGCGGACCCCTCGGGGAGGAGGTATGCCGCCGGGTCGCCACCCAGGGGGCGACCCACCATCGGGCGGAGGGCGGCATACGCACTGGCGTCGCCGACGAGGATGCCCCCGCGCAGGGTGCGGGCGTCGTCGGACATGACCAGCTTCTTGTAGACGCCGGCGACCGGGTCGGAGATGACGACCTCGAGGCCGCCGGGCTCGGCGGCGAAGGCGTCGCCGAAGGACGCGACGTCGACCCCGAGCAGCTTGAGCTTCGTGGACAGGTCGGCGCCGGGGAAGGTGCCCTCGCCACCGAGCAGCCGGTCGGCGACGATCTCGGCCATGGTGTAGCCGGGGGCGACGAGTCCGAGGGTCCGTCCACCGATGCAGGCGACCTCGCCGACAGCCCAGACGGCGGGGTCGGCGGTCGCGCAGGAGTCGTCGACGACGACGCCACCGCGCTCGCCGACCTCGAGTCCGGCGTCCCGCGCGAGCTCGTCGCGCGGTCGGACGCCCACGGCGAACACCACGACGTCGACGTCGAGGGGAGCGCCCTCGGCGAACTCCATCTTCGCGACGCGGCCCAGGCGACCGACGATCTTGGACGTGGCGGTGCCGGTCCGGACCGTGACGCCCAGGGCCTCGATGAGCCGGCGCAGTGCCTCGCCGCCGCCGTCGTCGACCTGGAGGGGCATGAGGCGCGAGGCGAACTCGACGACTGTCGTGCCGACCTCGAGCGCGGTGAGGGCGCCAGCGGCCTCCAGCCCGAGGAGCCCGCCGCCGACGACTGCTCCGCGCAGGGGTCGGCCGAGCTCCTCGCGCAGCTTCTCGACGTAGGCGCGCAGGTCGGCGACGTCGTCGATGGTTCGGTAGACGAAGGCCCCACGGAGGTCCTTGCCGGGGACCGGGGGCACCGCGGCATACGAACCCGTCGCCAGGACGAGCGAGTCGTAGGGGAGCGTGCGGCCGTCGGACGTCGCCACCGTGCGGGCCTCACGGTCCACCGCGGTCGCGGCGACGCCGCGGCGCAGGGTGACCAGTGGGTCGTCCCAGAGCTCCTGCCCACCGAGGGCGAGGTCGTCGGGGTCGCGCCCGGTGAAGTACGACGTCAGGGCGACCCGGTCGTAGGGTGCCCGCGGCTCCTCGCACAGGAGCGTCACCGCCCACTCGCCGGCGGTGTCGCGCGAACGCAGGGCGTCCACGAGGCGTCGGGCGACCATGCCGCCGCCGACCACGACAAGCTGGCGCGGAGACGGGTTCTGGACCATGGCGGCCACGTTAGGAGACCGCGGTTTCAGGGCTGTGGATCACGTGTTTCCCCTTCGTTACGTGGTTCTCACCCAGGCGGAGGTCGGAGGGTGAGGAATGGGCGGGGGCGGTGTCGCCCGCTGCGCTCGGGCCCGCGCTGGACGAGAGCCAGTCCACGAGGGCGCACACGTCGTCGGTGCACCCACCGCAGCCCGTGGTGGCGCGGGTGGCGCCGGCGACCTGGTCCACGGTGCTTGCCCCCTCGTGGACGCACGCCGAGATGTCGGCCTTGGTGACGCCGTTGCAGCGGCAGATCGTGGTGTCGTCGGGGATGGCGCCGGGCGAGGTGGGCGCGCTCGTCGGGTGCGGCGCGAGGGCGGGCAGCAGCAGGTATGCCGGGTCGGCAGGCACCGGTGTGCGTCGGGTGTACGTCGTGACGAGGTCTGCCGCCACCGCGCCGGCACCGACGCAGGTGGCGCCGACGAGCCTGCCGCCGGACACGACCACCTCGATGTGGCGGCCGACGTCGGGGTCGCTGAGGCGCAGCGTGCGCTGTGCCGGGTCGTCGACCCGCTGCGAGCCACACACCCCCATGGTCACGACGTCGAGGCCATGCGCCTTGAGCCGCACGACGTCGCTGCCGACCGTCGACGGTTGCCGCGACGTGGAGGTCGGCCTTGGCGCCGAGGGATCCGGTGTCGTGGCGTCTCCGCACAGGTGCGCGGCGAGCCGTCGCGACTGGTCCCAGCCCTGGGCGACCAGGCCGGTGCCGCCCTCGGGCGGCTGGGCACAGTCGCCGATGGCGAAGACGCGGGCGTCGTCGGGCGAGCGGAGGTTGTCGTCGACGACGACGCCGCGGTCGACGGTGAGGCCCGCGGCGCTGGCCAGGGCGGTGCTGGCGAGGGTGCCGGTCGCGAGCACGAGCAGGTCGGCGGGGACCACCTCGCCGTCGTCCAGGCGCAGGGCGTGGAGCCGACCGCCCTCGACCAGGGCTTCGGTCGCGCCCACGCCCACGCGGTGGTCGATGCCCAGACCCGACATCGCGAGCTCGACGACCCGCCCGGCCTCCTCGTCGAGCTGGCGCTCCATGAGGGTGCTCGCGGGGTGGATGACGGTCACGGCCACTCCACGCCTGGCGAGTCCGCAGGCGGCCTCCATGCCCAGCACGCCCGCGCCGAGGACGACGGCGCGGTGGGCGTTCAGCGTGGCGGCGACGATCTCGCGGGCGTCGTCGATGGTGCGCAGGGCGTGGACGCCACTGGTGAGGTGGTTGCCGGTCCACAGACCGGGGAGCGGGGGAACCCGCGCCGCCGAACCGGTGGCGAGGACGAGGCGGTCGTAGCGCAGGCGTGCGCCCTCGTCGGTGACCACGAGCCGGTCCTCGCGGTCCACGTGGGTCACGCTCTCGCCGCGCATCACGTGCAGCCGGGAGCTGGAGGGAGTCGGCAGCGTGAGGGCGGCCAGGTCGTGCTTGCCCGCGACGACCTCGCTGAGCAGCACCCTGTTGTAGGGCTCGCAGCCTTCCGCGCCGACGACCGTCACCTCGAACCGGCCGGCAGCGTCGGCGCCCAGCAGGTCCTCGACGAAGCGCGAGCCGACCATGCCGTTGCCGACGACGACCAGGCGGGTCATGTCCGGGCCTCGGCAGTCACGCGGTGGGTGCCCTGGTCCGCGAGCTGCACTCGCGCCGGGGTGACCTCGACGGCGCACACCTTGAACTCGGGCATGCCCGAGATGGGGTCGGTCGCGTCGCTGGTGAGGCGGTTCGCGCTGCTGGTCCCTGCCCAGTGGAACGGCATGAACACGGTGTCCGGGCGGATGGAGTCGGTGATGCGTGCCGGGACGGCGACCGAACCCCGGCTCGTCGTCAGGCGCAGCCTCTCACCCTCGACGACGCCGAGTCGGGCAGCGAGCAGCGGGTGCACCTCGACGAAGACGCCGGGGACCGCTGTCGCCAGCGCCGGGACCCGTCGGGTCTGGGCCCCGGACTGGTAGTGCTGCAGGACACGGCCGGTGATGAGGTAGAGCGGTGCGTCCGGGCGCAGGTCGTCCGCCGGTCCGACGTGGTCGACGGCGAACATCCGGGCACGCCCGTCCGAAGTGGGGAAGGACTCGCCGAACAACCGTGGCGTGCCCGGATGCGGGGCCTCGCCGTGAGCAGTTTCGGGACACGGCCAGAACAGGGCCTCCCCGGTATCGAGGCGGCTGTGGCTCAGGCCGCTGTAGTCGGCCCGTCCGCCCCGACTCGCCCGGGCGAGCTCGTCGAAGACCACGCTCGGCTCGGTGTCCCAGGTGCCTGCCGAGCCGAGACGTGAGGCGAGCTGGGCCCAGACCCACAGCTCGCTGCGCACACCAGACGGGGCGTCGACCACCTTGCGGCGTCGGATGACCCGGCCCTCGAGCGAGGTCATCGTGCCCTCCTCCTCGGCCCACTGCGTGACGGGCAGGACGACGTCGGCGAGCATCGCGGTCTCCGACGGCACGAAGTCGCAGACCACGAGGAGGTCGAGCGCACGGAGCCGGTCAGCGACCGGCTGGGCGTTGGGAGCACTGACGAGCAGGTTGGAACCGTGCACCAGCAGGGCGCGCGGGCCACCTGGTGTGCCCAGCGAGGCCAGGAGCTCCACGGCCGGCTTTCCCTTTCCCGGCAGCGACGACTCCGGGACACCCCAGACACCCGCCACGTGGGCGCGCGCGTCGGGGTCGTCGATCATCCGGTAGCCCGGGAGCTGGTCGGACTTCTGGCCGTGCTCGCGGCCCCCCTGGCCGTTGCCCTGACCCGTGACCGCGCCGTACCCACTACCCAGGCGGCCGGGCAGGCCGAGCAGGAGGGCGAGGTTGATCGCCGCCGAGACAGTTGCCGTCCCTTGTCGGGACTGTTCCACGCCCCGTCCGGTGAGGACGAATGCTCCACGTCCGCCCTGCGCGGGACTCGCCGCGGCCAGCAGCCGGGCGCAGTCGCGCAGCAGCCCAGCAGGGACACCGCACACCTGCTCGGCTCGCTCCGGCCACCACGCGGCGCAGCGTCGGCGCACGTCCTCGAGGCCGGTGGTGCGGGCCTCCAGGTAGTCGGCGTCCGTGAGGTGCTCCGAGAGCAGGACGTGGGCGATCGCCAGGAGGACGACCAGATCGGCGCCGGGCACGGGCTGCAGGTGCAGTCCCTGGCCGTCCTTGGCGAGGTCCGCCGTGGCACTGCGGCGGGGGTCGAAGACCACGAGCCCGCCGCGCCCACGAACGTCCGCGAGGTGGGCGACGGAGGGTGGCATGGTCTCGGCGAGGTTGCTGCCGAGCAGGAGGACGGCGTCTGCACCGGCGAGGTCGGTCAGGGGAAAGGGCAGGCCGCGGTCGATGCCCAGCGACCGGTTGGCCGCCGCGGCCGCGCTGCTCATGCAGAACCGGCCGTTGTAGTCGATGTTCGCCGTGCCGAGGGCGACGCGCGCGAACTTCCCCAGCTGGTAGGCCTTTTCGTTCGTCAGGCCGCCTCCGCCGAACACGGCCACCGCGTCGGCGCCGTCCTCGCTCCGGATCCGCAGGAGCCGGTCCGCCACGAGGTCCAGCGCCTCGTCCCAGCCGACCGGGGCCAGCTCACCGTCGCCCCCGCGCACGAGCGGAGTGGTCAGCCGCCCGGGGGTCGTCAGCAGCTCGCCACTCGTCCAGCCCTTCTGGCACAGGCCTCCCCGGTTGGTGGGGAAGGCCCGGCCCTCGACGGTGACGCCGTTGGCACCGTCGAGTCCGGGGGTGGCCGTGAGGGTCTGGGCGCACTGCAGCGCGCAGTACGGGCAGTGGGTGGCGACGCCCGGGCTCCCAGCGCTGGTGGCGCTGGGAGTCGGGCTGCCGATGGTGTCGGGCGTGGGGGTCAATGGGTTTCCCGGCTCAGATCGTCTCGCCGGCGAGCGACGAGCTGCGCCGCGCGTACACGGCATACGTCGTCGCGGCCATGAGCAGGTAGGCGACGATGAAGACCCAGAGCGCTGGGACCAGCGAGCCGTAGTGCGCCWTCGCCATGGCGAAGCCGCGGGGGATGAAGAAGCCGCCGTAGGCGCCGACCGCACCCGCGATCCCGATGCAGCCCGCAGCCGTCTTGCGCGCGATCGGGAGGCGCTCCGGGCTGACGCCCGCGCGGAAGACCGCGGGGATCATCCGGTAGGTCGCGCCGTTGCCGATGCCGGCACCCACGAAGAGCACGAGGAAGGAGCTGAAGAAGACGACGAAGCTGTGCGACTTCAGCCCCTCGATGGCGCCCAGAGCGCCTGCGGCGAGCAGCACGAACGAGGCGATCGTGACGCGGGCGCCGCCGAGCTTGTCGGCGACCATGCCGCCCAGCGGCCGGGTGAGCGCGCCGATGAGGGCGCCGAGGAACGCGATGGTCGTCGGGGTCTCGGGGAACTGCGTCTTGAGCAGCGTCGGGAACGCGCCCGAGTAGCCGATGAACGACCCGAAGGTGCCGATGTAGAGGAACGAGATGATCCAGGTGTGCCGGTTGCGGGTCGCCGCGGCGAAGCTGCGGTAGTCGGACTTGGCTCCGGTGAGGTTGTCCATCCCTCGCCAGGCCAGGATCGCAGCGATCACGGCCAGGGGGATGAACATGAGGCCGGCCCGCTCGAGGTGGGTCCCCGCCCCGATGACGATGACCGCGGGCACGACCATCTGCACGAGGCCCGTGCCGAGGTTGCCGCCGGCTGCGTTGAGGCCCAGGGCCTTGCCCTTCTCCGCCTCGGGGAAGAAGAAGGAGATGTTCGTCATCGAGGAGGCGAAGTTGCCGCCGCCGAAACCGGCGAGGGCCGCGCACGCGAGGAGCAGGCCGAACGACGATGTGGGCTGCGTCACCACCCACGCCAGTGCAGACGCGGGGATGAGCAGCAGCAGGGCCGAGATGATCGTCCAGTTGCGTCCGCCGAAGCGCGGGACGGCGAACGTGTAGGGGATCCGCACGGTCGCGCCGACCAGGCTGGGTACGGCGATGAGCCAGAACTGCTGGTCGAGCGTGAGGCTGAACCCGGCTGCCGGCAGCAGGGGGACGACCACGCTCCAGAGGGCCCAGACGCAGAACCCGAGGAACTCGGCGAAGACGGAAAGGCTCAGGTTGCGCCGGGCGATCGAGCGCCCGCCCCCGCGCCAGAACGTCGGGTCCTCAGGATCCCAGTGGTCGATCCAGCGGCCGGACCGGTGGATCGGGGCAGACGTGGTGGTTGAGGTGGTGGTTGAGGTGGTGGTTGAGGTGGTGGCAGGTGTGGCGCCGGCCGTGCTGGCCGGCGCCGTCGCGGTGGCGGAGTCGCCCGAGGTCAGGTTCGTGGTCACCCGGGAAGCGTGACAAACGGATGTTTCGCACCCCTGCGACCGCCGTAAAGCGCTCGTAACACTTGCCGCACAGTCCCGTCATCGGGTCTGTGAGAAGTTCCGGGTGGGAGGAGGGGTAGGCCGCGCGGCTCCTACGCCCTCACGACCTCACCACGGGTGGCGACCTCTGCAGCAGCCAGGTCGGCCAGCGCTGCCGCCGTGCTCTCGGGAGAAACCCCTGCGGTGAGGTCGAGCAGCACCGTCGTGTCGAAGCCCTCCTCGGCGGAGTCGAGGGCGGTCGCGCGCACGCAGTAGTCGGTGGCGATGCCGACCACATGGACCTCCTCGATGGCCCGCTCGCGCAGCCAGTCGGCCAGGCCCACCGTCACGTCCGCCTGCACGGTGTGTCCTTCGAACCCGCTGTAGGCCGCGCTGTGGTGGCCCTTGCGGAAGATCGCCTCCACGAACTCGAACGCCGGTTCGGCCGCCGGGTGGAACAGTGCACCGTCGCTGCCCACTCGGCAGTGCACCGGCCAGCTGTCCACGAAGTCAGGGGCCCGGCTGAAGTGCGCGCCAGGGTCGTCGTGCCAGTCGGCGGTGGCGACGATCGCGGCATAGTCGTCGTGGTGGGCGAGCACGTGCTCGCTGATCCGTCGCGCCACCTCGGCGCCCCCCACCACGGCGAGGGAGCCCCCCTCGCAGAAGTCGTTCTGCACGTCGACGATGACCAGCGCGAGGCTCATGCTTCGCACGCTACTGCCACACCAGCAGTCACTCGCCGTCGAGGTACGCCGTCGGGATCGCGGGCTCCCCGCGCTGCAGCTTCCGGGCGGTGGCAGGGAGCTCGGCGCGGGAGGCCGCGTGTCGCGCCCGGGCGGCCTCGAGGTCCAGCACGGCGTCATCGACGACCCGGCCGGCGGTCATCAGCGGCACGAGCAGCACGCGGTCGTCCCCGTCGTCGAGCGGGGGCGCTCCGATGCCGACCACCTCTGCCTCGGCGATCCCGCGGGTGTTGCGCCGGCGCAGCGCATACTTGCGGCCGGCGACCGAGGCCTTGTCCTTGCTCCGCTTGGCGACGCCGACCATCGTCCCGGAGTCGTCCTCGCGGGACACGAGCTTGTAGACCATCCCCGCCGTCGGCGCACCCGAGCCGGTGACCAGCGAGGTCCCGACGCCGTAGCGGTCCACTGGCCCGGCGGCCAGTGCCGCGATCGCGTACTCGTCGAGGTCGCTGGTCACGATGATCTGGGTGCCCGCGGCACCGAGACGGTCGAGCTGCTCACGCACCTCGCGCGCCTGGACGAGCAGGTCGCCGGAGTCGAGCCGGACTCCTCCGAGCTCCGGCCCGGCGAGCTCGACGGCGAGGGCGACCGCGGCCGGGACGTCATAGGTGTCGACGAGCAGCGTGGTGCCCTTGCCCAGCGAGGCGATCTGGGCGGCGAACGCCTCCCGTTCGTCGTCGTGCAGCAGGGTGAAGGCGTGCGCCGCGGTGCCGGCGGTCGGCACACCGAAGCGTCGCCCGGCCTCCAGGTTCGACGTGGTCGCAAACCCCGCGATGTAGGCCGCGCGGGCGGCGGCGACCGCAGCCTCCTCGTGGGTGCGGCGAGAGCCCATCTCGATGCACGGCCGGTCTCCCGCAGCCGAGGTCATCCGCGACGCAGCAGACGCGATGGCGCTGTCGTGGTTGAGGATCGACAGCACCAGCGTCTCCAGGACCACCCCGTGCGCGAAGTCCGACTCGACCACGAGCACGGGTGAGCCGGGAAAGAAGCACTCGCCCTCGGCATACCCGACGATGTCACCGTCGAAGCGGTAGTCGGCGAGGAAGTCGAGGGTCGCGGCGTCCACGATCCCGCGCAGCTGCTCCAGCTCGCCCTCGCCGAACCGGAACTGCTCGATCGCGGGGATCAGCCGCCCCGTCCCGGCCACCACGCCGTACCGGCGTCCCTCGGGCAGCCGCCGGGCGAACACCTCGAACACGCAGCGGCGGGAGGCCGCACCGCTGCGCAGGGCGGCCTCGACCATCGTGAGCTCGTAGTGGTCGGTGAGCAGCGCCGTGCTGGGTGAACGTGAGGTCACCTCGGCAGCCTAAGGTGGTGGCCGTGCCGCATGCTGTCCACCTGGAGATGTCCGTCGAGATGTCCCTCGAGATGTCCCTCGCGCCCGTCGAGCAGGAGAGTGTCTCCACCGACGAGCGCGCCGAGGTCGACGTCCCGTGGATCACGTTGGTGTGGAACGACCCGGTCAACCTGATGTCGTACGTCACGTTCGTCTTCCAGAGCTACTTCGGCTACTCCAAGTCCAAGGCCGAGCGGCTGATGATGGACGTCCACACCAAGGGCCGCGCCGTCGTCTCCACGGGCGCCCGCGAGCGCATGGAGACCGACACCGAGGCGCTCCAGGGGTATGGGCTGTGGGCCACCTTCCAGAAGGACAGCTGACGTGGCACGTGGGTTCAAGCGGCGCGATGGCCGGTACGTCGCGAAGCTCGACGCGGTCGAACGCGGCCTCGTCGTCGGGCTGATGGAGCAGGTGCTCGAGCTGGTCGAGCCCGAGCAGCCCGTCGAGGGTGTGCCCGGTGCCGCGGACGGCGACGAGTTCGACCAGATCGTGGCCGGGCTGGGTGGCATCGGCATGGGGGTGTCGTTGTCGGCGGCCGACCAGGTGCCCGAGCTGGGCGGTTCGGTGCCGCGGGAGCGCGATCCGGCGCTCGAGCGCATCTTCCCGACCGCCAACCGCGAGGACGACCAGATCGCGGCCGAGTTCCGGCGGCTGACCGAGGACGGCCTGCGAGCCCGCAAGTCGGCGAACCTCACGACGGCCATCCGGGCGCTGTCCGGCATCGAGGACCAGAAGCTCTCGCTCGAGCAGCCACAGGCCCTCGCCCTGCTCATCGCGCTGACCGACGTGCGGCTGGTGCTGGGGGAGCGGCTCGGGCTCCAGCGCGACGACGACTTCGACCTGCTGGAGGAGCAGGTGTCGGGCCTTCCGCCGGACGACCCGGCGGTCTACGCGCTGGCGGTCTACGACTTCCTCACCTGGTTGCAGGAGACCCTCGCCCACGCTCTCACCCCCTGACGCCCGGGCGCCCAGACCGCCGGTGTGACACACCAGACGTCGGGTTGATGGGGTGCAGGGGGAGGGCGGCACCTAGCCTTGACCCGTGGCGGATGCACCCATCGGGATCTTCGACTCGGGCTACGGCGGGCTGACCGTCGCACGCGCCGTGCTCGACCAGCTCCCGCACGAGTCGATCGCCTACTTCGGGGACACCGCCCGGGCGCCCTACGGTCCCCGCCCGATCGCTCAGTCCCGCGAGTTCGCCCTCGAGTGCCTCGACCGCCTGGTCGACCATGGCGTGAAGGCCCTCGTGATCGCCTGCAACACCGCGAGCGCCGCCGTGCTGCACGACGCCCGCGAGCGCTACGACGTGCCCGTGGTCGAGGTGATCCGCCCGGCCGTACGACGCGCGGCGCGAGCCACCCGGAACCATCGCGTCGGCGTCATCTCCACTCGGGGTACCCACCAGTCCGGCGCCTACGTCGACGCCTTCGCCGCGGCACCTCACCTCGACGTGACCAGCGTCCCGTGCCCACGGTTCGTGGAGTTCGTCGAGTCCGGCGTCACGAGCGGACCGGAGGTCATCGACGTGGCCCGTGGCTACCTCGCCCCGTTGGTCGACGGCGACGTCGACACCCTGGTCCTCGGGTGCACGCACTACCCGCTCCTCACCGGGGCCATCTCGTACGTCATGGGTGACGGCGTCACCCTGGTGTCCTCCGCGGACGAGACGGCCAAGGACGTCTACCGCGTGCTCGCCGACTCCGACTCGCTGCGGCCCGCCCACCTGCCGCCGCCGAGCCACGGGTTCACGACGACCGGGGACGCCGCGGAGTTCACCCGGCTCGCCCGTCGGTTCCTCGGCCCCGAGGTCGGGGCCGACAGCGATGCCGTTTTCGGGAACGCAGTGGTCCGGTCCGTTGCTGCGCCGACCGCCACGGGAGGGGCCCGATGAGGCTCACGGTCGTTGGTTGTTCGGGCTCCTTCGCCGGTCCCGACTCGCCCGCCTCCTCCTACCTCGTGCAGGCAGAGCACGCCGGCCGCACCTGGTCGGTCGTCCTCGACCTGGGCAACGGTGCTCTTGGGCCGCTGCAGCGCTTCGTCGACCTGGCCGAGATCGACGCTGTCTATGTCAGCCACCTGCACCCAGACCACTGCGTCGACGTGTGCGGTCTCTATGTCACCCGCAAGTACCGGCCCGGCGGTCGGGTTGAGGGCCAGCTCCCGGTGCATGCCCCCACGGGTGCCGAGGAACGCTTCGCCCTGATGTACCACGGGCTCGAGCACGGGGGGATGAGCTCGGAGTTCGCGGTCCACGAGCTCGCCGACGCCCAGGTGACCCAGGTCGGCCCGTTCACCATCACGGCATTTCGCGTGAACCATCCGGTGGAGGCCTACGGGTTCCGCGTCGAGGCCGACGGCGCGGTCCTCGCCTACACCGGTGACACCGACACCTGCGAGGCGCTCACACCGTTGCTGACCGGGGCTGACGTGGCGCTGGTCGACAGCGCCTTCATCGACGGGCGCGACGCCACCGTGGGTGTCCACCTCTCCGGCACCCGCGCGGGTGCCGCCGCGGTGGCCGCGGGTGGGGTGCGGCGACTGATGCTCACCCACATCCCGCCCTGGAACGACCCCGAGGTATGCCGCGCGCAAGCCGCCGCCGTCTGGTCGGGTCCGCTGGACCTCGCCGTGCAGGGCAAGACATACGAGGTCAGCGGCAGCTGATCGCCTAGGCTCTCGTCATGGCCAGAGCGGCAGCCGTTCCCATCGCGCCTGGTGTCTGGCGCATCCCGTTGCTCGGTGACTTCGTCAACGGCTTCATCCTCCGCGACGCCGACGGCCAGGTCACGCTCGTCGACATGGGTATCAAGCAGTCCGGACCCAAGGTGATGGCGGCCCTCACCTCGATCGGCTCCGGACCGTCCGACGTCACCCGGCTCCTGCTCACGCACGCCCACCCCGACCATGCGGGCGGCGCGGCTCACGTGGCTGCGAGGACCGGGCTCGACTTCGGCATCCACGAGGACGACGCCCCCTTCGCGGAGGCTGGTCACACCGCCCAGCGCGACCAGTCGTTCCTGCTCGCGAGGCTCATGACGCGGTTCTTCGGGACCAACGCCTTCCCCGCGGTCACGGTGGGGGAGCGGCTCGTCGACGGCCAGGTGCTCGACGTCGCGGGAGGCCTCGAAGTGGTGCACACACCGGGGCACTCACCCGGCCACGCGGCATACCTGCACCGTGAGTCCGGGGTGCTCATCACCGGTGACTCGATCTTCAACGTGCGCGGGCTGCGGTGGCCGATCAAGTCGTTCTGCACGAACTTCGCGCTGACCCAGAAGACGGCCCACCGGCTGGCCGAGCTCGACTACACGACCGCGGCGTTCACGCACGGTCCGCACCTGGCCGACAACCCGCGAGACCACATCCGGCGCTTCCTCGCCACGCACCCCCTGGTCGACTGAAGGATGCACGCCGACTGAGCCTCGGTCAGAGGCGCTCGCGAAGCCAGTCGAGGTCGGCGCGCTGACCGTCGAGGCCGCCGCGGGTCTCGATGACGACCGGCGCGCCCGCTGCCCGGACCACACCGGCCAGCTCGTCGGGGTCGATCAGGCCCTCGCCGAGGTTGGTGTGGCGGTCCGCCCCGGAGTCGAACTCGTCGCGGCTGTCGTTGCAGTGCACGAGGTCGATCCTCCCGGTGATGGCCTTGATCTCGTCGACGGCGGTGGCCAGCGCGATGCCCCCGGCGTGCGCGTGGCAGCTGTCGAGGCAGAAGCCGACGTTGTCGGACCCCTCGGCGCTGCCGATGGCGTCCCAGACCCGGGCGATGCGCTCGAGGGTGCGGGCCATGGCGTTGTCGCCACCGGCGGTGTTCTCGAGGAGCAGCGGGATCTTGAGGTCGGTGGCCTCGATCGCCTTGCGCCAGTTGTCGAAACCCTTGTCGACCTCTTCTGCCTTGTCGACGTGGCCCCCGTGGACGATCAGCCCCTTGGCCCCGATCGCGGCGCCGGCGTCGATGAACTGCTGGAGCAGCTTGCGGCTCGGGATGCGGATCCGGTTGTTCGTCGTCGCGACGTTGATGAGGTAGGGCGCATGGACGTAGAGGTCGACGTCCGCTGCCTCGGCGGCGGCACGCAGCGCCTCGGGACCGCCCTCGAAGTCGTACTCGGGACCCTTGTAGCCCTGCGGGTTGCCCAGGAAGAACTGGCTCAGACCCGCGCCGCGCTCCCGGGCGGCGCTGACCGGGTCTGCCGAGTCGACGTGGGCACCGAGCCGCTGGGCGGGAGAGGTGGTGTCAGCCATGGGTCCAGCCTAGGCCGGACCACCGACGTCGGGCAGGGCCCCGTTAGCCTTGCGGCGTGACTGACACGAGCCCCACCACCCGCCACGACGGACGCACCCCCGACCAGACCCGCGAGGTGCGCATCACGCGCAACTGGCTGGACCACGCCGAGGGCAGCGTGCTCGTCGAGTTCGGCCGCACGCGGGTGCTGGTGGCGGCGTCGTTCACCGAGGGCGTGCCGCGCTGGCTCAAGGGCAAGGGCACGGGCTGGGTGACCTCGGAGTACGAGATGCTGCCGCGCTCGACCAACACGCGCTCAGACCGCGAGTCGCGCAAGGGCAAGGTCGGCGGTCGCACCCACGAGATCAGCCGGCTCATCGGTCGCAGCCTGCGCGCCATCATCGACACCAAGGCGCTGGGCGAGAACACCATCGTGCTCGACTGCGACGTCCTCCAGGCCGACGGCGGGACGCGCACGGCCTCCATCACGGGGGCCTACGTCGCCCTCGTCGACGCCATCGAGGACGCCCGCGCCAAGGGGCTCATCCGCAAGGATGCCCAGCCCCTCACCGGGTCCATCGCGGCCGTGTCCGTGGGCATCGTCAAGGGTGAGGCGGTCATCGACCTCGACTACCCGGAGGACTCGACCGCCGAGACCGACATGAACGTCGTCATGACCGGCGATGGTCGCTTCGTCGAGGTGCAGGGCACGGCCGAGAACGGCGCGTTCGACCGCGAGATGCTCGACAAGCTGCTCGACAAGGCCACTGTCGGGTGCGCCGACCTGACCCGCAAGCAGCAGGAGGCGCTCGCCACCACGCCCCGCGAGCGGCTGCTGTGACCCGGGTCGTCCTGGCCACCCGCAACGACCACAAGGTCGGTGAGCTGCGGGCGATCCTCGCCGACGTGTGTGAGGAGCTCGGCCTCGAGATCGTGGGGGCGTCCGAGTTCGAGGGCGCGCCGGACGTCGTCGAGGACGAGGTGACCTTCGAGGGCAACGCCCGCCTCAAGGCCGTGGCGCTCGCCGCCCACACCGGGCTCCCGTCGCTGGCCGACGACTCGGGCCTGGCCGTCGAGGTGCTCGGCGGAGCACCCGGCATCTTCTCGGCGCGCTGGTCGGGTCGACACGGCGACGACCAGGCCAACCTCGAGCTGCTGCTCGCGCAGGTCGCCGACGTCAAGGACGAGCACCGTGCGGCAGCGTTCGTCTGCGCGGCGGTGCTGGCCCTGCCCGACGGCACGGTGCGCAGCACCGAGGGGCGTATGCCGGGTGCCTTGGCTCGAGAGCCCAAGGGCGCCAACGGTTTCGGCTACGACCCCGTCCTCGTCGTCGAGGGCGACACGCGTCACGCCGCCGAGCTCAGCCCCGACGAGAAGAACGCGATCTCGCACCGCGGCAAGGCCTTCCGCGCGATGGTCCCGCACCTCCGCGAACTCCTGGGCTGACCCGCGCTGCCCTCGGTGAGTGAGCGCCAACCCACTCATTCCCGCTCGTGGAGAGTCGGTTGGGGCTCACTGAGCGACGCAGCGGCGACCGCTAGGCTGGCGCCCCACGCGCAAGTGGCGGAATTGGCAGACGCGCCAGGTTTAGGTCCTGGTGCCTTCGGGTGTGCGGGTTCAAGTCCCGCCTTGCGCACCAGTCAGGGGCGGCCCAACCGTCGGTGGGGTGTGCCTAGACTCCCAGCATGCGAACCGGCCGGCTCGAGGCGTTCAGCGACGGCGTCCTCGCCATCCTCATCACCATCATGGTGCTCGAGCTCAAGGTCCCCGAGGAGCCGACGTTCGAGGCCCTCCGACCGTCCCTCGTCGGCCTTCTGACCTACTTGCTCAGCTTCATCTACCTCGGCATCTACTGGAACAACCACCACCACATGTTCCAGCTGGTCCGGCACGTGAGCGGGGCCATCCTCTGGGCCAACCTCGGGCTGCTGTTCATGCTCTCGCTCGTGCCGTTCACGACGGCGTGGATGGACGACACCCGGTTGGCCCAGCTGCCGGTCGTCGTCTACGGGGTCAACCTGTTGGGGGCCGCCGTCGCGTACTACGTCCTCCAGCTGGCGGTCTTCCGCCGCGACGGGCCGGACGGCCTCCTGCGCCAGGCGGTCGGCCGCGACCTCAAGGGCAAGCTGAGCCCCGCGGTCTACGTGCTCGGCATCCTCGGGTCGTTGGTGGCACCGTGGCTCGGGGTGCTGGCCTACGTGGCCGTTGCCATCACCTGGCTCGTTCCCGACCGCCGAGCCGAGCGCTTCATCCACGACCACGCCCTGGAGGACTGATCCCGTGCCCGAGCCGGACGACGACGACTTCACCTACCCGCCGGCGCTCGCCGTCGCGTCGTGGCGGCGCGAGGTGCATGCGTTGTATGCCGCGGTGCGCGCCGAGCCTGACCCCGTCACCGCCCACGCGCTGTGGGTCGACGCCCGCTCGCGGCTGTTCCTCGAGCACCCCGCCTCCCCGCGCCGCGAGGGCCAGCAGCTGAGGCACGCGCCGTACGACCCGGCATACCGGTTCGTCGTCGAGGTCGAGGAGGTCGACGACCAGGAGCCGTGGGAGTTCCGGTCGGCGACCGACGGGATCGTGCCGTTCGCCGGCGCCGGTCGCGTCACGCTCGAGGGCCTGGGGACCCTCGACCTCTGGTGGCTCAACTCCTACGGTGGCGGGCTGTTCCTGCCGGTGCGCGACGGTTCGGCAGGCACCGAGACCTACGGAGCCGGGCGCTACCTGCTCGACACGGTCAAGGGCACCGACCTCGGCCGTGACGACGAGGGGCGTTGGGTGGTCGACCTCAACTTCGCCTACAACCCCTCGTGCGTCTACGACTACCGATGGGTGTGCCCGCTCGCCCCGGCGGCCAACCGGCTCGAGGCGAGCACCCCTGTGGGGGAGCTGCTCCCCGAGGGCTACTAGGGCCACCGTGTTCACCCTCATCGGGGCCAACGGAAAGCCTTGTGCGAGCGAGGTTCCCGGGACGCTCGGTGGCAACCGCCGGGGCAAGCTCTACGGACGCCTCGACTGCCCGTCCGCCTTGCGCGCCATCCGGCAGGGCGGCTACGTCCAGCACCGCGTCTTCTTCGCTGACGAGGCGAGCGCCATCGCCGCGGGCTACCGGCCCTGCGGCACCTGCCTGCGCGCCGAGTACGCCTCCTGGAAGGCGACGCGGCCCTGACCCCCCGAGGTTGCCCTGCCGATCCGGGCGACCTCAGGAGTCGGCATAGAGTCGACCCGTGAACCACCTTCTGCGCGAGGTGCTCCCGGCCCTCGGCCTCGACGAGGGGTATGCCGCGGCGCACCTCGACGTGGTCGACGGCAGCGCCCTCCCTGCCGCTCTACCGGTGAACACCCTCGCCTGCGGCTCGGTTGCCGCGGCCGGTCTCGCCGGTGCCGCGCTGCGCGGCCTGGACCGGGTGCAGGTCGACCCGCGCCAGGTGTCGGTGTCGTTCCGGAACGACCAGGTGCAGACCGTGGACGGCGTGCACGAGCCCGGCTTCGCGACGCTGTCAGGGTTCTTCGAGGCGGGGGACGGCTGGGTCCGCACCCACGCCAACTATCCCCATCACCGGGCGCGGTTGCTGCGGGCCCTGGGTCTGGCCGAGGAAGCAACCCGCGAGGATGCAGCCGGGGCCATCGCCGAGCGGTCGGCCCAAGAGGTCGAGGACGTCGTGACGGCCGACCACGGCATCGCGGTGCGAGTGCGGTCGGTGGGCGAGTGGATGGCCTCCGATCAGGGCGGCGCCGTGGCCAGTCACGACGTGCTCTCGGTGAGGACCATTTCGGGCGGGGGTCCCTCAGGAGTCTCTTCGGCGGCCCCCGTCCCCGTGCCCGAGCGCCCGCGGGTCCTCGACCTCACCCGGGTGCTCGCCGGGCCGGTCGCCACGCGGACCCTGGCATTCCTCGGCTGTGACGTGCTGCGGGTCGACAGCCCGCACCTGCCCGAGCTGGAGGCCCTCCACCTCGACACGGACGCGGGCAAGCGCTCGACGCTGGTCGACCTGCACGACGAGCATGCCCGACACCGGCTCCACGACCTGTTGGCCGAGGCCGACGTGCTGGTGACCGGCTACCGGCCCGGTGCGCTCGCGGCCTACGGGCTGGACCCGGACCACCTCGCCGAGCAGCACCCCCAGCTGGTCTGCGCAACCCTGACGGCCTGGACCCCGACCGGGCCCTGGGGCAGGCGTCGGGGGTTCGACAGCATCGTCCAGGCCGCCACCGGGATCTCGCTCATCGAGTCGCGTGAGGGGGCGACGCCCGGAGCACTGCCCGCGCAGGCGCTGGACCACGCGACCGGCTACCTCCTCGCCGCCGGGACCCTGGCTGCCCTGCGTCGACGGGCCACCGAGGGCGGCACCTGGCGGGTCGAGGCACACCTGGCCCGAACGGCCCACTGGCTGCTCCAGACAGATGCGCTCGACGCGCCAGCCGCGGCGATCGACGACCCGAGTCCCTGGCTGGTCGAGTCCGACACGGCCTACGGTCGTGTCGCCCAGTCGCGCCCGGCTTTCGGAGTCGATCACGCCCCCAGGGAATTCGCGTCGGTGGGGCGCCGATGGGGTAGTGACCCAGCCGTCTGGGACCCGGCCGACCGCGTGTCCTGACTAGGGCGCCGCCATGGTCCGCGGGTCGAAGCCGAACGGCAGCTCGAGCCGGTGGGCAGTCATGAGGGCGTCATCGGTGAGGACGTCCCGCGTGGGCCCGTCGGCAACGACGACCCCGTCGGACAGCACCACCGACCGCGGACACAGCTCGTAGGCGTAGGGCAGGTCGTGGGTGACCATCAGCACCGTGACGTCGAGGGAGCGGACGATGTCGGCGAGCTCGCGCCGCGACGCGGGGTCGAGGTTCGACGACGGCTCGTCGAGCACGAGGATCTCGGGCTCCATCGCCAGAACGGTGGCGACCGCCACGCGACGACGCTGCCCGAACGACAGGTGGTGTGGCGGACGGTCGATGAAGTCGACCATCCCCACGCGGTCGAGGGCCGCGAGCACCCGCGCCTCGAGGGCGGCCCCGCGCAGCCCGAGGTTGGCGGGTCCGAACTCCACGTCGGCGCGCACCGACGGCATGAAGAGCTGGTCGTCGGGGTCCTGGAAGACCACCCCCACCCGGCGCCGGACCTCCTGCAGGTTCTCCTTGGTCACCGGCATCCCGGACACGGCGACGGTGCCGGCGCCGGCGGTCAGGATGCCGTTGAGGTGCAGCACCAAGGTGGTCTTGCCGGCACCGTTGGGCCCGAGCAGGGCGACGCGTTCGCCTTGGTGCACATGGAGGTTCACGCCGAACAGTGCCTGGTGGCCGTCCGGGTAGGCGTAGGCCAGACCCTGGACGTCGAGGACGGGAGTGGTCACGCGGCCACCACCACGAGCAGGGTGGCCAGCGCCACAGCAGGGAGGATGCCGGCCACGCGCCACTGCTCGGCCGTGGCCGTCGCAGGGTGCGTCACCGGCAGCGTGCCGTTGTAGCCGCGCGAGAGCATCGCGAGGTGGACGCGCTCGCCGCGTTCGTAGGAGCGGATGAACAGTGCCCCCGCCGTCGTCGCCAGCACCGGCCAGGCCCGGACCGAGCGGGCCTGGAAGCCGCGCGACTCCCGCGCGACCTTCATCCGTGCCAGCTCGCCGGTGACGACTTCAAGGTAGCGGACCATGAAGCCCATGATCTGCACGAGCTGGTGGGGCAGGCGCAGTCGTTCGAGCCCGGCCACGACGTGCCGCGGTTCCGTGGTGGTCGCGAGCACGAGTGAGGCCATGACGCCGAGGGTGCCCTTGGCCAGCAGTGCCCACCCGCCGATCAACCCCTGCTCGGACAGGTGGAGTGGGCCCACGGCGACCCGGGGCCCGGTCGCGACGAACGGCATCAGCAGGGCGAAGACCACGAAGGGCACCTCGACGACCATTCGCCTGGCGTAGTAGCCGAAGGGAACGCGGGAGGCGCGCTGGGCGAGGAGGACGAGCAGGAGGTACACGGCATACGCGGCGAACGCGGTGCGCGGGGTGAGGACGACGGTGAGGACGAAACCCAGGAGCGCCAGCAGCTTGAGGTGCGCCGGGAGGCGGTGGACGGGGGAGTGCCCGTGGAAGTGCAGGTGGTGACCGTGCCCCGCGCCCACGTCAGTTGTCGCCGTCGGTGGACGCGTCGCGGGAGGGCGCGCGGACCGGGTCGCCTTCGCCTCGACGGCGGACGGCGAGGAAGAGGCCTCCGGCGATGACGAAGACGAGGGCGCCGCCGACGATGCCTGCCACGCCGCCGGAGACGCGGGCGTTGTCGATGCCGCGGGTCGAGTACCCGGCAAAGGGTGAGCCGTCGCTGGCGTGGGAACGCGCCGAGCCGAGGAAACCCTGCTCTCCAGCCACGAACACGAGTCCGTCCGGGCTGCTGGAGGCGTAGTAGGAGACGACTCCCGCCAGGAAGAGGCAGACGAGGATGCCGACGACCATGAGGCGCTTGGTGGAGACGCGCGGCCGGGGGGTGCTCATGCCGCCACTCCGTTGCGGATGGTCAGGGTGCGGGTCTCGAGGCTGGGCCGGGCTCCGTGGACGAGGTCGGGCCGGACGGCGACGATGCTGAAGACGGCCAGCCCCGTGATGACCGCCTCGCCGACCCCGATGAGGGTGTGCACGCCCACCATCGCCGTGGCCACCGTCGAGAACGGCACGTCGACCGTGCCGCCCAGCTCGAAGAGCAGCGAGAACGCGAAGGCGGCCGTCGGCACCGAGACCAGGGCCGCTGCTGCCGCGGCCGGCACGACCATCAGCGGGCGCTTCGGCAGCACCTGGCGCAGGACGACGAAGGCCAGCCAGCCCACCCAGACGCCCACCAGTCCCATCAGGGTGATGTTGGTGCCGAGCGCAGTGATCCCGCCGTCGGCCATCAGGGTCGCCTGGACCAGGAGCACCACGGTGATCGACAGGGTGGCCGTGCAGGGCCCGACCAGGACCGCGGCGAGTGCACCACCCAGCAGGTGGCCGGAGGTGCCCGCGGCGATGGGGAAGTTGAGCATCTGCGTGCAGAAGATGAAGAGCGCGACGAGTCCGGCCAGAGGTGCCGTGCGGTCGTCGAGCTCACGGCGCGCACCGCGCAGCGCCAGTGCCACCCCGGCGACCGCGACGACGGCAGTGCCCACCGACGTCGGTGCGTCGAGGAATCCGTCGGGCACGTGCACGGTCGCTCCTGTCTCGAGGCCTTGTGGTGCGGGGCCCGTCGTCCTGTGGATGTCGTCCTGAGGTGGCGGTTGCCCGGCTGGGATAGGTTGGGAACCGCTGGTGGAACCACGTTATTGCAATTTAATCGCAATAACCCTATCCGATCGACGAGGAGCAGACAGCAGTGGCCGAGCGACTGACCGCAGGTGAGACCGCCCCCGACTTCACCCTGCCCGACGACCAGGGCGGCGAGGTCTCGCTGTCCGACCTTCGTGGCAAGAAGGTCATCGTGTACTTCTACCCCGCCGCGATGACCCCGGGATGCACCACGCAGGCCTGCGACTTCAGCGACAACATCAACACCCTCCACCGTGAGGGCTACGAGGTGCTCGGCATCTCGGCCGACAAGCCCGAGAAGCTGGCCAAGTTCCGCGAGCACGACGGCCTCACCATCCGGCTGCTGTCCGACGTGGACCGGTCCGTGATGAACTCCTACGGAGCCTTCGGCGAGAAGAAGCTCTACGGCAAGACCGTCGAGGGCGTCATCCGCAGCACCGTCGTCGTCGACGAGGCCGGCAAGGTCTCCCACGCTTGGTACAACGTCAAGGCCACCGGTCACGTCGCCAAGCTGCGCCGCGACCTCGGCCTCGGCTGACCCGTTCTGCCCGCCTGAACCACAAGGAGCCCGCATGAGCGAGAACTCGAGCAAGCCGTCGGCCGACAGCGGCAAGTCCGTCGACCAGATCGAGGCCGACATCGCCGCCGCGCGGGAGCGCCTCGCGGGCACCGTGGACGAGCTGCACACCCGCACGGCCCCGCAGGAGATCGCCCGACGGCAGGTCCAGTCGCTCAAGACCAGGTTCACCGAGGCCACCCGCACCGAGTCCGGCGACCTTCGCACGGAACGCATCGCCGCGCTGGCAGCCGCCGCCGTCGCGCTGATCGGCCTGGGAGCGGCGCGCCGCCGTCACCGCTGAGCCCAGCAGTGGTGAGGTATGCCGCGGGGCCGTGCCCCGGCGGCATACCTCACCTCACGGGGCGGTCGGCAGACCCGCCTCGCGCCACGCGCGGAAGCCGCCGACGATGTCGGTCGCCCGGTGGATTCCCAGGCGCAGCAACGCATCTGCGGCCAGTGACGACGTGAAGCCCTCCTGGCACAGGATCAGCACGCGGGCGTTGTAGGCAGCGATCGGGAGTCGCGCCTCGTGTCGTGGGTCGAGCCGCCACTCGAGGACGTTGCGCTCGATGACGATCGGTCCGAGGTGGGCCGCGACCTCGCCCTCGAAGGCGCGCTGCGCCGCGGGCCGGATGTCGACGAGGACAGCGCGCCCGTGGAGCACCTCCTGGTAGGCGGCGCGGGCGCTGACCCGGTCCAGTCGGCTGCGGGCGTCACTGAGCTGGTCGTCGATGCCGGCGTAGGTCGGGGCGTCCCAGCCGCGACCGGTCTGTGTCGGGGCAGCCGTCGCGGTCGGGTCACTGAACAGGCGGGTCTCCCAGTGGACGGTCGTGGCGGTCACCACTGCTCACCCGCCCGCTCGACGCCGGTCTGTCGCAAGGTGTTGTCCAGCAAGGCGTAGCGGGTCATGCCACGAAGCGCCGGTGAGTAGACGTGGACCGACAGCGCCGGGCGATCGCCGAGGTTGGCCACGTTGTGGATGTGGCGCGGGCCGAACGAACGCCCCTCGCCCTCCCACAGGTAGCGGTCGTGTGCGGCGTTCCCCGACCATGACTGCTCGGCGAGCTCGCCCTTGACCGTGAGGAAGGCGCCCTCCGACTGGAGGTGGTCGTGCCAGCCCGTGGTGGACCCGACCGGCCAGTGGATCAGCCAGATCTCGAGGTGGGCGGTGGCGTCGAGCCGGCGCCAGCTGCGCTCGGTGGCGTCGAGGTCGACCTCGCGTTCGAGGTCGGGGTCGGTGGCGAACAGCTGTGCGGTGCGCAGCAGCTGGCTACGGGTGAAGCGGTTGACGCCGGGTGTGCCGGCGGTGGTGATGGCGGTCATGGTCCTGCTCCTGATCATGGGTGTGGGTCGAGCTGTCGGAATGCGGTGCGGGGCAACACATTCGGAGACAGAGCGAACCCTGCGTCAGGTGCAGGTCGAGGTGGATGCGGTGGTATGCCGCGTGGCTGTGGAGGGATGAAGCCATGGTTTCGTCTTCCGATCGGGCGGCGCGCTCACGATGGGGCGCCGGGGCTGGTGCGGGCTGAGGTCAGGCGCAGCAGCAACACCGCATGACGCCGCTGCACATGGAGCCCATGTGCATGCGGTGCGCCGCGGTGGTCGAAGACATGCCTCTAGTTGAGCACGACGGGTGCGGCGTCGTCCACGGGGAGCGGCGCACGTCTCGCCACGCGGGACGCGATCGGATTGACGTCACCGCGCAGGGGGTCCCCGGCGCGGTGACATCGACCCAGCGGGGGGAAAGGAGGTCACTCTGCGCTCGAGTGTCGCCGCACCAGGGCCGCGTATGCCGCCGCGCTGGGTTTGGGCGTCCGGGCGAAGGTCTCGCGATCGACCTCGTGGAGCCCGAGTGCCGACTCGTAGCCGAAGACCCACTCGAAGTTGTCGAGCAGGGTCCAGTGGAGGTAACCCAGCACCGGTACCCCGTCCGCCATGGCGGCGAGGAGCCCGTCGAGGGCCGGTGCCAGGAACGCGGCTCGCTGGCGGTCGTCGGCGGTCGCCATGCCGTGCTCGGTGACCAGGATCGGCACACCCGTCTCCTCGAAGGTGTACCGGACCGCGCCCCCGAGGGAGGCCGGCTCGATCGCTGAGCCCATCTGGTTTCGCTCGGCGTCGGCGGGCGGAGGGACCTCGCCCGTGCCGTCGTAGGCCATCCGTTCGTAGTTCTGGACGCCGACGAAGTCGTCGTCCCTGGCCAGCTCGAACCACCGGCCATAGACCTCGGCGCGCTTCCGGTCGCGGACGGAGGCGTCGTCACCGGCCACCACGTCGTCGACGACGGCGATCGAGAAGCCGACTGGCAGGTCGGGGCGGCGTTCCTTGATGGCGGCCTTCGCGGCCCGGTGGCCGGCAGTGAGCCCGTCGCCGATCGCGTCGAACTCCTCCGGCACTACGACGTTGGACGCGCGGTACCGCTCGACGCCTGCTGAGACCCCGGCCGCCTCCAGGTTCGCCCGCTCCAGGTCGTGGACGAACTGGGGGATGTGCAGCCACGAGAGGAGCCGGGGCAGGTTCGGCTCGTTGAGCGTCACCGCATGGGAGATGCGGTCGCCGAACCGGTCCATCACGGCTCCGCAGTAGCGGGCAAAGAGCTCAGGGGCGTCCGCGGCCAGCCAGCCGCCCTTGGCGGCGAACCAGTGCGGCGCGGTGAAGTGGTTGAAGGTGATGACCGGCGCCAGCCCCACCGCGATGCAGCCGTCGACCATGGCCTCGTAGTGGTCGAGAGCTTCGGGGGAGAAGGTGCCCTCGTCGGGTTCGACCCGAGCCCACTCGACGGAGAAGCGATAGGCATTCAGCCCCATGTCCTTCACCAGGTCGATGTCCTCCTGCCACCGGACCCAGTTGTTCGTCGCCTTGCCGGAGGGCTCGCGGAAGGGAGTGGGGTCGGTGTGCTCGAGGAACCACGTGTCACTGTTGGTGTTGTCGCCTTCGTTCTGGTGGCCGGCGGTCGAGACCCCCCAGAGGAAGCCCTTGGGCATCGCGATGTCGGTCATGGTGTTCTCCTTGATGGGTGTGGTCGGTGAGTCGGTCCGGCGGGTGGCTGCTCGGGGTGGGCGTGACGAGGTTCGTCCGGTCGAGCAGCTCGACGAGGTTGCCCTCGGGATCCGCCACGTAGGCCATCCGCACGCCGGGCTCTGGCGACGGCCGCGGCGACATGACCGGCCGCGCCCCGAGCGCGATGACGTGCTCGTAGGCCGCGTCGAGCCCATCCACGTCGAAGGCGACGTGGCTGAACGTCTCGGACAGGGCCGCTTCGCCCGGGTCCTGCGCCCGCAGCCCTGGGGCGCTTCCGGGACGGTGCAGGAGCTCGAGCCGGTCCCCGTGCTGTGGATGCCTGAGCATGACGATGTCGAGGTCGAGGGCGTCGACCCGCAGGGTGAGCTCGCGCTCGTAACCCAACGCCGCGGCATACCAGTCCGCTGCTCTGCCGAGGTCGGCAACGCCGAGGCCGACGTGGTCGAGTCGGGGTTGGATCCCGTTGTCAGCCATGGACGTTCAGTCCGTCCGGGTCGCCGTCAAGTAGGTCTCGAACCGGCCCTGCGGATCGCGCGCAGCCCTGATCTGCTCCAGCCGGTCGTAGTGCTCGTCCGACAGGAAGCGGTCATTGCGCCGGCCGAAGTCCGTGTCGCCGAGGTAGACACCGACGCCGCCCTGTGCCGCGACCGAAGCCGTCCGGTCGTGCACCCAGGTCCGGTAGTGCTCATCGTCGGCAGGGTCGGTGTAGATCGCGTAGGTGGCGACGTAGACGTTGCCCTCGACGGAGAACGCCATGTCGGGCAGCTCGCGGGTGGGCGCCCAGCCGTACCAGATCGAGAAGGAGTGCTCCGTGTCCAGCTCGCTCCACAGCCGGGTCAGTGGCGGGGCGAGGTCGGCTGCGCCGGCGTCGGTCCAGGTGCAGTCGACGGCGTACCGGTGGCTCTCCGGGTTCTGCTCGGCCTGCACCACGTTCTCGTCCAGGATCGTCGTCCGTCCCTGGACGTGGCCGAGCTCGCGTCCCGTCAGCGGTCCGTCTGCGAAGGGGCGCAGGAGCTCGGCGCACTCGTCGTCGGTGTCGGCCATGACCGTCGTGTGGATGAGCAGGGTGGTGCCGCCGGGGTGCTCCACGCCTTGGTGCAGTGGGACGTTCGGCAGCCTCGTCGCAGCGATCACCGGTTCCACTCGCCGATCCAGGGAGGGCAGGAGATCGTGCATCCAGTGCAGCAACGCCTCCCCCTCGGCGAGGGGAAAGGTCCAGGTGTCGTGCCACATGACCCGGGGGGCGGCATAGGTCTGCAGGTGGAAGGCGACGACGACGCCCGGGAAGCCGGGACCGGACCCTCGAGCCGCCCAGTAGAGATCGGCGTTCTGGTCGGCGCTGGCGTGGACCAGAACGCCGTCGGCCGTCACCACCTCGACGCCGACGACGCTCTCGCAGGCCCAGCCCCGGGATCGGCTGTTCCACCCCTGGCCGCCCTGGAGCAGGAAGCCGCCGATGCCGACCGATGGGCAGTGTCCGCCGGGGAAGGCTCGTCCACGCTCTGCGAGGAACGGCGCCAGCTCCAGTCCTCCCCTCGTTGCCGGCCCTGCTACGACGATGCCAGTCGCGTCGTCGTACTCGATCGAGCGGAGAGCGGCCAGGTCGATCAGCAAGGCGTCCTGCCGCAGGCTCCAGGCTGCCCACGAGTGACCACCCGAGCGGACCGAGACGCGCCAACCTCGTTGTCGTGCAAGCCGGATGCCTGCGACGATATCGTCGATCGACGCCGCCTCGAGCACGGCCGCGGGATAGCGGTCCTCGCGCCGCTCGTTGAAGATCCGTCCCACCCGCGCCTGGTCGTATGCCGTGTCGCCCCGCTCGACGTACCTCCCGGAGAATGCCGGGTTGCCGACGGCCACCTGGTCTTCCTGGTTCATCTCAGCCCACCGCCGCCGTTCCGCCGTCGACGGGCAGGTTGACCCCCGTGATGTGGCCGGCCTCGTCGCTGGCGAGGAACAGGATCGCGTTGGCGATGTCCTCGGGCTGGCCCAACTTGCGCAACGGGATCCGGGCGACGATGTCGGCGGCTGGACCGTGGGGGTCCCGCAACATCGGTGCGGTGTGGGGAGTCTCGGTCATCGCCGGGCTGACGGCATTCACCCGGATGCCCAGCGGCCCGCCTTCGACGGCGAGCTGGCAGGTCAACGCCAGGACCCCTCCCTTGGCGGCGCCGTGGGCGTTCTGCGGCATGAAGAAGGCTCCGCGCGACCCCGAGATGGAGCCGAGGTTGACGATCGACCCGCCACGCTCCTTGAGGTGGGGCCAGGCCGCGCGGATGGCGTAGTAGACGATGTCGAGCTCGTTGCGGATCGTAAAAGCCCAGTCGTCCACCGACAGCTCGTCGATGGCCCCGAAGCGGATGGCCGAGGCATTGTTGACGAGGATGTCGACCGCCCCCGCGAGCCGTACTGCCTCGTCGACGTAGGCAGCAGCCCCCTCCGCGCTGGCGAGGTCGACCGGCGCGATGGCATCCATCCGGCCGCCGGTGTCGCGCACCAGCCGAACCGTTTCCGCCGACGCCTCCGGGTCGAGGTCGCAGCCGACGACGTGCGCCCCTTCGCGGGCGAGGACCTGGGCCGTCGCCCGTCCGATGCCTCCACCGGTCCCCGTGACCAGGGCGACCTTGCCCGCCAGCCGTCCGCTCATGCCGGAGCTCCCGAATCGGCACCCTGCCTGCAAGACGGCCCTCCGGGCTGACCGCCGCCGGCGATGAGGACGTGCATGGGTCAGTTCCCTTCCGGGTGGACGACAGGATCGAACGAGTCGTAGGCGGCCGCGAGGCCGTCGATCCGGGACCGCTCCGCCCCGTGCCGCTGCGCGGTCTCGATGATCTCGCGGTAGTGCTCGTGCTTCTCCGCCATGGTGATCACCGAGGTGTCCAGGGAGGTCCATTCGACGGAGCCGTCGGACTGCAGGAGCCCTTGCGCACCGCAGGTCGCGCACTCGACCTCCCGGCCGCGCAGCTCGATGACTGACAGGTGGCACAGCGGGCACACCCCGGGCTCGCCGGCATACACGGCCTCGTCGAACGGGCGGCCGAGCTGGCCGGCGACGTGCCGCCCGAGCTGGCCGGCGCGCTCGAGGGCAGCAGTGTCGAGGACCACCGACTTGGGGGTGCCGCAGCCGCTGACGACCAGCTGGTCGACCACGGCGGTCTGCATGGAGAACGTCAGGGTGTGCAGGACCGGGAGGGCGAGCGTGTGCCACCGACCGACGAGCGAGCCTCCTACGGCCATCAGTCCGGCGACGCGCGGCTTGAGCACCCGCTCGTCGAGGCGGAAGGCCATGGCCGGCTGCTCCCCGCGGGCCTGCATGTCGAGCATCGTGCGGACGATCGCCGCATCGGCGTTGGGCCCGAGGAGACGGTCGACGACGACCTTGACGACCGCCGGGACGGTCCGGCTGAAGATCGGGGCGCTGACGACGAGGCCGTCACAGTCGAGGAGACGTTCCCACAGCCACGGGACGTCGTCGTCGCCGGTCTGACCGGCCCCGGTGCCGTAGCGCAGCTCCTCGAGGCGGACCAGCTCGACGGCGACGTTGTCGGACTGCGCGGCCCGCAGGGCCTCCTTGAGCAGGATCTCGGCGCTACCTCCCGGGGCGCCAGCACCGAGGCCGAGGATACGCATGGTCATCAGAACTCCTGGGTGGCGGCGGCCATCGTGAAGCAGTCGAACAACTCTTGCTCTGCGGAAGTCTTCTTCTCACAGTGAGAGTACGCTGAACTCGTTGCGAACGGAAGCGCGGACCCCAAGGAGCTCGAAATGCGGATCACCCACCTCGGCCACGCCTGCCTGCTCGTCGACCTCGACGGCACCCGGCTGCTCATCGATCCCGGCGTGTTCTCGGACGTCTCGGGCGTGACCGACCTGACCGCGATCCTCGTCACCCACCAGCACGGTGACCACCTCGATCCGGCGGGGGTCCGCGAGCTGGTGACGGCGAACCCGTCAGCCGCGTTGGTGATCGACCCCGACACGGCCGAGGCAGTCGTCGGGTTGCCCGAGGCTCGGGTCGTGCGTCCGGGAGAACGACTCCGGCTGGGCGGCGTCGTCGTCGACGTGCTCGGCGGAATCCACGCCCCGGTCTGGGGGCCGGTGCCCGGCTGCACCAACAACGCCTACCTGGTCGGCGACGGCGCGCTGCTGCATCCCGGGGACTCGTTCGTGGTGCCCCACCGCGACATCGACGTCCTGGCCGTCCCGATCGACGCACCGTGGCTGAAGCTGTCCGAGGCCGTTGACTACGTCGCCGAGGTCGCGCCACGCCTCGCCATCCCGATCCACGAGGGCGAGACCACGGACCCGGTGAAGTATGCCGGGATGCTCGCTGCCTTCAGCGCCGACGACGTGGTCCGCCGGCTCGCCCGCGGAGAGGCGACCGAGGTCTGAGCCGGGTCGACGAGTAGTCAGGTCGACGAAGGGTGGGGAAGGTCAGGTCGTCGAGGTCCAGGTGTGCGTGCCGGGGGAGGCCTGGTGTCTGGCCCCGTCGGGCAGCACGACGATCGCCTTTGTGCCCGGCGGGACCCTGACGTCCAACCGCAGGATCCCGTCGGTGATCTGCCAGGCGCTGCTGATCGGGCCGAACGGGCTGTCGAGGTCGGCACGGGCCGAGGTCAGCCCTCCGCCGGGCCGTGGCTCGACCCGGAACGTCCGGTATCCCGGGGAGGTGGGCACCAGTCCCGCGACGTACCGGTGGAGGAAGGAGATCACGGCGCCCTTGCTGTAGTGGTTGAGCGACTCGTGGGCCTCTCCGTCGGCGTCCACTCCCTCCCAGCGCTCCCACACGGTGGTCGCGCCGCGCTCGCGCATCACGAGCCAGGACGGCTGGGTGTCCTGCAGGAGCACGTCGTAGGCCGTGTCGAGGTGGCCGTGGTCGGCCAGGGTCGGCAGCAGCATGGCAGTGGAGAGGAATCCTGTGGCGAGGTGGTCGCCGGCCTCCCGGATCAGCTCGACCAGCCGGTCCGCCACGGCGGCACGGTGCTGCTCGGGAACCAGGCCGAAGGACAGGGCCCGGACGTGGGCTGCCTGCGTCTGCACCGACAGCCGACCCGTGTCGTCGACGAACTCGGCCCGCCAGGCCGCCAAGGTCCCAGCCGCAAGTCCGTCCAGCCACTGGGTCTCCGAAGCGGATGCGCCGACGACCTCGCCCATGCGGGCGGCTTGGACGGCTGACCGGTGGAGGTAGCCCGTGGCGACCTCTGACTTGTCGGCGCTGGCAAAGGCGAAGAAGTCGTGGAGGTCGACCCCCGGCTCGAGCCACTCACCCCAGTGGAACCCGGTGTCCCACAGGTACGCCTCGTGAGGCTGGGGGTCGGACCCGGAACGGCTCGGGTGACGCTGGCTGGCGGCCTGCCCCGCGGCATACCTCAACCACTTCATGAGGGCTGGCCAACCCTCCCGAAGGAGGTGCGCGTCGCCGTAGGCCTCGTGCAGGTCCCACGGGGCGCTGACGACGACGTCGCCCCATCCGGCGGACCCGTTCACGCGGCCGACAGGACCGTCGAAGCCCTCGATCGGGGAGGCGGGGGAGATGTTCGCGACGCACCCGTCGGCGCGCTGGTCGAGGGCCACGTCGCGCAGCCACTTGCGAGTGAAGGCGCCGACGTCGAAGAGGAAGGCCGCCGTCGGCGCGAAGATCTGCCAGTCCCCGGTCCAGCCCGAGCGTTCACGCTGGGGGCAGTCCGTGGGGATGTCGACGATGTTGTCGCGCAGCGACCAGACGGTCGCCTCGTGCAGCCAGTTGAGCCGCTCGTCACTGCACTCGAACCACCCGGTCCGCCGCAGGTCGCTGTGGATCGCCACCCCGGTGAGGTCCGTCTCGGCGAGTGAGTGGGGGAGTCCCTCCACCCGGACGTACTGGAACCCGTGCGTGGTGAACCGGGGTTCGAAGACGTCGCCCTCGACGCCGGCGGACGTGACCACGTCGACCTGCCCGACGGGCAGCTTCTCGGGGAAGATCGGCACGTCGACGTCGAGGTGCGCCGTCGTGAGGTCGCCGCCCACCAGGTGCTCACCGTGCCGCAGGGTCACTGTCGTGCCGGCCGGGCCGAGGTCCGCGAGTCGCACCCGCCCGGTGATGTTCTGGCCGAGGTCGACCAGGCTCGCTCCGTCGGGCAGCCTCGTCACCGAGGCCGGCACGAGCTCCTCGATCGGGCGCACGGGCGGCGCGATCGACCGGACGACCCGCACATCGGGGTCCCGCGCCTCGGCGGGGGCGAAGCCGGCGGGGGTGTGAGCGGGGTCGTGGACGGACGGGTCCAGACGCCGATGGTCCTCCTCCTGTCCTCCGATGAGGTCGGCGACCAGGAGGTGCGACGGCCCGCTCAGCCAACCCGGACCGCTGGTGGTGAGGGTGGCGCCGTCGCCCGACTCGAGCTGGAGCCGCACGGCAGTCTGCGTCCCGAACTGGTCCCCGGCGCGCGGCATACCCACCTGCCCGCGGAACCAGCCGTCGGCGAGCAGGACCGCCACGACGTTCTCGCCGTCGACGAGCAGGTCGTCGACCACGTGAGACTGGTACTGGACCCGGTCGCGGTACTGCGTGTAACCGGGAGTGAGCTCCGCGTCGCCCACGCGCCGGCCGTTGAGCCACACCTCGTAGAGGCCGAGGGCGGTAGCGAAAAGGGTTGCCGGAGTGCCGGATTGGGCATGGAACGTCGACCGCAGCCAGTATGCCGGTCTCCGCCCCTTGGGGGGCACCTCACCTTCGCGCGGACCGATCCAGGAGCCCTGCCAGTCCGCGTCCTCGAGCAGCCCGCTGTCGAGCTCGACGGCGCCGCTCCAGTCGCTCTCGCCGAGGTCGGTCCAGACCTTGACCCGTGCCGACGTGCGCCGCCTCGAGCGGTCGAAGACGGGGACGACGACGAAGCCCTGCTGTCGACCCTCGACCCGGCCGGTCTCGTAGCCGTCCCCGGTCCGGATCGCGTAGGCCACCTGTGCGGTGGCGCCCACGGGCAGCCACCAGCTCAGGGCGGGCTGGTCACCGCGGCCGAAGAAGTCGCCGCCGACGACGTCGACGCGCAGGTTCGTCGGCGGGAGAGGGGTGCTCACGGCAGGCGGTCAGACGAACATCGAGGCGCGCGCCCCAGTGATCCAGCCGACGAGGTGGTCGTTCTCGGTCTCGGCAGTGGGGACGTCGGCGACCAGCTTGCCGCGGTTGAGGACGGCGATCCGGTCGCAGACGGTCATGGCCAGCGGCAGGTTGTGGGTCACGAGGACGCACGCGATGCCCTGGTCGGCCATGCGGCGGATGAGGTTCTGGACCTGGAGCGTCTGCTCGTAGCCGAGGGCGGCCGTGGGCTCGTCGAGCAGCAGGACGCCGTTCTGGTCACCGGTGACCCGGGTCGCGCTGCGGGCCAGGGCGACGACCTGTCGCTGACCGCCGGAGAGCATCTCGACCGGACGGGTCATCGCAGCGGTGCGGACGCCCAGGCGCTCGAGCTCCGCCTCGGAGCGCTTGCGCTGCGCCCGGTGGTCGACGAAACCCAGCCAGCCGAGCGGTCCCTTGCGGATGATCTCGCGACCGATGTTGAGGTTGGTGGAGATGTCGAGGGCGTCGACGAGTGCGAGGTCCTGGTAGACCATCTGGATCCCGGCCGCCGTGGCGTCGCTCGGGGCCGAGAACACCTTCTCGTGGCCGTGGACCCGGAGGGTTCCTCCGGTGGGGCGGTGGGCCCCCGACATGATCTTGAGCAGGGTCGACTTGCCGGCGCCGTTGTCGCCGAGGAGACCGACGACCTCGCCCTGGTTGACCTGGAAGTCGATCCCGTCGAGGGCGCGGACGAAGCCGTAGTGCATGTCGACGCCCTCGAGCTGCAGGGCGGGTGCGGTGTCGGTCATGCGACTCACCTCGTGCCGGTGTGGACGGAGGCCTGTGCCGTGGTCATCAGGCGGGTGGAGACCGCCGTCGAGACCCACTTCTCGAGGCCGAGAGAGGCGAGCAGCAGGACACCGGTCACGCCGGTGGCCCAGTAGGGCTGCACTCCCTTGACGGTCAGGCCGTTGGTGATCGTGGCCAGCACGAGGGCACCGACGAGGACGCGGGGCAGGCTGCCCCGCCCACCGGCGAGGGAGACGCCGGCCAGGGCGACGGCGGTGAGGGCGTCGAAGATGATGCCCGGACTGGCTGAGGGGCTCGCCTCGGTGACGACCGCCGTCGTGACCAGGCCTCCGAGGGCGGCGCACACGGAGCTGATGACGAAGCCGGCGACCTTGTAGCGGTCGCTGTGGATGCCCGAGCGTCGCACCGCCTCGGCGTTGCCGCCGACCGCCATCATCCGGATGCCGTCGCGGGTCCGGGTGAGGAAGACCGTGACGATGACGAAGAGCACGGCGACGATCCAGACCGGTGCGGGCACGCCGAGGTAGCGCTGCGTGCCCATGAAGTTCAAGTTCGTCAGGCCCGGGAAGGTGTAGCCGCCGGCGATGAGGGCCGCGGCGGCACTCGTGATCGAGAGCGTGCCGATCGTGACGATGATGGGGTTGAACCCGCGCAGTGAGATGAGGCCGTTCGCGACCCCGACGAGCGCACCCACCGCGATGCCTGCGGCGATCGAGACGATGACGAGCTGGCCGTGGGTCATGAGCCACCCCGTGGTGCAGCTGGCGACCGCCGCCACGCCGGGGATCGAGAGGTCGAGGGCCCCGCAGATGATGCCGACCGCCACTCCGGCGGCGAAGATCGCCGTGAGGGCCGCGCCGTTGGCAATGAGGATGGCGTTGTCGAACGTCCCGAAGAAGGGACTCGCCCACACCGAGAAGATCACGATGATCAGAGCCCAGAGGACGAAGATCCCGCGCTCGCGGACGAAGATCAGGGCGCGGATACCGATCGGGTCCTTGGCGGGACGCGGGGGAGCAACGGCATCCGGCGTCCCGGCCGCCCCCTCACTGGAGGGAGCGGCCGCGCGCGGGGTCGTGGGGGTGGCGTTCATGGGGAGCTCGCTCAGCCGTTCTGGGTGACGATCTTCTGCGGCACGACCAGCACCTGGCCGACCGCCTTCGGGTCTGCCTGCATCTTGACCAGCGTGTCGAAGGACTGAGCCATGTCGGCCTGGAACTGCAGAGCGACGGAGGCGAAGACTGCACCCGACTTCACGAGGGCGAGGACCTCGTCGTTGCCACCGAAGTCGACGTTGCAGCCGAGGGTCTTGCCCGCCGACTTGAACGCCGTGATGGCGGCGAGGGTGCCTTCGTCGCCGGTGGACATGACAGCCTTGACGTTCGGGTGCCCCTGAAGGACGCTTGCGATCGTCGTCACGCCCTTGGTGCGGTCGACGATGCTCTGCTCGTCGACGATCTTGGCGTTGGGAGCAGCCGCCGCCAGGGCCTTCTTCGCGGCGTCCTCCATCTCCTGCTTGCCCGCGCTACCGGCGGCCGACGTGGAGAACAGAACGTCCGCGTTGCCCCCGAGCTTGCTGGTGATGCACTTGCCGAGCTGGTCACCGAGCGCGGTGCCGGCCTGGGTGTAGTCGATGTAGTCGAACGTGATGCCGGGCTGGGGGCCCGAGAGGCCGTACTCCTCGGGCTTGCCGTTGACCAGGATCGGCACACCCTTGGCCTGGGCCTTCTTCAGCATGTCGCCGAAGCCCTTGGGCGCGACGGCGAGGACCCAGGCGGCGCCGGCTCGCCCGGAGTCGATCACGGCGCTGAGGTCCTGGGTCTGCTTGCTGGGGTTGAAGTTCGGGTCCTGGACGATGACCTGCCAGCCCTTCGACCCGCCGTATCCCTGGACGCCCTTCGACAGTCCCTGAAGGGCCGGCGGGGCGAGCGAGATCGGCGAGAAGACCAGGGTCTTGGGGAGGGTCGAGGCGGCCCCGCTGGACGAGCTCGAGGAGCTCGAGGTCGACGAGGACGAGGTGTCCGACCCCGACCCCGTCCCCGAGGCGCAGGCGGACAGGGCGGTGACGGTCAGGCCGACCGTGACGACGGACAGGGTGCGGGCGTGACGCCGACGGGGGGTGCTCACGGTCGGTCTCCTCTTTGAGTGCGTGGCTGTGGATGTTCGGTTCGACTCTCGCATTGTGAAAGTCGATTTCGGTTATGGTAACTGTAGGCGGTCGCGCGGCGCTTGTAAACGCCTTCCGCGAAATCAGGATCGGGAGGCTTCGAGGCCGTGCAGCAGCGCGCACATGAGGTCGTGTCGCGGGGTCGCGATCCCGCGCCGCCTGCCCTCGGCGGCGATGCCGCCGTTGAGCACGTCGACCTCGGTCGCACGGCCGGCGAGGACGTCCTGGAGCATCGACGGCTTGTGGTGGAAGGCCACCTCGATCGCCTCCGCCATGGCTTCGTCGGGCGACTTCGTCAGGACGATTCCCGCGGCGTCGCAGACTGAAAGAGCCTCTGCCACAAGGAGATCCACTTCACGACGGATAGCAGGGTCGCTGCACACCTGACCGATGGTGAGACGGGTCAAGGCGGCGATCGGGCTCGTCGCGGCGTTGAAGACCACCTTGGTCCACTGCGGCCCCCGGGCGTCCGCGAGGGCATGCGTCGCGAGGCCACCCTCGGTGAGAAGGAGGGCGAGGCGCCGGATGGACTCCATCGGTGCGGGGCTCGGCTCGAAAGGCCCGATCCAGGTGTCGCCCTGGGCGTCGAAGCGGACGATGCCAGGTGCGGTGACCGCGCCGGCCGGGACGATGCTTCCCCGGGCCACGAGCGGCACCACCTCCGCGATGACCTCTTCGTTCCCCAGGCCGTTCTGCACGCTGACGACGGTGGCGTCCTGAAGCGCGGTGTGCGCGCCTCCGACCGCCTCCCGGGTGTGTTGGGCCTTCGTCGCGACGATCCCGAAGTCGCAGCGTGGGAGCTGTGACCCCTCGGTCACGGCGCGCACGGGTGCGACGAACTCGGCGCGGCCGATGACCCGGAGTCCATGTGCGGCAATGGTTTCAGTGTGCTCGCGCCACGGGTCGACGGCCCACACCTCGACGTCGGGCACCCGGGCGAGGTGCGCTGCATACAGGCTGCCGATCGCGCCGGTGCCGATCACGGCGACCCTGGTCGGCTCGGTCATGACGCGTATGCCGCGCGAGCCAGCTCGGCGCACAGGTCCGGGTGCACTCCGCCCACGCCGAGGCCCGCGACGATGCGGCCCTCCACCAGGACGGGGATGCCTCCCGGAGACGTGAGGAGGGGAGACGGAGCGAGTCGTCCGAGCTGCGCGACGGCGGAGCCGAACTGCTGCGCCACGTCCTCGCTCGCCGCTCCGTACCGCGCCGCAGTCGTCGCCGTCGCGAGGGCCACCTCGACGCCGGCCCCGGGCGTGTCGTCCATCCGGTCCTGCTGGATCGGGTCGCCCCCCGCGTCCACGACCGCGACCGCGACGCGCAGCCCGCGCTCGGCGGCAGCTGCGATGGCACGGTCCACCAGGGCGATGGCCCAGTCCAGCTGCACCTGCCGTGTGGCCCCGGGGGCGGGCGCAGTGCCGAGGCTGTCCTCGGGGGCGATGGTCAGGTCACCGAAGCGAGCAGTCCACCGAGCGGCGTCGTCACCGTGCTGACCGACGTAGGGGACGCCCAGGGCGTAGGCGATGAGCAGGTCCTCGGGGTTGGCCGGGGCGCCGTCGGCGCTGACCACCTCGGGGGCGACGTCGGCGGGGAGGAACGGGCTCACCGTCGCCCCTGAGGCCGCGATGCCGCCGACCACCTGACCGTCCTCGTTGCGCAAGGGCATCCCGCCGGCGCCGGGAAACATCGCCTGCGGCGATATGCCGACGAAGCCACTCGAGATCGGGGCCGGCAGGGTCGTCATCCGGTGCAGGTGCTCGGTGCTCGGGATCTGCTGGGTGGCGGAGATCCAGGCCTTCGAGGTGGCGCGCGCCATGCCGCCGAGGCCGCCGTGGTCGAGTCTCGACGCGGTCACCAGGGCACCACTGGCCCCGACGACGGCGACGCCGCCGCGCAGCCCGAGCTGTTCGGCCTTGTCCACGGCGCGTCGCACGATCGACCGCGCCTCGGCCAGCGGGACGTCGTGGGGATGGGTCATGTCAGCTCCTGGCCGAGGGTGACGGCAGATCGTGGGGAAGGTCGAAGCCCTCAGGCGCCAACCATGTTGTAGCCGCCGTCCGCGACGAGGTAGCCACCCGTGATGTGGTCCGCGTCGTCGGTGGCGAGGAAGAGGGCGGCGCCGGCGTAGTCGGCCGGACCGGGGATGCGACCCATCGGCGTCAGCTTGCGCAGCTGCTCACCGCGCCCGGACTTCCAGTCCTCGCGGCCGAGGGTGGCCTCGGTCTCGATGAATCCGGGAGCGAAGATGTTGACACGCACGGTCGGGGCGAAGGCGTGGGCGTAGGACTTGGTCGCGCCGAGGAGGCCGTACTTGGCCGCGGCGTACTGCGGCGCGCGGGCGCTGCCGCGGACGATGACCGTCGAGCCGATGTTGACGATGCTGCCGTGACCCTGGTCGAGCATCCTGCTGCCGAACTCGTGGATGCAGGCCATCGTGCCCTTGATGTCGACGGCGAGGACGTGGTCGATCGACTCCTCGGTGATGTCCCGCCAGGACATCTGCTCGCGCGCCACGTCGCCGACGTTGTTGACCAGCACGTCCACGCCACCGAGCTGCTCGAAGGCCGCGTCCGCCATTGCCGCCACCTGGTCCCAGTGCACGATGTCGGCCTGCAGCAGCACCGTCTCCGCGCCCTCGGCGCGCACGCGCTCGGCGGTCTTCTCGGCCCCGGCCCTGGAGCTGCGGTAGTGGATGCCGACGACCCGCGCACCCTCCTGCGCGGCGCGCACCGCGATCTCGGCTCCGAAGCCGGTGCCGGCCCCGGTGACGACGACTGAGCGACCCTCGAAGCGGCGGGGGATCGGGACGGGGTTGAGCGGCATACGGAGGGCCTTTCGCGGTAGGAGGGTTCGGTGGCGGGAGAGCCTCAGACGAGGACCCGGCCACCATCGATGTAGAGGACCTGTCCCGTGACGAACCTGGCACGGTCGGAGGCGAGGAAGGTCACCGCGTCGGCAACCTCCTCGGGTCGGCCCAGCCGACCGGCGGGCACGAGCGACTCGAGCTCCTCGCGGTGGCCGTCGGTGTCGAGGTAGGCGCGGGTCAGCTCGGTCTCGATGTAGCCCGGCGCGACGGCGTTGACCGTCACGTTGTGGGTGGCCCACTCACGAGCCATCACCCGCATCATCTGGTTGATGCCACCCTTGCTCGCGGCGTAGGGCGCGTGGTTCGGGTGGGCGAGCAGGCCGGAGACCGAGGAGACGAACACCATGCGACCGTATGCCGCGGACACCATCCGGCGCCCGACTTCCTGGCCGAGCCACCACGCCGTGGACAGGTTGAGGGTGACCATCTGCTGCCAGTCCTCGTCGGAGAGCTCGAGCACCGGCCGGCGGGTGTTGCGGCCCACGGCGTGGAGGAACACCTGGGGGGTGCCGACCATTCGCACGGCCTGTTCGACGGCGGCCCGGCTGGAGTCGGCCGTGCCCACGTCGGCCTCGAGAGTCGCCAGCTCACAGCCGGACTCCTTGGCCTGACGGGCCACGGCGTCGAGGGCCTCGCCGTCGCGGTCGACGACCACCACGTGCGCGCCCTGCGTGGCGAGGCCGAGCGCGCTCGCTCCTCCGAGCCCACCCGCTCCGACGACGAGGGCGGGTCGATCCTGCAGGGACAGCCAGCTGCTCACCTTGCCTGCCTCTCGCAGTTCTCGTATGATGAAAGTCGCTTTCTCCAAAAGTAACCCACCGGTGGCGATGTGTCCAGCGTGGGTCCGGGGGAGGCGGCTCTAGGCTGGCTCACAGGGAACGCTCAGCGCAGTTGGGACAGGAAGGTTCGCATGACACCGAGGACGACCGCGGCGGACAAGGGCGACGCCGCCGACAAGCCCGAGTACCGCGTCGAGGCGCTCGCCAAGGGCCTGCGCCTGCTGAGCCTCTTCGACGAGCAGCGGCCCACCTGGCGAGTGACCGACCTCGCCGCCGAGGCGGGTCTGCCCATGCCGACCGTGTACCGCGTCGTGATGACCCTGGTCTCCGAGGGTTACCTCGACCACCTTCCCGGAGGCGACTACCGGCCCGGGGTGAAGGCCTTGACGCTGGGGACCGCAGCGCTGCGCAGCTTCGACCTCGTCGGGCTCGCGACGCCCAAGCTCCAGCAGCTCGCGGAGCTGACGGGTGAGACCGTCAACCTCGCGGTCCTCACGGGCGACCAGGTGCTCTACCTGATCCGCCTGCGCAACCGTGACCTCGTGACGGCCAACATCCAGGTGGGTTCCACACTGCCCGCGGTCACGACATCGATCGGCAAGCTGCTGCTGGCCAACCTCGACCCCAAGGACCTCAAGTCGAGGATCACGGCCGCGTCCTTCGACACCCAGCACGGTCCCAACGCCAAGCTCTCCCTGGCGGCCCTCAAGGACGAGCTCGCGGCCATCCGCAGCCAGGGGTGGGCCACCCAGAACGAGGAGCTGGCGTACGGGCTCCGCTCGGTCGCTGCACCGATCGTCGGGCCCGGAGGGGCGGTCGTGGCGGGGGTGAATGTCGCTGTGCAGGCTCGGGACTGGTCCAGCGAACGACTGCTCGAGGAGCTCAAGCCGGCGCTGCTCGCCACGTGTGCCGACATCTCCACGCTGGCCTCGTCCGGCATCGTCGCGTGACGCGCCGGGTCGCCAAGCTGTCCCCGTCCGACCTCGACGACGACCAGCGGGTCGTCTACGACGCGATCGCTGGTGGCAAGCGCGCTCAAGGACCGCAGCTGTTCCGCCTGCGTGACGAGGACGGTGGCCTCGAAGGGCCGTTCAACGCCTTCCTCCTCCAGCCCCGGGTGGGCGGCACGCTCCAGGCGGTGGGGTCGGCCATCCGGTACGAGACCGCCTTGTCGGACCGCGCCCGCGAGGTCGCGATCCTCGTCGTCGGAGTCCACTGGCGCTCCGAGTACGAGTGGTACGCCCACGAGGCGGTCGGCCGGCACGTCGGGCTCACGGACGACGAGCTCAGCGGGATACAGGACGGCTCGTACGCCGTGCTTCCCGAGGATGAGCGCACGGTCGCCGAGCTCACCCTCGCGCTGGTGACCGACGGCGACCTGGCCGACGCGGCATACGCGAAGGCCGTTGCCCTGCTGGGGGAGTCCGGAGTCTTCGAGCTCACGACCCTCGTCGGCTACTACGCGACGCTCGCCCTGCAGCTGAGGGTCTTTCGCGTCGGGGTGCCGTCGCCCTGACCGCCGACTGAACGTCCACCTCGCCTCGACCGCCTTGACACGCGCCGGAACCTGAGTGACCATTTATGAAAATGACTTTCGCGATGTGAGAGTCTTCGTATCTCGATGAGGAGTGCCCCCATGAAGCTCGTGACGTTCGATGACGGTAAGGTCGGCAGGCTCGAAGGGGACACCGTCGTCGAGCTCGACGTCCCCTCGACGCGAGAGTTCTTCGAGCGCGGGGGCCAGGTCGGCGAGACGGGCGCCACGCATGCCCTTGCCGACGTCACGTTGCGCGCGCCGATCGTGCCGAAGAAGTTCTTCCACACTGCCGGCAACTTCTCCGACCACCACGAGGAGCTCCAGGCCGTCGACTGGAGCCACCCGGTCCACAAGGGCATCGTCTTCTTCCAGAACGTGGACGCGATCATCGGCCCGGACGAGGCGATCGTGTACCCCGAGGGTCTGACCAAGGAACTCGACTACGAGCTCGAGCTCGGCATCGTCATCGGCAAGAGCGGCAAGTTCTTCGGGCCCGAGGAGGCAGAGGACTACATCGCCGGCTACCTCGTCTTCAACGACATCACCGCCCGCGACATCCAGCGTCGCGAGATGCAGTCGGGTGTGTTCTCGTTCTCCAAGGCGATCGACACGTTCTGCCCGATCGGGCCGTGGATCGTGACGAAGGACGAGCTGCCCGACCCGCAGAACCTCGCCATGGAGCTGCGCGTCAACGGGGAGGTCCGCCAGGCCGGCAACACGTCCAAGATGCTCATCGACATCCCGCACCTCGTCGCCCACCACTCGGCCCAGGGTTACAGCGCGGGCGACATCATCACGACCGGCACCATCTCCGGCGTCGCGGCGATCCAGCCCAACCCGTTCGACTTCTACCTCCAGGTCGGCGACAAGGTCGAGGCCGAGATCGAGGGCGTCGGCGTCCTGCGCAACCACGTGATCGCGTGGCGGGACCGCCACGACACCGAGCCCTACACGACCGACCTCTACGCCGACCACGAGGACTGAGCGTGCGGTTCGGGACACTCGACGGGCGCTTCGTCCTCGTCCGCGGCGACGACCCGCAGGTCGAGGTCCTCGACGTGGCCACCGCCTCCGGCGGGGACCTGCCTGCCGACGCGGTCGGCGCCCTCGCCCAGTGGGATGACGTATGCCGGTGGGCCGCCACCGCGGACTGGTCCGGTGCCGCTCCGGTGGCAGTGGGTCGGCTGGGGGCGCCCGTCCCGATGCCTCGTCAGGTCTTCGCGGTGGCATTGAACTACCGGCCGCATGCGGCCGAGGCCGGCTACCAGCCGCCTGAGGAGCCGTTGCTGTTCACGAAGTTCCCGACCTGCATCACGGGGTCCGACGTCGAGGTGGCGCTGCCGCCCGGCAACGTCGACTGGGAGATCGAGGTCGTGGTCGTCATCGGGTCGGGCGGGTACCGGATTCCCCGCGCGCAGGGCTGGGCCGCCGTCGCCGGGGTGACCGTGGGACAGGACCTGTCGGAGCGCCTCCAGCAGCTCCGTGGGACGCCTCCGCAGTTCTCGCTCGCCAAGTCCCACCCGGGGTTCGGTCCCACCGGCCCATGGGCCGTGACCCCCGATGCGCTGCCCGACCGGGACGACCTCGGCTTCGAGTCGCGCCTGGGCGACGAGGTCCTCCAGAGCGGTCGGACGAGTGAGCTCATCTTCCCCGTCGACGACCTCGTGGCCCGGATCTCCTCGGTGTGCCCGTTGCTGCCGGGGGACCTCATCTTCACTGGCACCCCTGCCGGGGTCGGGAACCGCAGGACCCCGCCTCGCTTCCTGCAGGCCGGCGAGGAGCTGGTGAGCTCGGTCGAGGGCATCGGCCAGATCCGGCAGCGTTTCGTCTGAGTCTGTTGGACAGCACCGATGCTCGGGCGGTGGCTGGCCAGTCTTGACATGCTGGACGGACCTGAGCACACTTTGGTAGGAATGAAATCAACTTTCACGATGTGATAATGGAGTCACCATGAGTCGGACGATCTTCACCGGCGGGCAGGTCTTCGACGGGACCGGGGTGCCGGCCTTCCCCGGGGAGGTCGTCGTCGAGGGCGACCGGATCGTCGATGTCCGACAGGGCCACCACCCGGATCACCACGACGGCGCCGAGGTCGTGGACGTGGCGGGCCGGACGGTCATGCCCGGCATGATCGAGAGCCACGCCCACCTCACCTTCCCCTCCGCGGTCGGGCACATCGACCCGTCGTTCAACCCGCCGCTCGACGTGTCGTTCTTCCACCACATCGAGGGCTTCGAGTCCGAGCTGGCCCGCACCGAGCGCAACGCGAAGATCGTGCTCGACGCGGGCTTCACCTCTGCATACTCCGCCGGGTCGCTCCTCCCGATGCCGGTCGAGCCGGTCGTCCGCGACAAGATCCGCGGCGGGGTGATCCCGGGGCCGCGGATGCTGGCGGCGGCAGCGGAGCGCGACAACCACCCGCAACGCCCCGACGGCCACGTCGAGCCCGACTGGACCGGTCCCGACGCCTGCGCGCGGTGGGTGCGCGAGCAGGCGGCGATGGGCTTCGACAGCGTGAAGTTCCTCGTGAGCAACGACGACGTCTTCGTCCCCGGCGGCAGCCACATGACGCAGTACGACGCCGACGAGCTCAACGCCGCCGGCGAAGCCGCCCGTGAGGTCGGCGTGTGGCTCAACGGCCACTGCCAGTCACCCGAGTCGGTCAAGCTCGCTGTCCGCGCAGGCTTCCGCTCGATCTACCACTGCACGTACGCCGATGAGGAGGGCCTGGACCTGCTCGAGGCCAACAAGGACTTCCTGTTCGTCAGCCCTGCGCCCGGCATCATCTACGCCAACGTCCACGAGGGGGCCGAGTTCGGGATCACCACCGAGGTTGCCCAGCAGATGGGCTCCGTCGACGCGCTCGCGGGGATGCAGGCGATCTACCCCGCGATCCGCAAGCGCGGCATCCGGGCCCTCATCGGTGGCGACTACGGCTTCCCCAACAACCCGATCGGGCGCAACGCCCGCGACCTCGGGCTGTTCGTCACCGAGCTGGGCTACTCACCCGCCGAGGCCCTCGTCGCGGCCACCCAGTACGGCGGTCAGCTGATGGGCATGGGTGACGAGCTCGGGCTGCTCAAGCAGGGCTACCTCGCCGACCTGCTCGTCGTGAACGGCGACCCGACCGTCGACGTGACGATCCTCGAGGACGCCGACAACCTCGTGTGCATCGTGCAGGGCGGACGGTTCCACAAGCGCTCGCCGGAGGTGGCGGCCGTCTCGTGACCGAGGTCCAGATCCGCCGGGACGTCGTGTATGCCGGCCTGCCCGGCTTCCGACCGCTGGCGCTCGACGTCTACGCGCCGCGGTCGCCGCGGCTGATCTGTCTCTACCTGCACGGAGGCGGCTGGCGGGTGGGATCGCGACGGGCCGGCCCCGGGCCACTGTCGCCCACGTCGGGCCGGCTCTTCGAGCGCATGGCCGGCAGCGGCGTCGCGATCGTCAGTGCCGACTACCGGCTCAGCGGCGAGGCGCAGTTCCCGGCCCAGCCCACGGACGTCGCGGCAGCCTGGGACTACGTCGTCGCCAACCGGGACGGGCTCGGCCTCGGTGACCTGCCCATGGCGGCGTTCGGGGTCAGCGCCGGCGGTCACCTGGCCGCCTTGCACGCTCTGCGTGGGCAGGCTGCACCGCCCGTCAGCTCCGTCGCGCTCTGGTACCCGGTCACCGACCTGCTGGCGATGCCCGACGACCAGGCGGAGGTGGGGGGCGACGCCGACCGCGGCCCGGGCTCGCGTGAGGCGATGCTCCTCGGCGGACCGCCGGCCGACGTCCCCGAGCTGGCTCGGGAGGCGAGCCCCGTCAGTCACGTCCGCCCTGGCGCACCGCCCTTCCTCCTGGTCCACGGTGACGCGGATCTCGCTGTGCCACAACGGCAGAGCGCCCGGCTGGCCGAGGCGCTCCTGGCCGCTGGCGGGACCGCCGACCTCGTCACCGTGCCCGGGCAGGGGCACATGTTCCCGACCCTCCGGGCCCACGAGGTCGAGGCGCTGGTCGACCGGACGACTGACTTCCTGCTGTCCCACGCCGGCTGACCCTGAGGACTCTCATGCCGATCGACCCCCACTACACCCGCAGGTTCCACCTCATCGACGGCATCGCTTCCTGGCCTGAGGCCTTCGGTGATCCCGCGTCGAGGGGGCGCTTCGAGCAGTTCATGGCGCAGGGCCGGACCGACTACGTCCCACCGGCGGTGGAATCTGAGGCGGTCGAGGCGCCTGGACCGCATGGTCCGGTTCCGATGCGCGTGTACTCATCCGGTGGTGTCGCGCCCGGAACGCCTCGTGCCGGCCTGGTGTGGCTGCACGGTGGCGGCTTCGTCGCCGGAGACCTCGAGATGCCCGAGGCCGATGCCGTGGCCCGTGAGCTGGTCGTCCGGGCCGGTGCAGTGGTGGTCAGCGTCGACTACCGGCTGGTCGACCCGGCCACTGGCGCCAACGCCTTCCCGGTGCCGCTCGACGACGTCCTGGCTGCCTGGCGCTGGGTCGTGGTGCACGCCGACGCCCTCGGTCTCGACGCGCGGCGGGTGGCGATCGGGGGTGCCAGTGCCGGCGCGAACCTGGCCACGGGTGCAGCCATGAGGCTCCGTGACGACGGTGACGAGGTGCGACCGTGCCGACTCCTGCTCGCCTACCCCTGTCTGCACGCCGTTCTCCCGCCGCAGCCCGTCGCCCACGAAGGTGCCATGTCCGACGTGCCGGAACTGTTGCGCTTCCGTCCGGCAGACGTCGAGCGGATCACCCGGGACTACGCCGGCGGTGACATCGCGTCCGTGAGCCCGTACGCCATGCCAGCGGCAGGCGACCCCGCCGGGTTGCCGCCGGTGACCATGGTGAACTCGGAGTACGACGATCTACGCGTGTCCGGTGAGGACTTCGCGCGAATGCTCGCCGAGGCCGGTGTGCAGTGCGATGTCTCCACGGAGCCGGGCGTCCTGCACGGTCACCTCAACGAGTCGCCGCGCGTTGCCGGGACGGAGCGCACGCTCGCCCGGTTCGCCGCGGCGCTGTCGTCCCAGCTGGACCCTGGGTCAGCGGGGCGCCACGTCTGACCAGGCCGAGGTACGACCTGCGGAGGAGGATCGATCAGGACCCGCCGGCCGACCGTCGCATCGCCTGCTCTCGTCGACCTGCCACGCACGAAGGAGACGACCATGGAGTACACCCGTCTTGGCAGCACAGGGCTGCGCATCAGCCGGCTCGCGCTCGGTTGCATGAGCTACGGCGACCCCACGGCCGAAGCAGCGCACCGTTGGGCACTGGACGACGATGCTGCACAACCATTCTTCCGGCAGGCCGTCGAGCTGGGCATCACGTTCTGGGACACCGCGAACGTCTACCAGCACGGCACCTCCGAGGAGGTGGTCGGCAGAGCCATCGGTCGCTACTCCCGACGCGAAGACATCGTCCTCGCGACAAAGGTCTACGGAAAGATGCACGATGGGCCTGGTGGTCGAGGTCTGTCACGCAAGGCCATCCTCGAGCAGCTCGACGCGTCGCTGGGCCGTCTTGGCACCGACTACGTAGATCTGTACCAGATCCACCGCTACGACCCCGACACGCCGGTCGAGGAGACGATGGAGGCCCTGCACGACGTCGTCAAGGCGGGCAAGGTCCGCTACGTCGGCGCCTCGTCCATGTTCGCCTGGCAGTTCGCCAAGCTGCAGCACGCCGCAGACCTGGGGGAATGGACCCGATTCGTGTCCATGCAGAACCAGTACAACCTGCTTCGCCGCCAGGACGAATCAGAGCTGATGGCCATGTGCGCCGACATGGGTGTGGGCTGCGTGCCCTATTCGCCACAAGGCAAGGGGCGGCTTGCCCGCCCGTGGGGACAGCAGTCGCACCGATCCGATGTCGATCACCTCGTCCAGGCCTTCGACTCTCCCTTCGACGAACCGGTCGTCACCGCGGTCGAGGCGGTCGCGAACGCGCGTGGTTTGACGATGGCGCAGGTGGCCTTGGCGTGGGTGTTGCGCAACCCGCTGGTGTCTGCCCCGATCGTCGGTGCCACGAAGGATCACCATCTGCCGGAGGCGGTTGCCGCTTTGGATGTCGAGTTGACCGATGAAGAGGCTCAAACCATGGAGAAGGAGTACACGCCCCAGGGTCCCTCTTGGTACTGACCCCTCGCACCCCCGTCGTCGCCACCTGCGGGTGGAGTTACAGCTGCCGCTCCAAGGCGTCGAGGGTTCGGTAGCAGTCGAGGACGTCGGCGATGGAGGAGTTGGGTTGCCTTCCTTCGCGGATGGCTGACACGAACTCGCGGTCCTGCAGCTCGATGCCGTCCATGGACACGGCCACCTTGCTCACGTCGATCGGCTCGTCCTTGCCCGTGCTGAGGTCGTCGTACCTCGCCAGGTAGGTGCCGGTGTCGCCGATGTAGCGGAAGAAGGTGCCGAACGGGCCGTCGTTGTTGAACGACAAGGACAGGGTGCAGATCGCGCCGCTCTCGGCGCGCAGCTGGATGGACAGGTCCATCGCGATGCCGAGCTCGGGGTGGATCGGGCCCTGGATCGCGTTGGCCTGCACGATGGGCGAGCCGGTCTGGTAGGCGAAGAGGTCCACGGTGTGGGCGGCGTGGTGCCACAGGAGGTGGTCGGTCCACGACCGCGGCTGACCCAGCGCGTTGAGGTTCCGGCGGCGCAGGAAATAGGTCTGCACGTCCATCTGCTGCACGTGGAAGCTGCCGTCCACGACCCGCTGGTGCACCCACTGGTGACTGGGGTTGAACCGGCGGGTGTGGCCCACCATCGCGACCACCCCGGTCTTCTCCTGGAGGTCGGCACACGCTTCCGCCCCAGCCAGCGAGTCGGCGAGCGGGATCTCGACCTGGACGTGCTTGCCGGCCCGCAGGACGGCCTGGGTCTGGTCGGCGTGCATCGGGGTCGGGGTGGCGAGGATGACGGCGTCGACGTCGTCCATCGCGAGGATGTCGTCGAGCGTGGCCACCGCGCGTCCGATGCCGTGCTCGGCCGCGAACGCCTCTCCCGACTCCAGGGAGCTGCTGACGACGGCCGCCACGTCCACGTCGGGGATGCGCTTGAGTCCGTTGACGTGCTTGGCGCCGAAGGCGCCGCCTCCGGCGAGGGCCACTCGGATCGGCTGGTTGGTCATGTCACTCCTGGGTCGGGGTGGCCGGGTCGCTGGCCGGGTCGCTGGCCGGGTGGTTTGCGAGGACCAGGTGGCCGACCGCGGTGTTGGAGGCCGGCACATGGTAGAAGCGGTGGAGGACCTCGGTGCTCCCGGCGCCGGGACCACCGTCATCGGCGACGTCGGCCATCGCGCCGCGGGCGATCAGCCACATGACGAGCTCGATGCCCTCGGACCCGGCCTCCTCGACGTAGTTGAGGTGGCCCACCTCCGACTGCCCCGCCGGGTCCGAGATGAGCCGGTCGAGGAACGCGTTGTCCCACTCCCGGTTGATCAGTCCGGCTCGCGGTCCCTGCAGCTGGTGGCTCATCCCCCCAGTGCCCCAGACCTGGACGCGCAGCGGCCGGTCGTAGGACTCGACGGCACGGCGCAGGGCGCGACCCAGGGCGTAGCACCGGGCGCCGTGCGGGACGGGGTACTGCACGACGTTCACGGCCAGGGGGATCACCTTGCACGGCCACGGCTCATCCGGCGCGCGCTCTCCGAACATGAGCGACAGCGGCACGGTCAGGCCGTGGTCCACTGCCATCTCGTTGACGAGGGTCAGGTCGAAGTCGTCGAGGATGAGCGACTGGGCGAGGTGCGCCGCGAAGTCGGGGTCGCCCTCCACCGGCGGGACCGGTCGCGGCCCGTACCCCTCGTCGGCGACCGGGAAGTGCGGACCGGTCCCGATGACGAAGGTCGGGATGAGGTGCAGGTCGAAGGCCGTCGCGTGGTCGTTGTAGACGAGGATCACGACGTCGGGGGTGTTGTCGGCCATCCACTGACGGGACCACTCGTAACCGTCGAAAACCGCCTTCCAGTAAGGCTCCTCGGTCTTCCCGAGGTCCATCGCCGCACCGATCGCCGGTACGTGCGAGGTGTAGACGCTGGCCGTGATGGTGGGGTGGCCGTCGGCGGCGGTGGACGGCGCGGCATACCCCTCCTCGACGATCCGCGCGGCAAGCGCGTCGCGGATCCGGTTGCCCTCGATCGAACGACCGCCGGCGAGCATCATGTCGCGGTACTCGGCCTCGGTCATGCCCGTCATGGACCCGGCCATCTGCTGGAAGGACAGGCCGAACGTCGCGCCGATCTTGGACAGGAAGTAGATGTTACCGCCGAGCCGGATGCACTCGTTGAGGTCGAGGTCTAGCACCGCCTGCTTCTGCTCGGGCGACAGCTCCCACTCGTCGAGGTAGGCGCCCTGGTCGGCGATGAAGCGGCTGCGGTTCTCCGGCGACATGAGGGACATGCAGAACTGGTTCAGGTGGTAGCCCTTGGCCGACTGGTCGGCGTCGAAGATCGTCGTGCCGGGCACGTCGAGATATGGCTTGTCCATGGTCATGGGGTTGATCCTTCCTCGGGCCAGTAGAGGCGCATCGGGTTGTCGACGAGCAGCGCCCGCTGGAGTTCGGGAGTCGGTGCGATGTGGGGGATGCCGTCGACGAGCAGGCCGTCGTCGGGCATGTGGTCGGTGAGGTTCGGGTGCGGCCAGTCGGTGCCCCACAGCACCCGGTCGGGAAACTCCTCGACGACGCGGCGAGCGAACGGCACGACGTCCCGGTATGCCGTGCGCTCGCCATCGAGGGCGGGTGGCCCGGTCCGCGACAGGCGTTCGGGGCAGGTCACCTTGCACCACACGTCGGGCTTGTCCCGCATGAAGTCCAGGAAACCGGTGAAGCCCGGTCCGTCCGGCGACGCCGCCACGTCGGGCCGGCCCATGTGGTCGACGACGAGGGGCAGGGGGATCGAGGTGAAGAAGTCGCGCAGCTCGGGCAGGTCGGGTGCCTCGAAGTAGATGACGACGTGCCAGCCAAAGGGCGTGATCCGGGAGACGACGTCACGGAGGTCCTCGGGGGAGGGTGTGTCGACCAGCCGCTTGACGTAGTTGAACCGCACGCCGCGCACGCCTGCCTGGTGCAGGTCGGCCAGCTCGGGCTCGGAGATGCCGGGCCGGACCGTGGCCACCCCGCGCGCCCGACCGTCGGCCGCCCGGAGGGCGTCGACCATGGCCCGGTTGTCGGCACCGTGGCAGGTCGCCTGGACGATGACGTTGCGGCTGAAGCCGAGGTGGTCGCGCAGGGCGAAGAGCTGGTCCTTGGAGGCGTCGCAGGGCGTGTACTTGCGTTCGGGCGCAAAGGGAAACTCCGCGCGGGGACCGAACACATGGCAGTGTGCGTCGACCGCGCCGGGGGGCACGACGAAGTGGGGCTTCGTCGGCTCGGCGTACCAGTCGAGCCACCCGGGCGTCTTCGTCGTCGTCTCGCTCATCGGGGCGTCAGTCCTCGTACCGCAGGCCGAGACGGGCGAGCGGCTCACGCATGTCGTAGAGGTCCAACCCCAGTGTCCCGCTGCGGAACTTGGCCCGCTTGCCCTCTTCGTTGGCCTCGCGCCTGCCCGCCTCGGCAGCGACCTCGGAGGCCCTCGCCGCGGGCACGACGACCACCCCGTCGACGTCGGCCACGACGACGTCGCCGGGGTTGACGAGGGCGTTGGCGCACACGACCGGGATGTTGACCGAACCCAGGGTGGCCTTGATCGTGCCCTTGGCGTTGATGGCCCGACTGAACACGGGGAAGTCCATCTTCTCGAGGTCCTCAACGTCCCGGACGCCACCGTCGATGACCAGCCCGGCGCACCCACGACTACGCAGCGAGGTGGCGAGCAGCTCGCCGAAGAAGCCGTCCTCGCTCTCGGTCGTGCAGCCCGCAACCAGGACGTCTCCCTCCTGGACCTGCTCAGCCGCGACGTGGAGCATCCAGTTGTCGCCGGGTTGCAGGAGCACTGTCACGGCAGGGCCACAGAGTTTCGCGCCGCGGTAGACGGGCCGGAGGTAGGGCCGCATCAGGCCGACCCGGCCCATGGCCTCGTGGACGGTCGCGACACCGTAGGCCGACAGGGCCCGCACCGCGTCCGCGTCGGCCCGCTCGATCCTGGTGTGCACGACACCGAGCTCGGTCCCGCTCATGGGGTCTCCTCCTCTGTGCTCATGTCAGCGTCCCTGCTCACGCAGCCGCGCGTCCAGGCGCGGGTAGACACGTCGCGCGTTCGCGGCATACACGTCCTCGCGGTGGGCATCGGTGAGGTGGGGTGTCGCGTCGACGTATCGCCTGGTGTCGTCGAAGTAGGCGCCGGTGCGGGGATCGATGTCGCGGACGGCCCCGATCATCTCGCTCGCGAACAGGATGGCGCTGGTGGGGATGACGTTCGTCAGCAGGTCGATGCCGGGCTGGTGGTACACGCAGGTGTCGAAGAAGACGTTGGCCAGCAACGTTTCCGGGTCAGGCCGCTTCAGCGCCATGGCCAGGCCCCGGAACCGGCCCCAGTGGTAGGGGACCGCGCCACCGCCGTGCGGGATGACCAGTCGCAGGGTGGGGAAGTCGGCGAACAGGTCGCCCTGGAGGAGCTGCATGAACGCCGTGGTGTCGGCATTCAGGTAGTGCGCTCCCGTCGTGTGGAACCCGGGGTTGCAGGAGGTGCTGACGTGCACCATGGCCGGGACGTCCAGCTCGACCAGCGCCTCGTAGATCGGGTACCAGGACCGGTCGGTCAGCGGTGGGCTGTCCCAGTGGCCACCGGACGGGTCGGGGTTGAGGTTGACCGTGACGGCGCCGAGCTCCTCGACCGCACGACGCAGCTCGGGCACCGACGTCGCCGGGTCGACCCCGGGCGACTGTGGCAGCATCGCCCCCATCACGAACCGCTCCGGATAGAGCGTGCTGACCCGGTGGCAGAGGTCGTTGCAGATCCGCGCCCAGGTCGAGGAGACGTCGAAGTCGCCGATGTGGTGCGCCATGAAGCTCGCGCGCGGCGAGAAGATCGTCACGTCGATGCCGCGCTCGTCCATGAGCCGCAGCTGGTTGGCCTCGATGCTGGCGCGGATCTCGTCGTCGGTGATCCGCAGTGCCGCCGGGTCCGGCGCGTTGTCGGGGTGGCCGATCGCGGAGACCTGCGCGTTGCGCCAGGCCTCGAGCGGCGCCGGCGCCGTCGTGTAGTGCCCGTGGCAGTCGATGATCACGAGTCCAGCCTCGCATCCGAGAATGCTCCGGAGAGGCAGCCTTCCGTCTGACGGAAGGCCTCTGTGGCGGGCCGGGAGGTGCACCTAGCGTGGTCCTCGTGCTGACCCTGCGAGGGCTTTCGTCGATGGCCACCCGCGACGTCCTCGCCGCGTTGACGGCTGAGGGCGACCTCGGGTTGAGCCAGCTCGTCGTGCAGTCGGCCGGAGGCGTCGAGGTGGCGCGACGCCTCCGGGAAGGCGAGCAGGCCGACGTCGCGGTGCTGGGGGGCGACGCGATCGAGGCGCTCGCTCGCGACGGCCTCGTCGACCGCCACACGATCGTGCCGTTGTTCGTCTCCGACGTCGTGGTCGGCGTCCCGGAGGGCGCTCCCGTGCCGGACGTCAGCAGCGTGGAGTCGTTGGTTGCCGCCCTTCTTGCCTCACGGCGAATCGGCTACTCCACCGGGCCCAGTGGCTCCGCGCTGGTGGGCCTGGTGGACACGTGGGGCCTCACCGAGCGGCTCGCGGACAGGTGGGTCCAGGCACCTCCGGGTATGCCGGTTGCCCGGCTGCTCGCCGACGGCGCCACCGATCTCGGCTTCCAGCAACGCAGTGAGCTCGCTGCCGCACCTGGCGTCACCGTGGTCGGCCCGATGCCGCCCGGTGCGGAGATCGTCACGACCTTCACCGGGGCGGTGCCGACCGCGTCGGAGCATCCGACGGAGGCGCTGGCCGCACTGGTCCGGCTCGCCGCCCCTGAGACGTACGAGATCGTCAGGCGTCATGCCCTTGCCCCTGCCGGTTGATCCCGTCGACTGACGTCAGGAGTCAGTGCCCTGACGAGTCACTGCCGTGAGGAGTCATTGGGCCACCCCGCGTACTGCTCGGCCAGGTAGGTCCGACCGGCGCGCGTGGAGACGACGTTGTCCAGCTCACCCAGCTGTCGGCGGAGGTCGAAGGCGCTGGCACCGGGCGCCGTGTGCAGCATCTGGGTCATCCAGTACGAGAAGTTCTGTGCCCTCCAGACCCGGTTGAGCGCCCGCGGCTCGTAGTCGTCGAGCGCGTCGAGTCCTGCGCTGCCGAGCGCACGCGGGATCACCTCGGCCAGCACCTTCACGTCGTGGAGGGCAAGGTTGAGGCCGCGGGCTCCGGTCGGCGGAACGGTGTGCGCCGCATCGCCCGCCAGCACCATCGACCCCCACCGCATGGGTTGCTGCACAAAGGATCTGAAGCGCAGCACGGTCTTCTCGATGACCGGGCCCTCGACGAGCGAGAAGCCGTCGGCGCCAGCAACGCGCGACTGCAGGGTCTCCCAGATCCGCTCGTCGCTCCACGCCTCGGTGTCCTCCTCGGGGTCGCACTGGAAGTACATGCGCTGCACGAGGTCGGTGCGTTGGCTGATCAGCGCGAAGCCGTGCTCGGAGTGGGCGTAGACGAGCTCGGGTGCGCTCTTCGGCGCTGCGGCGAGGATCCCGAACCACGCGAACGGGTACTCACGGAAGTACTGGGTGCGGCTCGCCTCGGGGATGAGCGAACGACACATCGACCGTGAGCCGTCGGCACCGACGACCACCCTGGCGCGCACCTCGTGGCGCCCACCGTCCGCACTCGTGAAGCGCAGCGTCGGTCGGTCGCCGTCGATCCCGCTGACCTCCGGGTCGGTCACGCCGTAGTGGACCGTGCCACCGTCCCGGTCCCGGGCGTTGGCGAGGTCGATGAAGACGTCCGTCTGGGGATAGAGCCAGACCGACCCGCCGACGAGCTCCCGGAAGTCGATGCGGTGGGCCCGGCCGGCGAAACGCAGCTCGGTCCCGTCGTGCTCGTGCCCGTCCCGCAGGATCCGGTCCGAGACGCCCGTATCGACGAGGTCGCGAGCGGCGCCGGCCTCGAGGATCCCGGCGCGGTGCGTGCCTTCGATCTCTGCCCTGGTGCGAAGGTCGATGTTCACGCAGGCGATGCCTGCCCTGCCCAGCCGGTGCGCGAGCATCAACCCGGCCGGCCCGGCTCCGACGATGGCGACGGGCACGTCGAGGACGCTGTCGACGGGCGTTGTCGGAGCGGATTCCACCCGGGTCTCCTCGGGTCGGTGGGAGGGGTGCCAGTCGGCGGCTGGGGGGCCGCTCGCTGGTTGACGAGTCCAGCATCGCCGGTTGCCCCGTGCCGCCACAGGCAACTTCCGTCAGGTGGAAGGGCTATCGCTGCGCGGAGATCATGACGTCGGTTGTCGCGGGGCTGCCCGCTCGACGGCCCAGCTCGACCGAGATGGCGTTGGCAGCGGCAACCACGGGCTGGCGGAGGTGGCGCACCGCAGCAGCGGTCTTGCCCAGCACCACGATCCCGATGGCGGCATGGACGGGACCTCCGGCGCCGATCCGGACCGGGGCGGCCAACCCCACGGTGTGGTCGGACAGCTGGCGGTCGTTCACGGCGTACCCATGTCGTCGCACGGACGCCAGCATGGCGCGCAGGCGACGCGGGTCCGTGACCGTGAACTCGGTATGTCGGGGCAACGGCTGGGACAGGACGGCGTCACGGATGTCGGTCGGGGCGAAGGCGAGCAGCACCAGGCCCACGCCCGTCGACGGCAGGGGGAAGCGGGTGCCCACCATCGTCTTCAGCTCGACGGACCGGTGGCCGGCGATGCGCTCGACGAACGTGAGCTCGGTGCCCTCGCGCACGGCGAGCTGGATGTTCTCGTGGGTGACCTCGTAGAGGTCCTGGAGGTAGGGGAGGGCCACCTCGCGCAGGATCTGGCCGCGCGGACACAGGGAGCCCACTTCCCACAGGCGCAAGCCGATGTGCCACCTTCCCTCGTCGTCACGCTCGAGGGCCCCCCAGTCCGCGAGCTCGGCGACGATGCGGTGTGCGGTGCTGAGAGGGAGCCCGGTCCGGCGGGCGATCTGGGACAGGGTCAGCTGGGCGTGGTCGCGTCCGAACGTGGACAGGACCGCCAGGGCCTTGCCGCCCGCGGTCAGCCCTTCGCGTGCCATGAGCCGATCCTGTCACCCTCGACGGCGCCGCGTCCGTTCGGCCCATGAGCGAGTGGGCCGTTTGGTTGACCTCCGCGGGGGCTGGCGCATGACCGCCATCACATTCCCGCCAACCGTCGTCACGACGAGCGGGCCCAAGAGTCTGCCAGTCATAGGGATAACCACGTGCCGTGGCCAGATGGGCGCCGCACGATTCTTGACTCGAAGGCGGCATCAGCAGAATGAACGATCCGGGCGGCACGACTCCGGGCGCTCCAGCGCGCAGACCACGCGCAGGCGCTCATCGCCGCGGCCTGACCCGTGCGTGGACGCCAGGCGCACGCAGGCGTGCCGCGTCGCTGGTGGTCGTCGCCCTGGTCGCGACCCTGGGCCTCGTCGTGCAGTCGGTGATCTCGGCCACCCAGTCCCCGGCCTTCGCGGCGGCGGGTGTGCCGGCGGCGCCGGTGCTGCTGTTCAACGAGACCTTCGAGAACGGCACCGGCGCGGACCCCGTGGATGTCGATGCGTACACCGGCACCGGCGGGATGACCTACACCGGCGACCCCTACTTCGTCGACCAGGCGAACTGCAACGGGGTGCTCGTCCAGTACGCCAACACGAACTTCCCCCTGACCGGTGTCTGCACCCAGCCCAACATTGCCGACTCCCGCAGCAACATCCGGCGGTTCGCGGACGTCCTCGGCCAGTTCAATGCAGGCGTGGTCGGCGGCACCGACGCCAGCCCTGCCAACGGCTCCACTGCCGCCACCCAGGCCAACCACGCCGTGGCCGAGTGGACCACCAGGAACGCTGCGGCTGCTGGCGCAGACATCGAGCTCCAGAGCACCGTGCTCAACCTTCCTGCGACGTCGTCGCGGTACGTGACCATGTCCCTCGATGTCGTCGAGGCCTCGTGCACCTACCTGGCAGGTGCGAACAACTCGAGGCTCGACTTCTACCTCGTCAACGGTGCTACCGAGACCAAGATCAACGTCAACCCCATCCGGGCCTGTACTGACAGCTCCACCCGTTCGTACACGTCGCCGTTCCCGCCGGGCGTCACGTCGTGGGGGAATGGCGGCAACGCGGTGCGGGCCGGTCGGTACTTCTCGGACAAGGCAGTTCTCCTCTCCCCAGCCGCCCTCGCGGCCCTCCAGATCCGGGTGCGAAACCAGACGCTCACCGGCGACGGCAACGACCACGCGTTCGACAACCTGCGCCTCCTCGACGCCACCCCGGCCCTGGACAAGTCGTTCTCGCCGACCTCGGCTCCGGTGGGTACACCCAGCACCCTCACCCTCACCGTCACGAACACCAGCGAGCTGGGTGGAAAGGACGACTTCGCATTCACGGACACGCTGCCCTCGGGGCTGACGGTTGCCAACCCGGCCGGAGCCACCACCACGTGTGGCAACGGCACGGTCACAGCCGTGGCAGGCGCCCAGTTGGTCGCGCTCAGCGGTGGCGACCTGGCCAGCGGGGAGACCAGCTGCACCGTCGTCGTCCAGGTCACGTCGAATGCTGCCGCGACCTACACGAACGGCCCCAGCAACGTCTCCACGTCCGGGCTCAACCCGCCCAGCGCCGCAAGCGTCACCTTCTTCAACACCGACTTCGGCGACGCGCCGGCCAGCTACGGCACGGCCACCGCGTCGCACAGCCTGTCCTCGACCCTTGCCGCGCCCACGACACCCACCCTGGGACTGGGCTCCTCGCGGGACATGGAGGCGGCGGCCGCCGTGAGTGCTGGCGGCACGGGTGACGACACCACCGGTAGCGACGACGAGGATGCGGTCAGCGGAACGCCGACACTCATCACGAACGGCCCCATGAGTCTTGCTGTGCCCTTGCGCAACACGACTGGGGCAGCGGCCACGCTCGCCGGGTGGGTGGACTTCAACGCCGACGGCGCGTTCCAGGCCACCGAGCTGGTCACCACCTCGGTTCCCGCCGGCGCCACCACGGCCACCCTGGTCTGGCCGACCAAACCCACGGCCTCGGCCGGCGCGTCCTTCCTGCGACTGCGACTCTTCCCAGGATCGGTCGTCACGCCCAGCCCCACCACCCCGGCGGTCGGCGGGGAGATCGAGGACCATCCCGTCGCCCTGAGCCGCTCCGGCATCGTGGTCGACAAGACCGCCAACGTCACCGCGGGCGTCTCGCCCGTTGCGGTGACCTACTCCTACGCGGTGACCGGGCAGCTCGAACCACTCAGGAACGTCACGCTGACCGACGACAAGTGCTCGGTGCCGGCCACCAGGACCGGCGACGTCAACGGCAACAACGTCCTCGAGCTGGGGGAGACGTGGGTCTTCACGTGCGCCGCGACCCTGACCTCCACCACGACCAACACGGCCACGGCGACCGGTATCGGGACCCTCTCCGGCGCCACCGTCACCAACACCGACACGTGGACGGTCACCGTGACCGCCCCGAGCCTCAACCTCTCCAAGACCGGCGGCAGTGTGTCGGGCCCGAACGCCGCAGGGGACTTCACCGCGACCTACACCGTGCGGGTCGCGAACACCGGCACGGCCGCCGGCACCTACGGTCCCATCGCCGAGACCCCGGCCTTCGCCCCCAACCTCGCCGTCACGGGCGCGTCCTGGACCGGTCAGGCCACGGGCAGCGCCACTGGCACCGGGCCGTTCGCCATCGGCGCCGCTGGGACGACCATTGCAGTCGGTGCCACTCACACCTACAACCTCACGGTCACCTTCCACTACTCCAACGCCACCCAGGCGAGTGCGTGCGCGGGGACCGGCACCGGGCTGTACAACTCGGTGGCCCTCGCCGCGGGCCAGGAGCAGGGCGCGACCACCGACAACGCGGCCTGCATCGCGCCACCGGTCCCGCCCACTCCGGCGATCGCCCTCACGAAGTCGATCTCGTCGACGGTCCCGAGCCCCCTCACCGGCGCAGGACAGACGGTGAACTACCGCTTCGCCGTGACCAACCCGGGCGTGGTCCAGCTGACGTCGCCGAAGGTCAACGACAGCCGCTGCACCCCGACCTACTCCTCGGGTGACACCAACGCCGACGGCATCCTGCAGAACGGCGAGACCTGGATCTTCACCTGCGCCTACGCGACGACACAGGCCGATGTCGACGCCGGTGCGGTCAACAACACCGCCACCGCCCAGGGCACCCCGCCGTACCTCAGCACCCCGGTGACGTCGCCTCCCTCGTCCACCTCGGTGACGATCGCCGAGGTCCCGGTGATCGACCTGACCAAGACGGCGACCGCGGTCACCGACGTCGACGGCAACGGTCCCGACGCCGGAGACCGGATCACGTTCGGCTTCACCGTGCGCAACGCCGGCAACGCCACCCTCACCTCGATCACGGTCACCGACCCGATGCTCGGCACCGTGACCTGCCCGCAAACCACCCTCGCGCCGGGCGCGTCGATGACCTGCACCTCAGTCGTCTACACGCTGACCCAGGCCGATGTCGACACCGGTGCGGTCAACAACACCGCGACCGCGCTCGGCACCACCGTCCGCGGCACCCAGGTCAACGACCCGTCCTCGACCTCGACCACGGTGGCCAAGTCCCCGGCCCTGACGCTGACGAAGGCGGTCGCCGGCGTCACGGACGTGAACGGCAACGGCGTCACCGACCCGGGCGACCGGATCCGCTACACCTTCACGGTCACCAACACCGGCAACACCAGCCTGTCGTCCGTCACGATCACTGACGACAAGCTCGGCGTGACCAACCTGGCGTGCGCCGCGGGTCCGATGGCGCCCGGCGCGACGGCCACCTGCACCCCCACGCAGACCTACACGGTCACCGCGGCCGATGCGACCGCCGGCACCGTCGTCAACAAGGCGACTGCCGGCGCGACCTCTGTCGGTGGAGCCGCGGTCACGTCCAACCAGGCCACCGCCACCCAGCCGGTGGCGACGCCGGCCAGCCTCAACGTGAGCAAGACGGCCGCCACGCCCAGCACCGTCGACCCCACGACCGGTCGTTTCACGGTCACCTACACGGTGCGCGTCACCAACAGCGGCCAGACGCCGACCACCTACGGCGTCCTCACGGACACCCCCGCATTCGCTGCGAACCTCGTCGTCGACGGCACCACGTGGAGCGGGCCCGTGAGCGGTTCGTCGAGCAGTGGCGGGCCCTATGCCCTGGCCCCCGCCGGCACCGCGATCGCCGGGACCACGACGCAGACGTATGCCGTGACCGTCACCGCCCACTACACGTCCTCGGCCGCAGCCGCCGCGTGTGGCGGCACCGGCACCGGGCTCTTCAACTCGGTGGCCCTGGCCTCGGGCCAGGAGCAGGGGACCACGACCGACAACAGCGCCTGTGTGACCCCGCCGGCCGCCCCGATCACCGGCCTCACCCTTACGAAGTCGGTCGCGTCGTACCAGGACGTCAACGGCAACGGCCTCACCGACGCCGGGGACCGACTGACCTACACCTTCGTGGCGCGCAACACCGGTTCGCTCGACCTGACGTCGACCAGCGTCAGTGACCCGAAGCTGGCCGCGGCCGGCATCACGATCGTCTGTGCCGACACCATCCTGTCGCCGGGGGAGTCGACCACCTGTTCCCCGTCCGGTCCCTACACAATCACCGCCGCCGACGTCACGGCCGGCAGCGTGGTCAACACGGCCACGGCGACGGGAACGCCACCGAACGGGCTGCCTTCGCCCACGGCCACGTCCTCGACATCGACGCCGACCCAGCGGGCCAGCCTCACCCTCGACAAGCAGGCCGGCTCGATCGTCGACGCCGACGGCAACGGCCCCGACGCCGGCGACACGGTCACCTACGCCTTCGTGGTCGAGAACACCGGCAACACCGCCCTGAGCAACGTCGTCGTCAACGATGCCCTGCTCGGCCTGACGAACTTCGCCTGCGGCACGGGCGCGCTCGCCCCCGGTGCGACCCGCACGTGCACGTCCCCTCCCCACGTGATCACCCAGGCCGACGTGGACACCGGTCGGGTCGCCAACTCGGCCACGGCGGTGGGGACGCCGCCGAACGGCGCCACCCCGGTCAGCGCCACGGACACCGCCACCGTGACCATCGCGCCACGCAACGAGCTGAAGCTGACCAAGGCGGCGAGCGGCATCAACGACCTGGACGGCAATGGTGCCGATGCCGGAGACACGATCACCTTCACGTTCTCGGTCCTCAACACCGGCAGCACGACCTTGACGAACGTCCGCTTCGACGACGCCCGGCTCGGGCTGACCAACGCCGCCTGCGTGCCCTCGCTGGCCCCCGGCGCCACCGCTGCCTGCTCGACGACGGTCGTCTACACGCTGACCCAGGCGGACGTGAACGCCGGTGGCGTGAACAACTCCGCGACGGCGACAGCCACTCCGCCGTCCGGGACGCCGCCGACCAGCACCTCCACCACGTCGACCTCGATCGCCAACGTCGCGTCGATCACCCTCACGAAGGCGGCCGGCGCAGTCTCGGACGCGGACGGCAACGGCCCGGACGCGGGGGACACGGTCACCTACACGTTCACCGTGGCCAACACCTCGAACGTGCCGCTGACCTCGGTCTCGATCGACGACGGCAAGCTCGGCCTGGTCGACCTCGTCTGCTCCACCGCCACGCTGAACCCGGGACAGAGCGTCACCTGCGCGAGCCCGGCCTACGTCCTCACCCAGGCTGACGTCGATGCCGGACGCGTGGACAACACGGCGACGGTGAGCGGCACCTCACCGAGCAATGTCGTGGTCCAGGCCAGCGCCTCGGCCACCCGGACGTTCACCCCGGTCAACTCGATCGCCCTGGTCAAGACTGCGAGCGCCGTCAACGACGTCGACGGCAACGGCCCCGACGCGGGTGACACCATCGCCTACTCGTTCACGGTCACGAACACGGGGCGGCAGTCGCTCACGCAGGTGCTCGTGTCCGACCCCCTGCTCCGGATCAGCAACCTCCTGTGCACCGCTGGTCCGCTGGCGCCGGGTGCCTCCGCGACGTGCGCCGCTCCGACGCCCTACGTCCTGACCCAGGCCGATGTCGACGCTCGCAAGGTCGACAACACCGCCTCCGTGACGGGCACGCCGCCCGGCGGCGCCCCCGTGACCAACGCCGACACCGAGACGGCCGGCTTCGCGCCCCTCAGTCGCCTGGCCCTGGTGAAGGCGGCGGGCACGGTCACCGACGCCGACAGCTCCACCACCCAGAACGCCGGCGACACCATCGTCTACACGTTCACGGTCACGAACACCGGAGCGACGTCACTCGACCCCATCGCAGTCACCGACCCGATGCTGGGTGCGGGGACGGTCACCTGCCCCTCGGGCCGCCTGGCCCCGGGTGCGAGCGTCACGTGCACCAGCACGGCATACGCCCTGACGCAGACGGACATCGACGCAGGCCGGGTGGACAACACGGCCACGGCCACGGGTGGCGTCCCGGGTGGCGGCACGGTGTCCGCCACAGACCAGGAGACCAAGCCGGTCGCTCCGACCAACGCCGTGGAGCTGACCAAGACCGCGGGCACCGTGACGGACGTCGACGGAAACCTCCGCCCCAGCCCCGGTGACACGATCACCTACTCGTTCACGGTCAGGAACACCGGTGGCAGCACCTTGACGCACCTCGTCCTGACCGACGGGTTGCTCGGGCTGTCGAACTTCCTGTGCTCCGAGGGACCGCTGGCGCCCGGCGCCAGCCTGACCTGCACCTCGCCGGTGACCTACCCGCTGACCCAGTCGGACATCAACGCGGGCAAGGTCGACAACACGGCAACGGTCACCGGCACGGCCAAGGCGGGTGCCAACCCGTCGGACTCGGACGCCGCCACCGCACCAGTGACCCGGGTCGCGGCCATCGAGCTGACCAAGACCGCCTCCGTCCCCACGACGGCCGGAGGGCAGCTGCCCGGCTCGACGGACGCCGGTGACACGATCACCTACACGTTCACGGTGACCAACACGTCCAACGTGACGCTGACCGACGTCGGCATCGACGACGGCAAGCTCGGCCTGAGTGGCTACACGTGTGACGACGACAGCCTCGACCCCGGCCAGATCGTCACGTGCACGCGGACCTACACGATCACGCAGGCGGACATCGACCTCAGGGCGGTCAACAACACCGCCACCGTCGAGGGCACCGACCCGCAGGACAAGGTCGTCACCGACGAGGCGACGGCCAACCGCGCGCTCGCCCCGGTCAGCTCGCTGGTCCTGGACAAGCAGGCCGGCACGCCGACTGTCGCGAACGGGGCCAATGCCAGTGCCACCGACGCCGGCGACACCGTCACCTACACGTTCGTCGTCACCAACACCGGCGTCACCTCGCTCACCACCGTGCGGATCTCCGACGCGAAGCTCGGCCTGACCGACTCCTTCTGCGCCACCGGACCGGTCGCCCCGGGCGCCTCCGTCCAGTGCACGGCGACGGCCACGCTGACCCAGGCCGACATCGACGCAGGGCGGATCGACAACCAGGCCCAAGCCGGCGCCGCGTCGCCCAACGGCCCCGTGACCGCCACCGACACCGCCACGGTCGCGGTCACCCCGGTCAACGCGATCAGCCTCGTCAAGTCGGGCTCGTCCGTGGTCGACGCGGACGGCAACGGCCCGGACGCCGGTGACAGAATCAGCTACACCTTTGCCGTCACCAACCAGGGCACCACGACGCTGGCTCCGGTCACCATCACCGACAGCAAGCTGGGTCTGACCGACCTCCCGTGCGTGACGACCCTCGCCCCCGGCGACACGGCCACCTGTGCGGCGCCCTCGGACTACCTGTTGACGCAGGCAGACGTGGACCACGGCGCGGTCGACAACACCGCGACGGCGACGGGTGACGCCCCGGCCGGCCCCGACCCGACGGCGGTCGACTCCGAGACCGTCCAGGTCGCCAACCTCGCGTCGCTGACCTTGGCCAAGACCGCTGGTGCAGTGAGCGACGTCGACGCGGGCGGCCAGGACGCCGGTGACACGGTCGTCTACACCTTCGTCGTCACCAACGTCTCGAACCTCACCCTCACGAACGTCGTGGTCACGGACCCGATGCTCGCCGGTGCCGGCGTGGGCCTCTCCTGCCCGGCCACGACCCTCGCGCCGCGCGCCTCGATGACCTGCTCGTCGGCGCCGTACGCGCTGACCCAGGCCGACATCGACCGCGGTCGCGTCGACAACACCGCCACGGTGCGCGGCACCACGCCGCAGAACGGTTCGGTCCAGGCGACCGACCCGGCCGACGTGGTCCTGACCCCGGTCAGCAGGATCAGCCTCGACAAGACGGCAGGCGCGCCCACCGATCCCGATGCCAACGGCCCCGACGTCGGTGACGCGGTGACATACACGTTCACCGTCACGAACACCGGCGCCACCACGGTCTCCAACGTCGCTATCGACGACGGTCTGCTCGGCCTGACCGGCCTGGTCTGTGGCACCGCGCCGCTCGCTCCCGGCGAGTCGACCGAGTGCACCGCGACCTACTCGCTGACCCAGCAGGATGTCGACAGGGGCCGGGTGGACAACACAGCCACCGCCCAGGCGACCAGCCCGAACGGCACCGTGTCTGACAGCGACCCGGCGCAGGTGGTCTTCACCCCGCGCAGCTCGATCATCCTCACCAAGACCGCGGGCAGCATCACCGACGTCGACCAGGACAGGCGCACCAGCCCCGGCGACACCATCGAGTACTTCTTCACGGTCCAGAACACCGGCAGCACCACGCTCACGGATGTCACCATCGACGACCCGAAGCTGGCCCTGTCCGGTCTGGTCTGCACCGCGGGTCCGCTGGCTCCCGGTGCCACGGCGACCTGCGAGGCGACGAAGGTCTACGCGCTGACCCAGGCGGACGTCGACGCCGGGTCGGTCGACAACACGGCGACGGCGACCGCTGACGCCCCGCTGGGTGCCGACCCGACCGACACCGACGACGAGACCCGCCTGGTCGACCGCGTGACCGGCATCGACATCGTCAAGAGCGCGGGCACGCCCACCACGAGCGCCGGCCGACTCCCCACGGTCACCGACGCGGGCGACACGGTCGTCTACACCTTCCGCGTCGAGAACACCTCCAACGTCACCCTGACCGACGTCACGGTCAGCGACGCGATGCTGGCCGCGGCCACGGTCGCGGTCACCTGCCCGACGGCGACGCTGGCTCCCGGTGCGGTCATGACCTGCACCTCGGCGGGCTACCCGCTGACCCAGACCGACATCGACGCCGCGCGAGTGGACAACCTCGCCTCTGCGGCTGCCTCGAGCCCGGCCGGCCCGGTCTCCGCCTCCGACGTCGAGGACCTCGTGCTGACCCCGGCCAGCTCGATCACCCTCGACAAGACGGCTGGCACCCCCACCGATGTCGACGACAATGGCTTCGACGCCGGCGACACCATCGTCTACTCGTTCGCCGTGACCAACACCGGTGCGACGACGCTCGACAGCGTCACCATCGCGGACCCCCGGATCGGGCAGCCGGGTATGCCGTGCGGCTCAGGCCCCTTGGCGCCCGGCGCCGTGCGTGGCTGCTCCGCGCCCGCCTACGTGCTGACCCAGGCGGACGTCGACGCAGGCGGCTTCACCAACAGGGCCACGGCGTCGGCGACGCCGCCGGGTTCGACCCCGCCCGTGACAGCAGTCGACTCGGTGACCGTCACGGTCGGCTCCTCGCCTGCCCTCACCGTCCAGAAGACCGCGGGCACGCCGACGGTCGCCGCGGGCCGGCTCGCCACCGCCACCGACGCCGGTGACACCGTCGTCTACACGATCACCGTGGCGAACACCGGCAACGTCACCCTGGACCCGGTGCTCCTCACCGACCAGCGGCTCGGGCTGTCCGGCGTCCCCTGCGATGGCACCACGGCGCTGGCTCCCGGGTCCGCGGCGACGTGCACGTTCACCTACGAGCTGACCCAGGCCGACATCGACGTCGCGGATGCCGACAACCTCGTCGTCGCCTCGGGCACCCCGCCGACGGGCCCGGCCATCACACCGCAGGACACGGTCCCGGTCCCGCTGACGCCCGCCCCGGCACTGTCGCTGGTCAAGAACGCCTCGGCGATCAACGACCTCGACGGCAACGGCGCCGACGCCGGTGACACCATCGACTACTCGTTCACCGTCACCAACGACGGCTCGACGACGCTGTCGCCGGTGACGATCACCGACCCGCGGCTGGGGCTCACCGATCTCGAGTGCGTCGCGACCTTGGCCCCCGGTGCCACCGCAACGTGTCCGGCCCCCGCGGCCTACGTGCTCACCCAGGCCGACATCGACGCCGGTACCGCGACCAACCTCGCCACCGCGACCGGTGACTCCCCGGTCGGCACCGACCCGAGCGACCAGTCCTCGACGACGACTCAGCTGACCAACGTCGGCTCGGTCGTGCTGACCAAGACGGCCGGCACCCCGACGGTCTCCGCCGGCACCCTGCCCACCGTCACCGATGCGGGCGACACCGTCAGGTACGCCTTCACGGTGACGAACACGTCCAACGTCACGCTGACCTCGGTCGAGGTCACCGACGCCCTGGTCGGGACGTGACCTGCCCGGCTTCGACCCTGGCGTCGCACGCCTCCATGGACTGCACCGCCGCTCCCTACCGGCTGACCCAGGCCGACATCGATGCCGGTCGGGTGGACAACCACRCGACGGTGGCTGCCCTGGCGCCCGGCGACAAGCCGGTGAACGACGCGGACGACGCGGCCGTCACGATCACCCCGCAGGGCGGCCTGCGCCTGGACAAGTCCGGTGCTGCACCGACCACCTCGGCCGGCCGTCTTGCCACGACCACCGATGCGGGTGACTCGGTGACGTACACCTTCACCGTGACGAACACCGGCTCGCAGACGCTGAGCCCGGTGACGATCGCCGATGCCCGCATCGGCGTCACCGCTCTGACCTGTGTCACCGCTCTGGCACCCGGTGCGACGGCCGAGTGCACGGCGACGTACGTCCTGACCCAGGGCGACGTCGACGCCGGTCGCGTCGACAACACCGCGACAGCCAGTGGTATGCCGCCGGGTGCGAGCGTCTCGCCCGTCACCGACACCGACGACGACTCCGTGGTCATCGCCCCGAGCCCGTCGATCAGGATCGACAAGACCGCAGGCACGCCGACCGTGGCTGCCGGCCGCCTCGGCACCGTCACCGACGCGGGAGACACAGTTGACTACACCCTCGTGGTCACCAACACCGGCAGCGTGTCACTGAGCTCGGTCACGGTGACCGACGAGAAGCTCGGGCTGTCCACTGCGGTCTGCGCCGGCGTGACCTCGCTGGCGCCGGGTGCCTCGGCCAGCTGCAGCTTCACGTACACCCTGGGCCAGCCGGACATCGACGCCGCCGGTGTCGACAACACGGCCTCGGCCAGTGGCAACCCGCCCACCGGCGCGCCCGTCACCCACAGCGACTCGGTGCACGTGGCAATCGTGGCGCGCAACGCCCTGTCGCTGGTGAAGTCCGCGTCCCAGGTGGTCGACGTCGACGGCAACGGCCCCGATGTCGGTGACACGGTGGACTACACGTTCACCGTCACCAACGACGGCTCCGGGGTGCTGGCCCCGGTCACCATCACCGACGCCAAGCTCGGCCTCGTGGACTACGTCTGCACCACGTCGCTCGCGCCCGGCGCCAGCACCACGTGCCCGGCTCCGGCGGCATACCTGCTCACGCAGCAGGACGTCGACAACGGCGAGGTGCTCAACACGGCCACCGCCACCGGCGGTGCCGGGACCGGCACGGACCCGACGGCGACCGACGACGCCACGGTGGACGTCAGGAACCTCGCGTCACTGGTGCTGGACAAGGTGGCGGGAGCCCCGACCGTTGCGGCCGGGCGGCTGGCCACGGTGACCGACGCCGGCGACACGGTGCGGTACACCTTCACCGTCACCAATGTCTCCAACGTGACCCTGACCGACGTTGCGGTGAGCGACCCCCTGCTCGGCGCCGTCACCTGCACTGACACGACGCTGGCACCGCACACCTCGACCACCTGCACGGCGGCGCCCTACGTCCTGACCCAGGTCGACGTCGACGCCGGTCGGGTCGACAACACTGCGACCGCCACGGCCACGGACCCCGACCGCGCCACCGTGAGCGGCGGCGACACTGCCGTCGTGCTGGTACCGGCCGCGAGCTCGCTGTCCCTGGACAAGCAGGCCGGTGCGGTCACCGACACGGATGTCCCGGTCAACGGGGCGGGTGACCTGGGTGACACGATCACCTACACGTTCCTGGTGACCAACACCGGCAACACGACGCTGACGATCGTCTCGATCTCCGACCCGGCGCTGAACCTGGCGGCCTTGCAGTGCGTGGCCACGCTGGCGCCCGGGGAGGCGACCACCTGCACCGCGGTGCACGCCCTCACCCAGGACGAGGTCGACGACGGAGGCATCATCAACACGGCGACCGCCACCGCGGTCCCGCCGAACCCGAGCGACCCGCCGGCCACCGGCACGGACACCGCCGTCACGACGGTCGCGAGCGACCCCTCCGTGACGATCGAGAAGACCGCCGGGAGGCCGACGGTCGCCAAGGGTCGCCTCGACACCGTGACCGATGCGGGAGACACGGTCGTCTACACGCTGCTCGTCACCAACACGGGCAACGTCACCCTCGACCCGGTGCGCGTCACCGACGCCAAGCTCGGCCTCGACTCGGTGGTCTGCGACGGCGGCAGCAGCCTGGCTCCCGGAGCCAGCGCCACCTGCGCCTTCAGCTACCCGCTGCTCCAGTCGGACATCGACGCGGGCAGGGTGGACAACCTCGCATCGGTGTCGGGCACCCCGCCGACCGGCGCACCCGTCAGCTACACGGACCTCGCACGGGTCGACCTGACCCCGACCAATGCCCTGTCGCTGACCAAGACGGCTTCGGCAGTCCATGACCTCGACCGCAACGGCCCTGACCTGGGTGACACGGTGGACTACAGCTTCTCCGTCACCAACGGCGGCAGCACCACGCTGGCTCCGGTGACCATCACGGACAGCCGCCTCGGCGGCCCCGCCTTCACCTGTGTGGCTTCGCTGGCTCCCGGCCGCACAGCCACCTGTGACGGGCCCGCGCCCTATGTGCTCACGCAGGCCGACGTGGACTCCGGTGCCGTCGTCAACGTCGCCACCGCGACCGGCGACGCCCCGGTGGGCACGGACCCGACCGATACGTCGACCGCCACCGTGGACGTGGACAACCTCGCGACCATCGCGCTCCTCAAGACGGCGGGTGCGCCGAGCACCGGCGCGGGTGCCCTGACCACCGTGACCGACGCAGGTGACACCGTGACCTACACGTTCCGGGTCACCAACACCTCCAACGTCACCCTCGAGGCGCTCGAGGTCACCGACCCGAAGGTGGGCCGGGTGACCTGCCCGCAGGACTCCCTCGCCCCGCGCGCGTCGATGACCTGCACGGCGGCCCGGTACGTCCTCACGCAGGCTGACGTCGACGCTGGGCGGGTGGACAACACGGCCTCGGTCAGCGCCACGAACCCGGATGGCGACCCGGTTGGCGCGACCGACTCCGAGGTCGTCCCGATCACGCCGCACAACGCGGTCTCGCTGGCGAAGTCGGGCGCAGCCCCGACGGTTTCCGGAGGAGCCCTGCCGACTGTCGTGGATGCTGGTGACACCGTGACCTACACCTTCACCGTCACCAACGACGGCTCGCAGACGTTGAGCCCCTTGAGCCTTGACGACGCCAAGCTGGGGCTGGTCGGCCTGACCTGCGCCCGGTCCCTCGCCCCGGGCGAGAGCGCCGACTGCACGGCGGTCCACCCGCTCACCCAGGCTGACGTCGACGCCGGCCGCGTGGACAATACTGCTGTCGTCACGGGGACACCCCCGGGCGGGGCGGCGCCGGTACGCGGCGACGACTCGGCGACCGTGTCGTTCGCCCCGGCGGCCTCGATCGAGCTGACCAAGCACTCGTCGGCCATCGTCGACGTCGACGGCAACGGTGCCGACTCCGGCGACACCATGACCTTCGACTTCCTCGTCGAGAACACCGGCGCGCAGACCCTTGCACCGGTCACGATCGACGACCCGATGCTCGGGCTGGTCGACGTGCCGTGCGTGGCGTCACTGGCGCCGGGCGACTCGGCGACCTGCGAGGCCCCGGTGCATGTCCTCACCCAGGGCGACATCGACGCCGGGCAGGTGGTCAACACCGCCACCGCTACCGGAGACGCCCGCACCGGCACGGATCCGACGGACGAGTCGACGACCCGGACACCCCTGACCAACCTCGCCACGATGACGATCGACAAGTCGGCAGGCGCCGTGGTCGATGTCGACCACAACGGGCAGGACGCCGGCGACACCGTCACCTACTCCTTCGTCGTGGCGAACACCTCCAACCTCACCCTGACCGGGGTGCAGGTGACCGACCCCAAGCTGGGCACCGTCACCTGCCCGTCGACGACGCCCGCAGCCCACACGTCGATGACGTGCACGGCCGCGGCATACCTCCTCACGCAGGCGGACATCGACCGGGGTCGCGTGGACAACACGGCGACGCTCGTGGCGACCGGCCCGCAGGGCTCGTTGCCCTCGGTCACCGACACGGCCGCGGTCACGCTGACCCCGGTCAGCGCGATCGGGCTGGTGAAGTCCGCCAGCGCCGTCGCCGACCTCGACGACAACGGCACGGACGTCGGCGACTCGGTCACCTACTCGTTCACCGTCACCAACAGGGGGACCACCACCCTGGAACCGGTGACCGTGACCGACGCAAAGCTGGCCCTGGCCGGTATGCCGTGTGGTTCCGGACCCCTGGCTCCGGGCGCCTCGCGCACCTGCGCCGCTCCGGCCTACGCACTGACCCAGGCCGACCTCGACGCCGGTCACGTGGAGAACGCAGCCACCGTCACGGGTCGCGGCCCCGGTGGAAGCAGCGTGACGGCCGATGGCTCGGTCTCGTTCCAGACCGCCGGCCCGAGCGCCATCACGCTGCGGAAGACGGCGACCCTCAACGACCGCGACGGCAACGGCGCGGCCGACGCCGGTGAGACGATCGACTACGGACTCACCGTCACGAACTCCGGGTCCGTCACATTGACGTCGATCCGGATCACCGACGCCATGCTGGGCATCGACGATGCGCTCTGCGCGCGTGGACCGGTCGCGCCGGGTGAGTCGGTGGCTTGCACCGAGCTGGTGACGAGCCACCGGGTGACGGCCAGCGAAGTGGCCGCCGGTCAGGTGCGCAACGTCGCCACCGCCACCGGTGAGGGGCCGGGTGGGCAGGTCGTCCGGGATGCCGATGCGGTCACGACGCCGGCCGATCCGCCCGCCGGTCCACCTGGGCTGGAGTTTCGAGACGACCCGAGCCCGCTTCCGGACGGTCTGGCCTTCACGGGAAGCAACGCTTTCACCATGCTGGGAGCTGCGCTCGCCTTGCTCGTGCTCGGATTCCTGCTCCTGCTCGGGCGCCGCCGTGCTGACGGCCACCCGGCCGCCGCTGCCGGCAGACACCGCGGGTAACAGGCCTCGCGAGCAACAGACACGGCAAGCAACCAGGCACAGCAAGCAACTGACAGACAGCCCAAGGAGATTTGACGTATGCGTTCGCCTTCCATCGTGATGAAGTGTGCGGTCCTCGGCACCGTGCTGCTGGCGGCTGCGGGCTGCCAGGGGGAGAAGGGGACCGACACCCCGAACCCCAACCCGCCGGCCACCGTGACCGCTTCGCCACCCAAGACCCAGCCCGCCGGAGCGATCAAGGACCTGCATGACGCCACGTGCACGTACGCAGCAGGCGCCTGGTCCTTCTCGGGCGAGCTCACCAACGCTGGAAAGGCGAAGGTGATCTACACCGTGATGGTGGCCGTCGCCAAGACCGACGGCGGCACCGTCCTCGGTTCCAAGCAGATCACCCGGACGCTGGCTCCCGGAGAGTCCGCCACCGTCAAGGCGGACAAGTTCTACAAGGGAAGCAACAAGGGTGTGTCCTGCGTGCCCAGCGCCACCAAGGCACCCGCCTGAGTCGCACGACTGCTTGACTCGAGGCCAAACAGGCGTGGGCGCGCTCGCTCACCGGCTGACGGACCACTGCCCCGTGGAGTGGTCCCGTTCTGCCAGGCCCCGGCCCGCGAACTCAGCCAGCCATCCCTCCATGGGGTACCACCCCCAACGGTCATGAAAGACGTTGGCGTTGCGCACGATCGAGTGCAGGTGCTGCACGGGCGGAGTGTGCGTCGGGTGGTGCTGGTGGTACGCCGCGGTGCCGCCGACCCAGAGCAGGTCACCCTGGGCTGCCGTCAGGCGTTGGCCGAAGTCGGTGTCCTCAGCGCCGTACCCGACGTAGGCCTCGTCGAAGCCGTCGAGGGCCAGCCAGTCGCGAGTGGACATGGCAAAGGACAGCGACCAGAAGAGGCGTGCGTCCTCGGCGACGAGCACGGCGTCGGGGGCCGGAGAGGGGCGTGCGGAATGCGGTTGAGCAGTGTCACCCAGTCCGGGAACGCGGTACTCAGATGGGTGGCCAACGGGCGGTAGGTAGCGCACTTCCCCGCAGGCGACCACGGGTGTTGCCCGGCACAGGGTCGACACCACGCCGGCGTAACGCGCGACGGTGGTCGAGTCCGGGATGCAGTCGACGTCGAGGAAGATGAGCACCTCAGCGCCCTCGTGGATCGCCGCACGGGCTCCGGCGTTCCGGGCCGCGGCGAGGGGCAGCTCGGAGTCGACCGGCGCGACGTCCAGCACAACCACGTCAGGATGCTGCTCGCGGGCGACCGTGGCGATCTCGGGATCACCCATCGCCACGACAACGTAGAGGTCGGCGGTGCGGGTCTGACGGAGGAGTCCCCACGCCTGGCCGCGCAGGTGCTCGTGGCGCCCGTGCGCAATCGTGACGACGGCAGCCCTTGCCTCGGTCACGAGCTGACGCCTGCCCGGACTCCCACGTTGAGCAGGGCCGCCGCGGCGTCCCTCGCGCCTCGCCCGGTGGACCAGCGTTCCCAACCGTCCCCACCCAGGTGAAGGGCACGCTCGAGCACGGCCGGCCAGCGCTCGGCCCTCGGCCAGGTGGGGCGTCCCACAGCGATCCCCCACTCGTCGAGCCGACGTGCAGTCGCGACCTGCTCATCGAAGGGTCGCGCCTGGGCCACGACGACGGCCGGTCGACGGGCGGCGGCGACCTCGGCCACCGCGTTCTGCCCGGCATGGGTCACCACGACGTCGGCTCGCCGAAGGTCGTCCCAGAGCTGGTTCGTCGACGAGACCCCTGGCGCACGCTCGACCCACGTCCATGAGGGAGTGGCTGCTCGCGCCGCCTCCAGCTCGGACCGCGTGGTGGTCCGGCCGCCAGCCCCCCAGAGCACGAGCACGGTCCTTCCTGCAGTGGCTCGGTGCGCGGGAGCCGGTGACGCAGCACCGAGGTGGTCGAACCTGGAAATGGCTCCCACGAAGTACGCCTTGTCGGTCCACCCGCAGGGCCAGTCGTGGTCGTGAGCACCCTGCGGCCACGGCGCCAGGAGGGCGTCGGCCGTGTCGTAGGCGAGCCGGTGTGCCCGGTCGCGCCTGTGTCCCGGCATGGCCACGACCACCGTCGGAATCCCACAGAGTCGCGCGAGCAACGCAATCTCCACCGAGACGTCGACCACGAGCGCCCGTGGCCGTTCGTGGACGGCCCAAGCCGTGACCTGGGCCGACCGACGGGCCAGACCTTCATGTCCGCGGGGCACCCAGTGCAGGACGCCGTGCGCGGTCGCGTCGCAGTCCCGCGCGAGCTGCGCCGCGTCGGGGTCGTCGTCACGGGCCAGCTGGGTCCAGCCCGAGGCCCAGCCGGCGGGAGCGGGGGAGGAGCTCAGGCCCCAGACCGGCTCGTCCATCTCGGCCGCGATGCTCAGCATCCGTGTGATGTGGCCGGCGCCCTGGTGGTGGGCGTAGTAGCCGATCACGCGGCCCTCCCCAGTCTCGTGGCGAGATCGAGGTAGTGGGCCAGGTATGCGTCGACCATGACGTCGAGGGAGCAGTGGGACACGGCGTGGTCACGGCAACCCTGACGATCCATGGCGCAGACGCGGTCGACCTCCGCGGCCGCTGCCGCGACGTCACCGGGCGCGACGAGGGCGCCGCACTCGTCGACGACGAACTCCGGCAGCCCGCCGCGGCGGAACCCGACGACGGGGGTGCCGCAGGCGAGGGACTCGGCGGCGACCAGTCCGTACGGTTCGTCCCACTCAGGCGTGACGACCATGGCCGCGCTCGACCCGACCACGTCGCGCAGGGCGGCCGCGTCGAGGTGGCCCAGGTACTCGGCACGCGGCCCGAGGAGCGGCTGCACCTCGGAGCGGAAGTACTCCGCGTTCCCGACAGGACCGGCTAGCCGGATCTTTCGCCCGCTGGCCGTGGCGACGCGAATCGCCTGGTGCGGCGCCTTCTCGGGGACGACCCGACCCACCCACACGAGGTCGTCGCCGCCGCGGCCCGGAGTCCACGCCGCTGTGTCCACGCCGTTGTGGACGACCTCGGCGTGGGCCACGTGCTCCCACTGGCGCGCGGTGTGGGTGCTGACCGCGACGAAGGTGCTGCGCGTCTGGTCCATCAGGGCAATGGTCGGCTCCAGCCACGGAGTCGGGGGTGTGTGCAACGTGGTGAGCATCGGCGCAGCGCAGGCTTGCGCGAGCGCCAGTGGGAGGAAGTGAAGGCTGTTGTTGTGGATGACGTCCACATCGAGACGATCCCTGAGCTCGAGCATCACCTGGAGGTAGGCGTGGTGCTCACGAAGCCACGGCTCGGGCGGCATCGAGGCATCGCTCCGGGCCACGTCACTCAGGTGGAAGGGTGCCACCGTCAGCTCCCGGGCATCCAGGGCCGGATCGCTTCCCGGGCCCGCGAACAGTGTCACGTCGACATCGCGTTCGCGCAGGCCCCGGACCAGGGCCCAGGTGAGCGACTCCAAGCCGCCGGCGAACGGCTGCCGAAGGGGGTGACGGGCCGCGGCGAGTATCACGACGTGCATGAGAGCCTGCGTTCCAGGACGTCCGCGTAGAGCTCCTCGTGGGAGCGGGCGAGGGACAGGCGTTCGGTTTGCCGTTGCGCCAGCTCAGCGCGCGGGGCGACCTCCCCGGTCAGCCAACGGGTGTGTGCGGTGCGCACCGCCTCGACGAGGGACGCGGCACGCTCGGGTCCGGACGCGGCATAGGTGAGGCACGGGTGCTGCTCGGCGTAGAACCCGCAGTCCGGGACCGCGACCCACGTGCCGAGGTCGTGACACGCCTCCAACCAGCCCGAGTGGGAGCCGAAGCGGTAGGGCAGCACCGAGACATCCAGACCGTGCAGGTAGCTCCACAGCTCGTGGTCGGAGAAGTAGTCGTGAACCTCGAGCTGGATCAGCCCGCGTTGACCCAGCGAGGTCAGGTGGTGGGCGAGCTCACCGTCATGGCGCTCGAACCCCGCTGTCATGACGTCGGTGTGGGCGTCGACGCGAAGCCGGGCACCCGGCATACCGGGGAGGGCGGCGACAAGCGCGTCGACGAGCGGCAGCGGGTCCATGTTGGCGCGCAGGCTCTTGACGTGCAGCCCGACCACGAAGTCGTCGCGGTCCGGACGGGGGCGACCCAGCCACTGGTCCGGGACCACGTGCGGGTGGGGGAGGACGATCGCCTCCCGTCCCCAACGACGGCGGATCACCGAGGCGGCCCCGTGCGTGAGGGTGATGACCGCATCGGCCGAGGACACCAGCACCCCCAGCTGGTCGTCGTGCAGTCCTGCCGTGCGGTGGTGCGGGTTGCGAAGGTCGTGCACGGTCAACACGAGCGGCTTGTCGTGCCGACGCAGGGTTCTGGTGAGGTCCTCGAGGTCCTCCGGCGCGATCGCGTCGAAGCCGAAATGGACGTGCATGACGTCGAAGTCGGCAGCGTGGCGGGTGACCCAGTCGGACCTGAGCATCTGCGGGGGCCACCACGGAGAGTCCGGCGACGGTCCCGATGGGGGGTCGGGCATGCGCACGACCGCGTCCTGGCCCGAGGCAGTCGGCGGGGAGAGGTGTCTGACGTAGACGTGGCCGGAGGGGATGGAGGCGACAACGATGCTCAAGGCTCACCTTTGGGAAGGGGCGTCGAGCGCGCCAGCGGCAAACCCGACGTGGGCAGCTGGCTCGTTGCTTGACCGGCTCTGGATGTTCTTGCCCAACATAACCCCTGTGGCCGTCAAGGGCGAGGTCCCGTCCGAAGAGGGACCAGTGGTCGTCCCGGCCAGCCGACACCGTTTCATCTGATGCTTCCGCGGGCAAGAATGGAAGTACGCCGTGGAGGCCCGCACCAACCGGTACCCGGGCACCCACGACGGAGCATCCGCTCGCGCCCGGGTCAGATCATCCGGGTCCGGGCCCCACAAGGAGGCGAACATGAAGAGCACACACGAGTCCCGCGATCATGACCAGGACGAAGCACTGGTGGCAGACCGCCACGACCGAGCCGGCGATGCCGAGGGCGGGCGCGCGACCTATGTCGAGGACGGGCGTGCTGGCTATGACGAGAGGCGGGCTGCAGCCCAAGCCGAACGGTTCGGAGGCGTGAAGGTCGGCTCCGCCTTCTTCGGCTGGCTCACCGCCATGGGCATGGCGGTCGTCCTCACCGCGGTGCTGGCTGCCGCAGGTACGGCAGTCGGGCTGAGCACCGGGACCGACGCCACCGAGGCGGTCGACCAAGCATCCGCCGACGCGACGACGGTGGGCATCGTGGGTGCGATCGCCCTCGCCGTGATTCTCCTGGTGAGCTACTACTGCGGCGGATACGTCGCCGGTCGCATGGCGCGGTTCAACGGTGCCAAACAGGGTGTGGCCGTGTGGGTCTGGGCCCTGGTGGTCGCGGTGGTCGTGGCCATCGTCGGAGTCGCCGCGGGCAGCAAGTACGACGTGCTCGGTCAGCTCAACAGCTTCCCCCGGCTCCCGATCAGCACCTCGGACCTCAACACCGCCGGTGTCATCGCGCTCGTTCTCGCCGCTGTCACCAGCCTGGTGGGTGCCATCGCCGGGGGCGTCGCAGGGATGCGATTCCACCGGAGGGTCGACCGAGTCGACCTCGAGGCGTGACGGACGTCCGTTCGACGAGTCAAGGCGTCCGACTGGCAGCCTGTAGGGATGAGCGACTGGTTCCTCCCGCAGCGAGATCGCCCGTGGACTGCGGGAAACCTCGTGGTTCCACACGTGCACGGCGCCGAGTACTTCGCGCGCCTGATCCAGGTCGTGGGAGCCACGCTCGAAGGGGACCGGATCTTCTTCACGGACTGGCGAGGCGACGCCGACGAGCTGCTCGCTGAAGGCGGTCCGACCATCGGCGCCCTGTTGGTCGACGCCATGGGTCGGGGTGTCGAGGTCCGTTGCCTGCTGTGGCGCTCGCACAGCGACAACCTGCGCTTCAACGAGCAGGAGAACCGCCATCTCGGCGCGGTCATCAACGAGGCGGGTGGCGAAGCGCTCTTCGACGAGCGCGTGCGCCGTGGCGGGTCGCACCACCAGAAGCTGCTGGTAGTGCGGCGGCAGGGTCGCCCGCACGAGGACGTGGCTTTCGTCGGCGGGATCGACCTCTGCCACGGTCGGCGGGACGACGCCGAGCACCTCGGAGATCCGCAGGCGGCGCCGCTGGACGAACGCTACGGCCCGAACCCGCCCTGGCACGACGCCACCATGGAGATCCGCGGTCCGGCCGTCAGCCACGTCCTCGATGTCTTCTCCGAGCGCTGGGACGACCCCACACCGCTGGATCACCGCAACCCGTACCGCGCGCTGGTCAACATCGCGTCCCGGGTGCCGAGGCATCCAGAGCCCTTGCCGGAACGCTGGGACCCTCCACCAGCGCGCGGTCCCCACCTGGTGCAGATCCTGCGCACGTATCCCGCGAAGCGACCGCCGTTTCCCTTCGCCCCGCACGGGGAGAGAACGATCGCCAAGGCGTACGAACATGCCTTCGCCCGCGCGCAGCGGCTGGTCTACATCGAGGACCAGTACTTCTGGTCCGAGGCCGTGACGGGCACGCTCGCGGAGGCACTCCGCCGGGAACCCGCACTACAGGTCATCGCCGTGGTCCCGCGGTTCCCCGAAGAGGACAGCGCGATGAGCGGCACACCGATGCGCCGGGGCCAGCAGCTGGCGAGGGACCTGCTGCACGCGGCAGGCGGGGCACGTTTCGCCATGTACGACCTACAGAACGCCGCCGGCACACCGGTCTACGTCCACGCGAAGGTCTGCATCGTCGACGACGAGTGGATGACCTGCGGGTCCGACAACCTGAACCTGCGCTCCTGGACCCACGACTCCGAGGTCACCTGCGCCGTGGTCGACCCGGAAGGCCGCCTGCCGGGCGAGCTCCGCGCGACCCTGTGGGCTGAGCACCTCGGACTGCCGCCGGAGGACCCTCGACTCCTCGACCTGGATCACGCCACGGGCCTGTGGGCGGAGCGTGCCCAGGAGCCAGCCGCCCGCATCCGGCCCCACGCCCTCGCGCCGGTACGCCGCGCTGTCCGACTGTGGGCCGACCCGGCATACCGGATCCTGTTCGACCCCGATGGACGACCACGGGGCCTGCGCCGCACCGACACGTTCTGAGGTCCGGCCTCGGCGGGTGGTCGTCGGCGACCTGTCGGGTGCTACCCGCCCGCTGACCGGCCCGAACCCGAGGTGTGCCCGGTGAACAGCCGGCTCATCAGCCCGTCGGGATCGAGGGTGGTCAACATGGCGTCGCAGATCTGCCTGAGCTGCTCGACCTGGGCGGGTTCCAAGGCGTCGAAGACGTGACGGCGCACCGCCGTCACGTGCCCGGGTGCGGCCGCCACCACCTTCTCCCAGCCGGTCGGGGTGAGTCGGGCGTTGGTGGCCCTCTTGTCCTCGGGGCAGGGGAAGCGCTCGACGAGGTTGCGTTCCTCGAGTCGTCGGACGACGTGGGACAGGCGGGGGAGGGTGGCGTTGGTGCGCTGAGCGAGTGCGCTCATCCGCAGCGTGCGGTCCGGCGCCTCGGAGAGCATCGCGAGGACGAAGTAGTCGAAGTGGGTGAGCTGGGCGTCCCGCCGCAGCTGCGCGTCCAAGGCGCTCGGCAGGAGCTCCGTCACCGCGATGAGCCGCAGCCAGGCCGCCCGTTCGCCCTCGTCCAGCCATCTCGGTTCCATGGGTCCACGATAGCGAATACTTGAAGGAACAACTAAACGGTGTAGGGTGTTACTTGAAGCATCAACCAATCACCATCGACCCAGGAGCACCAAATGGCACACCTCTCCATCATCGGTACCGGCAACATGGGCCAGGCGATCGCGGCCGTGGCCGGACGCGGCGGACACTCGGTCCAGCTGCTCGGCCAGGACGACGCCGCGACGCAGGTCACCGGCGACATCGTCGTACTGGCTGTTCCCTATCCGGCCGTGAGCAGCGTGATCGCCGAGCGCGGCGACAGCCTGGCCGGCAAGGTGGTCGTCGACATCACCAACCCGCTCAACTTCGAGACCTTCGACTCCCTTACGGTCCCCGCGGACAGCTCCGCCACCGCGGAGATCGCCGGCGCGCTGCCGCAGTCTCGCGTCGTCAAGGCGTTCAACACCACGTTCGCCGCCACGCTGGCGGCAGGCACGGTGGGTGAGCTCACCACCACCGTGCTGATCGCCGGCGACGATGCGGACGCGAAGTCGGCCCTGGCCGGCGTCGTCACCTCCGGTGGCCTCAAGGCCATCGACGCGGGGTCGCTGTCGCGGGCCACCGAGCTCGAGGCGATCGGCTTCCTGCAGATCACCCTGGCAGCCAACGAGAAGATCGCCTGGACCGGCGGCTTCGGCGTCGTCCCCGCCTGACGACCACGTCGAGTCGATCGGAGCAGCCGTGAGCATCTCTCAGACCCACTCCAGGGACGGGGAAGGCGCGACGGGCGCGTTCGGCGCTCCCGTCGTCGCGACCTACGGTGGGACCGAGCCGTCCGCGCCGCTTGTCGTGTTGCTGCACGGACGGGGATCCAGCGAGCGGGACATCCTGTCGCTGGCTCCGCACCTGCCCGACGGCCTGGCGTATGCCGCGGTGCGTGCCCCTATCGCCGAGGGTGGCGGCTTCGCGTGGTTCGCCAACCGCGGGATCGGTCGCCCCGTCGCGGAGTCCCTCGGGGCGACGATGCGCTGGTTCGCCCGCTGGCTCGACGAGGTGGCAGCCCCCGGGCGGCCGGTGTTCCTCGTCGGGTTCAGCGGCGGCGCTGCGTTTGCCGGCGGCCTGGTCCTTGCCGACCCCTCCCGGTACGCGGGGGCCGCGATCCTGTACGGCACGATGCCGTTCGACGGGGGGCTCCCGGTCGACACCGGCCGCTTGGCCAACCTCCCGATGTTCGTGGCCCAGGGCGATGCCGACCAGGTGATCCCTGGTGAGCTGCTCGAGCGCACCTGGACGTACCTGCTCACGGAGTCCGGCGCGCCCACGGTTGCCCGGCGAGACCCTGGCGGCCACGGGGTCACCGCCGCCACGCTGCACAGCCTGTCGGGCTGGATCGCCGACCGGGCTGACTTCGTTGCCCAGCACCAACCTGTCACGATCGGGCTGGCGCAGGAGGTCACGTGGCCCTCGGTGCCGGGTGGGGTGTTGCCGCATCGACGCGGATCGCGACCGCAGGTGTCGTGGGCCATCCCCCAACAGCAGCTGACGCAGAACGCACCAGCAGAGCTGCAGCAGCAGCTGTTCGAGCGGATCGGTGGTCTGACAGGTGTCTCGACCGCTGCGTCCCACATCTCGGTGCCCGGCGCTCGCGCCTTCCTCGTCGCCGCCGGGAGCGGACCTGAGGACGCGTTCCTCGTTCCCCAGGTGGGGGAGTTCGCTCACCTCCACCCGGGCTACGACGGCTCACTCCACCTTGCCCTGCCGGCACCACTGGCGGCCGACCTGGTCGCCCGAGGGTGGGGCCAGCCGCACCCATGGGCCGGGACCCGGCTCGCACCTGGCTTCGTCATGCTCTTCGGACCCCGCGACGCCGAAGAGCTCGACACCGTCGTGGCCATCACGACCGCGGCTCACGCGTTCGCAACTCAATCAACGTCCTGAAGCATCGAAACAGGAAACACGAATCCCCGTCATGTCGCCCGCTTCTCGACCAATGCCGAAGGGTTGGTCGGACGCCCTGAGACATAGACTGGGGTCCCGGTCGATCGCCGCAGGGAGCCAGCTGCGCCGAGGGCTTGGTGACGCCCTGAGGACGAGCGATGGTCACATCAGCGGAGAGCGTCGTCGTCGCCCGCCGGCCCGAAGAGGTGTTCCGATACGTCGCCGACCTTCAGAATGAACCGAGCTGGCACGTCGACATAGAGTCGGTTCCTCGAGAGACCGATCGGGTCCCTGTCGTTGGCAAGACCTACCCCCTGAAGTTCAAGCCCTTCTTGGGCAAGACTGACGGAACGTTTACGGCTCTCGAGGTCGAGCCAGGCACGCGGGTCGTGTATCGGGCCGACTTCGCTGGGCTGCGGCCGCGGATCACCTACACGGTCGAGGCGGCGGGCGATGGGTCGCGGTTCACTCGCACGGTGGAAATGCGCCCCGAGGGCCTGAAGGTGCTCGTGACGCCGATGATGGCGTTCATGGTTCCGAGGCGGAACAAGGTCTTCGTCGAGAACCTCCGCCGTGCGCTGGAATCCTGAGTCGCCGTAGCCCTCGTCGCCTCAGCCCTGGCCACTTCGACAGCACCGGCGCAGGCCGCGTCCTCCAAGGGGTGCGTCAACGGCGGCTTCCGGCTGGTCAACCTCGCGACGGGAGCCACCGTCGCCGCCGCCGGGGAGGACCGAGTCCGCACGACGATCCCCGCATTTCAGTTCGGGGCCACGTTCGCCGTCCGTGGCCGGTACACCCAGTTCGACGTCCGCAGCGCGGACTTCGCCGTCATGAACCAGGCCTTCACCGGTGCGGCCAACGAGCTCGACATCACGGGCGGACGTTTCACCCCCGTCTTCGCCAGCAAGGTGCCCAACCACCGTGGGCTCGTGCTGAGCAGCGCCATCTCCATCGAGCTCGACGACGAGGACCTCGTGCTGCAACGCACGGGCCCAGGCCTGTCGATGAAGATCCAGGCCAAGGACTGCGCACAGGGCGGGATCTTCCAGATGGAGCCCGAGCGAAGCGACGGCACAACCACCCGCATCACGCACACCTTGGCCGAGTCAACGGTTCCCGGGCTGACACCGTTCTACTTCGACAACCCGAACTTCCGGGCCCGGGTTGGTCAGTTCCTCGGCTCGGGCTGCACCAGCGTCCAAACCGGACCGCCCGGGCAGTTCTGCGTCCAGGTGTCCACGCGCGTCAACATCGCCAACGACGTGTCGCCACGCTTCGTGGCTCGCGACAGCGCCCAGGTGGCGACCCGCGTGCCACAAGCGGCGTGCAACACGTCCACCCCCGTCACGCCCAGCGTCCGGCACTGCGGCGGCATGTCCGCCTGGGACGTTGCCAGTGGTGGCCGCCTGGGCTTCGTCACCGGTGAGGACGCAACCGAAGTCGCGAACCCGCCGACCAACTGCACCAACGACTGTCAAGCCCAGAACCAGGTGCGGGGCCGGCTCGCCGTCCTCGGCCATCCGTTCCCAGTGCCCTCCGGAAGTCGGCTGGTACCAAGGACGGCCGCCGTCACCCCCTGATCGATCTCGCGACCCGATGGGCCCGTCCCGCCAAGGTGGGACGCGCCCACTGCCGCGCGGGCGGGCTCGGTGTGGTCTGCCACGCCAGGTCCCTGTCCGAGGCGGACCGTGCATCGTCGGTCGGCTAGCCCTGTACGCCCTCGCATCGGACCCATAGCATGGGTTTGCCTTCGCATCGACGCGCTGACTCCTGCTGGCTTGCCGCTCGGCATGCCGAGCAGCCTCCCGGCGGCGTCGAGCCGGGGTCGGCGAGAAGGGATGCCTTCCATGTCGCACGAGGCGAGAGCACTCCCTCCGGTGTCGCGGATGCCCGGGTCAGACCCGGTCACGGCTTCAGCTCCGGGGGCAGCGACGCATGAGCGCCAACAGCCTCAGCCGGTCCACGACGCGGCCTTCGTGGAACGCAAGGGCCGCAAGTGCGCCTTCGCGCACCTCGCCGCTCTGAGTGCGGTGTCGCTGCTCCTGCTGCTCTATCTCGCGCTGCTCGACCAGGGCGCGCCCCAACAGAATCCAGCCTTGGTCTTCCTGGTGGTGGTGCTCGCCGTGCTGCTACTCATGACATTGCTGCGCTTCCTCGCCCTCGTCGTCAGCCGGCCGTTCGCGGGCGAGCAGGCTGAGCTTGTCGGCAGTGGCCCGCCCGCCGACGCGGTGCCCTCGGGGCCGGTCGGCATCGTCAAAGGCGCCCGGCCCGGGGACGACGACCCAGCGCCCGGGCCCACCACGGTCGTCTGCTGCTCGGGGGGAGGCATCAAGTCCGCCTCGTTCTGCCTGGGGGCCCTTCAGCAACTGTCGCACCACCGGATCCTCCAGGGTGCGAGTCACCTCGTCGGCGTCAGCGGTGGCGGGTACATGGCCGCGGCGTTCAGCACGTTGGCGTGGCGGCGGAGGCGGGCCAGCGGTGTCGAGGGCGTACGCCCGGCCGACAGCCCCGTGGACTGCCACGGCGATCCCGGTCCGTTCGCCAGCGGTTCCGATGAGCTCAACCGGCTGCGCCGGTCGACGAAGTACCTCGCCTCCTCACCGGAGGTACGGTTCGAGCTCATTGCCTCCCTGCTCCTGGGCATCATGTCCAACCTGGTTCTGCTGGGCTGCCTGAGCGTCGTGCTGGCGTGGCTGATGGCCACGTATGCCGTGAGCAGCGGGCTTCTCGTGGTTCCCGACGACGGTGACTGGGCGTGGAACGCTGGAGGCCACCAACCGCTTCCCCTGCTGGCGCTTCCGTCGCTGTTCCTGTTCGGGGTGGCCTTCGTGTGGTTCCTGCTCGCACGTCGGAATCCGGCCCCCTGGTCGGGGGAGGGGCGCAATGCCGAGCGCGCCCGCGCTGGCCCAGCAACGTTCTCCCAGCGCCGCAGCACCTGGGAGACCTCAGAGGGGTGGCAGTTCGCCGTCGGCAACCTCGGTGCCCGCGCGTCCCAGATGGCCCTGTTCTTCTTCCCGCTCTTCCCAGGGGTGCTGTGGTTGGCGTACCAGCTCGAGGGCCGGACGCAGAGCTGGACCGGCCCCGACCTCGGCACCTTCCAGGTCACCCTCGCGGGCCTGGTGACGACGTTGACCGCGTTTCTCGGCCTCCTGAACGCCGCGCGAACCGGTCTACGACAGGACGTCCTCAGCGCCGGACAGCAGGGTTTCCTCACCTGGTTCCGGCGTCAGGCGGCACCCGTGCTCGCCATCATCGTGTTCCTCGTCGGGCTGTACGGGTCGTTGGTCCTGTTCACCTGGCTCGCCCTTCGGGACGCCTGGATCCTCGGAACCCACGGCTGGGTGTTCGTGTTCGTCCCGCTTCTGATCGCCGTCCTCTTCAAGGTGAACGACACGTCGATCTTCCAGTTCTACCGCGACCGGCTGGACGCGGCATACCTCTCGTACCAACCGGATGGGGGGAAGCCGGAGCCCTTCACGACGCCCACCCTCGCGGAGGTGAACGCCGACGCGTCGCCCGGCGTCTGGCCGAAGCTCATGCTCCTGGGGACGGCCAACGTGCGCGACCCCGACCTGCTCCCGGCCGACCGCCACGGCACGCCCTTCGTCCTGTCCGACACGATCGGGATCAGCGATCCGCGGCTACCCGGGGGGACCGCCCTGCTCGACGCGAAGGCCTACAGCTACGACCTGGACGTCAAGTGGAACGCCCGGGCGTCCCGTCAGCTCACCGTGGCCATGGCGGTCGCGATGTCCGGGGCGGCCGTGGCCCCCATCGCGGGACGCGACGACAGGGTCCTGGGCCGCTACCGGCTGCTGCTGGCCCTGGCCAACATCCGCCTCGGTCTCTGGGTGCGGAACCCGTACTGGGTCGCCAACGACGCGCGACGACAGCGGGGCACCGAGGGACTGAGGTGGGCTCGGTGGGTCCTTCGCGTGAACGACTACCTCGACAACTTCGCGCCATCGCTGTTGTTCCACGAGGCCATCGGGCTGCCCCGGATCATCATGCCGTTCCTGTACGTCACGGACGGCGGCCACTACGACAACCTCGGTCTCGTGGAGGCCCTGCGCACGAAGCCGCGTCGCATCATCATGCTCGACGGATCGGGGGACCCGGAGGACGGCTTCCCCACTATGGCCAACGCCATCGCCACCGCACGGATGGACCAGCAGGTGGAGATCGCGTTCGACCCCCGCCGGTTGCGCCGAGGAGCTCGCCAGTACCCGCGGAGCGGGTGGACCGTCTGCACGGCGACCTATCCCGACGGGTCGACGTGCGACATCGTCTACATCAAGGCCTTGCTGCCGAAGGGTCAGCCCTGGGACCTGCAGAGCTACCGCACGCGCAACCCCGGCTTCCCGTCAACGACCATGGAGTACGAGCTCTTCGACGAGTTCACCTTCGAGGCGTACCGCGAGCTGGGGTGCAGCCTGGTGCGTCAGGCGATGACGGAGCTGGCGTGGTGCAAGGCGCCGACGAGCACCACGTGCCAGGACGAGTCACATGGATAGCTGCGGGACGAGGCGCCCCCACAGGCGCACTGCCACGCCCAGCCGGCGGCGGAGCGGTGGACCTGGGGGTGGTGGCCGCCGGTCCGACGGGTTCTGCTGCGTTTCACGACTTCCTCCGCTCAGGTTCCGAGGCATCCTCCGCGGCCGGACCTTCCGACCTCGACCCGAGACGTCAGTTGCGTCGCTCCAGGACCCTCGTTCGTCACCGTAGGTCGAGCGGGCCGGGGTCGGGATCCGTGTGTCCCCGGGAAGGTGGTGCGTGGAAAGGCCGAGTCCGAGTCGGTGAAAACACGGTGTGACAGCGGAAAGGCGGTCGAGCGGAGTGCGGAAGAGCTTGAGTCGGGCTCACGTCGCCACGGCCACGGGAATCGGCATAGTCGCCCTGAAGATCGGCACCTCTCTGCCGCACCTTCGTGACGACGTCGCCCTGGTGTCCATCGCCTGGCTCGTCGTCATCGCGTTTGTCGTGGTGGGACTGGCGCTGTTCGCCGCGGGGCTTCCCAGGGTCAACGGCTGGGCCTGCCTCGCGGTCGCGGCGGCGACCATTCCCGGCGACCTCAACCACCCCGCGTACCCTCAGGGACTGACGGTGGTCGGTTTCGTCCTCGAGCCGCTGTACCTGGCCGCTGCTGTCACCCTCGTGCTGCGATACCCCGAATCGAGGATGACGACGCAGGGTCGGGTGGTCGGCTGGGGCCTGGTGGTCTCGAGTGTCCTGCTGCGGGTGCCGCTGGTCTTCACCCGTGGCACCCTTCCCAGCCCCCTGCACGCATCCTTCGACCGACCGGTGCTCGCGCTGGACGCGTGGTGGCACGACTGGGTGTTCATCCGGGGCGCCTACGGCTGCACGACTCTGCTGTTGGGCTGGGCGGGCGTCCTGCTGGTGATGCGTGCGGCCGGCTCGCGTGGTGTCACCCGGCAGTCCCTCATGCCCCTCGCCGTCGTGGGCGCCATCTGCGCCACGGCCGCGGCCCTCGACCAGGTCGTTTGGATCCTCGGGACCCCCAGCGCGGCGTGGGCGCCGGTGGCGGTCGCGCGGAACCTCAGTGCGGCGACCATTCCGGTGGGGCTCCTCGCCGACCTGCTTCGCCGACGGGCCGCCGCCGCCGCGGTGACGTCGGAGATCCTCCGTGCGGCCGGCACGGGCGACCTCGCCCAGCTCGAGATGGCGCTGCGCCACGTGCTGCTCGACCCATCACTCACCGTGAGACCGGCCAGCGACGACGACAGGGCTCCCCTGTGGGGCGCCGACCCAGCCCCTTGGGCAACCGGGAGCGACAGGACGGGGAGGGTGGCGCTGGCATCGGCGGACGGGACGGCTCTGGTGGTGGTGGGATACGACCGGCGCGCCGTCGGCGACCCTGTGCTGCTCCGCTCGGCGTTCTCGGCAGCCCAGCTCGGGATCGAGAACACGCGGCTCACCAGTGAGTTGCTTCAGCGGATGGCCGAGCTCCGGGCGTCGCGTGCCCGGATCGTGGAGGCTGGCATGGCGGAGCGACGCAGGGTGGAGCGCAACCTCCACGACGGCGCACAGCAGCAGTTCCTGGCGGTGATGGCGACACTCGCGCAGTCCGACTTCGCGACCGAGGCGCAAATGCGCGACCTCGTCAGCGAAGCACGGACCCGGCTCACCGACGCCATGGCCGAGCTGCGCCAGCTCGCCCGCGGCATCCACCCGGCTGCGCTGAGCCAGGGCGGGCTCGGCGCCGCGCTGCCCTACCTGTGCCAGAGCGCCTCCGAGCGGGTCACCTTGCGGCTGGATCCGGTCCTGGCCGGGCGCCGGTTGGAGCCGGCAGTCGAGTCCGCGGTGTACTTCGTCGTGGCCGAGGCGCTCGCGAACATCACGCGGTATGCCGGGGCCACGACCGCGACGGTGACGGTCGTGGCCGAGGGGCCGTACCTGTCCGTCGAGATCGCGGACGACGGCAACGGCAAGGCACACTTCACCCCGGAGGGCGGGCTCATGGGCCTGCGGGACCGGGTGCACGCGCTGGGTGGCGAGGTCGTCCTGCACACCGACCCCTGCGCCGGTCATCCCCAATCCTGTGGCAGCCGGCTTCGGGTCGGCTTCCCCGTCACAGTCGGTCAGTCATCGTGAGCGCCCCGCCGGGACCACAGGACCTGTCGGACGCCGGGCAACACCTGCGGGTGATCCTCGTGGACGACTCGTCACTCTTCCGCCAGGGTCTGGCCGGGCTCCTCACCGCGGCGGGGATCGAGGTGGTGGGCCAAGTGGCCAGCGCGGAGCCTTTGCCGGCCCTCATCAAGGCGGCCCGTCCCGATGTCGTCGTGCTCGACGTGCGCATGCCGCCGACGCACACCGATGAGGGGATCGTCACGGCGCACGTCATCCGGCGGGACTGGCCGCATGTGGGGGTGCTGGTCCTCAGCACCTATGCCGAGGCGGAATGGGCACGTCGACTCCTTCAGGACGGAGCAGCCGGTCTGGGCTACCTGCTCAAGGACCGGGTCAACGACGTGCCCACGCTGGTGGAGGGCATAGCCAGGGTTGCCGAAGGGGGCACCGCCGTAGACCCGAACATCGTCTCCGAGCTCCTCACGGGCAGCCATGGCCGGACCTCCGCCCTCAGCAGCCTGACGGACCGGGAGCTGGAGGTGCTCGGCCTGATGGCAGAGGGCATGTCCAACGCGGGGATCGGGCGGCAGCTGCATCTGTCACCGCGGACCGTCGAGGCCCACGTCGCCTCTGTCTTCGCCAAGCTACCCCTGCACGGGCACGACACGACCCTCAACCGTCGTGTCCTGGCGGTGCTTGCCTACCTGCAGGCGCAGCACAGCCGCCCGTGAGGGAGCCCGGCCCCGGCCCCGCTCGAGTCTGAAATCTTGCGTGTTTCCACGTAGGGACAGCGCGGGCAAACGCGGATCCGCGACGCCCTCCGTGCGCCAACACTGTTCAGCAGTGCGACGCAGGACGTCCACACGAACAGCCAAGGAACGCAACAGATGTCGCCGATGGGACGGGTCCGGATCAGCGGGCGCCAACCATCTGAGAACCGGCGCAGGGTCGGCGCACTCCCTCCGGGGGCCACCACACCAGGCTTCACCAGAACGAAACGAAGGTTCACCATGTCTGCAGCTCTGTCCACCATGTCCCGTACGAAGAAGGCACTCATTGGCGCAAGCACCGCCGTGGTTGCCGGGGTCGGCATGTCGGCGATGATGGCCGGGCCCGCCCAGGCCATTCCCTACTACCAGAAGGCGTGTGCGTTCGACGCCCGGAGCAACACCGCATCCAGCGGCTGGCAGCCCGTCAACTCGGTGGTGCGGGTCAACAACGGCGCCACCGGTCGCTACGTCGTGGTCAACTTCAACGCCGACGCGGGCGTCAGCAGCCTCGCCGAGATCCGGCTCGGCTACCGCGTCGACGCCGGCGGGATCCAGACGCCAGGCGCCCAGAACTTCGCCAACTACACGCAGTACTGGCAGACCCGTCACAGCATGGTCGTGCTCTATGTCCCCGCTGGCTGGCACACCATCCGTCCCTACTGGCGGATCAGTGGTTCCGTCGGCAAGAGCGGCGTCATTGCCGCGCGCTGCCTGACTGCGGAGGGCTACACGGCCTGACGCCGGAAAGGGCCCTCGCAACGGGGCGTCCGAATCGAACCGCTCTCGCCCAAGACACGGCGGGGGCGGTTCGGTCGTCGGCCGAGCATTCTGTCGCGCTTCGAACCGCCGAGGACATGTCGGCGAAACAGGTGGGCAACGGGGGCGGAGCACACTGGGTGCATCGACGCGACCCCTTCACACAACGCCGCCGCTGGCATGGCCACGGTGGAGGCGGACCGCGCCACGATGCCCGACGTCGAATGGCGCTTCCTACTGCTCTACACGTTGGCGTACATGAGTACGTGCCTGGTGTTTCTCGCGCCGTTGTTGGTGAGCCTGGCACTGAAGGTGAACTCGCTCGTCGGGATCGACCGGGCACCCAACAGCCTTGCGCTGGTTGCCGGTATCGGTGCCGCCGTGGCAGTCGTCGCCAACCCCTTCTTCGGCAAGCTCAGCGACCGCACCACCTCCGCGCTGGGTATGCGCCGGCCGTGGATCGTGGCCGGACTCGCGGGTGGCTCCGCGGGCGTCCTCATCGTTGCGCTGGCGCCGACCATCCCCGTGGTCCTGCTGGGATGGTGCCTGGCGCAACTGGGTTTCAACGCGCTGCTGGCCACGATGGTGGCGGTGCTGCCCGACCAGGTGCCGTCCACCCAGCGCGGGATGGTGGCCGGAGTTCTCGGCGTGTGCCTCCCGATCGCTTCGGTGGCGGGCACGTTCCTCGTCAAGCTGTTCACAGGCCACATGCTCGCGATGTTTCTCATGCCGTGCCTCGTCGGCGGGCTCTTCATCCTGCTCTTCGCGGTGACGTTGCCGGACCGTCGACTTGACCGGGCAGACAAGCCGACGTGGTCGGTGCGGGAGCTGGCCATCACGTTCTGGGTCAGCCCGCGCAGGAGCCCGGACTTCGCGTGGGCCTTCGCCAGCCGTTTCATGTTCGTCCTTGCCTTCGCCTTTCTGACCACCTACCAGGCGTACTACCTCTTGGACCACCTCGGGAGCAGCGAGGATGCTGTGCCGCAACAGGTCTTCCTGGGCACCCTCGTCCAGTCCGTCGTGCTGGTCACCGCGTCGCTGGTCGCGGGGACGCTGTCGGACCGCACGGGACGGCGAAAGGCGTTCGTCGTCACAGCCTCGGCAACCTACGGCCTGGCCATGTTCTTCATCGCCGCGGCCAGCAGCTTCAACGGCTTCCTGGTCGGCATGGCGGTCGCCGGGTTGGGCTTCGGCATGTACATGGCCGTCGACCTGGCCCTCGTCGTGGACGTTCTACCCGACCCGGATACCGCTGCGAAGGACCTTGGGGTGCTGAACATCGCGGGCGCCTTGCCCAGCGCTGTCGCGCCTGCCATCGCGCCAGCCATCCTGGCCCTGAGCGGGGGGAGCTACTCGGTGTTGTATGCCGTGGCGGGACTGAGTGCGTTCCTCGCCGCGGCGTCAATCCTCCCCGTCAAACGGGTCCGATGAGCTCGTCCGGGTCGCGGTGGTCCTTGACAGGCTAACGGTGTTAGCCCAGCATTGTTCCTCAGTGGGCTAACGCCGTTAGCCACATCCCTGAGGAGAACTACCATGAAGAATGTCACGACGGTCATCGACATACCGGCCACCCAGGAGCGGGTGTGGGCGACGCTCGTCGACACCGCGGCATACCCGGCCTGGAACCCGTTCATCACGAAACTGTCCGGAGAGCTTGCCACCGGCCAGCAGCTCGAGGTCAGGATCGCGCCGCCCGGCGGTCGAGCCATGACGTTCAAGCCCACCGTGACCCAGGTCGAGCCAGGCCGTCGCCTGGAGTGGCTCGGCACCATGGGCATCAAGGGCATCTTCGACGGCCGACACACCTTCACCCTGGAATCCTTGGGAGACCAAGGCACCCGGCTGACCCAGTCCGAGGCCTTCAGCGGCCTGCTGGTTCCGCTCACCGGCAAGGTGTTGGCCCGCACCCGAGCCGGTTTTGAGGCCATGAACGACGGACTACGGCAGCGTGCGGTGTCGGGCAAAACCGCATGAGTCGCCTGGAGGAGATCGTCGACGTCGCCCAGAGGTTGCTGGAGGACGAGGGGCCGGACGCCCTGTCAATGCGACGTGTTGCGGGCGAGCTCGGTGTCAAGGCCCCTTCGTTGTACAAGCACGTCGATGGCAAGGAGCGGATCGAGGCGGAGCTGCAGGAAAGGGCGCTGACCCAACTGGCGAGTGCCTTGCACCTCGCCGTCGATCTTCGCGCCCTGGGCCGCGCTTACCGCCAGTGGGCGCTGGCACATCCATCGCTCTACGAGCTGACGACGAGGAAGCCGTTGCACCGCAACCAGCTTGGGGAGGGCGTGGAGACTGCTGCGTCAGCACGCCTGGTGGCACTGAGCGGCGGGAACGTGGACCGGGCGCGTGCGCTTTGGGCTGCGGCCCACGGGCTGGTCGACCTCGAGCTGGCGAACCGGTTCCCCGAAGGGGCGGACGTCCAGGCTGCCTGGGATGAGCTGGTGGCGGCCTTCGATCCCGCTGGCGACAGGTGCGAGAGCTCCGGGCCAGGGGAGATCGTGGACGGGCCGGACTCTGCGCGCGCCTGACGAGGCGGTATCGCGTTGCCGCGAATGCCCACCTCGCGGATTCCGGCCTGCCAGCGCCGGGCGTGCCTCAGCGCGGCAGAGGGTTCGGGCCGGTCGCGGTCACGAGCCGCTGGGGCACCCAGTCGTCCACGTGATGGAACCCGTCGTCGAACGGGCCAGCATCGAGCTCTACGGACGCCCTCAGTGAAAGTCGATAGAACTTCACGTGGGTGAAGTCCTCGAACAAGATGTACACGGGGTCGGGTGTGCTGTTCGGGCCCTGGAACTGCTGTCCCGTCAGGACGGGCTTGTGGGCTTCGACGAAGGCGTCAAAACTGTCGCCCACCACGACGCCGAGGTGCTCCAACCCCATCTTGTAGACGCGCTGGTGCACAGGCGGGATGAGCTCGATGAGCGGGACGACCTTGCCGTCCAGGACTTCGAGCGGTTCGGTGGGAACGATCAAGGAGATCGGCCGGCCGTTCCAGACGTTCTCGCGATTGGCGACCGCGTGGCGTTCGAGAAGACTCCGAACGTGCGTGTACTGGTCCCACTCCGGCACCCGGACGGCGAGGTGGCTGAGGGGGTACTGGCCGATGTCGATGCCACGGGCGAGAAGGCGGTCGCGCTGCTGCGCGGCGAACGCCCGATAGTCCCCGATGATGTCGCCCACCGGATCGGCCATCCCCGCCTCCTCTCGGCCATAGCGTAAGACGCTTGTGCTCAGGCTGTCGCCAAAGGGAGGCAATCAGGGTCGTGGTCAGGGGGGCGGCCCGGTGGCCCGGTCGGGCGGTTCTTCGGCCATCCCGTCAAACTTGCTGGGCCAAGCCGACAACATGACCCTGAGGGTCGGCGATCAGCGCGAATGACACTCCGGGAACGCTGACCGGCTCCTGTACGACGCGTCCGCCGAGGCGAGTCGTCTCGGCGATGGCGCCGGCCATGTCCTCGACGCCGACGAAGAACGTGACCAGGTCGCCGTCGCCCTGAAGCGGGCTGATCGCGGTGTAGAGGGCGCCGGGCACCCCTGTCTCGACAAAGGTGTAGCCGGGGAAGGCGCCTTCGGTTGGGTAGGTCCAGCCGAACAGCTCGCCGAAGAATGCCCTTGTTGCGTCGGGGTCGCTCGAACGGATCTCGGCGTGCACGATGGAATGGCTCATGATGACCTCCGGTTCTGCGGGGCCACCGGGCGTGGCCTTCAACCAGATGACGTTCGAGCCCGTCTCCAATCGACAGTGCTCAGCGACCAGCTCGGCCTGGCGTCCGGTGGGTGCATCAATCCGCCGCGAGCCGGGCGTCACGTCACAATGCGCCGAGATGACTTCGTGCTCGCTCGACTGCTAGCGGCAAGTCAAGGCCGTAGGCCCAGCGTCCTGTAGCAGCAAACGCCTCCAGTCTCTCCGCAGCGCGGTCGAACAGTCGGTCGGCCCCAACCTGATTTCCGCGTGCTGCGTGCGTGACCGCAACACAGACTTGCGCAAGGCCCTGCCACAGGTCCCGTTCCTCGATCGGCCCGGCCTTCCAACGCGCCTCCAAGACCTCGTGCGCGGCGAAGGGACGTCCAGCCGCCACGAGTGCTCGAGCTGCCTCGAGGGTGTCTTCTGGCGGAAGAGGCTCCTCCGACACCGGCTCGACGCCTTCTGCTCCGTAGGGCAGCGGTCGACCCAACGCGTCGCGAGGCCTCGCCTGGCGAGCCCGGCCTTCGGTATCCCGGTCACGATCACGTCCTGTCATGCGGTCAGTCTCCCAAGAACCGAGACCACTCGCCGCGTAGGGCGCGGGTCCAGGTCGCCACCGATCATCAAGGCCTGACAACCTTTCAGCACCACTGGGCTCATCGACTTCGTCTACCACCCAGCCGACACAACGGTGACACCCATCAAGATCCCGCACGACGGCATTGACGTGTGTGCCGCCATGGGGCTCTGAGCACGCGGTCATCGCCCTGCTCACTGGGCGGTTCAGGTGGTGCCCCCGGACCCACCGCTTGTCGGTCGCTTAGTTACGTCCCTGGGGGCGAGGGGGCCACGCCTGGGCGCCCAGCTCCCGCGACACGGATCGGGCCGTGTCGCGAACCAGGTCGCGCGAGTCGTGGCGGGAAACGTCGCCGTCTGAGGGGATCACGACCCCTACGGCCCCCACGGCCTCTCCGTACGAATCGAAGACCGGGCTCGCCAGCGAGCTCTCGCCGAGCACAGCCTCGTCCTGCTCGAGGGCGATGCCGGTCGACCGGATCACCTCCAGCTGCTCGCGAAGCTGGTCGGCGGAGGTGGTCGTCTCGCCGGTCATGCTGCGCAGCTCTCCTGAGGTCAGCACTCGCTTCTCATCCTCTGGGAGGAAGGCGAGCAGAGCCTTGCCGAGGGCGCTCGCATGCGCCGGGATGACGATGCCCACCTCCGGCATCTGGCGACTGCCGTCCGGGCGCGGCTCGTGGTGGATGATCACGACGTCGTCGACGAGCAGCACGCCGGTGCGTACGGCAAGACCGGTGCGCCGGGCGAGGTCCTCGGCCCAGGGGATGGCCTTGGACCGGAGCTCCAGCGTGTCGAGATAGACGTTGCCCAGCCGAAGAACGGCCGGGCCCAGCTGGTAACGGCTGGAGCCGCGCTCCTGGACCACCATCCCGTGCTCGACCAGGCTGCGGACGATTCCGTGGGTGGTCGAGGGCGCCAGATCGAGGCGGGCGGCCAACTCGGACAGGCTCATCCGTCGAGCGCCCTGAAGCGCGCTGAGAACCTTGATGGCGCGATCGACCGATTGGATCACGTATGTCCTCTTCGCTGTGACGTAGTTCACGAAAACCCTTGCCTCCTAGTGAATCACAGGGGTAGCCTCCAAATCACGTTCGACAATATCGAATGAAATTCAGACAACTTGCAAAGGGGCAAGGGCGATGCTTGACGAGACCACCCTCCTCCAGCGTTTGGGCGCTGAGGTCATCGGAACCGCTTTCCTGGTGTTCATCGGCGTGGGGTCAGTCCCCGCCACCCTGATCGTCAACGGCAAGGCGCCGTTCACCATGGCCGACCTGGGGGTCATCTCCCTGGCGTTCGGCACCGTGGTCGTTGCCACCGTCTACGCCTTGGGGCATGTCGGTGGCAACCACATCAACCCGGCAGTCACCCTGGGCCTGGCCGCCTCCGGCAAGTTCCCGTGGGCCCAGGTGCCGGCCTACATCGGAGCCCAGGTCGTCGGGGCGATCGTCGGGGCTGCCGCGATCATCGGTGTCCTGGGACACAAGGCCAGCGACGTCGGTCTGGGTGTTGCCTCGTACGGCGACATCAGCTGGCTGCAAGCCTTTACGGCCGAGTTCGTGGGCACGTTCATCCTCGTGTTCACCATCTTCGGCGTCATCCACCGCAAGGCCGCCGCGGGGTTCGCCGGCGTGGCCATCGGCCTGGTCGTCTTCGCTGCCATCATCCCTGTCGCTCCGGCAACGGGCGCATCCATCAACCCGGCTCGTACCGTTGGTCCCATGCTTGTTCAGCAGCTCGCTGGCGGCGAGGTGAAGTGGCACCAGCTCCCGGTGTACCTCGCGGCCGAGCTCCTCGCCGGAGTCGTCGCCGCCCTGCTGTACGGCCTGCTCACCCGCACTCCGGCTGACCGTGCCGTCGCGGCTCCCGGGCTGGATCTCGGCGACCCCGACGCGCAGGCCGCCATCTCCCGTCAGACCAGCACCGTCTGACCGTCCCGAACCCGTTTGACTGCGAAAAGAGACTCTGATGAAGAAGTTGATCAACGACCCGAACGACGTCGTGGTGGAGGCACTGCGTGGCATCGAAGCCGCCCACCCTGAGCTGCGGGTCGACCACGAGAGCAAGGTCATCTACCGCGGAGACGCTCCGAAGAGAGGCAAGGTGGGCATCATCTCCGGCGGAGGGTCCGGACACGAACCGCTCCATGGCGGATTCGTCGGCCTGGGCATGCTCGACGCGGCGTGTGCCGGAGAGATCTTCACCTCGCCCGTACCTGGGCAGATCTTGGCCGCGACCAAGCTGGTGGACGGAGGCGCAGGGATCCTGCACGTCGTCAAGAACTACACCGGCGACGTGATGAACTTCGAGATGGCGGCAGAGATGGCGGCGGCGGAGACCGGAGCCCGCATCGTCTCCGTGGTCACTGACGACGACGTGGCGGTCCAGGACAGCACCTGGACCGCGGGGCGACGCGGAGTCGGCGTCACCGTGCTCCTCGAGAAGATCGCCGGGGCGGCAGCGGAGCAGGGTCGCGACCTCGACGAGGTCGCCCAGGTCGCCAGGACCGTCAACGAGAACGGCCGAAGCATGGGCCTTGCCCTCACCTCGTGCACCGTGCCGGCGGCAGGGCGCCCGACCTTCGACCTGGGCGACGACGAGATGGAACTCGGTGTCGGGATCCACGGAGAACCGGGCCGGGCCCGGCTGCCGCTCGCCCCCGCGAGCGACATCGCCTCACTCCTGGTCGAGCCGATTCTCGCCGACCTGCCGTTCGCCCGGGGCAACCCCGTCATCGCGTTCGTCAACGGTCTCGGCGGCACCCCGCTCATCGAGCTCTATGTGATCTTCAACGAGGTCCAGAAGATCCTCGGCGGCCGGGGACTGCCCATCGCCCGGTCGCTCGTCGGCTCCTACATCACCTCACTCGACATGGCCGGCGTCTCGGTCACCCTCCTCAGGGTCGATGACGAGCTGCTCTCCCTCTGGGACGCTCCTGTCAACACTGCTGCACTGAGATGGGGCATCTGAGCATGAGCGACACCGTGACCACGGCGGTCTTCGAGCAATGGGTGCGCGGGTTCGCACACCTCATCACCGCCAACCGCGAGCACCTGACCGAGCTCGACGCAGCGATCGGCGATGCCGACCACGGGTCGAACATGGACAGAGGCATGAAGGCCGCCGTGGCTGCGCTCGATGAAAGCCGGCCGCCGACGGCGGGCGCGCTTCTGACCAAGGTGGGCATGACACTGGTCTCGACGGTAGGCGGAGCCAGCGGGCCACTGTTCGGGACGCTCTTCATGCGAATGGGCGGCTCGCTGGGGGCCGCCGCCGAAACGGTCTCCGCAGACGATGTCGCAGCGGCGCTGCGAGCCGGGCTCGGGGGCATCGTCGATCGAGGCAAGGCCGCCCCCGGCGACAAGACGATGTATGACGCTCTGGCGCCTGCCGTCGATGCGCTCGAGGCAGCGCTCACGGACAACGCCTCCCTGGCTACCGGGCTCAAGGCGGCCCGGGATGCTGCCGCCGCGGGTCGCGACGCCACGACCCCCATGCTGGCGCGCAAAGGGCGGGCCAGCTACCTCGGTGAGCGGAGCGTGGGCCATCAGGATCCAGGGGCGGCGAGCGTGGCGCTGCTGCTCGAAGCTGCAGCAGATGCCGCCTCCTGAGACAGCCACCCATCGAACACTCACGTTCAGCACGACGAGCAGCGGAGGGCAGTGACAATGACCGAGGGCAAATCCGCCAAGCCGCCCGCAACAGACAGCGAGTGCCGGGTCGGTCTGGTCGTGGTCTCCCACAGCCGCGCGCTCGCCCTGGCGGCCGTGGCGCTGGCGGGGGAGATGCTCCATGGCCGCCCAGTGAAGATCGAAGTGGCAGCCGGTCTTGACGTCACGACCTTCGGTACCGACGCCGTCAGCATCATGCAGGCCATCGAACGGGCGGACGGCCCAGGCGGCGTCGTGGTCCTCATGGACCTCGGCAGCGCGGTGCTCAGTGCCGAGCTGGCGCTCGACCTGCTACGGGACTCCAGCATCCGCGATCGTGTGACGCTGTCGCCGGCCCCTCTCGTCGAAGGGCTCATCGTGGCCGCCGTCGCCGCGGCGGGTGGCGCAAGCAGGGCAGAGGTCGCGACTGAGGCGCGGAACGCGGTGATGGGTAAGGCCGCGCACCTGTCGCCCCCGGAGCCCGGAGTCGCGCCCGAGCCGGACGACGAGGCGCAGGCCGTCGTCGGAGTATTTTCGGTGGCCAATCCCCACGGCCTGCACGCTCGACCGGCGGCCCGACTCGTGAGCGAGGTGCGCGCTCTCGATGCGTCGGTCCAGCTGAGGAACCTCACCACCGGCGCCGGGCCCGTCCCTGCAGCCAGCCTGAGTCGAGTGGCGACGCTGACGGCTCTGCAGGGTCACGACGTCGAGGTTCGTGCCACCGGGCCGCAGGCTCAAGAGGCCGTCGAGCACGTCCTGGCCCTCGCCGGGCGAMGGTTCGACGAACCCCCCGAGCAGGTCCCAGCTCGACCTGCTCTGCCCCGACCCGCCCCCCGCCGCAGCGGACCGCTGCCAGCCTCCCCGGGAATCGCGATCGGCCAGGTCCGCCGCCTGAGCGCCGCGCCCGTCGATCTCGATGGACACCCCGCAGGGGAGCCGGCCGCGGAATGGCGGCGGGTCCTGGAATCGGTGGCGACCGTGCGCCGTGAGATCGAGCACGTCCGGATTCTCACCGAACGGGAAGTCGGGCCCGACAAGGCCAGCATCTTCGATGCGCACCTGTCCCTCCTCACCGACACCGAACTCCTCGGCGACGTCAAGGCACGAATTCGCCCCGGCACCGGCGCGGTTGCCGCCTGGGCCGGCTCACTCGCCGACATCGAACGTCAGTGGGCCGAGCTTCCCGACCCCTACCTCAGGGAGCGAGCCGCCGACGTCCACGCGGTCGGAGAGCAGGTGTTGCAGGCTCTGACCGGCCAACCAGCCCGCCGGATGACGGGAGAGGGTGTGCTGGTTGCCAGCGACCTCACGCCCGCCGAGACCGCCGGCTTGGACCTCGCTCTGGTGACCGGAGTGGTTCTCGCCCAGGGGAGTCCGACGTCGCACGCGGCAATCTTGGCGCGGGCCCGCGACATCCCGGTCGTCGTCGGGGCCGGTCCCGAGGTGCTGGGGATCGCCGAAGGCAGGACGATCCTCCTTGACGGCGGTACCGGTGCCCTGCACCTCGACCCGGCACCCGAGCTGATCGAGGAGTACCAGCGCCGGGCCGCAGAGGCCGCACAGCAACGCGTTCGGCAGGTCGCCCTGGCCGACCAGCCTGCGGTGTCCCGTGACGGCACGCGCATCCTCGTCGCTGCCAATCTCGGGTCATTGAGCGACGCGCGTGCCGCGCTCGCGGCGGGGGCGGACGGCGCCGGACTGGTGCGCACGGAGTTCCTCTTCCTCGACAGGACCGCCGCTCCCGACACCAACGAGCAACAGAGCCAGTACGACTCCATCGCCGCGGCCATGGACGGTCGGCGCATCACCCTGCGAACCCTCGATGTCGGCGGTGACAAGCCACTGCCCTACCTGCCCATGCCACACGAGGCCAACCCGTTCCTCGGCCAACGCGGCATACGGCTGAGCCTGACGCACCGGGACCTGCTGCGCGAACAGATGGCCGCCATCTGCCACACGGCGCGTCACTCACCGACCAGCATCATGCTGCCCATGGTGTCGACGCCCGACGAGCTGATCGAGGCGCGACAGGTCCTCATCGAGGCTGCCGGATCATTGGGCCTGCCTTCGGGTCTTCAGATCGGCACGATGATCGAGGTCCCCTCCGCTGCGCTCAAGATCGAGGCCTTCCTGCCCTACGTCGACTTCGTCAGCATCGGCACCAACGACCTGACCCAGTACACCCTGGCGGCCGAACGTGGGAACGGCGCCGTGGCAGCCCTCTCAGACGCCCTCGACCCGGGTGTGCTCCGCCTGATCGACCACGTCTGTCGAGTAGTGAATGGGCGAATCGACGTTGCTGTCTGTGGCGAGGCCGCTTCCGACGAGCTCGCCATTCCGGTCCTGGTGGGGCTCGGCGTGCGAGAGCTCAGCGTCTCGCCTCCCGCGGTGCCCAGGGTCAAGGCGGCCATCCGTCAGCTCAACGTAGAGCAGTGCGCGTCCCTGGCGGGGCAGGCGCTCACGTTGCCCGGCGCCAACGAAGTCCGCAAGCTCGTCCTCGCCAGCATGGCGGAGACGCAGGGCGACCCGGAATCAGGAGCCCGGACCGGAAGTCGTGTCGAGACACGATGACGTCGTCCTGCGCCGTGAATGCCGCCATCATCGTGGCAACCGTCGCCCTGACCGGCGACAAGGTGTTGGCCCTGATGTAGAGGTGATCGGGGGTGTGGCCGCACTCTGTTGGCTCGGGCTGGGAGCTCTTGCACAGCAACGGACCATGCTGCGGCTGTCGCTGGAGACCGACACGGAGTCGGGACAGCTCCCGCTGCGCCAAGGACGGGCGATCGGCTGGTTCGCTGAGGCGCTCGAACCCTTGGCCGCTCAGCTCGGCGCTGACGGCGTACGTCGTCTGGCCATCGCGGTCCGGGCTGTGAGCGGGATCGAGTCGCTGGTCTGGTTCACCGACATCGCCGGCCTGACGCGCGAAGCGGCCGTCGAACAGATGGTCTGGTCAGCCGTTGCCTTGGTTCGTCGTGCCGCCCGGGGCGTCTGAGGAGCGGGCGACGAAACCCCGGGAGTCATCCCTGGTCATGGACCGCAAGAGCCGCATCGAGGGTCGGGTAGAGCTGGAGCACCTGATTCAGCCCACTGAGGGTGAGCAGCGTCAGTGCCCGCGAGGACGCGTTCGCGATCCGAAGCGAACCTCCTCGCTTTCGGAGGGTCTTGTGGTGCGTGACGCACATGCCGAGGGCGCTGGAGTCGAGGAATGTAACGGCATGCAGGTCCAGGATCAGGTCTCGGTGCCCGTCGATCGTCTCCTGCATGGCCGCCCTCAGTGCAGGCACCGTCTCGTGGTCGAGCTCACCCGCGACGCGCACTACCGGGATGTCGCGACTCACGTCGATCGACAATGTCATGTTCACGTCTGCCCCACTCTCGAACGACCGCGGCAAGAATACTGTGCCGCCACGTGCCCGTCTGCTACTGCGGCGCCCGGTGCAAGCCTAGGAGCGGAGAGACACCGGTGGTCCAAACGCTGTCTGGTTCATTCACGAGGGTGTCACCATCGATCGTCTTGCGACGACTCGCGCAAATGTCGGGCATGGAGGTCTGTGAGGGTGCACGATCATCCAATGAATCGGGACGCGCCCCTTGACTACCGCGCGGTCTTTGACGCCCTTCCCAACCCGTGTGCGCTACTCAGCCCGGACCTCAAGATCCTGGATGTGAACACTGCCTATTCGGGTGTCGTCGGCCGCACGCGACGCGCCCTTGTGGGGCGTGACCTTCTAGACGTGCTGCCGGCAGGTTCGCTTGAGTCTCTCGCAGGCGCCGCGGATCAAATTCGCGAATCCCTGGAGCGTTGCCTGTCCACCGGTCGGCCGCAGGTCCTACCCATGCAGCGCTACGACGTGCGAATCGACACCGCACCACAATCGCCCCCCGCCACGCGCTACTGGATCAGCACGGCCACGCCCATCAAGGGTCCGGCGAATGGGGTGGTTGCGCTCTTGCACAAGCTCCAAGACGTGACCCCCGTGGTGCTGTCCATTGCCGCCGACTTCGGCGCGACAGCAGGGCTGTCGAGCCTGAACCTCGAGCAGCACTCCGATCTGTTCGGCTTGGCGCGGGAACTGCAGACTGCGAACGCACTCCTGCGGGAGGCCGAAGACCGCGAACGCACGACAAGCCTGACCCTGCAACGTGCGATGCTCCCGGCCAGCATCCCCGAAGAGGCTCGTGAGCGCGTTGCGGCGCGGTATCTGCCCGCCAGCAGCTCCCTGAGTGTCGGCGGCGACTGGTATGACGTGGCCGCGCTGCCAGACGGGCGGCTAGCGGTCGCGGTGGGCGACGTCGTGGGTCAAGGACTCCAGGCGGCTGCCGTGATGGGTCAGCTACGCAGCGCCCTGAGTGCCGTGACCGTTGCCGACGTGGGACCCGCAAATGCCCTGAGGGTTCTGGACCGGTTCGCTCGACAAATCGAGCAGGCGACGGCAACCACGGCCGTCAAAGTCGTCCTCGACCTGCAGCTGCACACCGCGACCTACAGCAGCGCGGGCCACCTGCCCCCACTGCTGCAACACAACGACGGCAGGATCGAGGCCCTGGATCAGGCCCTCGGTCCACCGCTAGCCGCTACCGCCGAAGCCGACCCCCGCCCGCAGGCAGCCGTCCACTTCAGCCCCGGATCCAAGTTGGTCCTCTACACCGACGGCCTCATCGAGCGCCGTAGTGAAGACATCACGCAGGGCCTCGCTCGCCTCGTTGCCTGCCTGGCCGCCCACCCCGGCCTGGGCCCCGAAGCCCTGATCGACACCATCGTCACGGCCGTCCTTGAACCTCAGTCCGCACCCGATGACACCGCTGTTCTGATCATTGAGCTGTAGCAATAGACGATCACGAGCCTGCCGCCTTTGCGGATAACAGGGGTTCGAGTCCTTCGCCTGCCGCTCCCGAGGCTCGGACACGGCTGGAGTATCGACAGCGGAGGGAATTTGAGCGGCCGAGCCGGGGCCCGTGTACCTGCGGAAGACAATGGCTTGTCGGAGCGGCTCGCACCGTGAGCGGCCATCCGGTGGCCTTGCGATCTTCAGGCGTACCGGAAACGCGCAGGTCAGGTTGCGAAACGCCCAGAACGACGAGTAACAACCAGCACCAACTGCACGCCTCCAGCAACAATGGGAGCGCCACCCGGTGTGAGCTCTCATCTACGCCGGAACCGGGGAAATGCTCCGCGAGCTCACTCTCGGCCAGCGAGGAACTACCAACCCCTCGGCAGACCACCCGGCCCCCAACCAACAACCAGAAGGCCGGACCCAAAACCTGGGTCCGGCCTGTCCGGGATCCCTTGAGAGATCACGATGGTGCGCCATCAGGGACTCGAACCCCGAACCCGCTGATTAAGAGTCAGCTGCTCTGCCAATTGAGCTAATGGCGCGCGAGGAGAGACCTTAGCAGGACGAGGCGGGCGGGGTGAAATCGGCTGACGTCACGACTCATTCGCCCGGATCGTCGCCGGAGCGCCGCCTGCCGGAGGCGACCAGGGCAGTCCCGCCAGCCAGGGCGAGAGCCGCGACGCCGACGGCCAAACCGATCCGCAGACCGCGGCCATTGCGGGCGTCCCCGGAATCGTCGGCGAGGGTTGGCGCTGGGCTTGCGACGGCCGTGGTGGAGGGCGCAGGAAGCGGCGTGGCCGACGGGGCGTCGGTCGCGGTCGCCGAAGCAGCGGCGGCTGCCACCGTGAACGTGGTCTTGTCAGAGACCGGGTGTCCGTCCTCGCTCACGACGCGGAACGCGACGGTGTATCGGCCGTTGGGAAGATCGGCCTCCAAGACCTGGGTGACCGTGACGCCGTCGACCACCGCCCTGCCCGCGGACACCGCACCCTGTGGTCCGGTGACCGTCACGGTCGCAAAGCTGGTGCTGATGGGCTCGTCGAAGGTCAGCACGACCCGCGTCGGCGCCTTGTCCACCGAGGAGCCGTCCTTGGGGGAGACCGACGTCAGCGCCGCGTGGGCGTCGGCCCCGGTCGCCATGACGATCGAGCCGAGCACGCCCAGCAGCAGTCCGAGGATCGCCACCCAGACGCCGATCCGGATCGTCCTGCGCTTGCCCTCGGAGTCCATGAACACCCGACCATCCTGCCGGACGGAGGCGGGAGCCGGTCCAGCACCCTTGAGTCGCACCGCGAGAAGGGCGCCAGCGACTCCCTGAGCCAGTTCGCGCGTCAGCCGGCCTCTCGCACGAGCCCCTCGACGTGCCACACAACCCCGTGGCGGGCGTGGACCGCCGTGAGCCCGCGTTCGCGCAGCACCGCGAGCATGGCCTCGGGCGGGTGGGTGAACGTCTTGAACGGACGACCGATCAGTCGCAGCGCGGCATTCTGCGACCAGACGAACGCGCGTGTGCCGACGTTGCGCGGAGGGTGGCTGAACACGAGCAGGTGCCGCGTGTGGTCGGCGGCGGCGCCCAGCAGTCGTTCGTAGTCCGGGTAGCAGCAGACCACTCGGTGCAGCACGACCACGTCGGCCACCTCCACCTCCTCCGGAGCCTCGACGATGTCGTGCAGCCGTCGCTCCATGCGGTCGGCGAGGCCGGCTTCCTCCGCCAGCGACCGCGCCGGACCATCGTAGGCCGCGACCAGCTCGAGGTTGGTCGTGTGAGCGGCGCCGCGGCGCAGCAGCTCGAGCTGCATCTCGCCGACACCGCCTCCGATCTCGAGGACCGAGGCCCCCGTCAGCCCACGCCCGGCCAGGAAGTCGACCATGTCGCGCTCGGTCGAGCCCAGCCCGCGCTTGCGGTAGCGACGGGCCACTCGCCGGGCGAAGCGGGGCCCGAAGATCTTGTCGTACCCCTGGGGGTCACAGCAGCCCGGCATGTGCCCAGTCTCCCGTCACCGGACCACGAGCACCAGAGCACGACGAAGGCCCCTGACCATCCCGGTCAGGGGCCTTCGGTATGGGGTGAGCGACGGGGCTTGAACCCGCGACCCCCGCGACCACAACGCGGTGCTCTACCAGCTGAGCTACGCCCACCATGCGTCACGACCGGACAATGCCGGCCGCGGAAGCGACGCCAATAGTACCCGTTCCGAAGCGGTGCTCGTGACCACCCCGGCAGACCAGCGAGTCGGTGCGGGACGCGCCGTCCATGACTCGGCGGCATACCCAGGGTGTCGCTCGTGGGTCAGCTGTGGTTGACCACGTGCCGTGCCGCGATGCCCCTGGCCGTGTCGCTGTCGGGGCCTGGGGGTGCCACGAAGACCGCCTCGCGGTAGTAGCGCAGCTCGGCGATGGACTCACGGATGTCGGCGAGCGCTCGGTGGCCGCCGGACTTCTTGGGCGAACCGAAGTAGGCGCGCGGGTACCAGCGTCGCGACAGCTCCTTGATCGAGGACACGTCGATGATGCGGTAGTGCAGGTGGGCCTCGAGCTCGGCCATGTCGCGGGCGAGGAAGTTGCGGTCGGTGCCCACGGTGTTGCCGCCCAGCGGAGCCTTGCGCGGCTCGGGCACCCACTCGCGGATGTACGAGAGGACCTGCTCCTGCGCATCCTCCATGGTCGTGCCGCCTGCCAGCTCATCGAGCAGCCCCGACGTGGTGTGCATGGTGCGGACGAAGTCGTCCATCTGCACCAGCGCCTCGGCCGGGGGCGTGATGACGACGTCGACGCCGTCGCCGAGCTGGTTGAGCTCGAAGTCGGTCACGAGCGCCGCGACCTCGATGAGGGCGTCGGCCTCCAGGGAGAGCCCGGTCATCTCGCAGTCGATCCAGACGATGCGGTCGTTGACGGAGCGGTCGGTGGGGGTGGCAGTCACCGGACCACCATATTGCCCTGTGGTGACAGGGCGGCGCCGCGGCCGCCTCGACTACCCTGCCCGTCATGAGCTGGGGACCAGAGCAGAGGTATGCCGCGGACGCGTCGCCCGCGGGTGGGCGGGGGTCCGTGCCGTCCTCGCAGGGGTCCACCGGCGGGACCGGTCGCGGCAGGCTGCGCGGCTGGCTGCTCGTGGGCCTGATGGTGGTGGGGTTCGGGCTGGCCGCGATCGTCCTGTCCGTCTACTACGGGGCGACCCTGGGCCTGGTCACGACCCTCCTGGCCGTGGTGCTCGCGGCCATCCCGCTCGGCATCGTGATCCCCACGTTCCTGTGGCTGGACCGGTTCGAGGCTGAGCCGTGGCGTTATCTCGTCACGGCGTTCCTCTGGGGCGCCCTCGTCGCGGCGCTCGCCGCGGGGGTCTTCAACACGGGGGCCAATGTCGCGTTCCAGGCCGCCACCGGTCGTGACGACGACGCGATGCTCGCCACGGCCGTGTTCTCGGCGCCGCTGGTGGAAGAAGCCTGCAAGGGGTTGCTCGTCCTGCTCGTGTGGTGGTTCCGGCGTCGCGAGTTCGACGGGATCATCGACGGCATGGTCTACGCGGGGGTGGTCGCGGCGGGCTTCGCGTTCACCGAGAACATCCAGTACCTCGGGATGGCCTACGACCACGGTGGCGACGCGTCGCTCACCGGCACGTTCATCGCGCGCTGCCTCTTCACCCCGTTCGCCCACCCCATGTTCACCGTGCTCACCGGCATCGGCATCGGGATCGCCGCCACGACCCGCAACCGCGGGCTCAAGGTCCTCGCACCTGTCGGTGGCTACCTCCTCGCGGCACTGTCCCACGCCGTGTGGAACCTCGCGGCCATCACGGGGGGAGCGGGGCTGCTGTCGGTCTACCTCCTCGTGGAGGTGCCGATCTTCGTCGCCTTCGTCGCCCTGGTGATCTGGGCACGCCGCCGAGAGGGGCGCCTGATCGGCCGCCACCTCAGCGAGTACGCCGACGCCGGATGGCTGTCGCCGAGCGAGGTCCACATGCTCTCGACCATGAACGGGCGCCGGTCCGCCCGGGTCTGGGCGAGGACCGCTGGGGGCCGGGCCATGCTGCGGTCGATGCGCCGATTCGAGGACTCCGCGAGCGAGCTGGCCCTGCTCCGGGCACGGATGCACCACAGCGCTGCCGACGAGCGCGCGCTGGAGACCGAACGTGACCTCTTGCAGACCATCACTGCCAGCCGCAGGGACTTCCTCGGGGCGTACTAGCGTGCAGCGGGTGCGCACCCTCGAGATCGCTGCGACCATCGGCCCGGACCTCATCGCGCTCCGGCGCGAGCTGCACCAGATCCCCGAGGTCGGGATGTCGTTGCCCCTCACCCAGCAGGCCGTGCTCGACGCCCTGGCCGGACTGGACCTCGAGATCACCGTGGGGGAGTCGCTCTCCTCGGTCGTCGCCGTCCTGCGGGGCCGCGGAGGTGCGGGGCGCGCCAGCGAACCCGGGCGCGGCGGGCGGCCGGTCGTCCTGCTCCGCGGGGACATGGATGCCCTGCCCGTCAGCGAAGACCTGCCGCTGGAGTTCGTGTCACGCCACCAGGGCCTGATGCACGCGTGCGGCCACGACCTCCACGTCGCGGGACTCGTGGGCGCCGTGCGCATCCTGCACGAGCTGCGCGACCAGCTCGCCGGCGACGTCGTGTTCATGTTCCAGCCGGGCGAGGAGGGCCCTGGCGGCGCGAAGCCGATGATCGACGAGGGACTGCTCGAGGCGGCTGGGAGGCGCGTCGACGCGGCATACGCCCTGCACGTGTATTCCTCCGAGCACCCTCTGGGGACGTGGTTCGGGCGCCCGGGGCCGCTCATGGCGGCGGCCGACGAGGTCAGGGTGCGCGTCGTCGGCGAGGGCGGTCACGGGTCCCAGCCTTTCCGTGCCAAGGACCCGATCCCGGTGGCATGCGAGATCGTCGTCGCCCTCCAGACGCTGGTCACGCGCCAGTTCGACGTCTTCGACCCGGTCATCATCACGGTCGGCAAGTTCGTCGGCGGCACCAAGGACAACATCATCCCCGACGACGCCGTCTTCGAGGCGACCGTGCGCAGCCTCTCGGAGAAGGCCAGGGCCGAGGTGACTCGCAAGATCGAGCTGCTCGCCACCAGGCTCGCCGAGGCGCACGGGCTGACGGCGGAGGTCGAGCACCTGCCGGGCTACCCGGTGACGGTCAACGACGAGGCCGAGTACGCGTTCGCCAAGGACACGATCGTGGATCTCTTCGGCGCGGAACGCTACGCCCACCAGCGCAACCCGGAGATGGGCGCGGAGGACTTCTCCTTCGTGGGACAGCTGGTGCCGAGCGCCTACGTCAACCTGAGCGCCTGCCCTGTCGCGGACTTCGACTCGGCACCGGACAACCACTCCCCGCGAGCAGACTTCGACGACTCCGTGGTCCCCGACGGCGCGGCCTTGTTGGCCGAGCTCGCCCTGCGGCGCCTGGCGCAACTGAGTGACGAGTGGCGCTCGTCCTAGACTCTGCGCCATTGCCCCCGTAGCTCAGCTGGATAGAGCAAGAGCCTTCTAATCTCTAGGTCGCAGGTTCGAGTCCTGCCGGGGGCGCTCACGGCTGTGTACGACTTCGCCTGATGCTTGACGTTTGGGCTTCGGTTGATGCCTGACAGTGTTTCGGTTGATGGTTGACACCTACTTCGGCTGATCCTTGACACTCCCTTGATGAGGGAGATGAGCGTGGCTGAGCAGCGGTACAAGGCGGTTCTGGCGGTCATCAGTGACGGCCGCACGGTGAAGGAGGTCGCGGCCGCCTGGTCGGTCTCGCGGCAAACCCTGCACGAGTGGTTGGCCAGGTACGAGCTGG
>NZ_JBFUEI010000008.1:0-173099 GCF_056404275.1 Pedococcus sp. P2_D9
CCAACAGGTCTCCGTCGGACGCCACCGGGCCGGTGAACGCTGCGACGTCCACGTCGGCCCCGACACCCTCCAGTTCTGGATCGGCAACGAGCTGCTGCGCACCGTGCGACGCGACAGCACCGGCCCCGTCCGCAACAAACGACCCTTGGGAGGTGCACTGACCAAGACCCGCAGGACAAACTGACGTAAGGAGTGTCAAGGATCAACCGACGTAAAACCGTCAACCATCAGCCGAATGCCTACAAGGGCACATCAACCGTCAGCAGCCGGCATCATCACTGTCAGTCCGGAGCGCCCTGACTGTCCGTTGTAATCGTGGCGTGGGAAAGCGGGTGTCGACATTCTCGGCCGTTCAGGCGCGGAGGTGTTACCGGTCGACTCGACAAGGCAGGGCGGGAGCCAGAAGCCCGGACAGATGACCGTCTCCGTGTCAACGACTTTCAAGCTACCCCAAGAGGCAATGGTCAGCCGACTCGCAGTTCGGGATAGCGCCGCGAGCCGGGGGGTCCACAACGTCCAGCGCCTTGGCGGAGCACGCCGGGCCGTCTGGATTCGCTCTCACAGAGGCGCCGTGCCGTAGGCGCCTTCCTTAACGGTTCCGTCCCGGCTTCCGCGGGTCGTCTCGCGGTCCACACCAAGATCGCCCGCAGGGCCACACCGGCGGACTTTGAGGCCGACGCGGACGGGTCACCCGGAACTTCATGATGCAGGAAGCCACCACCCGAGCAACTACGAAGGGAAGCCGAGGAACCAAGCATGGAACGAACACCCCTAACCCGAACTTCGCTGGAGCGTTCCCCTGGCCTTGCTTGCCTGCTCGCCTCAGCAGGTACCGCATCTCAGCAAGGTCAGTCAGCCGACTCATTGTTGTCGACGGAGCCCTTCCAGCCAACGGACGGAGCGGACAATGGCCAACGTACGCGTTGATGCGCGGGGAATGGTCATTGAGATCAATCATGACGAGTCCACGGGTCTCATCGGTGTCATGGCAAGTGCCGATGCCGTTGCGATTGCCAAGGTCGTCGCGGCATTCGGGATCGCAACGTCGACAGCGGGTTGGATCGGCGGGGCGATCGCCCTCCACATCGCGTGGGAGTTGGTGACATTCAAAGCCACCGAAAAGGGCGACGGGCTGATCCTCTATGTCGACCCGCTGACCTTGAGCGGTATTGCACCGCTCGGCATCGTCATCGCCCACACGCGCATAACCCCCGAGAATCCTGACCCGTGGGCAACCCACGAGGATGGGGTCTTCAAGACCGCTTATGCCGACGAGATTCATTACCACATCGACCGAGGCGCGGGCGCGCAGGACGACTGCAAGTTTGTCCTGGTCAACGAGTGTGATTGGGACAAGGCGTTCGCCATGCGCATCGGCAACGACCACTACATGGTGCTAGCTCCCGGTCATGACAACGCAGAGAACGGATCATGGTTCGCCGACCTAAGCAATACCGCCATCGAGTTCATGAAGCCCCAGTTCCTCGGCAGATGGGGACCAGTCGGGCTGACACTGAGCAACTTCGACGGCCTCCACGCCGCCGACATCACCACATTTACTTGGACGAAGGACAGCACATAGAAAGTAGCCTCGCGGGTGAAGACACACGGCGGTCACGGCCTGCTGAAGGACGACAAGCAGCCGGGACGTACGCAGCGACCTCACGAGTTTCGCTACTACCTCAAGGGAAGAACGGCGGCACTGCCGCCGTTCTAGCCCTGCTCCGTGATAGGGCCCGTACCCGCCCTATCGGGCCAAACACCCTACGAGCGACTGCGCCTGAAGACCCAGTCCCGGCCGTAGCCGATCACCGTCAGTTGCACACTTTCCATTCATGGGGGGAAGCTCTAGTCCATCTTCGAGCGCCGCAGACGGAGCCTTCAGGTCCGCAAGATGGGAGAGTCACCCATCGCGGGCCGGACGCAGCCCCTGGATGATCCGCATGCCAGCATCACGCATTTCGGCCAGGTCTCGGGCGATCAGAATTTTCTCGAGCCCCGTCACGCGATCTGCGCCCTCCCCGACCGAGCCAACAACGGCATAGGCAGGCACCACTCCCTTGCGTCGTATGACGGCTTGGACCAACTTGCCAGCCGCGGTCTGACCGTCCAGTCGACCCTCTCCTACAACGACGGCGCAGCAACCCCGGAGCCGTTCCTCAAGGCCTACCGCATCAAGCACGTAGTCCGCGCCGGGGGCGATCGCGGCTCCAAACCACCCCCACATCCCGCCCGCCAAACCTCCTGCCGCACCGCCACCGCGGACCGACCGAGGGTCTCGAGGCATCGCGACCGCTGCGGCGCTCAAACGCTGTTCAAGCTGTTTGACCTGTTCCGCTGAAGCACCCTTCTGCGGTGCAAAAAGCGCGGCCGCATCGATGAATCGCGTTTCGACGTCAGTCAGAACGGTGAGTTCGGTACCCCGCAGTCCGCCAGACTCCCAAATAGCCTGCGCCGCGCCTGATCCGCCGTCGGTAGTAATGGACCCCCCAGCGGCGATAAGGACTTGCTTGGCTCCGCGCCGAATCGCGTCGACGATGAGCATGCCGGTGCCGCGTGTGTCTGCACTCACGGGGTCTCGCCTACCCTCGTGCGGGGTGCTGTAGCCGCTGGCGGCTGCGAGCTCGATCACGGCCGTCCGTGAGTTCAGGCCATAAGTGGCCGTCATCATGGCGCCCCATGGGTTGCAGGTAGATGTGGTGATGCGCTTAAGCCCAAGGTGGGGCGCAAGGACCTCGAGCGTGCCTTCACCGCCATCAGCAAGGGGCAGTTCGTCGGTGGAGCATCCGGCAGCGCGAATTCCGGCAGCCACTGCCTGTGCAACTTCACGTGCGGCGTATGTGCCTTTGAAGCTGTCCGGCGGGACTAGCACCCGACCTGGAGGGTGCGTTTCAACCACGACTTGGCGCTCGGCGTAGTGGACGCCACTCGGTGGCGGCCGATTCCTTTTGTGACCGGACGGCATTCCAAGCATCGGGGTTCACAGCCGTTGCAGGCAGTTCACCTCGTGCCAGCTCGATCGCGTTGGCAGCGCAGAGGCGGGCCATCTCCGCCCGCACGGTCTGAGTGGCACTACCGATGTGCGGAAGCAGCACGGTGTTCGGTAGGTCAACCAGTCCAGGCGTCAACGCGGGCTCATTCTCGTAGACGTCCAACCCGGCCGCTGCGATGGCACCAGTTCGAAGCGCCTCTACGAGCGCGCCCTCATCTACCAGCGCGCCGCGTGCTGTGTTGACCAGCACCGCGCCGGAGGGCATCGCCTCGAGGACTGGCGCGTTGATCAGGTGTCGAGTGGCCGTGGTTAGCGGCACGTGGAGCGACAGCACGTCCGAGGTGGCCACAAGTTCGTGCCAGCTGACCTCCCTTACGCGGCCTTCCAAGTCGGCCAGCTCAGGACCTGAAGAGGGATCGTTCGTGGGTGGCCGGGGGCAGTACTGAACATGCATGCCGAAGCCAAGCGCTCGTCGCGCTGTTGCCCGGGCAATACGTCCGAACCCGGCAAGTCCTAACGTGGCGCCTGCGATATCGCGCCCGAGTAGTAGGTCCGGCGTCCACCCGCGAAAGTGCCCACCGCGAAGGTACTGGTCTGCCTCAACACAACGTCGAGATGCCGCAAGCATCAGCAGAATTGCCGTGTCGGCCGTGGCGTCGGTGAGGACGTCAGGCGTGTTGGCAACGACGATTCTGGACCTTGAGGCGAGATCGATGTTCACGTTGTTCGTGCCGGCCGAGTAGAGCGAGACACCCTTCAGCCTTGCACCTTCAAGCGCGGCACCTGACAGATCATCACTCAAATGAGCAATCAGGACGTCATACCGACCAGACCTGCACAGGCGCCGAAGTTCCGTGGCGGTAGGCGATGTCTGATGCACCTCGACAGACCCGACATTGGCGAGCATGGTCATTCCTGGCTCTCGGATGGCCTGGGTGACCATGAACCTCAGTGGAGTCACCCCGATTCCCCCGAGCCCCGGCTCCCTACACTGGTCGGTCCTGCGGCAGCAGGCTGGGGGACGTGGTGACATGCGACCACACCGCCCGAGGCTTTCAGCTCGAGGGATGGCTCTTCGCTTGCACAAATATCGGTTGCCAGCGGGCAACGAGTCCTGAAATGACAGCCGCTTGGTGGGTTGGAAGCGCTGGGCAGCTCACCGGAAAGGATGATCCGGGATCGCGTCCTCTCCGTGGTTGGATCGGGCGAAGGAACCGCTGATAGCAACGCCCGGGTGTATGGATGTTGCGGCGAGCTGAACAGCTGGTCGCGAGTGGCAACCTCGACGACCTTGCCCAGATACATGACTGCGATTCTTGAGCTCACGTGCCGCACGACACTCAAGTCGTGCGCGATGAACAAGCAGGTGAGTGACAGCTCGTCACGCAACCGCTCGATGATGTTGAGCACTTGCGCCTGCACGGAAACGTCCAAGGCCGAGACCGGCTCGTCGCAGATGATCATCTTCGGTTCCAAGGCCAGGGCCCGAGCAATGCCGACTCGCTGCCGCTGTCCGCCCGAGAACTCATGGGGGTATCTGGAGGCCATTTCTGGGCGAAGACCGACCATGTCCAGCAGCTCAGCGACTCGCCCGGGACGACTTCGACGGTCACCGATTCGGTGGATGCGCAGGGGCTCGCTCAAGATCTGACCCACGCTCTTACGCGGGTCCAAACTGCTGAAGGGATCTTGGAAGACCATCTGGACTCGTCTTCTGGTCTCGCGCAACTCGCGACCCGAGACGGAGGCCAAGTCGCGACCCTCGAAAAGCACTCTGCCCGCTGTTGGCCGGTTCAACCGCACAATCGTTCGGCCAAGAGTCGACTTTCCACAGCCAGACTCCCCCACCAGCCCCAACGTCTCCCCCTCGGCAATCGAGAGAGATACGCCGTCAACGGCTCGGACCGTTCGTCGACCCGCGCCCGACTTTCCTCCTCCGACGACGAAGTGCGTTCGCAGATCGTCAATCTCAAGCAGAGCACTCATCTTGAGGTGACTCCTTCCGGGACATTGGTCCTGAGCCAGCACGCCTTGCTATGGCTGTCACTGACGCGTTCCAGCGTTGGCGTTTCTGTGGTGCACCGGGACAACGCGTGCCTGCATCGTTCGGCAAAGGCGCAACCGTTCAGCTGCGACCGAAGGTCGGGCGGCTGACCAGGAATGGGCTTCAGGGGCGTACCTGCTGGCCGGTCCAGCCGAGGGATCGACTCAAGCAGACCGGCGGTGTAGGGATGGCGCGGATCATCGAAGATCTCATCGACTGTTCCGGACTCCACGACGCGCCCGCCGTACATGACTTGAGCGCGATCACACGAACCGGCCACCACGCCCAGGTCGTGGCTGATCATGACGACTGCCATCCCAAGGTCACTTCTAAGCTGGCCAATGAGCTCAACGATCTGGGCCTGAATCGTGACGTCCAGTGCGGTGGTCGCCTCATCGGCGATCAGCAGCTTGGGCCGGCAAGCGATCGCCATGGCGATGAGAACGCGCTGACGCATTCCACCAGAGAACTGATGTGGATAGTCCAGAACGCGCGACGCAGGCTCGGCAATGCCGACCATGTCAAGCGCTTCAATCGCCCGTTGCTTAGCCTGTCGACGAGTCAGGTTCTCATGTATTTGCAACGACTCTGTGAGCTGACGCTCCACACTCAGAACGGGGTTCAGGGAGGTCATCGGATCCTGGAACACGATGCCGATCTGTGCGCCCCGGACCGACCTCATCTGCTTCTCAGACAGAGTGAGAAGATCACGCCCTTCGAACACCACCCGCCCTTCAAGCCGGGCGGCCTTCGGGTCAAGCAGTCGCATGACCGCCATGACGGTCACCGTCTTGCCCGATCCCGATTCGCCCACAACGCCAAGTGTTTCGCCCTGCTCGACAGAGAAGCTGACGTCACGCACGGCATGAACGCTTTCGCCGTGCCGTGACAGCCTCACGTTGAGATCCTTGACCTGAAGCATGGCTACCCCACGACCAGCGGGGTGGACCAGTCAATGGCTCGGGTGAGGACGCTGCTCCCTTCCTCAGTGATCACCACCATGTCCTCCACGTGGTAGATGCCATCGCTACCGACGACGAGCGGCTCGACCATGAAGACCATCCCTGCATGCAGAATGGTGTGATCGTTGATGTGCAGCATCGGGTTCTCGTGCAACCCCAGCCCGATCGAGTGTCCAACGTGCGGGAAGTCGAAGTCCACGCCGGCAGTCTTGAATAGCTCTTGAGCGTGGGCGAAGACCGCGCTGGCGGATACACCTGGACGCATGAAGGAGAAGATGCCTTGCTGAACACTCTCGAGTCGGGTGTACAGATCGAGCTGTGAACGGCTGATCGAGCCGACGAAGGCCGTCCTGGCAACGTCGGACAGGTAGTGGCCACCCCACGACATGCCGAAGTCGGCCCGCAGCACGTCACCAGCTGTGAGCCTGCGGTCACTTGCGCTGGCGTGAACCTTGAAGCCGTCTGTCCCTACCGCCATGGTCTGGTGAAGCAGGTTACGCGCTCCGAAGCCTTTAGCGGTCGACACCATCGTGTCTGCGACGGAGAACCCCGAGTCGCCAATTCTTGCGCCCTCAAAGGCCGCCCGGATCGCTGCGTCCGTGTTTCGGGCCGCGGCACCAAGCACGTCGATCTCCTGGGCCGTCTTCACCGCCCGCATGTTGTCGAAGATGTCATCAGCCGGCACCAACTCTGCGCCCGGAAGCAGAACGTCGAGGAGGGCCCGATCACGGGCGCACAGGTTTCGAAGCTCGACGCCAACCCTGCCCGAGCCGACACCCTTCTCCTTGAGCACCCTGCTGAGAACCTCGACCGGCTCATCCACGAACTCGGTGTAGCCCACGAGATCTGTCAGCCAGGACTCCTCGGTCGCATGCCCCTGCTCGATGGTGCAGTACACAAAGGTGGGTTCGGCACCATCCGCGACGACGAACGCTGTGCGCTGAGGGACCGTCTTCATCGTCGTGAAGTACGTACCAGAGCTGTAGCAAACGTTTGGAGGAGATGACGCGACGATGGCGTCGAGGGAGTGCTCCTGCAGCACCGCCGCGAGATTCGCACGGGCGTCCGATGCACTAACCATTTGTAGGCTCCTTGTCTGAGCCGGCGGACTCGCCGGCGGTGTCGTATGTGCGGCTGATAGCGCGTTGAATCGTCAGGCTCGCGGATTGAGTGTTCGGCGAAGCCCTTCGCCGAAGAGGTTGAGACTGCCAACGAGAAGGGTGACGGCAAGGCCTGGCAGGAGGGAGAGGTAGAAGTCGGTGTGGATGTACTTCTGACCATCGGCCAGCATCGTTCCCCAGGCGGGGTCGGTTAGCGGAACGCCAAGGCCGAGGAAGCTCAGACCGGCCTCAAGAAGCACCATGCGACCGACCTGCAAGGTTGTGATGACGATGATGGACGACATGATGTTCGGAAGTACATGGGCGAAGACGATGCCCAAGGGTCGCTGTCCGATCGAAATGGCCGCATTAACGAACTCCTGCTCGCGGACTGCCCGCACCACGTTGTAGAGGATTCGCGTGTAGGTGGGCCACGAGGTGACCGCCAGAACGATAGTTAGCTTCACGACACTGGTGCCGAACAGCGCGGCGACCATGAGGGCGACCAGGACTGGCGGCATCGATTGCATTGCGTCGACGGCCCGCATGACGAAACCGCTGCTTCGCCGGCCGCCGTATCCAGCCACCAGCGCCAGGGCGATCCCCACGACACCGGCCAGCACTGTCGACGCGCAGGCTACGCCGAGGGAGTACCTCGCGCCGTGCAGCAGCTGGCTGAGCACATCCCGCCCGAACGAGTCAGTACCCAACAGATGCTCCGATGAGCCGCCAGACGCCCAAGCCGGCGGCGTTAGTCGGGCGGCTAGGTCCTGCGTCATTGGTTCCCACTGAGTGAGCAAGGGAGCAAACACCGCCGCAAACACAATGCAGATGAGGATGCCGCCGCCCACCACCATGCTCGGCTGCGGTCTCGCTGATCCCGGCCGACTAAGGAGTCGTCGACGAGGGACCTCTGGCGGCGTGGCTAGCGCAGGTACCGCGGTCTCGATTGCCATTTCAGCTCACCCGAATTCGTGGATCGAGCGACGCACTGAGCAGATCGACCACCAGGTTAGTGACCATCACGACTACCGCCAGCAGCACGACCGTGGCTTCTACGACGGGCAGGTCTCGGTGCAAGATTGCCTCGACACCGAGCCTGCCCACGCCTGGCCAGCCGAACACAGATTCCGTGAGGACCGCACCACCCAGGAGGGTGCCGAGCTGCAACCCGATTGAGGCGATGATCGGATTTAGCGCGTTGCGGAAAGCATGTCTGAAGACCAACAGCCTGGGAGACAGGCCCTTTGCTTGAGCTGTCACCATGAACGGCTGTTGCAGAGCCTCGATCATCCCGGTTCGCGTGAGGAGCAGGATCTGGGGAATCAGGAAGGCGGAGAGAGTCAGGGTTGGAAGCACCAACGACGCAAAACTCGTGTATCCGGACGTCGGCAGAATCTGCAGCTTGACCGCAAACAACAGAATGAGCATCTGTCCGAGCCAGAAGCTCGGCATGGACTGGCCCAGCACCGCAACGGCGTTCACCATGGCATCGACAATTCCGCCGGAACGTACCGCCCCCAAGATACCTAGACCTACACCGAGGATCGTTGCAACCACGATTGACAAGCCTGCAAGCATGAGGCTCGCAGACAGCCTGGATGCAACGATCTGCGCTGCCGACTCGTGGTAGTACACCGAGAAGCCGAAGTCGCCACGCAGAGTGTTCCCAACGAACGTGAAGAACTGGTCCCACAACGGCCGGTCCAGGCCCAGCTGACGGGCAAGCTCAGCACGCTGATCGGCAGTGGCCTCTGGAGGCAGCAGCAGGTCTACAACATTGCCGGCTGACTGCACCAGAAGGAACACGACAAGCATCACCAGCAACAGGATCGCGGGAAGTCTCAGGAGTCGCTTGAGGGCGTAGTTGAACACGTCAGTTCGCTCCGCCCTTGGGCGCCACAGTCTTCAGAACCACCATCTCGTCGTCGCGCGCGGTGAATCCAGTCACCCCCTTGGCCAGCCCGTAGTACATGGCCGGCTGGGTCAGGAAGAGAGCCATGGCCTCGTCATTCATGTGCTGAGAGGCCTGCTCGTATAGGGACTGCCGCTGGGAGTCGTCGAGGGTCGAGGAAGCCTTGGCGATGAGGTCGTCATAGGTGTTGTCCGCGTAGTACTTGCCAAGCGTGGAGGAACTCGTGAACCAGGACGTCGACAGCGCAGGGTCGCCGAAGTCATACCAACCGATCAGGAACGCGGGACCAGCCTTCGTTGCACCAACGGACTGAATGAACGACCCGAAGTCGGTGAGGTTCGGCTTCGCCCTCACGCCAACGGCTTCCAACTGCGAGCAAATGGCGATTACCAGGTCACGGTCGGCTGGGTACTTCCCGATTGGGCCGTTGATGACCATGTCGAAGCCATTGGGGAAACCCGCCTCGGCAAGCAGAGCCTTCGCCTTGGCCGGGTCGTGCGGGAAGGCCTTGAGTGACTTGTTGTAACCCAGCGACGCCGGCGACTCGAGCTGGCCGTCCAGCGGGCGTTGGGTGTTGTTCAGGATGGTCGAGATCAACGACTGCTTGTCGACCGCGTAGTTGAGCGCCTGGCGTACCAGCTTGTTGGCAGTGGGTCCGCCGTGCGTCGTATCGAACTCGAGCAGGAGTGCTGCGCGACTGAACTCGTGCACGACCTGCGCGTTCTTGTTGGCCTTCACCGTGTCGATCGCAGCGATCGGGAGGTTCATGTTCACATGCACCTCTCCGGCCATGAACGAGTCAAGACGCGTCGAGTCGTCCGGGATGACACGCATCTCAAGACGGTCGGCCTTCGGCGCCCCTCCCCAGTAGCCCTTGTTCGCGGTGTACACGATCTTTTCACCCTGCGACCATGACTCGAACTGGAAAGGACCCGTGCCCACGGGCTTTGCCGGGGCCTTTCCTCCGTTGGCCGCTACATACTTGGGCGGCACGATGAATGCTTGCGTAAGTCCCAGCAGAAGCACAGGGAACGGCGCCTTCGTGTGGAATCGCACCGTGTGCGAGTCGACCACCTCGACGCTGTCCAGGCGCCCAAAGCGGGAGCGCTGGGTCGCATTCTGGTCTGGATTCATAATGCGATCCATTGTGAACTTGACAGCATTGGCGTCAAAAGCCTCGCCGTTGTGGAACGAGACGTTCTGACGGAGGACAAATTCCCACGTCAGGGGATCCACGTTCTTCCAGGAGGTAGCCAGCTGCGGAACGAAGTCGCCGTTCTCAAACCACACGAGCGTGTCGTACATCTGACGCCATGCGCGCAGACCGGGGCCGGTAATGCCAGGCCCGAGTGGGTCGAGTGACGAGGGTCCCGTCCCTTCGGCGTAGACGAGCGTTGAGCCTGCGCCTCCTCCGCTGGAGCTACCGCTGGGGGCGGCACAGGCCACTGCGCTCCCGCCCACCACGACGAGTGCTGAGCCGTAGGCCCCAAACCGCAGAACGTCCCTCCTGCTGAACTGCGATGAAGGCATTGGAAACGTCATTGTCGTCCTTCCTTTCAACTCGTCTGAGAAATGCGACAGGAAATGCAGAGCAGATGTTCTTTCACCATGCCGACTCCAACAGGACACGCGGCGACTTCTGCGTGAGGTTGATGGCGCCGTTCGACTTGACATGGATGAGGTCTTCGATGTGGTAAACCTCGGTCCTGCCGAAATACCCGAGTTCGATTTGTAGGGTTTGACCCTCTTTGACAGGCTCATGCACGTCAGGCCACAGCAAGGGCGCTTCCTGGACGGTCCGGCCGATTCCATGACCGACGATCCCCCATCGGAACTCAAGACCCAACTGGTCGTACCGCCGGCGCGCCAGCTGGGCAAGCTCGGACGCAAGGACTCCAGGCCGAACTGCCTCGACGACCGCGTCGTGCGCTTCCGAGATTCGCGCGAAGATATCCTTTTGGCGGGGAGACGCCTTACCTACGACGACGTTCCGGGCGATGTCGGATGCGAAGCCTCGCTCGCAGCGAACGCCCCAGTCGGTCCGGATCAACTGGCCTTCGGCCAGCTTGGTGGCACTCGGCAGGGCGTGCCATCCGGCGGCACGAGGACCAACTGCCAGAATGCCGTGGACCAGTTCAGTGGCGCCTTGTTCCCAGAGCCGACGAACGATTCTGCCCGACACTTCCCGCTCCGACTCCCCTGGGCGCGCAAGCGTGAGCTCGTGTTCGAGGGTTTGCGTGGTGACCTGGTTGATCGACACCACGGCCTGCACATCTGCGTCTGCCTTGGCGGTGACGATCTCGTCCAAGAAGTTGGATGCGTCGACCAACCCCAAGTCCGGCAGAGACCTTTGCACCTCGGCTGCGAAACCTTCCGGCAGGTGGTTGGCTTCGACGCCCAAGGCGCCGCTGGCGATTCCAAGTTCTTGCAGCACCTCCGTCACGGTTCGGGCCCCGGCCAGCCCTTCGCCGTCATATGGCCTGACATCGGCGATTGACGACGTGCCGTCCTCTGGCCCCACGAAGGTCTTATCTCCCTGACCGACCCAGTTCAGCGCGCGCGGTGCGGGCACCACAAAGATGGGCTCCCCCTTGGCCGGCCACACGACGATGTGAAGACGCTTGGGCACGTAGCGGAGATCTGGGTGGTAGAAGCCCGACAAGTAGCCAACGTTGTCGGGTCCGGCGACTACGACAGCCGCTAGATCATGACGCCGAAGGGTTGCACTGATCCAGGAGGCCCTGTCCCTGAGCTGGATGTCGGCCGTCAATGCCATGCCACTCTCCTCGGTCGATACGTTTGTTCTACAAAGTTGAACTTTAAGGAGGGCCGTCGGTGGTGTCAAGGGTTGCGCTCCAGCCGTGTCGTCGTATCCATTCGGGCCCACTGGTGATGAGCTCAAGGGGGTCGCGCCTGTCACCGGATGCGTCGCGACGTCATCTATAGTTAAATACAAGGAACTTTTAGGAGGTGGCATCGCGATGGCTCTTGACGGCTTGACGGGGAGTCGGTTCGACGTGCTGGGCGGGGCGCCGGAGCGGACGGCGCGTGACCGCGTACTGGCCCTTCTCGTGGACGCCATCCGTGCCGGCGTCTTCGAGGTAGGGGACCGCCTTCCGAATCTTCGCGACCTGGCGGACGAGCTCGGTATCAGTCATGTCGTGGCCCGCCAAGCTATTGAGGTGCTCGTGGAGTGTGGCGTACTTGATGTGCGCCCAGGTCGCGGCGGTGGCGTCTTCTTGATTAGCTCGACAGGTCTCGCGCAGGCTCTGCGCGAGATCTATGAGGTCCCTACTAAAGACGAAGCCCGGAACCTGCTCGAGGCCCGGTTCGTAGTGCAGAGGGCAGTGGTGCGAAGGGCTGTCGTCCACGCAGACGCTCGTGATCTAGCCGAGTTGGGCGCCCTTGTCTCACGCATGCGGCACACGACCATGTTCCAGGAGTTCACCGAGCTCACGGTCCGGTTCCACCTTCGACTGGCCCTGACCGCTCGCAATGTGATGCTCACCAGCTTCCTGCGCGAAGTGCTCAATCGAATGGCGCTTTACGGCATGAACCGTGCCGGACTGTTGCTGGAGGACCAGATCATTGCGCGTGGATGTGTGCTGTATGAGCAGCTTTACGCGATCCTGATTCGTTCAGAGGTTGACGCCGCAGACGCGTGGGTGGACCAGCACATTCAGTTTGTGCAGGACCTTTACGACTTTGAGGTCGACAATTCGAGGGGACTGCTCACTGCGACGTAGCCATGTGCCCGCGTTCAGTGATTCCCGAGAGCCGGTGTGGCGGCTCTTCGCTCCGGGTGCCAAAACGTCGCTCTTCCTCGACCACGGGCGATGGCTGGTTCGCACAGCCAACCGACACGGGTCGATGGTCCGCTGGTAGCGCCAGGCAGCAGGCAGGCCTCGGATGGACCCGATCACGTCTCGATGAAGGCCCGGATACGGTCAGCGATCTGACTGCCGGTCAGGGAGAAGGCGTGCAGAAGCTCGCGAGGCGCACCGCTCTCGCCGTAGCGGTCATTAACCCCAAGGCGCAGAACTCGGGTGGGAAGTTCCAGGCTGAGCAACTCCGCCACCGCTCCGCCCAGCCCGCCCGCGATCTGTGCCTCTTCGGCTGTCACGACCAGACCCGTCTTGCTGGCACTTGCAAGGATGGCCTCCTTATCAAGAGGCTTGAGCGTGGGGACGTGCAGCACCTCTGCGGCGATGCCCTGCAAAGCGAGCAAGTCTGCCGCCACGAGTAGTTCGTGCGTGAGAGTCCCCGTCCCGATCAGAGAGATGGTGTCACCCTCCCGAAGTCGGTAGGCCACCCCCAGCCGGAATGATGAATCAGGGCTGGTGAAGACGGGGGTGGCGTCGCGTGCTAGACGCAGGTAGACCGGTCCGCCTGATTCGGCGATGGCCAAGGTGGCCTTCTCCGCCTCAACGGCATCCGCTGGAGCAACAACAGTCATGTTGGGCATGACCCGCATGATCGCGATGTCCTCGAGCATCTGGTGCGTGGCTCCGTCGTACCCCACATTCAGGCCCGCATGGGAACCTACAATCTTCACCGGCATGTCGTTAAGCGCGGCGGTCGTCTTGATCTGCTCCCAGTTGCGTCCAGGGCTGAACGCCGCGTAGCTCGACGTGAAGGGAATCTTCCCGGCCCGTGCAAGGCCACTGGCGACGGTGACCAGATTCTGCTCGGCGATTCCCACCTCGACGAATCGGTCGGGAAATGCCTGTTGGAACAGATGCATCATGGTGCTCTCGGTGAGGTCGGCGCAGAGCGCGACGATGCGCTCATCGCGATGGCCGGCGGCAAGAAGACCGCGCCCGAAACCTGCGCGCATCGGCTGCTGGAGTCGGGGGGTGGCAGCCTGGTCGATGCCTTGTGGCACGGACATCAGTTTCGCGCTCCGATCTTGTCTTGAAGTGAGGTGATTGCAGCCCGGGCCTGCTCCTCGGTCGGCGGCTTGCCGTGCCATCGGTGGTCGTATTCCATGAAGGCGGCACCCTTGCCTGGAACGGTGTGCGCGATGATCATGCTCGGCTGCTGGGCGACCGCCTTTGCCTGATGGATGGCGTCAACCAGCATGGAGGGGCTATGGCCGTCGACCTCCAGGACGTGCCAACCGAATGCTTCCCATTTGCCGCGCAGATCACCTAGCGGCATGACATCCTCGGTCTGGCCGTCAATCTGAATGTAGTTTCGGTCGACGATGCCAATGAGCCGCCCGAGCTTGTACTTGCTCGCGAACATCGCGGCCTCCCAGATGTTCCCTTCGTTCAGTTCGCCGTCGCCCATCGTCACGTAGACGAACCTGTCAAGCTGCCGGTCGAGGATCTGGCTCGCATACGCGTATCCGGCAGCTTGGGAAAGTCCACTGCCAAGGGGGCCACTCGTGTTTTCCAGGCCAGGCAAGGCGTGACGCTCTGGGTGACCTTGAAGCCGTGAGCCAAGACGCCGCAGGGTGGTCAGTTCCTCCACCGGAAAGTAGCCCGCGTGCGCCAAGCTTGCGTAGAGGACGGGGGCGACGTGCCCGTTACTGAGGAAGAAGACGTCCCGGTCCTCCCACTCCGGATCGATCGGATCATGCCTCATCACATGCCGATACAGCACCGTGAGGATCTCAGCCATCCCTAGAGAGCCAGCGCTGTGCCCGCTCTGCGCTGCTGCCAGCATCGTGAGAATGGATATCCGCACCTGGTCAGCGGCGTCCTGTAGTTCACCCACCGGCAGGGGCTTCAGGTGTCTGGCGTTCATCGTTTCCTCTCAGCGGTGCCCTGGGCGCCGCAGCTGTTTCGGGATGCATGGGCGGGAGTCGAGTACCGCCCCCGCTGCGGCACAAGGGGATCTCTTTCAATAAGCGTGTGTGCCCGGCCTAGCCAGCCAGAGGCGCGCTGGATACCTAGTGCGAAGGCGAGTACGTGTGCTTGAGCAGCGCCTGCGTGACAGCGGTCTGGATCAGCGTTGCTGCAGCGCGCTGCGCGGCGAGTGGGACGCCGTCGTCACACAGCACCGGTCGCGCATACCACCCGCACACCACTCCAGCGTCGACGGCGGCACGCAGAATTCGCTCTACATAGTCCGCGTCCGCAACGAGATCGGGCCGTTCGAGCAGGAAAGCAATCATGCCGGTGACGCCGTATCCGCCCCAGTCCGAAATGGCGGCCGTGAGGACCACGTCAGTGGGGATGGCAGCTGCCATGCCCCCATTGCATTCACAGCGGCAAGTCCCTCCAGCGGGCTGAATCGTCGCGATCTCGGTAACGGACCCGAATCCGACCTCATTGCCCGCGTCTCCGATACCGCAGGTGAGGATGCCGGCCCGCTGCGCCTCGGCGAAGAGGGTCGCAGCATTGAAGTGAACGTCGTGCCAGGGGTTGCCTGTGGCGCCATGGATGATCCCGTGTCGGTTTGGCGACAGCTTCTCGATGGCGATGACCGCCGAGGGGGTGAGTTCGCGAAGGAGTTCGAGCGAGAAGGCGGCCCCCTCTTGATCGTCGACGGGGCTCTCGTGAATCACGACCGAGTCAGCCCACGGGGGGCTTCCTGGCTGTCGAACATTCAGCTCACCCGCCCGCGCGACCGCAACGAGCGGAGCAAGGAACCTCTCTTCAACTGCGAAGTGAACCTCCGCGCCGACGCCCTGTGTGAGCGCCCGAGCAATAGCAACGCCACCCAAGAGTCCGTCGATCTCGCCAGTCGGCAGACCGGGGTCACCCCCGGCACCGCACACGATGACTACGCGATCACCTTGATGGACGTTTTGAATCAGCGCCTGAGCCATCGCGTAGCTGAGCGGCAGGTCGCTCTTCGCCCGCACGGCGTCGTACAAGAGGTGTGCTACTCCCCGCGGCAGGTTGCCGATCGGTCGAAGTTCGGTGGTCATGATTTGGTCGATGTAGTGGCCTATGACTTCAGGCATTACTGTTCCCGCTTTCGTCCTTCGTACTATCAGTGGTCTGTGCCCGAACTGCCGGTGGGCGAGTTTCGGGCTGATGGAGTGGGCTCTTAGAGGTGGCCCTTACTGGTGGGCTGCGTTCCCGCGGGCAGGCGGGTGAACTCTGGACGCTTGGCGACAGCGGCCGCCAGTGCGGCGGCCAGAATCATGACTCCGGAGACGAACCACATGCCGGCTTTGAAGTCGCCCGTGGCGTCCTTGAGCGCTCCGGTGATGTAGGGAGAAATGAATCCCGCGACGTTGGCAAGCGAGGCGATGATGCCCATGCCAGTCGCTGCTGCCGCATCCGTCAGAAAGCGTGGCGGCAGTTGCCAGAAGATGGGAATGATGGCATAGCTTCCGGCCGCAGCAATGGAGATGGCCACGATCACCGCGATCGTCGATGGCAGGTAGAGCGCGATCCCTACCGCGACAGCCCCGAGCGCTAGAGGCACCGCAATGTGGGCCATACGCTCGCCTGTTCGGTCTGAGTTCCTGCCAACAAACCAGATCGCGACGGCCGCTGCGCTGTACGGAATAGCTGTAATGAGGGCTGTCTGCATCAGGGAGAACTGGGTGCCGAAGGTCTCCGATAGTCCAGTGATGACCTGGGGCAAGAAGAAGCTGAGGGCGTACCCGCCGATGTTTGCCGCGAAGCCGAAGGCGGCCACGACATACACGCGCCAGTCTCTGAAGGCGGCGCTCACTGTCCCTAGCCCGTGAGACTCAGCGAACTCGTTCTCCTCGGCCAGCTTGCGATTCAGCGCTGTGCTTTCTTCGGAGCTCAACCATTTGACGGTCTCGGGACGATCGGGAAGGAGGAACAGCACGAAGATGCCCAAGACGATGGCTGGAATGCCTTCCGCGAGGAACATGAACCGCCAACCCTGAACACCTAGCGTCTCCGTTCCGAACTGGATCAATCCGGCCGACAGGGGTGCGCCGAGTACCACAGCGAAGGGGATCCCCATCAGGAAGGCGGCGGTGACTCGCCCTCGTACTTCCCGGGGAAACCACAGGGTAAGGAAGAAGACAACCCCGGGAACGAATCCTGCTTCTGCGATGCCAAGCAGCACCCGCAGCGTGTAGAAGGACCACTCGTTGTGAACCAAGGACATGGCAGAGGCAACCGCGCCCCAGGTCACCATGATGCGGGCGAGCCATCTTCGAGCGCCGACCCGTCGGAGGATCAGGTTGCTTGGCACTTCCAAGAGTACGTATCCGACGAAGAAGAGGCCCGCGCCAACTCCATAGGCGGTGGCTGAAAGTCCCAGATCAGCGTTCATGGTGACGGACGCGAATCCGACGTTCACGCGGTCCAGATAGCTGACGATGTACATGACCATGATCAGCGGCACGATCTTGATTACGGCTTTGCGCGTAGCGACATCGAGCGGTGCTTGTCGAGCCAAAGTTGTTGACGACACTGTCAGATCCTTCCGGAGCAATCCCTACACCGTATCGGAATTCGATACAGCGTATAGTCGAGTGTCGTGTACGGTACTCAGATGCAAGCCACCCGTCAAGAAGGCGAGTTGAAGTCAGGTGACCGGGCCCGTTCGAAGTCCTCCCTGACCCGAACGAGCGTCCTGGACGCAGCAGTGGCCATTGCTGATGGGGAGGGTCTGGACGCCCTGTCCATCAGAGCCATCGCATCGCGCATCGACATCTCCCACATGAGCGTTTACCGGTTCGTCAGTTCAAAGGACGAACTCCTCGACCTCGTGGCGATCCACATCATGGATCTCTTTGAGCTGCCTCAGGTTTTTGAGACCGATTGGAAGGAACGGATCGTCCATGTGATGTCCGTGTGGCGGGACCTACTCGTGGCGCACCCAAGCGCGGTCCAAATCTTGGCAAACCGTCGGGTTTCGGCCGGATCTGACGGCTTGGCACGGCTGATGGAGAACGTGCTTGCCAACCTCAAGTCCGCGGGCATCGTCGGCGTGCCGGCCGTCCGAGCGTTCTGGGAGATCTTCACCCTCACTTTTGGGAACACTGTGTTCGAGCTTCCCCGCTCGACCACAGGCGACGCCGACGACATGGCAGCGGCTCGTTCTTTGCGCGAGGTGGCCGAGACTCGTGGCTTCGAGATCGTCAAAGATCTCGCCGAACCATTAACGATGCTCGACACGCGCGCATCGCTGGAGGACTCCATCAGGGTGCTCTTGGACGGCATCGCCCTCAACGCTTCGCCATAGGCCTAGGCCAGTCCCGTCGCCAATGGTGACTGTGACAAAACCTGCTCGACTAAGATCCTTTGACCCAGCGAGCATGTCGTCAGCAACTTGCGCGCCTTGAGAACGAAGCAATGCCTGCACAGGAACCGCTGCGCGTCGCCGCACTTGGCCCTTGCGCCGCGCGATGCACTGCTTTGTGGCCTACTTCACGCCACCCTCGACTCCTAGATCGTCCGAGCGGGACCGCGCCCGGCGACGAGGTGACGAGGTGACGAGGTGATGCCTAGGTCCACTTGATGGGTGTCGTGCGGGCGGCGTCCTCCGTGCGTCGACTTGCACTGGGCAACCGGCCCGGCACCAGCGCGTACGCGGAGATGACGATCACTCGCATGTCCCTGAGCCACAACGACACGCCCCCGTCGTACTCGAACCGGTGAAACTTCCGCCCAGGGAACGCGATGCGTGCGCACCCAGTTGACCACCCGGGTCTCGTCTTGATCGATCACGACCCTGAGAAACCATGTGCGCAATCCCACGACCACTGCAGCGGCCGCCGCTGCAGCAATAGGTCAGCGGGCGACTCACATCAACGTGGCGCGGGTAACCGTCCTCGGTGGTTCGGTCCGACTCTCCACAACGCGCCACCTGACGATCTGCGACCTCACCGTCATCACTGCGCCCACCAGCGAGCGAGCGGTGCTCAACGTGGGGAACGACAACGACGACGTGCGCCTCGAACGCCTTCACTTGGTCAGCGACGGTGCAGGCGTGGCCGGGCGAGGCCCTCAGCCTTCAATGGGATCCGTGTCGTGGCTGGTGTCCACGACGCCAACAGGGGCAGCCTCGACCAGCTCCGGGTGGTGAGTCACCGGGGCAGACTCCGTTCGGCCGTCACCATCGCGGCTCACAAGGGACGAAAGATGCAGGACGTGAGGGTATCCGACATCGTCTCGGCCGGATCGGCGACGACGGGGCTCTACATCTCCTACCACCCGGAGGCGGACGCCGACCGGTCGCCCTACATGGTCGGACTCGACAACGGAGGCGACGAAACCTGGCGGCAGGTAGACCAAGGCGACAACCCAACAATCGACTTCGTGTGCCCCGTGGTCGGCGGCAACCGCCACCATGTCTGCCACATGGTCGGACAGGTGCACCCTGAAGGCGTTGCCAGCGCCGTGCCGGGCTCGATCTACACCCTGGAGAACGTCAACCCGACTCAGCGCTTCGTCAAGGCCACCGGCGTGGGCAGCACTGGATGGTCGGCGGCCCTGTAATACGCTCAGCCGGCGCGCATGGACTCCCACCAACCGCGGTGCTCAGGGTGCCTGTTGCCGCCGTCGCAGACGACCATTGCTGGTCAACCACTCACGAAACCGCAACAGCACCGGGGCCCGGCGACGCTCCGCGGTTGTGGCACCACAGACTTCTGGACGAGGGCCGAACGCTCGGGCTTGCCGTACTCCTAGTCGCTCACGACCCGCCGGCTAACTAAGGAGCACTACCGAGTGGGCCAAAGAGAGGATGCGACCAGAGCGGCGACGGTCTTGCGTCATATCAGCCGCCTGTGACGTGAGTCTTTTCGGCGCAGGTGGGCTTCAATGGACGTGCACTCATGATCCGCCCCGGGAGGTGCCGATGACGAGCCCTTATCCGGGCTCACCGAGCGGGTCACCTTCGTGAGAGGGCTGGCGGCCAGCACCAAAATGTAGGTACCGGAGAGGTACCTACAGCCCCAGAACCAACCCGAACGTTTAGGTAGTCTTGATCGCATTTCCGTTGCTGCACAAGGGAATCCGATCACGTCCGTCGACCTTAGTCGGCCTCCTAAAGCGGCTGTCGCCGGTTCGAATCCGGCCGAGGGCACTTCAGTCGCCAACACTCGGTACCAACGGAGGCCGTTGGGCCTTCAGGTGCTGGGCTGTGATCGTCGTGCAGGAAAAAGCGGGTGTCATCGCCGGTGGCCGTGGAGCCAAGGGCGCTCGTCCACTCATCAGGATCACAGTCATGCCAATCCACTCGAGGCCTCGCTAACAGGCTGGAACGGATCACCCGCACGGCGCACCCACGGCTAGCCAAGAGGTCCCGAACGAGGCTTCGCGCTGACTTTGGAGTGGTCATCTCAGCAAGCCAAGGCGGGCGACAATCCCGAGGATGCCTCGTGTCTCATTGTGAGCGCGAAGCCGGGGTCATACTCTGCGTAAATGTATGTCGGCAGGTACGAGGGATACGGCTTCGCTGACGGATGGGGCCTGGCTCCAGTCGTGACAGTCCGAGGCTCACACAATGAGAATGAGCAAGCCCCGCTCGTGGTGAGCGAGAACGACCTTCGCGACTACGTGGAGTCCCAAGGTTTCGCCGGCGAATTGAGTGGTCTCCTTGACAGCACCTGGCGTTCCTTCGAGATCCCGAGGGGACTGGTAGACCACGCAGTGCAAGAGGCTGTGCAGTCCGACTTTCTCAGTGGTGACGCCCCCGAGAATTGGAGCCCGCTAGGCCCTGTGCGTCCAGACCGGCTCGAGACCTGGGCTGGTCCTCCCGCTGATCCCCAGGTGTACGGGACTCGAGGGCCTGAGTCTGGACTAAGGCGTGCATTCTGGAACTACGGGTCTAGTGGTGCGGTCGTTGGGTTCAGGGAAGACGGCATGGGCATCGGAGCCATCGGTGTGTGTCTGGACGGCTTTATTGCGCCATGGCCGTCGTGGGCAGACTCGATACAGGTCCGATTTGAGGAGGGCGTCTCACCGGGCCGCCTCCCAGACGTGAGTGACCTGTTGGCCGCCGCGCCGCTGGGCGAACTCGATGAGCTCATCTACTGGCGGATATACACGGGAGACAACTCGTGGATCCGAGACGTCGTGACCAGCGCAAAGGACGGTGCGCATCGCCTCGTAAGAGCCGGGCTCGAAGGGGCGGGACTCGTCGTGGGTCGCGTCTTGCGCGTGTCGGCGGGGAGACTTGACTCATCGAAGGGCGATCCCCTTGCCGGAGGTCGCCGTGGAGAGGCAGAACGCCGCAACGCTGACCTGGCGCGGACGTGTTCGGATCTGGATGACTTCGTTCAATCCGTGGAAGCAGCCGTGGTCGTCGTCCACGGCACCATGTCGACCGGGCTCCAACTCGCCGGCGCCATCTCTCGAGAAGAATTGACGGATGCTGGAATCTATGTGCTGCGCTATGAACACGACACGTGGTTGCCGCTGGAGCGCAACGCCCAGGATCTGGCACATCTCGTCACGCTCCGCATCTCTGACAGAGTCCTCTTTGTCGCGCACTCGCGCGGTGGACTGTTAGCGACGAGGGCTGCACAAATCCTGCGGGAGACACATCCGGAGCTTGTTCACGGCGTTGTGAGCCTCGGCACCCCCTTCTGCGGCACTCCGCTGGCGATGGGGGCCAACGTCGGTTCGAACGCCCTGCGCGCCTTGTTGGGGGGGCTGCGAGCAGTCGGCGGGCCGGTTGTGGATGCTGGTTCGCGTTTCCTTGGTTTGGCACTTCGATATGACCCGCCGCCCGGGATCACGATCATGCAGCCGTCAAGCGCCGCACTGCCGCCGTTGCGGGCCTTCCTACATCCGAGGACCAGCATGATTGCCGGCGACGTGCACATGGGGACCGCCGATGCCGTTGGCGTTTCCTTGGCGATGCAGGGTGTTGGAAGCGGAGCGTTCGGCATGGAGCCGCATGACCTGGTCGTATCGGTGAAGTCTGCTCTCGCTGATCGAGCGCGCGGGCTCGTTGCGGCCTGCGATCACTTCTCCTACCTGGATGACGACGAGGTCCAAGGCGAACTCGCAGTCCAACTCGGCAGTTTCGTGCAGGCGTGCAGTCGAAGGCCAGACACAGATTTGCGGTGGTGATCAGTCTGTCCAGTGGGCAGGCGCTACTCGCCCAGATCCGCGAGCCGTGTCCACACTTCGGCGTCAGATGAGGGTCGACGGGTTGACGAGGCAGGTGGTGCCTGTCGCGCCGGTGAGCGAACCAGTCCGAATCATCGAGCGAGCGATAGGGGTTGTTGGCGCTACTAGGAGACCTTCGTCAGGGCTAGCCGGAATCTGGTCGACGACCGAGATGTTTGCCAGATCGCCAAGTCCTTGTCGACCCAGCGTCTTTCCGCCCCCTGAGTCTCACTCAAGATGCAGGGCCTCAGAGCTCCATCGCTTCCGGGATCAGAATTGTGACCCGAGCGCGAACCATACCGGCGCCGTCGTCCTTGGCCCAGATGCGGCCGACGCCGGTGACCAGGTGTCCGCCCCGGGCGATTTCGGCCAGCGGTCCGGCGTACTCCTCGGCGAGCTCTGCGGGAAGATGCCCCACCTGCAGCCCATCTACAGCAACAGCTACGGCGTTCGGATCGTGCGGGTTCCAAGGCTCAGGGATCAACACACACACGGCCTCGCTAATCTCGATGCCGACGGTAGGAATGGGCAGTCCACGCCCCCGAAAGACCCTCTTGATCCCGGCGATGTTGAACGTTTCGCCGACAACCTCGACCTGCTCGTCGAGAGGGGTACGCAAAGGCTCAAGCGCGAGTTCGTCGAGCATCTGAGCAATCGACGGAGCCTTGCCCTGATGACTTGATTGCACGGCACGTTGTGGCTTGGGCGTCCGAAGGTTCGCCTTCAACATCGCATTTGCCTTCGCGCGAGCGACCAAGCGCTCTGCTTTCGCCTCAGCGCGCTCGTCCTTGTTGCCGACAAGCTCTCGCATGAACCTGCTTCGAGCCTCCGAGTGGCTGGGCTCCAGTGCCGCGGATTCTTGCGCGGCGGTGGTCGTGCGCGGGGCGTACTGCTCGGTCCATCGAGCACCGTCCCACCAGCGCCACTGACTCTCGTCGTGTGGGTCCACAAACCATTGGGCGGGAGGGAGTGGACTGCCTTCACCTGTCACGTCTCGGAGCGTATTTGAAATCTGACTCTGTCGCGGACGTGTTGGGTAGCACTCTCCCTTGACGCTTGGCCGACCCCGGTTGATGCTCGGCGCCCCATTTGGGCGCAGCCCCACGAAAGCGCGCCATTTCGCCGCCAGCCGGACGCGGGGCGGCCACCGACAGCGACGGGTCGGCCTGCCGGTCGACTGCGTTAGTTTGGCTTGGTGCTGCTTGAAGATGAAGTAGTGGACGCCGTCGTGGCATTCATTGTGGCGAAGGGTTGGACGATCCAGTCCACCGCGCACGCCAACGAGCTCGGCGACGACATCGATGCGCTCAAAGACGGCCAACGCCTTCTCGTGGAGGCGAAGGGGGCGGGCAGTTCCAAGGCCACCACCAAGCGATACGGCCAGCTCTTCACCGGCAACCAAGTCGGTTCACACATCGGCGTCGCTGTCGTCCGAGCTCTCCGCTGGGTGTCCAGCGGCATCGATTACCCCACCCTGGCGTTCCCCAACAATCAACATCACCGCGACCGCGTTGACGCCATTGCCCCAGCACTCGCACAGGTGCGAATCGGCATCTTCTGGGTCTCGGACAACCATGAGGTGACACTGCAGGCACCTTGGGATCTCTAGACCGCCCTCTTGTGCCTGAGCGAGCTCGTCACCAACGCAGTGATTCACACCGACGCCGGGTGCGAGCGTCGTCGTCGACCCGAGCCACGTGCGAGAGGACCCACTGGCCGTCCACGGTCGCGGGCTGCTGCTCGTGGACGCGTTCTCCGCTAGGTGGGGCTCGCAGTTGGACGCGGGCGGGCTCCATGCAGGATGAGGCAGGTGCTGTCGCTGCCTACGAACGAGGCTCCCATCGCATCGATCGTCTCGCGAGGACCGTTGCCAGCACAGCCCAGACGGCCAGAACCAGCAGCGGCTCGCCAGCGGCCGCCCAGGTGTCGCGCAGTGCCAGGGTCCGGTCTGCGCTGCCCGTGCCGAACCCGAACCAGCTCCCGCGCACCAAGTCGGTCATTGCTGCGCCTGGCGTGAGGTCGGTCCAGCGGCGAACGTTGTCTGGAAAGGCGGTCGCCACCTGACCGAGGACGACCAGGACAATGACCGGCATGCTGGTGAGCTGCGCAGCCTCCGCGTTGCGCGTCCATGCGGCCGTCCAGCATGCGAAGGCTACAAACAGCAGCAGAGTCACACCCACGGTCAGGGCGTACAACAGCGGGTTGAGCGGACGCTCCTGCCCGAGGGCGACCGCGATCGGAACCGCCAGGGCTGAGGTAGTGACTGCCACGACCAGTCCGGGCAGCGCAAGGGAGACGATGATGTCGGCGTCCGTGCTTTCCCCGGTACGTAGGCGTTTGAGGACGAGTTCGTCGCGGCGCGTCACGAGCTGGGAGAGCAGGTTTGCGTAGACGGGGAACAGTGCGGCCATCATCAAGGCAGTGATCACTGCGTTCGCGCCAGCCTCTTTGGAGCTGTTGTCGCCGACCAGAAGGAGTCCGAGTGGCAGCAAGGGCAGTACGACGGCGTAGGTGAACGTCAGCCGGTTGCGCGCCACCAAGGTGGCGTTGGCGCGGGCCAGCCCTGCGATGCGCCGCGGCGAGATCTCGAGAAGGGTCATCGGGTTGCTGCTTCCATTGCGCTGGTGGATTCTGGAGCGTTCTCGCCTGCGGCGATCGCGAGGAAGACGGACTCGAGCGACGCGTGGCGGGCTTCGAGGTTGGACAGGCGCACGTCGCACTGGTCGGCTTGTCCGAGCAGAGCGTGCAGGGTGCTATGGAGGTCATGGGTGTGCACCGTGGTCATACCGCTTTGTGTCGTAACCCGGATGGTGCCCGGCAGGTCGTCGAGCCCGACCAGGGCAGGGGCGCCTTGGAACCGGATGGTCGCGGGCTGGTCGGCACCGAGCTGGGCAGGCGTCCCCTCCCGGACGATCCGACCGGCGTGCATGATCGCTACCCGGTCGGCCAGCTCCTCGGCCTCCTCGAGGTGGTGGGTGGTCAGGAGCACCGACCGGCCCCGATCCCGCAAGGCTGCGATGAGGTCCCAGACCCGGCGCCGACTTTGGGGGTCGAGTCCGGTGGTCGGTTCATCGAGCAGCACGACGTCTGGATCCCCGAGCAGGGCGCAAGCCAGGTCGAGGCGCCGCAGCTCGCCGCCCGACAAGCTTCGCACCCGCACGTCGGCGCGGGCGGCAAGATCGAGCTCGGCCAGCGCATCGGTGACAGGGCGTGCCGATGTCATGGTCGAGGCCCACATCCGCAGAGTCTCGGCGACGGTCAGGTCCGCCGGGAACCCGCTGGTCTGTAGGAGCACGCCCGTTCTTCGCCGTACTTCCGCGCGGTCAGTCACTGGGTCCAGACCGAGCACGCGAACCTGGCCGGCTGTTGGCTTGGCCAGTCCTTCGACCAGTTCGAGGGCTGAGGTCTTGCCCGCTCCGTTCGTGCCGAGAAGTGCAACGATGGTGCCCGCTTCGACGACGAGGTCGATGCCCCGTACGGCCTCGAAGGCTCCTTCGCCGGTGCCGTAGACGCGGCGAAGGCCGCGCACCTCGATGTGGTTAGTGTCGCTCAGCACCGTTGACTTCACGTGTTCGCCTTTCGGATTCTGGGTTGTTGCAACGTCCCCATGGGGAGAGGCTTTGGGTGGTGGACCGACTGCGGTCGCTTACTTGATTGACGCTCGTACCCCGTGGCCGAGACCGGCCCAGAGCGGGAGCAGCCAATTCACTGCAGAGACAGCTGGATGCTCCCGCTATGGGTAGTCACGGTCCCGTGGGTCAGGGGGCCTTGGCTTTGGCGCACAGGGCGAGGTCGGTCGCTGTGGCGAGGGGGGCCTCGGCGGCTGCGGGCGCGAAGAACATGGTGCTGGCGATGATGACGGTCCGACCCGTGCGCTCGTTCCAGAAGGCCAGCCCCTGATACCCGTAGATGGAACCGCCGTGTCCCCAGTTGGCGCCGCAGGTGTCGTTGACTCTTTGCAGCCCTAGGCCGTAGCTGAAGGTCGTGTTCGGGTCGGTGGGATCCTCGGCAACGGTCTTCTTCATTTCCCGCAGCAGGGGCTGGCTGAGGAGCCGCCCGCTCATGAGGGCCTTGTAGAAGTGGGACAGGTCCTCCGCGTTGGACACGATGGCCCCGGCGGCCCAGGCGTGAGAGGGGTTGTAGCCCGTGACGTCGAGGGGTTGACCGTCGGGGGTCGGGGCGGTTTCGGTCGAGATGTATCCATGGGCGTAGTACCCAGCCAGACGCCCGGTCGCCACCGGGAAGGACGTGTGGTCCAAGCGCAAGGGGGAGAAGATGCGGCGCTGCAACTCGCGCGCCAAGGAGCGGCCGGTGACCGCTTGGATGAGCAGACCCGCGACGATGTAGTTGGTGTTTGAATATCTCCAGGCGCTGCCGGGCGCAAACACCTGCGGGCGCTTGTCGGCCATGGCCACGAGCTCCTGCGGTTTCCACACGCGGTTTTGGACTATCCCGGCGAAGAGCTGCGGATCTTCGATGTAGTCGGGCAGCCCGCTGGTGTGGTTGAGGAGTTGTCGCACCGTAATCGGGGGTCTGTTCGAGAGCAGACCGGGCAGCCGTTCGGCGACGGGCTCATCGAGCCGGAGGCGTCCTTCGCCGACGAGTTGCAGGACGATCGTGGCGACAAAGGTCTTGGTGATGCTCCCGACCCGGTACCGGGCCGTGGGCCGTAGCGGGATGCTGGTCGCGAGGTCACCCACGCCGGCGGCGTAGTTGCGGGCGGCTTGGTGGGGGTCCGTGACCCGAACGATGACGCCTGGGACTCCGGCCGCCACTACGTCGTTCAGAGCAGCGTCAAGTTCGGTCCCTACAGCGTCCAGGTTGGAAGGTGCCTGCAGGGCTGCGGCACTGGCCGAGCTGACGCCAAACAGCAGGCTCGACAGGACCGTCGCAGCAATGGCAAACCGCGTCGCCATCCGCGGACGCCGGTTGAGGCCGGCTCCTCGCGACTGGAGGCTCGTCGTTCGTGCCGTGGTCGCGCGGTGCTGTGCGGCTGTGGAATTCATGACATCTCCAGGGGTTGTCGACGTGTCTTGGGATCGGTTGCCGGAGCAACCGTGGCGGAGCGCCAAGGCCGGATTCGGCCAGCAGGGATGGTCACGTCAGCCTCCAAGGCTTAGACAGCGTTGTCGTGTTGTTGTAGCTCGATGTGCGTGTCGAGCCCGTGACGCAAGGTAGGCGCCCAGTGGCTGAGCGAGCGTCACATCATTGGATGATCGTTGGGATGATCCTGACCGTGGTACCGAGCGACGGAAGGTCCGCCCGTCGGAAGGCGGGCGCGGTCCGCGGAGTCGAAAAGGCACGCCTGTCAGATGGCTGCCCGAGCCGCGACCAGTGCCGGGTGGCGACAGCCGGTTCGGCGTTGGGGCGAGACAAGATGGTCCCTCGGCAGTAATTGGGACATGCTTCTGGGGTCGTGTGGGGTTCCCTGCGGAAGCCCGCCGGGTCGCGAACCCCAACGGGCCCTCACTCGGAGCGCCGTCGTGCACCAACCTCTTGGTTGAGATGCCGGAGGCCCACGTCTCGAGGTCACGTTGGGGCGTACTCGGTCCTCGCTTCGTGGTTCGCTACTTGACTTCCGCCCGAACTACGACGGCGAGGCCCACGCTCAGCGGGGCGATGAGCCAGATGGCGCCAGAGACCCCCAGGTGAGCCCACTGCTGGGCGGATACGATCCCGTCGACCAGGGTTCCTTGCGCGTCCTTGAAGTCGACCCAAGGCTGCAAGTCCCTGAACCACGTTTGCTTGGCGGCGAGCAAACCCAAGAGGGGGGACACCACAAACGAGTAAACGAAGTAGGCCACGATCGCCCCGGCGGAGCTTCGAATCAGGACTCCGAGCATGAAGCCGATCAGCATGGCGATCACGTTGCCCAACCCGATGGTGAGCATGTTCGACACCGTCAGGCCCCAGACTGGCTCGACGCCGGCGATCCTTGTCGCGGCCACGTTCCCCAAGGCGCCGACGGCGAAGGCGAGGGGAATGGTGACGACAGCGATGCTGATACACGCGATGGCTTTGGCAGCGATGACCCGGCCGCGGTGTGGGACCAGCGTGAACGTGGTCAGGCCGCTTCGCTGGCTCCATTCACTGGTCACGGACAAGGTCGCGATGATCGGCAGGACAACGGTGAGGGGATAGCTGGCCGCGAAGGCGAACGCAGAGTATGTCGTCCATTCCTCGGAGGAGAACGCAATCACGGCCAGGGTCGCGAGCAGGGCCAGGATTGCGCTGCTTGCGATCAACCAGAACCCGGACCTGGTGGTAAATATCTTGCGCAGTTCCGTGGTGGCAATGCGGCTCAGCGGAATGGCGTGGCCACTTCTAGGGACGCCCCCAGCGGGCCCGGGTTCGGTGATGAGCGTGCCGGCGGGAGTGGTCATGGAAGGTGTCCTTGCGGTCGGGCGTCAGGGGTTTTGTCGCGTTGGGTCTCCGCGGTGAGCTGCAGGAACATTTCCTCGAGACCGGCGCCCTCGGCCGGTCTCAACTCGATAAGCCGTACGCCAGCGGCGAAGGCAATCGGCCCGACCCGTCCCGCGTCCGCGTGCGCGAGGAGCCCATCCCCATCCACGGGAGAGGAGGTGATGCCCGCGTCATGCAAGGCCCGGACTACCACCTCCCGGTCGAGGGTGCGGATCAGCGTGCCGGCCGTCTTGAGCAGGTCGCTCTTGGCCCCCTGTAACAAGATCCGGCCGTTGCCAATCACCACGAGGTCATCGGCGACGACCTCGATTTCGTGGAGCAGATGGGAAGACAGGAGCACCGTCCCGCCCCGGTCGGCGTAATCGCGCAGCATTGCCCGCATCCAGCGGATGCCCTCCGGATCCAGCCCATTGGCCGGTTCGTCCAGGATCAACATTTTGGGCTCGCCGATGAGGGCGGTCGCTATGCCGAGCCTCTGCCGCATTCCCAGCGAGTAGTGGCGGACTCGCCGTGATGCCTCCTGAGGTGTCAGGCTGACTAGGGCGAGCATGTCGTCGACGCGAGACCGCGGGAGGCCCATGATCCGCTGGGCAATGGTCAGAGTCTCTCGGCCGGTGCGCCCGGCATGTTGGGCTGACGCATCCAGCAGGACGCCGACCTGGATACCCGGGTTGGGTATATCGCCAAACCGACGTCCACCCAGGGTCGCCGTTCCCGACGTAGCTGTTGTAAGTCCGACGAGGATGCGCATCGTGGTGGACTTCCCAGCGCCATTCGGGCCGAGGAATCCGGTCACGCGGCCCGGTCGGGCGGTGAAGCTGACGTCGTCGACCGCGGTGAAGTCGCCGTAGGTCCTGGTGACGGACTCGATGGTGATGATGAGGAACTCCTTCAAGAATGGTGTCTGCGGGTCTGGTGGGCGCCGACCGGGAGAACCGGCAAGCAGTGGAGCTCGTTGGGGTGATGCACCGCCATGGGCGTTCACGGCCCCGCACGACGGATGCTGCGCTATACGTCGCGGGAAGCAAGCAGCGCGCGATAGCGGCGACGATCAGAGCGACCACGGGTGGGCAGTCTCAACCCGAGGGCGTGAGCCAGGTTGCGGTCTGACGATGACGCTTCGACCCGGGGGCAGGGGACACCAGGGCCGAAGCGCCAGTCATCGGGTCAGCCCGCAGCAGTCCGGGCTGAGATTGGCCACGAAATGCCAGCGGTCAGAGGTTGCACGTGTTGATCAGGTCAGCTGAGGCGTCGCGTGCGATGAAGTGGCTCGGCGGTGGGGGTGTCCCGTCCTGGGTCCAGTCCTCCAGGGCGTCGAAGGCGTTGCGCACGCATGGCATCATGGGTCGCAGCAGACCGGGAAATGCGCCGTAGGTGGCTTCGAAGTGGTTGCCACCTTCGATCTGGTACACCCGGGAAAGTCCTTGGCGACCTGCAGCCTTGATCATGGATGCGTAGAGCTGGGTCTCGCGGGGCGTGACAGCCGTGTCTAGCGTTCCTTGAAGGGTGAGCAGGGGCTTGCCGATGCGACCGGTCAGGGCGATACGGGAGAGCGCCTCCGTGACCTGAGCGGGTCGTTCGCTGAGCACGTAGTCGGCGTCACAGTCCGGCGTGCCGGTAGCACAGGCTGGGTGCCCGGCCTCGAGTTCGCCGTCGAATGTGGGGTCCAGCTCCTCGCGCAGTGTGCGCTGGATGGGGTCCCAGAAGATGCGATGGGACAGGCCCCACGTGGGTTCGGACCCAGCCGGGAAGCCAGCCGCCAGGATGTTCTGGTGCGCCTGCTCCGACCCGGCTGCGAAGGCGGGGTAGTTCTTCAGCGCAGTCGGCAGGTAGGTGAGCAGGTTCCGGTCTGGGGTCATGAGCAGGCTGTTCCACTCGACGCCGCCGTCGTACAGCTCAGGGCGATTCTCCAGCTGCCAACGGGTCAGGTACCCGGCGGCGGAGTTCCCCACGATGTAGGTGCGGCGCGGCCCGTGGTCGTACCGCTGCTTGACTGCCTTCTTGGCTGCAACCGTGAGCTCGGTGACTCGCGAGTGCCACTCGGCGATCGCGTCGCCGGGCGCCTTGCCGTCCTGGTACAGGGTGTTGCCACTGTTGCCCTTGTCGGTCGAGGCGTAGGCGTAGCCCTGCGCGAGAACCCAGTCGGAGATGGTGAAGTCGTTCGCGTACTGCCGACGGACACCGGGCGGGCCGGCGACGACCAGTCCACCGTTCCAGTGCTGGGGCAAGCGGATGACGAACTGGGCGTCGTGGTTCCAGCCGTGGGCGGTGTTGAAGGTGGACGTGTCGGGGAAGTACCCGTCCAGCTGGATGCCGGGCACACCGGAGGGATTGACTGCGCCGGGGATGCTGAGTCCGGCTCCGTCGGTCGGGTCGGTGTGTCCGGAGGCGACCGTGCCGGCAGTGGTCAGGTCCGTCAGGCAGGCTGCTTCAAGGCGTTCCGCGCCCGGCACGCGGAGCTTGTCGATGCCGCGGCAGGGGGTCGGGCCGCCCTTCTTGGCGTCTGCGGCGGAGGCGGGGGCGGTCAGCGCAACGGCACTGAGGCCGATGCTTAGGGCGGCGGCAGTTGCGGCTGCCACCAGGATGGAGCTGTGTGTTCGTTTCATGGCGTTTCTCCAGTTCAGGGTCGTGGCGTTGTCGCCACGGGTGCGGTTGGTTTGGTTGCTGATTCGAAGTTGTTGCCTGGCTCACAGGCGCCCTCCGACGGTGCGGGCGGCGGCGGGCGTGCGGTGGGCCGTGTCGACGGCGCTCACGCGCCCGGAGTGCTGGAGTAGCCAGGCGGCCAGCCAAGCCAGACCCACAGCCAGCATCACCAGGCCAAGGTCCAGGGCGACCTCGGGCACGAACGCGCGAAACGCGACRGGAATGGCGCCGACGCCGTACAGAGCGAGCGCGACGACGGGCAGCTCGCGCGCCCGGGCCACGGTCGCGATGAAGAACAGGGAGCCCACGAGGAACAGGACCGACGCCACCGTCAGTGCAGCGCCAAGCGGTCCGGCCCGCAGGGCCTCGATCGTCTCAGGAGGCAGCTCGCGGAAGACGAGGTTGATGACGAACTCGACGCCCACCAAAGAGGTCAGGGCAAACGCGTTGAGCAGGAACGCGACCAGGCCGACCGTGCCTGTGCGGCGGCCGACGGCGAAGTACAGGCCAGTGACCGCGGCAGCGGCCATGATCTGGGCCAGTGGAGCGACCAGCTGGGTGAACGCCGAGGTCGGGATGACCTCGGCGCGTTTGGCGGCGTTGATGAGCAGGACTACGGCGCTGCCGAATCCTGCTACAGCCGCCACGCGGTAAAGCGTTGCCGGGGCGGTGGTGGTCATGGTCTTCTCCTTGGTGAGATGGGTGGGTCGACAGCGCGAGGGCACGGCCGTGTTTGGCGGTCTGGAGGGCAGACGCGCGTTGGCGTCGAACGACGGCTGCGGCGTCCGAGGGTGAAGGCGCCTGGTAGGCGCTGGCGTCACTGGCAGCTTGTTTGGCCGACCTCTTGCGAAGCGTGTGACGATCTCCGACGGGTGCCGGACGATGACCCTGAAGGTAGGGAGCGGTTGGATGAGCCGGCGTCACGCAACGATGTGACTGGGTGGATGAGATTCAGTCGCGGCTGCGGGGCACCGCACAGCGGGCAGCGGCCTGGTGTGGTCGCAGGCTGAGCGCACGTCTGTCGTGCCGCCTCGCGGGCAGTACCGTGGGTACGGCACACCCTTGATCTCACGGCTGTGCACCTTCAGATGGGGATGCCATGGCTGGTCAGGTGATCGCGACCAAGCTGTTTGCCCCCAGGCTGCGCCCCCAGCTGGTGCCGCGCCCTCGACTTCAGGAGCGACTTCAGCAGGCGGCACGGTCACGTCTCACACTGGTGTCGGCGCCTGCAGGGTTCGGCAAGACCACACTTCTGGCCGACTGGATGGCCGTGACTGCCCAGAGTGGTGCTGCCACGGCCTGGCTTTCCCTGGACCCCACTGACAGCGACCCCGCAACCTTCTGGACCGGCGTCGTCTCCGCGCTCCAGGCAGCTGTGCCCCTGGCCGGGCTCAGCGCACTCAACCCTGTGGACGCCGGTCACCTTCCGGCGCAACGCCTCCTGACAGCCCTGCTCAACGACCTGCACGCATCACCGGGCGAGGTGTGGCTCGTTCTGGACGACTTTCACCGCGTCGACAGCCGCGACGTCGACGACAGCTTGGCCCTCTTCCTGGAGCGGTTGCCCTCGCACGTGCACGTGCTCATCAGCTCCCGGTCCGACCCGGGATTGCCCCTTTCACGGTGGCGAGCCCGCGGCGACTTGACCGAGGTCCGGGCATCGGAACTGCGCTTCACATTCGACGAAACGACCACATACCTCAACGAAGTCGCTGGTCTCGAGCTCAGCACCCAGGCCATCAGCAGGTTGGAGGACCGCACCGAGGGATGGATTGCGGCTCTGCAGCTGGCCGCCCTGTCCATGCAGGGACGAGACGACGTGGACGGCTTCATCACCCGGTTCGCAGGCGACGACCGCTACATCGTCGACTACCTCGTCGAGGAGGTGCTCGCTCATCAACCCCCACCCGTCCGCAGATTCTTGCTCGAGTCCGCCGTACTCGACCGGCTCACCGGCCCGCTGTGTGACGCCGTGTCGGGTCGTGGTGACGGCACCGCGATGCTCGCCGAGCTCGACCGCACCAACCTGTTCATCGTGCCGTTGGACGACCGACGCCGCTGGTATCGCTACCACCACCTGTTCGCGGAGGTCCTGCGTGCCAGAGCGCTCACCGAGCAGCCGGAGGTGGTGCCACAGCTGCACCGACGTGCCGGTCGCTGGTACGAGCGCCATGACATGCCAGAGGAGGCGGTGCGGCACGCCCTCGCCGGAGGCGACATTGACCGGGCCGCGTACCTGATGGAGGCGGCCATGCCGTCCATCCGCCGCCGGCGACAGGGAACGCTGCTGAAGAGCTGGCTGGAAGCGCTGCCGGACTACGCCGTCCGCCGCAACCCCGTCCTCAGCGTCTTCTACGGCTACACCAGACTCGTTTCCGGCAACCTCGACGAGGTCGAGCCGCGGCTCCACGACGCCGAGCTTGCACTCGAAGCCGGGCCCGACCCCACGGGTCCGGGTTGGGCCGACACGCAGGAGCTGAGGACTCTGCCGGCGACCATCGCGGTCTATCGGGCCTCCCTTGCGCAAGCCCGGGGTGACGTACCGGCCACGACGGAGCACGCGCGTCGAGCGCTCGACCTGGCAGGTCCAGAAGACCACTTGGCCCGCGCCAGCGGCGCCGGCTTCCTGGGCTTGGCCGCATGGGCACACGGAGACGTGTCCACCGCCCTGAAGACCTTCACGACGGCTGTGGAAAGCATGCACGCAGCCGGCGCACTGGTCGACGAGATGAGCAGCAGGGTGGTCCTTGCGGACCTGTGGGTGGCCGCCGGGAACCCCGGCTCTGCACGCCGGCTCCTCCTGGACGCACTGCAGGTCTGCCAGAGTCACGGCGAGGTGGTCCTGCTCGCGACACCCGAGCTCCACGTCGCCCTGAGCGAACTGGATCGAGAAGCGGGAAATCTGGGCGCAGCAAGGGCTCACGTGGAACAGGCGGCCGGCATCGGCGAAGGTGCTCCGATGGCTGAAAGCCACTACCGGTGGTTCCTGGCTTCGGCACGTATCCGCGAGGCACAAGGCGACCCCCAAGGTGCTCTGGAGCTGTTGGGCCAAGCGCAGGCCCTGTACAGGCCCGGCTTCTTCCCCACTATCCGGCCCATCCCAGCCATGAAGGCCAGGGTCTGGATCTCGCAGGGCAACCTCGAAGCAGCGGACGACTGGGTGGCGACTGAGGACGTCGGCGTGGACGACCCCATGGACTACATGCACGAGTTTGACCAGTTGACCCTCGTCCGGTTGCTCATCGCCCGACACCGAATCGATGACGATGCCGATGGGAACGTGTCGGCATTGCGGCTGCTCGGGCGGCTGCATGAAGCGGCCCAAGCCAATGGGCGCGCTGGCAGCGTCATCGAGATTCACGTACTGCAGGCCCTGGCTCTGGATGCGCAGAAGCGGCTCGATGAGGCGATGCACTGCCTCCAGCGGGCATGGGACGACGTACCTGACCCGAACGGGTACGCCCGCGTGTTCCTAGACGAGGGACCGCCGATGCTGCGACTTCTGCATCAGGCGGCCCGCGGCGGTGTCAGCGACCACGCCACCCGGCTACTGCGGCTCGCCCAGGGTCAGGAGGGCAAGAAGCCGGGTCTTAGCAGGGGTGCGACCGGCACATCCGCCGACACGCTCAGCCAGCGCGAGCTACAGGTGCTGCGGATGCTCGACAGCGAACTGAGTGCGCCCGGAATTGCCGAGGCCCTGTTCGTCTCTCACAACACCGTGCGAACTCACACCCAGCACATCTTCACCAAGCTGGACGTGACCACCCGACGGTCAGCCGTCCTGCGTGGCCGGGAGCTCGGCCTGCTGTAGCAAGCCGGTTCCCCCGGTTAAGTCGGGAATCATCCTGTGCTTCACATCCTTGGATGACGCGCACGACCCCTTGGCCTCCATACGTTCAAGCCGTCCGGACAACCGTCCCGGCATGAACTAAGGAGCAGGCCATGACCACCACCACGAAGCTGACCCGAGCGGCAGCCGTGTGTGCTGCCTTGGGTGGGTTGCTGTTCGTCACCGTCCAGATAGCGCACCCAGCGCTGGACTTGGCGCTCCTAACCACCACGGAGTGGACGGTCCGTCAGAGCATGAAGGTGCTCATGGCGGTCCTGTCCCTGGCTGGCATCACCGGCATCTACCTTCGGCACCCGACCCAGATGGGGAAGCTGGGCGCACTTGGATACGTCGTCTTCGCCTGCGGCTACGTCGTCGTGACCAGCGTCGAGCTGATCGCTCTGTGCGTCCTGCCATCCATTGCGACCACCTCACCTGCCTTCGTCAGCGACGTGCTGGCCCTCGCTGGCGGGGGTTCGGCGGGCGGTGACCTCGGCTGGTACCAGACGCTCACCCAAGTCGGCGGACTCGCCTACCTGGCTGGCGGGCTCATCTTCGGCATCGCCATCCTCCGCGCCCGCACGCTGGTTCGTTGGGCGGCCGCCCTCTTGTCGTTGGGTGCCCTGTCCACGGTCCTCATCACCGCCCTGCCGGATCTGAACCCGAGAGTCTTCGCGGTTCCCACAGGCATCGCACTCATCGGTCTTGGGTACTCGCTGTGGCGCCAAACAACTCGCCCCGACGGCCCGAGGACCGAGTCCCTGCGCTCCACCTTGAACCCTCTGAGCGCGAAGTGAGCTTGCGTGGGCTGGGCCGCCCGACCGTTTCGACTAGGTCGGTCGACGTGCCGTGCCGGGGCGACCGTGTGAGCAGGGCCGCCACCAGCCGCGGTGCCAACAGTCAACCGCGGCGGGGTGCGGGGTCCGCCTTCATCGGGAGGCGATTGACGTGACGCCCCGGTCGCCGCAGCACGCACCGGGCACGTATCAGCTCCGTGTGGCGGGACACCTCGACGACCACTGGGCCACCTGGTTCAGCGGGATGGTGCTTCAGCGTGAGATCGACGGGACCACCACCGTGACCGGGCCGGTCGCGGACCAAGCACAGCTGCACGGGCTGCTGGCCCGGATCCGAGACCTGGGGGTCACCCTCATCTCGGTGCAAGCGCAGGCAGCCCCAGCGATGGCGGACGAGTCCACGGCGCCGGACCGCCACCCGGACGACGACGGGAGCTCGAAGTGACATTCACCAGCGCGGTGCGTGTTCCGGCAGACCCCGCCGGAGCTGAGCGGGCCGCTGGCAGCTGCGGCATCCCGGTGACTGCCATCACTCGGGCGTGCGTGAAGGCAGGTGCGCGATGACATCGTCCGCAGACACGGCCCAGGGACTCCTGCGAGTGCCCCCTTCCAGCAGCGGCGGGGGCCCGCCCAGCTGGCCCATCATTGCCGGACTCGTCGCCCTGGTCGCGCTGCCGGCTGTGGCCAGCGTGCTGCGAGTCATCGAGGTGGCCGGCGGTCCGCAACTGCTGCCCGAGAACCCACGGATCACCTCATCGCCAGCACCGTTGGTCGTGCACGTCATCGCAGCCGTGTTCTTCGCTATCGCTGGCGCGCTGCAGTTCACGCCGAGGCTGCGGCGGCGGCACCGGGGCTGGCATCGGCGCGCCGGCCGAATTCTGGTCGGGGCAGGGCTGCTCGTTGCGGTGACCGGCCTGTGGTTGACGGTGTTCTACGTCGACGCGCCAGGCGGGGCGGCGTTGTGGACGGTGAGGCTGCTGGTCGGAACTGTTACCGCCGTGAGTCTGGTCCTCGGCTTCGCGGCTATCCGCCGCGGCGACGTGGGGTCACACCGGGCGTGGATGATCCGTGCTTACGCCCTCACCGTGGGGGCGGGCACCCAGACTGTGACTGAGGGTGTCAGCCAGTCCCTGCTCGGCTTCAACGACCTCAGCAAGTTCCTCGGCACCACGGCGGGGTGGATCATCAACGCAGCCGTCGCTGAGTGCCTGATCCGCCGTGGCGTCAACGGCCCGAGACGGCCACGGGCCGCCACCCCAATGGGCGGTTGTCAGAACGACACCCTCTCGGCCGGAACATCGCCCAACCAAGACACCATGCGCATCGACCCTGACTCAGGACATGTCGCTCGCATCGCCACAACCTCTCGAACACCGTTGGTGAACCTGCGTCACGCGGACGGCCCGGGGCTGGAACAGATTGTTGCGGCTCTCATCGCAGAGGGCCAACGAGGAGGGTCAACAGCATGAACCTGCCGCTCAGGCCACCAGCAGCGCCAACGCCGACGACCTCGTCCCCCGATTTGGGTCCATACGTGTTCGGTAACCTGCGCGGCTCCGCCTTGGCTCGAACCAATTCCGCACTGCGTGGAACGGCGTCGCCATCCTGAGCCCTGAATGCGTTTCACTGTGACGTGGTGGGTCGCGGGACTCAGCTCCAAGCCTGCGTCATTCCGGCCGCGTGTCGGTAGCCTGCGTACGTTCTCTCATGACTTGCCGACAACGAAGTGCGGCACGCGCCCCATCGAATGCGCATTGGACTGACCATGACGTCCTGCGCGCTTGCTCGTCGCGCCGGGCCGTCTCACTGCGCCTGGTGGTCGAACAGGCCGGCTTCGTGTCCGAGGATGGCGGCCTGGGTGCGGTTGGTGATGTCGAGTTTGGTGAGCAGCCGCGATACGTAGGTCTTGATAGTGGTCTCGCTGACGAACAACGACCGTGCTGCCTGTGCGTTCGACTGTCCCCGGCCGATGAGAATCAGGACCTCAAGTTCACGGTCAGACAACACGCTGAGGCGCTCGCGAGCCTTGTCGCGGGCCGGGCGCGAGTGGCCGGCGACGTAGTCGGTGATCAGCTGACGAGTCACCGCAGGCGACAGCATCTCAGTACCGCCAGCTACAGCCCGCACGGCGGCAAGAATCTGGTGCGGTGGCGTGTCCTTGAGCAGGAAACCGCTTGCGCCGGCCTCAAGGGCGGGCAGTACGTACTCGTCGAGATGGAACGTCGTCAGGATGGCCACGGCCGGGGGATCAGTGGTGGCCAGGATGCGCCTGGTCGCCTCGAGCCCATCCATGCGCGGCATCCTGATGTCCATCAGGACGACGTCGGGATGTAGGTCGGCTGCCGCCGCAACGGCTTGGAGGCCATCGGCGGCCTCGCCGACCACCTCGACGTCCTCACTGCTGTCCAGGATCGTCTTGAGCCCGAACCGAACCAGCTCCTCGTCGTCAACAATCAGGACGCGGATGCTCATGTCGGGAGCACGGCTTCGACATCGAAGCTACCATCGAGCCTCGGGTCAGCCCGAAGGGAGCCGCCGGCTGCCTTCGCGCGCTCTCGGAGCCCGATGAGGCCGTGACCGGTGCCCGGGACGGCGTTGGCGGCGCGTGTGCCGGGCCGGCTCACCACCGACACGGCCAGCGCATCCGGGCGGTAGTCGAGAGTGACACGGACCTGCCCCCCTGGAGCGTGTCTGCCGGCGTTGGTAAGCGCCTCCTGGACGACTCGATATGCGGTGCGCTCGATCACCTCGGACACGATGCGAACCTGACCACGTGGCTGAAGCGTGACGTCCATCCCCGCCCGGAGCGACTCCTCTATCAGTTCGGGCAGATCTGCCAGGGTCGGCTGCGGCGCAAGCGGCACATCCTCGCTCTGCGCCTCCGTGCGCAGCAAGCCGACCAGCTGACGCAGCTCCTCCAGGGCCTGCCGTCCCGCGGTCTGCATCTGGTCGGCAAGCTGGCGCACCTTGGTGGAGTCCTCCGCGGCCATCTCGGCAGCGCCGGCCTGCAACACCATCAGGCTGACCCGGTGACCCACCACGTCATGCATCTCGCCGGCGATCCGGACCCGCTCTTCGAACACCGCGCGTTGGGCGTGTAGCTGCTCGGCGCGCTCCGCTCGCTCGGCCCGCTCCGTCGTGGCCAGGATCAGTTGGGCGCGCGCCGGGACATAGGCGCCCAGGGTCGCCGGCCACAGCACGAAGCAACAAGTGACGACGACCGCACTGTGGAAAGGCCATTCGCCGCTCATCACGGCGAGGACAACGCCCGAGGCAATCACCAAGGCCGAGATCCGCACCGACCAGCGCGGGTGGTAGGCCGTGACCGCGTAGGCAGCGATGGGCAGAGCCGCAGACAACTGGCCCTGCAGCACCACATCGCCCACAGCCAGCACCATCGCCAGCAGCGGCAGCCTGCGTCGGAACAGCATCACCGCGACGATGACGGGGATGCGCACGGCGTGCAGCGGCAGAGACCAGTCCATCTCGACCGAATGCAACTCGATGGCGACCTCGAGGACCACCGCGGCGGCAGCGAGGAAGAGGTCGGACGTCAGAACCTGCTGATCGGGCCACCCTCGTCGTCGGCTCACTCTCGCGAGCGTATGCCCATCCGCCTACCCCGTCGTCGTCCGAAAGTTGACGGGACTCCGTCCTCGCCGACGACACCCGGTGTCACATCTGGCGACGCGGGCAACGTCGATGTCGCGACAAGGTCGACCTACTGCGGCCCACACATCGATCGGGGCGCCGAATGAACGGAACAGATGATGGCGCACCACCGCACAACCAGATCTCCCAGAATCGGCAAATCGGCAGCAGTCGCCACCGTCGGGCTCGTCATCCTGGCAGGAACCCTGCTGAGTGGCTGTGGCGACGACGGGGCACTCGCTGACCCCGGACCGACCGCGACCGAGCTGCGACCCGCAGACGGCATCCACGCGGTTGACTTGCGCACCAGCGGTGACTTGACAATCACCATCGGGCCGACGCCGAAACTCAGCATCACTGCCGGTCGGACGACCCTCCGCAACCTGACCTCCAGCCGCCAAGACGGCACCGTTGTCCTCGGCAGCCGTGCAGGACACAACGCGAGCGGTGACATCCACTACGAGCTGACGCTGCCCACGCTGGACGGCCTCGTAGTGGCCGGCTCGGGCAGCGCGCATGGCTCCGTTGTCGCGGACGGCCCCCTCACCGTGGCCGTGTCCGGATCCGGCTCGGCCACCCTCGACGGCCTTGCGGCGACCACAGTCACGGTTGAGCTCTCCGGCTCCGGCGACATACACCTCACAGGCACGACGGACACACAGTCCGTAAAGCTGGCCGGGTCGGGAAACTACGTCGCCACCGAACTGATCTCCCACACGAGCGACGTGCAGGTCGATGGCTCTGGAAACGCCCATGTCAACGCACTTGAAACGCTCGACGCACAGCTCAGCGGCAGCGGGAACATCAGCTACACCGGGACGCCCGCGCTCACCACGCATATCTCCGGCAACGGCACCATCCGTGCGAGCTGACCACATGGCCACCGACGACTTGAGCTCCTTCCCCCTTGGCTCCCAGCGGTACGTGGCCAGCGGTCCAGGCGAACCGCTGGGACCGATCACCCTCAAGCAGCTCCGTGCCATGGCAGCGGCACGACAAATCAGGCCTACGACACTTGTCCGCAACGCCGCCGGCGGACGGTGGTTCGAAGCGAAGGAGCTGCCCTGGCTGTACTCCGACAGAAACTGGGTGGTCGCGGTCGTCCTCTCCGCCTTCCTGGGGGTGTTCGGGATCGACAGGTTCTACCTCGGCTACACCGGGTTAGGGCTTGCCAAGCTCCTCACGATCGGTGGGCTCGGAGTCTGGGCACTCATCGATGCCGTCCTGATCGCCGTCCGTGTCGTGCCGGATTCGGACGGCCTTCCCCTCCGGTGACGCACAGTTCGCCCGTCGCGCAGAGCGGGCGTCAGAGCGCCGTCAGCGACCCGGAACACCGTGAGCACATTCCCACGACGCATCCAGCCACCGGCCGAGGTTCGGCCGACAGACCCGCACCCCGCAAGTAGCACGAGAGGAAGCCGCAATGTTCTCCAAACGTCCGAAAGACCGTAACGCCCCGCTCGCGCCGCCACGCGGAACATCAATCACCCAGCAACTGGCTCGCGCGGCAGCCATGCACCATTGGCGCGTCCTGGCAACGTGGGGCACTCCTGAAGTGGCAGTGCCCATCGCGGGCCCCTCCCGGCGCGCGACGATCGCCGTGGCGACCGTGCTTGCCCTAAGCGTCGCTCTCATTGGCACGGTCTTCCGGCCAGTCCCGCCGTCGCTCTCCACTAAGGTGACTGGCGACTCCAAACTGGCCGCTGTGGCACTGCCACACCTGGACGGGGCACTCGACCGGGTCAGCATCGCGGTCGTGGACGGCGACAACGTGTCGTATGCAAACTTCGGGGCCGACAGCGACACCGTGTACGAGATCGGCTCGGTGACCAAAACCTTCACCTCGCTGCTGCTCGCCGACGCCATCGAGCGGGGCGAGGTGACAGCCGAATCGACGCTGGGTGCACTTCTGCCGCTGGCGGATGCACCCGCGGCCGACGTGACGCTCGCCGAGCTTGCCAGCCACCGCTCCGGCCTGCCGCGTACCGCAAGACTCAGCTTCCAAGAAGAGTTGCTGTTTCTCGCAAACCCTCACCGTGACCCCTTCGTGCAGGACGTCGACGAGGTCATCGCACAGGCACGGACGGTGACACTGAGCCAACGCGGCACGGTCCACTACTCCAACCTGGGCGCCGCACTGCTCGGGCAGGCGCTCGCAGCGCGCAGCTCAATGACCTACGAGGAACTGGTGCGTCAGCGCATTTTCGGGCCGCTGGGCATGGCTGCCAGTACCGTGCCCGTCACCACCGAGAACCTGCCGAGCCATGTCCTCACCGGCTACAGCGAAGACGGCAAGCACGCACCGGCCTGGACGCTGTACGGGTCGGCTCCCGGAGGCGGCATCCACTCGACCGCCGAAGACATGGTTCGGTATGCGCAGGCACTGCTTGACGGCACCGCACCCGGTATGGACGCGCTAACCCCACGATGGGATGACGGGTATGGCACACGGATCGGATACGCCTGGAACACCAACACCGTCGCCGGACATACAGTCACCAGCCATGGCGGCGCCACCGGAGGGTTCTGTGCCGCCATCGCCCTGGACCTGGCCAACAACCGGGCGGTCGTCATCCTCTCGAACACGAAGGCGTCCGTTGAACAAGCCGCGCTGACACTGCTCGTCGGGGAGCACTGATGGACGTCATTGTCCTAACCGTCATCTTCTCAATGCTGCTCGGCGCACCGACTGGCGTCCTTGTCGGTCTCGCGGTAGCGCTCATTGCCGCGGTACTCCGCTCGAAGGGAGGGCTTCGTGAGCGAGCACGAGCGGTGCTGAGGACGCGGTTCCTCTGGGCCAGTGCCACCTTCTCGCTTGCAGCGCTGCTGCTCGAGGAGTGGCAGTTGGTCGCGATCCTCTGGCTCCTCTCGGCGTTCACGATCAACGCCTGGGGCAGGCATGGCCCGGCGACAGATCGTGACCGCTCCCGCATGCTCGCGCGCTTTGCCGCGGCGCTCACCGGGGTCGCCATGGCGTGGGTCACGGTGAACTGGGTCACCATGCCCATTGTCGCGTGGTTCGTGGGGGTCGCGTTGCTCGCAGCTGGCGTGTTTGGGATGGTCCGGCACTGGCCAGCGCTTCCCTGGTTCGCGGAGACCTTCTCACCGCTGCGTGCACTCGGCCTGGCAACCACATTCGGGATGTGCACGCTGATAATCGCCGTGCCCTTCACTTAAGCCTGGACCCGCCGAGGGCACACTTCGGGCATCGACCGCATTTGCGTCGCGACGTCTCCAACAGCGATTCATGCTCAGCCACTCCAGGTGACATGGGCTCGCAGGTGGCTTCAAAGCCCTACCTGAATCGTCTAGTAGCCGCCTGTGACGTGAGTCTTCGGGCGCAGGTGGGCTTCAATGGACGTGCACTCATGATCCGCCCCGGGAGGTGCCGATGACGAGCCCTTATCCGGACTCACCCGAGCGGGTCACCTTCGTGAGAGGGCTGGCGGCCAGCACCAAAATGTAGGTACCGAAGAGGTACCTACAGCCCCAGAACCAACCCGAACGTCTAGGTAGTTTGGATCGCATTTCCGTTGCTACAGAAGGGAATCCGATCAAGTCCGTCGACCTTGGTCGGCCTCCTAAGGCGGGTGTCGGCGGTGCGAATCTGCTCGAGGGCCACAGCCCAAGGTCGCGAATCAGACATTGATTCGCTCCTCGCCGTCTAGTCGCGAGATGTAATGAGCTCGCTCTGCGGGACAGTGAAGAACCCCGATCGTCGAAAGGTTGCGAAATGCAGGTCTATAGCGACATGGTTCGCGACGCACTCGGCGAGCTCGCCGACGGGGAGCACCAACGCCAACTCTGGTCCAGCCTGACTCCGTCCGGACAGTCCTCGCTCGAGGAATGCTGGGAGCGGCTGTTCGACGACAGCGGCTTGGGCGACGCCCTCGATGGGGAGACCGAGGTGTTCGGGGATAGAGCGGACCAGTGCCTGCGCGAGCTGGATGCGGCCTTGCGCTTGGTACCGACGAATGCGGCCACCAATGACGTCATCGCGAGTGACGAGATGGTTCTGGTCCGCAGCCTCGCCAGCAGGGCTCTCGGCCTCCTTTCGGATTAGCCCTGCGTGAAACTGCAAACACGCTCACACTGCAAGTCATGGACGTGAAGCGCGTGACATGCCGTCTCGTGGGCCACCGATGGAATCATCACCGGTTGCCGGATCACACGGTCAAGTCGACGTGCCAGCGGTGCGGCCTGGTCGAGTTCGGCGACGGCGAGCCCGATTCGCGGGCCCAGTACATCGTCGGCGGCGGAGGCCCGAGCGGCCCAGGTTAATAGGACAACCTCTTGGCGCTCCGCAGCCAAACCGAGGAGCAGCCTGAACGTCGCTATGTCACGTGGTTCGCTCCACGCCGTGATTACGCCAATTGGAGGAAGCCGAACGCGTCCGTGGGTAGGAGGGTGTTGATGTAGGCAACGCCCTCAAGCCCAAGCAAAGGCAGGTTAACCATGTCCCGCAAGACTTTCGCGCGTGCCACCTTCGCTGTCCTTTGCGCCGGGGCCGCGCTCTTGGCCGCACCCGCAGCCAGCTACGCCGACAGCTTCTCACTGCCCCAGGGAGAAGCCTGCGCAGACTTCCCCGTGACGTTCACCGTCTCTGGTGGCAATCAGAGCGTGCGACCCGCCAACGGCCAAGGCGGCAACCCGAGTCGCGTCATCGTCGCCGGGACGGGGAGCAACGTCACCGTCACCAACGACGACACCCAGCAGGCCGTGTCGTTCCAGTCCAACGGAGCAGTCACTCGCACCACGACCCGCGCGGACGGAAGCCAGATCGTCAACGCCACCGGGCACTACATCATCATCTTGTTCTCCACCGATGTCGGAGGGCCGTCCACCACGCTCTACACGGGACAGGTGACCTACACCGTCTCGCCAAGCGGAGTCTGGGAAGTACAGAGCCACTCCGGATCGGCGCTCGACCTCTGTGCAGCGCTCAGCTGAGCCCGTTCTCGCCGCCAACCGCGAGGAAACTCGGGCGACGAAGGAGCCGGCCACGCGGCATACCCAAGGTAGTTAGTCCGGCAGGGCGGCGGGGACTCCGGCGAGGCCGGCCAACCGGGTGGAGAGCTGGATCAGGTCGAGACGGCTCTTGGAGGCCACGAACTCCACGCGCCCCTTGAGCCGGCGCCGATCGGCGGCCGTGAGCGTTTTGGCGGTGAGCACGACGATGGGGATGCCTTGCGTGTTCGGGTCGTGGTGGAGCGCGTCGATGACCGCGAAGCCATCGGTGTCCGGCATGAGCAGGTCGACGAGGACCACGGCCGGCGACTCGCTGCGCACGACCGCATGGGCCTCCGCGCCGTGGGCGCAGGTCCGCACGTCCCAGCCGAGTGGTTCGAGGGTGACCTGCACCAGCTCGAGCGCTGCCGGGTCGTCGTCGACCACCACGATCCGCCGGTGCGCCACCTGGTGGGGCCGGCCCACCCCCACCCGGCGCAGGGCGGCGAGGAGGTCGTCCCTGGCCACCGGCTTGACGAGGTAGTCGGAGGCGCCGAGCGCGAAGCCGCGGCCGCGTTCGGGGAGCACGCTCACGACGACGACCGGCGTGTCGGCCGTCGAGGGCTCTGCCTTGAGCGCGCCCAGGACGTCCCAGCCGTCCATGCCGGGCAACCGGATGTCGAGGATGACGGCGGCCGGGTGCATCGAGCGCACCGCGTCCAGTCCCTCCTCGCCGGTCCCCACCGCCACCGGCCGAAGACCGGCCGCGCGGACGTGCACGGAAACCAGCTCCGCGGAGTTCTCGTCGTCCTCGATGATGAGGATCGCCGGCCGGGAGTCCTCCCCGTCGCGACCCCAGTCGGCGCCAGCGTCGGCGAGAGTGTCGGCGTCTGCCTCAGCGTCAGCGTCGGCGTCGGGCACCAGGCGCGGCTGGGCGCTCAAGGGGATCCGGAACCCGAACGTGCTGCCGACCCCGAGGGTGCTCTCGAGCCACAGCGTCCCGCCATGCAACTCAACGATCCGGCGGGTCAGCGTCAGACCCAGGCCCGTGCCCTCGGCAGACGAGCTGGATCGACCGCCCTGCTGGAAGGAGTCGAAGATCCGGGCCTGGTCCTCCGGGGCGATGCCCACGCCCGTGTCGGTGACGCTGACTTCGAGATCCCCTTCGACCCGGTGCGCGACGACGCGCACCCGACCTCCGTCGGGCGTGAACTTCACGGCGTTGCTCAGCAGGTTGAGCATGATCTGCTTGAACCGCAGCTGGTCGGCCCAGATCGTCCCCAGCTCCTCCTTGGACGCGTCCACCGTGACCTTGATCCGGTGTTGAGAGGCCCTTTCGCGGACCAGCAGGTGCGCGTAGTCGAGGGCCTCGGCCACATCGAAGGAGGTCCGGTCGAGCTCCATGTGACCTGCCTCGACCTTCGACAGGTCGAGCACGTCGTTGATGAGTGCGAGCAGGTGGCGACCCGCGCTGTGGATGTCCTGGAGGTAGTCGGCTTGACGCTCGTTGAGCTCGCCGAACATCCGCTCCAGCAGCACCTCCGAGAAGCCAATCACCGCGTTGAGCGGCGTCCGGAGCTCGTGGGACATGCTCGCCAGGAACTCGGACTTGTGCCGGCTCGCATCGGCCAGCTCGGCGCTCTGCCGCTCGAGCTGCTGGTAGAGCCGGGCGTTCGTCAGCGCGATGGCCGACTGGCTGGCGAACGAGGACAGCAGCTCGCACGTCTCGTCGCTGAACACACCGGGCTGCTTGCGCCGCACGACCAGCGCGCCGACGATCCGGTCGGCCCGGGTGAGCGGGATCGCGACGAGAGAGCGCCAGCCGGACTCGTGGAGCAGGGTCAGGTGCGGGTCGAGGTCCTGGCGCTCGGACAGGTCGGGGATCTGAGCCACCGTGCGCGAGGCGGCCGTCCGGCCGACGAAGGTCTCGTCGACGTGGATGCGGGACTGCCGAAGCCGCTCGACCACGTCGCGGCTGGTGCCGTAGGTCGTGCGCACCCCGAACAGCCGGGTCTCCTCGTCGTACTCCATCAGCGATCCGCCGTCGGTCTCCGAGAGCTGGACGGCGTGCTTGACGATCGTCGTCAGCACCTCGTCGGGGTCCAGGGACGAGCTGATCGCCTCACCGACCTCAGAGAGCGCCTCGAGCTGCTCGACCTTCCACGACAGCTCGTCCGACCGGCTCTCGAGCGCCCGAAAGAGGCCCACGTTCCGCAGGGCCAGGGCTCCCTGCGCCGCGAACGTGCTGAGCAGGCTCCTCACCCGGTCGTCGAACGGGTCGACGATGGTGCGCCACACCGACAGCACCCCCACCACCTCGTCCTCGACGATCATGGGAGCGCCCATGATCGTCCGGATGCCGCTCTTGCTCTGGAACTCGGGGCGGTCGTAGTCAGGGTCGGCGAGCACGTCGACGATCTGCTGGGTCCTGCCGTCCAGGCCGACCCGGCCGACCAGCGAGGTGCGGTCACGCGGCACCGGTTTGCGAGTGGCCAGCTCCAGGTAGTCGGGCCGCAGGCCGACCGAGTGCACCATGGTGAAGTTGTGCTCGGTGGCGATGTGGATCGTCGCGGCATCGGCCCAGCACAACCGGCGAGCCCGCTCCACGATCGCGTCGAACACCTCGGCCTCACCCGACGCGGACGTCCCGAGCACAGCCAGGATCTCGCTCGTCGCGGCCAGCTGCTCCTGCGTCTCGGCCAGCCTGGCCTGGAGCCGCGCCACGGCCGCGGCGCTCGCTGCAGACCTGTCCTCGGACTCGGTCACGTGCGCCTCCGATCGCGACATCACAGCTGGCGTGCGGTTCCAGCACCCTCAGTCGTGCGGTGCCGGCACCCTCAGCGCGCCCACCGCCTCAGGTATGCCGTTCCAGCACCTTCAGCAGTCTGCCCCCAGATCAGGACCCATGCCTACCTCCAAAGGGTGACGCTGCCTGTGGCCGCGCAGGTTTGCGTGGGCCGGCGTCGGTGCACCTGCCGACGACCTCGGCACCGTCCGGTAGGTCAGAGTGCCTGTTCCTCCGCCGTCGCGCGCCGCACGACAAGCCGGGTCCACGCCCCGACATAGACCCGGTCGCCCTCGGCGAGCTCGCGACGCTGGCCCGGTGTCACCGGGTTCTCGGGCAGCGGGCCGCTCGCGGAACCGACGTAGGTGCCGTTGGAGGACTGCAGGTCCTCGACCCACCACCGCGAACCGTCGGTCGTGAGCTGGGCCTGCCGGCGGCTCACCCCGGGGTCGGAGGCGAGGTCGATGTCGGGGTGGATCCCTCGGCTGACCGACGGCCTGCCGATGAGCAGGCTCTGCCGCCGCAACGGCAGAGTCTCCGGGAGTCCGGGCGACGGGCACGGGTCGTCGCTCTCCTGGGACGCGTACCAGTCAGGGTCGACCCACACCTCGACCACCCAGCCGACGGAGACCTCGGGCGCAACGGGCGCCTGCGGGTCGGGTGCCGTCGCGTCAGGTGCCTGCGCGTCAGGTGCCTGCGCGTCGGGCGGCGGGCCGGCAGACCCCACCCCGGCGCCCAGGTCGAGAGCAGAGGTCGGCGCGACCTCCGCCGGCCGTGGCATCGTGCCGGTCGTGAAGTCGTAGCCGCACGCCTCGCAGAACAGGGCGGCCGAGTCGTTGTCGGTCCCGCAGTTGGGGCACTCCTGCGTCGCCGCCTGCCCGCTCGATGCCCCACCGTCAGGAGCGGCGTCAGGAGCGGCGTCAGGAGCCGCGCCATGAGCCGCAGCACCGCTCGCTCCCCCAGCCGCTGACGCGCCGGCGGACGGGCCGGCCGACGCGGCACCTTCCTGCGCGATGGGCGCCCCGCAGACGTCGCAGTAGTCCGTCGCGACGGACTCGTGCCCGTTCGGACACCTGACGGCGCTCATTTCCTCACCCGCGTCGTCTTGGTCGAGGCCGTGTCGAGCGCCATCTCGTCGAGCTTGCTCACCGCTCGACGCAGCCGGACCGTGCCGGTGTCCGCGTCGTCGATCTCGACGATCTTGCGCAGGCGGCTGGTCGCCTCGTCGTTGCCGGTCTGCGCCGCGAGCTGGACCGCCCGCCCGAGCTTGGCGGTCGCCGTGGTCGTGTCACCCGCTGCCTTCGCGGCGAGGCCGTCCTGGATGGCCTCGGCGAGCTCGGCCTGCCCGGTGTAGTGCGCGACGGCGGGGTCGATCCGCGCCGTCAGGGTGTCGTCGTTGGACCACAGCGCCTTGACCAGGCCCTGGGCCACCACGGTGTCACCCACGGCCAGCTGCACCCTCGAGGCGAGCTGTTCCTGTCCCACCGACTTCGCGGGCAGCCGCACCGCCACGTGGTAGTCCCGTGCCTCGTCGCCCCAGGAGCCGGTGGGATAGCCACCGGTCAGCGGGTTGACCTCCTGCCGACGTGGCGTGAGGTCCTCGACGGTCGGCGCGACCTGTCTGACGAACAGCACCTCGGCCCCCTGCGGCGCCCACACCCGCAGCGACGCCTCCGCGACACCGCGGCCCATCGCCTGACGCATGATCTGCTCGAAGTCCGCCGCCATGTCCTCGGGGCGGGCGATCAGGTCGACGCTGCCCAGCAGTGCTGTCGCGATGCGGCGGACCTCGGCCACCTGCCAGTCCTCGCCGACGCCGCGGCAGTCGCACTGGAAGAGGCCCCTGGCCTGCTCGATGGCGGCGCTGAGCTCCTGCGGTGACTCGTGCTGGTTGATGCCGTCGGTCAGGAGGATCGCGTGCCTCTGCGCGAGCGTGGGCACCGACGCGAACACCTTGGTGGCCAGCCTGAGCCAGGTGCCCATGGCGGTCCCGCCATCGGCGAAGAACGAGCCGACCGCTGCCTTGGCCTGGGCCCGGACCTGTGAGTCCATCCGCACCATGGCGGGCTCCGGGGTGACGGGGAACGCCAGGCGTGGCAGGTGGCTGCCCGCGATGACGGCGAACCAGACACCGTCGAGCACCTGGTCGAGCGCCGCGGCGGCAGCCTGCTGGGCGGCGACGATGTTCTCGCCCTTCATCGAGCCGGAGGTGTCGACGATGACGATCTCGCCGGCCTCGCCCGAGTCCGTCTGCCCCGCCTCGCCCGCGCCGGAACACGTCACCGTGACGATGGCGTGGACGTCCGTCCCGCCGTCGGGCAGGAACTCGTTCTGGAACACCTCAGCTGAGAACGTTGCCATCTGGCGTGCCTTCCTGTTGGTATGCCGCCTGCGCCGGCTCGGGAGTGGTGCCAGCTTCCGCCGTGCCCGGCGCCGTCGAAGTCGGCGTCGTCGACACGGGCGTCGGTGGACCGACCCGGGCGAGGGCCACCGTGATGTTGTCCTGGCCGCCCTGGGCATTCGCCCAGTCGACCAGGCCGTCGGCAAGGTCGAGCGGGGCGTAGCCGGTGGTCGAAGCAGTGTCGCGCAACAGGACTGACATCGCCTCCCCTTCGGAGCAGTAGTTCCAGAGGCCATCGGAGCACACCATCACCCACCCGGGCTCGGTCAGGTCGAGTGAGGTCGTTCGCGGGGTGTGGTCCGGCGCGTCGATGCCCAGCCACCGGGTGATGGCATGCGCCTGTGGCCCGTTCTCCGCATCCGCGCGCGCCACCCCGGCGGCAATCTGCTCCGCAGCGAACGAGTCGTCGACGCTGAGCAGCTGCCCGGCACCCGCGTCGGGCAACCAGTAGGCCCGGCTGTCCCCGACCCAGCCCACGACGAGCTGGGACTCCTGGATGACCGCGGCGACGAACGTGCACGACGCCGGGTTCCCAGGGCCTGCGGTGGTGTTGCGGATGACCGCGTCGTTGGCGGCGTCGACGGCGACCTCCATGGCCCTCGCCGTCGCGTTGCGCCGGGTCGCCGCGGTGCCGAGCGCCTGCGGGCGGGAGACGGTGAGCAGGTCGCGCGCCGCCCGCGCGGCGGCGAGGCTGGCCACGTCGGAGTCGGTGGAGGACGACACCCCGTCGCAGACGACGAGCACGGCGTGGCTGCCCGGCTCGGCCCCGGCGTGCAGCGCCATGGCGTCCTCGTTGCGGGAGTGGCGGATACCGCGGTCGCAGACCGCGGCAACCCACGGGGCAGGTGTCTCGACGAAGTGGTCGCGCTCGCTGACGGCCTCGGCACCGCACTGGGTGCAGTAGCCGTCAGGGGCGACCACGCCGCCACATTCGTGGCACGCCCTGGCGACCGCCACGGGTGCCGCCTGCGGCGGTGGTGCCACCGCAGGAGTCAGCTCGGCGCCGCAGGCTTCGCAGAACCGGTCGCTCTCGCCGATCGGAGCCGAGCAGGCTGGACACGAAAGCGCCACGTCCACCAACGGCATACCACCCTCTTCTCGGGTGGCCTCGGCGTCCACGCCACTCCCGGTCCCTGTCATCGCAGCGTCCACCGGCGCACCGAGTTGGCCTGGTCGACGAGCCGGACGCGCTCCTGCTGGCTGGGAGCGTGCGTCGCGAGGTCGCGGTACGCGGACTCGAGCCCGTCGCGCAGCGCGGGCTCCGAGGCAGGATGACCCGCGAGGGAGACCGTCGGGTCAGCGCCCTGCGTGGTCACCACCGACAGGGCCGCCTCGAGCACATCGACGCGGAAGCGGGAGCGGTCGACCGGGTCGATCGTCAGGTTGTCGATGCTCTCGAGCGCCGCGGCGAGGGCCGGCAGCCCACCACCGGACTCGGCGAGGAGCCCGGCCCGTCGGCGGCGGGCCTGCGTGAAGGCACGGCTCGTCGCCGGCACGAGGTCGAGGGCACGGACCGCGCCGTCGACGTCACCACGGCCGGCGCGGATCCGGGCCAGGCCGAACGCCGCCGGCGCGATGTAGTTGGCGTCGGTGCGGACACACGTGACGTAGAGGGACTCGGCCACATCGGCCTCGCCGCCGGTCTCGCAGGCGAACGCGAGAGCCAGCTTGGGGGCGAGCTCGCCCGGCACCTGGCCGTAGACGGCGTTGAAGGCACTCTGGGCATCTGCCGTCCTGCCGCGGGCGAGCGCGACGAGGCCGTCCATCCAGACCGCGCGCCACTCCCAGGGGTCGTCGGTCAGCAGGGCCTGTACGGCTTGGTCCACCCGGTCGTAGTCGCCCGCGTGCAGGGCTGCCTGCGCGGTGGCCAGCAGGACCTCGGGGCTCGTCGCCGGCGCGCCCTCCAGGGCCACCAGCCGCTGGGCGGGATCGTCGATGCTCACCGTCCGCAGCCAGGACGCCTGGGGATCGCCCTCGTCCCGGCGCAAGGTGGGCAGGTGCTGCCAGGCCAGGGAGTCGTCCGAGACCGTGGGCACGTCGAAGAGCAGGGACGAGGTCGAGTGCTCCGCAGCTCCCTCGCGCTCGAGGGCAACGACCTCTCGCAGCACCCCGAGGAGCTGGACGCGCAACTCGTCGGCGCTGACGAACCGGTCGGCAGGATCGGGCGCACAAGCCTTGAGCAGCAGCCGGTAGAGCGAGTCGTGCTTCTGGAACAGGGGTGTCTCGTCGATCGGCGGGAGCGAGGCGACGTAGGTGCTCTGGTACCCGCGGAACTCGGTGGTGAGGACCATGAGCGCGCGGCCGATGGTGTAGATGTCCGAGGCCACGGAGGGCCCGACCTGTGGCACCTCCGGCGCCTGGTAGCCGGTCGTGCCGTAGATCGCCGAGTCGACGTCGTCGAGCCGCCGCACCCCACCGAGGTCGATGAGCTTGACGGCATCGCCGACCTGGATCACGTTGTCGGGCTTGAAGTCGCAGTAGACGAGGTTGAGGTCGTGGAGGTACTGGAAGGCCGGGAGCACCTCGATGACGAAGGCGATCGCCTGGTCCACCGGCAGGGGGCTGTAGGTGCCGCCCGCCTTCTTCATCCGGTCCTTGAGCAGCTGCTTGAGCGAGGTGCCGCCGACGTACTCCATGACGATGTAGCCCGCGCCCTCGTGCGACACGAAGTTGTAGATCTCGACGATGAGCGGGTGCTCGACCTGGGCCAGGAACTGGCGTTCGGCGATGGCCGCGGCCAGCGCGTCGGGGTCGCCCGAGTTCAGCAGGCCCTTGAGCACGACCCAGCGGTCGGACACGTTGCGGTCGCGCGCGGCATAGATCCAGCCCAGTCCGCCGTGGGCGATCGCGCCGGCGACGACGTACTGTCCACCGACGACGTCGCCCTCGTGCAGCTTGGGGGTGAAGGAGAACGGGTTGCGGCACGTGGGGCAGAAACCCTCGGTGCGGCCGGGGCGGCCGTCCCGGGACCGGCCGACGGGAGACCCGCACGACGGGCATGTCCGCCGCTCCTCCGGAACCATCGGGTCCGCCAGCACCGCCTTGGCCGCGTCGACCGTCGGCACGGGTGGGATCGAGGTCAGCCCTGCCCCGAGCCGGGCCCCGCGCAGTCGCTGTGAGGACGTGCCCAGCCGGCGGGTGACCTTGCTACCACTGGCGTTTCGGGCCGACCCCAGGGCCGTGGAGGCGAGTCGGTTGGAGGCCCGCGACACCATGGACGGGGTCTGGTCGATGCCGGCCGGCGCCGTCGGCACCGACATGTCCGGGGACGCGGCAGCAGTGGCGCCCGGTGAGCCGCACACGTCGCAGTACCCGTCGAGAATCGTTCCGGTGCAGCCCGGCTGGGTGCACGCGACGGTCGTGGTCATGATGCTGCTCCTGAACCGGGCCGGCCGGTCTGGCGTGGCGTGCTCTGGGCGCTGCCCAGCGCGGCCCCGAGATAGGCCTGGTATGCCGCGACGAGGGCTCTCGCGCGCGCCAGGTCGGCCGGGGTCTGGTCCAGCACCTCGAGGGCGCGGGTCTCGAGCTCCTCCAGGTCTCGCGCCCGCCCCGCGTCGACCCTTGCGTCCGACGGTGAGGCGGCGAGAGCCGCAGCCTTCGCGGCATACGCCCCGAGGCGCCCGCGCAGCTCGTCGCGCTCGGACAACGCCGCGGCATACGCGTCCTGCGCGACGGTCATGGCGCGACGGACCTTGTCCAGGCGCACCAGGTAGGCGTCGACGGCCGCGGGGCCGCTCGGCACGGGCCCCAGGGTGGACACGTCGGGCACGGCGAACCGAGGGGGCGACACCACCTCGGCGACGCACCGGGCCGCGAGGTCACGCAGTGCGGCGCCCTGGGCCTCGAGCTCGGCACGGAGGGCCTGGGCCCGGGCTGCGTCACGGGAGTCGGCCGCGCGCCGCGAGGCCGCGACGATGAGGTCACGCTCGGCGCGAGCGGCGTCGTGCTCCAGGGGACCCAGCAGGCCCCCGACGTCCGCACCGCGCTGGAAGCGGGCGCCGAGGTCGTCGACGCGCGCCGAGAGCCGCGCCAGCGTCGACGCGGTGGATGACGTGGTGGGTGACGTGGACGACTCCGTTGCGTCGGTGGAGGAGGGCGCGCCGTCGACGAGGTCCCTGATGCGCTCGACCGCGGCGCGCAGCTCACGGAGCCGGGTGGTGACGTCGGCCTGCGACGTGTCGAGGCCCAGCCGGGCGCGCAACGAGGTGGCCAGCGCATCCGAGAGGCGGCACGCCTCGGGCAGCGAGACCGCGAGGGTGGCGTCGACCCTGCCCCAGACGAGAGTGGAGAGTCGCTCCAGCTCCGTCGGGCCCGCGCGCCCCGAGTCCCAGGTGGCCGTGAGCAGGTCGTAGCGGTCGGAGACCGACTTCCAGAGGGCCATCGAGAGCAGCAGGTCGCCCGTGAAGGCTGACTGGTCCGGAGCCTCGAGCGCAGCCTCGTCGAGCAGGTCGAGCTCGGCTTTGCGCTGGTCCCGCCAGGCGCCCAGCGCCTCGAGGTAGCGCAGGGCCTCCAGGGCAACCAGGGGCGTGCCGAGCCGTCCCGGTGCGACGGGAGCCGAGGCGCTGGCCATGGTGGCAGTCACCGGGTCCGTCCGTACACAGCGACCGGGATCGGCGCCGGGCCCAGCGCCGGGGCCAGCCAGGAGTTGTAGCTCTTGGTCCACCGGCCGTCCGCCCGCATCTGCGCCAGCACACCGTTGACGAACGCCACGAAGTCGACGTTCGCCGCGTTGAACCCCAGACCGTACGGCTCGGCGGTGAAGGTGGGGCCCTTGACGACGAGGGCGTAAGGGTCCTGGGCCACGAGACCCGCCAGCACCGTGGCGTCACCGATGATGGCGTCGACCTTGCCCTCCTGGAACAGCACCAGGCAGCCGGTGTGGGTGTCCGCGCCGACGGGCACGACGCCGGTGAAGGTCCGGAGCTTGTCCATGCTCGTGGTGGCGTTGGGTGCGCACACCTTCTTGCCGACCAGGTCGGCCATGCCGGTGATGGGGCCACCGTTCTTGGACGTGTCCCCTCGGCGGACCAGCACGTTCTGTCCGGACCGGTAGTACTCGCTGGAGAACGCGATCGTCTTCCAGCGGACACAGGTGATGGTCATGTTGCGGGCCACGATGTCCACAGTGCCAGCCTCGAGCACCGGCAGACGCTGCCCCGAGGTGATGACACGGAACTCGATCTTGTCGGGGTTGCCGAAGATCGCCTGCGAGACCGCGTGCAGCATGTCGATGTCGAAGCCCACGATCTTGCCCGTGACGGGGTCACGCGAGCCGAGCAGCAGGGTGTCGGCCGAGACCCCGGCGATCAGGCGACCGCGAGCCTGGATCCGGGCCATCGTGCTGCCCGCGGGCATCTGTCCGGGGCTCGGAAGCGTCGCCGGCGGGGCGTAGGACGGCAGACAGTTGGCGGCCACGACGTCGGGGTTCGTCGGCGTCGGCGTCGTCGTGGTGGGGGGCGTTGTCGGAGTCGTGGTGGCGCTGACGTGGTTCTTCGGTATCGGCGTCTGCTCGTAGGCGCCCGCGTTGGAGCACGATGCCACCGCCAGGCACGTCACCACCGTGACGGTGGCCAGCGCCGCTGCGCGCAGGCGGCTCATCGGTACTCCTCCAGCCGGAGCGAGAAGCCCCGCCAGGCCAGGGCCGCGGCCAGCAGCCCGGCCAGGACACCCAGCGCGCCGCCCACCGGGAGCCAGGCGCCGGCCCCGTCGAGGCGCGAGGCGACCTCGGCGTTGAGGCTGGACAGTTGCCGCGCCGACGCGGTGTCGAACTGGGCGAAGGACCCGTTGCCTGCCTTGGCCCCGGTCCCGGTGGCGAGCTTCACGGCACCGTCCCAGTCCCCCTTGGCGTCGAGGGTGCGGATCTGCCGGTGCACGCTCACGTACCCGGGCCACGGCAGGGCGCCCGACCCGGCGTACGCAGGGTTGCCCGCGAGGTGTGAGAGCTCGGTCCGCACCGCGGCATCGGAGTCCTTCCAGGCCTTCTCGAAGGCATCGCCGGAACCACGGGCGATGAGCGTGAGGCTCTCGTTCGACTTGGCGTCGAAGGCGGCGATCCGGGCCTTCGCGGTCGAGAGCGTCGCGGCATAGACCCCGGTCCGCACCGTGTCGACGGAGCGTGCCACTGCCGTGAGTGCCACGACGCCGACCACGAGGGCGACCAGGACCAGGACGGCGCTGGCCGCGAGCGGGACGTTGAGGTAGCGCCTGGTCCGGCGAGCCAGCCAGACCAGCTCGAGCGCCAGGACCACCAGGGCGAGCAGCCCGACGATGACCAGCCACAGGGCTGCCCGTCCGGCGTTGTCGAACTCGGCGTCGACCCGCTTGTCGTTGGCGTCGACGAGGTTCTTCAGGATCGGCCGCGCGTCGGCTCGCAGGTTGGCACTGGCGTCCCTGAGGTACTGCGCGCCCACCGGCAGCGCCTGGCGGTTGTTGGCCCGGGCGCGCTCGATCTGGCTGGCGTAGGCGACCAGCGACTGGTTCAGGGCGCCCAGGGCCGGACCGTCGGCCGGCTGGTGCTGCGCCGCCTCGGCGATCAGCTCGGTGGCGGACCCGACAGCCCTGAGGTAGTCGGCGCGCTGGGCGGGCGGTTCCAGCCCTCCGACGAGGAAGGCGTTGGTGGCGTCGGCGTCGGCCTGGACCAGGTTGGTCTGGATGGCCTGGATCCGCACGAGCTGGTCGGTGTTGGCCCCGGCCCTCTCGAGGGCACCGCTGGCGGACCGGAAGGCCTGCCCGCCGGCGAGCCCGAAGGCCAGAGCAGCTGCCACGCCCAGCGCGGCCAGCCAACGCATCCGACCGGGGGTCTCCTCCAGGCTCGCGCGGAGCCGCACGAGCAGCGCGGAGGCCCGTCCGGCGAGCCCGGCCGGGGTGGCGGATCCGGGGTCGGAACCGGCGGCGGGACCGGTGGCGGGACCCGGGGCGGAACCGGGAGCCGGGCTGGAGGTGGCGCGGGCACCGGGCACGGGAGCGGTGCTCACGGGGGCAGGCGTCGCCGCAGTCGCGGTCGCGGGGGTCGTCACGGCATACCTCCAAGGGGGCGGTCACGGGGTCCCGGATCCGCAGGGGTCAGCACAGGCTCTGACGCCGATGGACCGCCGGCGGATCCGTCCTCGAGAGGCTCCTCGTCGAAGTCGCGCGCCACGAGCTGTCTGAGCTGGTCGAGGGACGGGGCGTCGACTTCGCGCAGCCTCCAGGCGTGCGCGCCGATGGCCGCCTCGAGGGCGTTGCGCGCGAACCTGCCGTTGCCGAAGCTGCTCCCGCGGGGAGTGCGGCCGAGCACCTCGCGGAACCGCTCGGTGGCCTCGGGCAGCAGCTCGTAGTCGGCACCCCGCGCGAGCTTCACGAGGATCTCCACCAGCTCGTCGTCGCTGTAGTCCTCGAACTCGATGGTCGTGCGGAACCGGCTGGCCAGCCCGGGGTTCGCGTCGATGAACGCCTCCATCGGCGCCGGGTAGCCGGCGACGATGACGACGAGGTCGTCGCGCCGGTCCTCCATCTCCTTGACGAGGGTGTCGACCGCCTCCTGGCCGTACTGGTCGCCCTGGGGCCCGGCACCGGTGAGGCTGTAGGCCTCGTCGATGAACAGCACCCCACCCGCCGCGGACTCGACGACCTCGGCGGTCTTGGTGGCGGTCTGGCCGAGGTAGCCGGCGACGAGCTCGGACCGGTCGACCTCGACGAGCTGGCCGCGGGACAGCAGGCCCAGCGCCTGGTAGATGCCGCCCACCAGTCGCGCCACCGTCGTCTTGCCGGTGCCGGGGTTGCCGGTGAACACCAGGTGCCTGGTGATGGAGGGACTCTTCAGGCCTGCGTCGGTGCGCAGGCGCTCGATGCGCAGCACGGCCACCTGACGGTGGACCTCGCGCTTGACCCGCTTCAGGCCGACCAGCGCGTCGAGCTCTGCCAGCAGCTCGTCGAGGCTCCGGGCCGGCGCGGGGGTGGCCTGCGTGTTGGGCACGGCCGGGGCTCCCACGGGCGCGGTCTGGGCGGGCGTGGCAGGCGCCGCGGGTGGGGCAAACGACTGCGGTTCCGTATGCCGCGTCGCCGTCGCCTCCGAGGGCGTCGCGACTGTCGTCGGGGCGTAGGTCGCGCCGCCGGGCGGCGCGGTCGTGGGGGCGCCACCGGGCACCGCCGAGAGCTGGGCGGCGGCCGCGACGGAGGCGTTGCCGATGACGCGCATCGTCGGCTCGCCGAGCTGGCACGCCGCGGAGGCCACCTCGGCGAGGGCCTCGGCGTAGGCCCGGGCTGACGAAGACCCTTGCGCGACAAGGGTGCTCAGCGACGCCGTCGGCGACTCGCGCCAGCGACGGCCCCGGCTCGCCGCGTCGAAGAAGTCCTGCGTGGTGGCCTGGCCGAGGGCCCGCGCCCAGTCCGAGGCCGCACCCGGAGCCGACTCGGCCACCGCCGCCGCGAGGCTGAGCGCCTCGGACCGCGCGGAGTCCGGGTCCAACCCCGCGCTCGAGGCCAGCGCGGCCGCGACGTCGACGGCCTCGACCAGGCTGGCTGCGCTCATGAGGCATCCCGTCCGGCGGGCGGCTGGAGGCGTTCGAAGCTGCCGGTGTCCTCGTCCGGCGGCTTCGCAGCGGGGAGGTCTGGCCGGTCCACCATGACCGGCGCCGCGGGCGTGGCCGGCATGGCGGGCAGGGGGGTGGCGTCCACGTTGAGGGACCCACCCGACGAGGCGGTCCCGAACTTCTCCGCGAGGAACCGCCCGTGGGCCACGAGCGCGGCGGCGTCGTCGCGGCATACCGCGTCGTAGACCTTGTCCATCGTCGAGGCGAGCAGGTCGAGCTGGTCGATGAGCACCATGAGCGAGGACTTGCCGCGGTCGACGGGACGGCTGTCGGCGAACTGCCGCGGGAGGCGCAGGTAGCCACCGACCGCCTCGGGGAGGTAGTCGGTCGCAGTGGCCATCACGGAGTACGCCTGAGGACTCCCCGCGCCGAGGCTGGACAGCCGCGGAATGGTGTCACGCACGACCCGGTCGACCCGTCTGACCCGTGAGGCGACCGGCGCGGGAACGGCGCCGCCCGCCACCATCGCCTCGACGCGGTCGAGGGCGCCAAAGAGGTCGTCGCTGGTAGGCACCGCGGGTACGCGGAAGCCCACTTCGCCGACCGGCTGTTGCGGCCGGCGCAGGAGGCGATCCCAGAACCCACCCGACATGTGCTCACTATCCCCCACGCCACCCCTCAGCGTCCGGCAGCCACCGAATTGCCCAGGTCCAGCGATCCGTGAGCCACCTGTTGGTCCTGGCGTTCGACCCGGTCGAGGTAGGACCGCGACTTGCCGACCTCGGTCTCGAGCGTGCCGATGGTCGCGGCCATCGTGTCCAGGGCCTGCACCTTGAAGCTGTCGATGGCGTCCATGGTGGCGTAGATGTTCTGGAACGCCGCCTGGAGCTGGGGCAGTCCGATGGTGGCGGAGGCGGCCTGCTCCTGGATGCGCACGGAGTTGTCGCGCAGCATCTCGCTGGTGCGCTCGATCATGCCGGACGTCGTGGTGTTGAGGGCCGAGATCTGTTCGAGGACGAGCTTCTGGTTGCTGAGGGCCTGGGCCACGATGACGGCGGTCCGCAGCGCAGAGACGGTGGTCGTCGAGGCCCGGTCGACCCCTTTGATCAGCTCGACGTTGTTCTTGATGACGACGTCGATGGCCAGGAAGTTCTGGATCGAGACGGCCAGCTGGGTGAGCAGGTCCTGGTGCTTCTGGCGGACATAGAAGAGGACGTCCTCGCGCAGGGCGGTGGCCTTGTCGGGGTCGGTCGCCTCGAGGTCGGCGATGCGGGCGGCGAGGTGTGCGTCGAGCCGTTCTGCGACGTAGACGTACTGGTTGAGCCTTGCCATGGAGTCCCACAGCAGCTGCTTCTCGAGGTTGAGGGCGGCGTTGTCCTTGCCCAGCTCGTCCTGGCCGTCGCGCAGGGCGTGGAGGATGCCGTCGAGGTGGCTCTGCGCCGACTGGTACTTGCGGAAGTAGTCCGCGACCTTGTCGCCGAAGGGGACCATGCCCAAGAGCTTGCGGGCACCGGTCGCCTCCTTGGGGTCGAGGTCCTCGATCGTCCGGCGCAGCTCGAGCAGCGTCGCGCCGACCGTGGAGCCCTCCGCGAGCGCGCCCTCCTGGAGCGCCTTCACCGGGGCCTTGAGGAGGCGGTTCGAGGTCTCGGCGGCCTGGCGGATGTCGCCGTCGCCCATCGTGCGCACGTCCGCCGACTTGGCCGCGAACCCGGGCGACCTGGGAGCCTCGGACAGCAGCGCCTCGAGGTAGGCGTCGACCTTGGCGTCGAGGGCGGGCAGGGCTGCGGCGTCGATGGCCGGGGCCATCCTGGGGGCGGCCGTGGCCTGGACCGGCGCCGGCGCCGTGGGCGCGGTCAACGTCAGGGTGGCTGCCTGCGTGGCCGGGGGCTGGAGCGGTCCTGGCTGTGTGTCGGTCATGACGGTTCGTCTCCTCCGCAGTGCCGATGGGCCCGGCTCGCTGTCCTTGTTGACGAACGGCCAATGTACGCGGTTCCCAGGCCGCTGTTCGGGGATTACGCCGACCCATCCGTAAGGGCTGGGCGGGCACCACGCGCCCATGCTCTGTGGTGCTCATGGCTCCATGGTGCTCATGGGAATCCGCGACGTCTGTGCCGGACGTGACACAACGTCGCTGCCTTGCCGCGTAGGCTTCTCCCCCCAACGCCCAGGGAGCTGCCCGCACCGTGACAAGGAGCCTTCACAGGAGAACACTCGTGGGGGTGAAGCTCGCGAAGGTGATCTGCAAGCTGACCAGACATCAGTGGGTGGGGAAGCACCGCAAGGAAGGTGAACACTTCCTGCAGTGCGAGCGCTGCGGTGCCATCCGCGACTCCGAGTCGCACATGTATGGCGGGTTCGGGGGCTAGCTCACATGGCTCGAGCGTGGCGCATCGCGGCGGGGACCATCGCGCTGCTCGCCACAGTGGTGGCCTGCGCGGGCGATGCGACGACGCCATCAACCGGCACCTCATCCACCAGCCAGTCACCCCGTTCACCCGCGCCTCCTGCCACTGCCATGGGACGCCCCGACCACCCCATTGGAGTGATGGCGATCGGGCACTCCTGGATGACCGGCTTCCAGTCGGACCCGGCGAGTCCCGGCACGGACACTGCTGCCAACTCCTGGGCCACGGGGTCCAACCCCGCCGTGCGCAGCATCTATCAGCGCCTGCTCGAAGCCAGACCTGAGACAACCGGCAACGTGGTCAACTCAGCCCGAGATGCGGCTACGTCGGAGAGGCTCGTCGAGCAGGCGACTGCAGGCCTCTCGCGGCTCCCCTATCCGGCGCTGGTGATCGTGCAGATCGTGGGTAACGACCTGCGCTGCGACGGAACTGATCCAGAGCACTACGCCGAATTTCGCGCGTCCGTGCGGCGGGCCGTACAGACGATCGTCAAGGCATCGCCCCAGACCAGCGTGCTGCTGATCGGCGACCCCGGCAGGCCAGCCGGCTACGCGGCAGCCATCATGGCCCTGCCAAGCACCCCCTCGGCCTTCATCGACACGAGGCCTTGCTATCTCTTCTCGGCAAACCGCACCGTCAACCAGGCAGAGGTCGCGCGCGTGACTGGCCTGCTCGCGGCATACGAGGCACAGCTGGCTCGTGCATGCGAGGGCATCAGCCAGTGCCACACCGACGGCGGGGCGGCGGCGCGGATGGCAATGCATCTCGAGGACTACGGTGAGGACCACCGTCATCCGTCGATCGCAGGCCACGCGAACATCGCGGCGGCCGAGTGGCCGGTGGTCGTCTCGGTCCTACGCCTGGGATAGTCCAGCCGAGGGGACTGTCGCTGTCGGCCCTGGCCCCCGATCGTTCACCCGACGCGCGTCGGCGGCGAGGCGAGCACTCGCCGATCCGGCGCTCCTATCCTGTGCGGGATGGAGATGGAGTTCAGCGGTGAGATCTGGTTCTGGAAGGGGCCGTCGCCGTTCCACTTCGTCACCGTGCCCGAGGACTTCTGCGATGCCCTCGATGCGACGGCCGGGCTGGTGAGCTACGGCTGGGGGATGATCCCGGTCCAGGTCCGGATCGGCGAGACCAACTGGAAGACCTCTCTCTGGCCGAAGGACGGCCGCTACATCGTGCCGCTGAAGGACGCCGTGCGTCGGGCCGAGGGACTCGAGCTCGGCACGACCACGACGGTCCGGCTCTTCGTCGACGCCTGACGGGCGTGGGGGCCGCGGCCACGGCCGGGCCACACGGCATACGGGCACCTCCAACTCGGGTGAACGGGCAGAAACGCTGTGAATATCGGTCCAAAGTCCCCACTGGGCCGCGGGCGGGCGTACCTTCGCCCCATCCCCCGCAGTCACACCTGCCCCAACCGTCCCCACGGGGCAGCACTTTCACCTGAGGACCGGCATGACTTCACGCCCCCGCTCCGTGACCTTCCGTCGACTCACGATCGCCGCGCTGGCCGGCGCCCTCGGTGTCGCGCCCGTCCTGGCGACCACGGGCAGCGCGAACGCCGCCGTGGCGTCTGCCACGACCACGACCTACGTCAACACCGCGGCCGACACCCGGATCGCGACGAAGCTGCAGGGTCGGGTCACGACGACACGCTTCGGCACGTCGTTCACCGGGGCAGTCATCGACGCCGCGAGCGGCAAGGTCGTGTGGAGCAAGAACGGCAGCGCCGGCTACATGCCCGCCTCGACCGCCAAGTGGGTGACGGCCACCAACGCCCTCCGGGTCTTCGGCGCGTCCGCCCGGTTCACGACGAAGGTCAGGCGCGGCCCGCAGGCAGACCAGGTCATCCTCGTCGGCTCCGGCGACCCCTCCTTCTCATCGGCCCAGCTCACCGCCCTCGCCAAGACCACGGCTGCCGCCATGAAGGCGCGTGGCCAGCTCCGCGTCCGCCTGTATGCCGACGACACCCTCTTCGCCCCGCCCACCTTGGCGACGGGGTGGCGCTCGACGTACATCCCCGCCGACACCACGTGGCTGCGGGCCCTGGTGGTCGACGGGCGACAGGTCTCCGACACCAGCATCGACGCGGCCACCCTGTTCGCGGGCAAGCTCAAGACCTACGGCCTCACCGTGACCCGGATCGGGCGGGGCACGGCGAGCTCGACCAGCCCGGTGCTCGCCACCTCGGCGGGGCAGACCGTCAGCCAGATCGTGTCGCGGATGATGCTCGAGTCCGACAACGAGCACGCCGAGGCGCTGCACCGCCTGGTCGGCATCAAGCTGGGCTACGGCAAGACCTGGACCGCAGCGAGGTCCGCGCAGACCGCGCGGCTGCGCAGCGAGGGCCTGTCCGCCAACGTCCTGTATGACGGGTCCGGGCTCTCGCGCAGCGACCGCCTCACCGGACTGCAGCTCGCACGGCTCGTGACCAACGTCTTCGAACCCGCCAACGCGACCCCGTTCGCCCTCCTGCGCAGCAACGCCGGCCTGCCGATCTCGGGCCAGACGGGCACCCTGCGGGCGTCCTACAGCCGGTTCACCGCGTCGACCTCGAAGTGCGCCGTCGGCAAGGTCCACGCCAAGACCGGCACCCTGACCGACGCGGTAGCGCTGAGTGGCTGGACGCTCGGCACGGACGGTCGGGTCAAGGCCTTTGCGTTCGTCATCAACGGAAAGCCCACGTCGATGACCGCGATGCGCCAGAACATCGACATGCTCGCGGCAACCGTCACCGGTTGCTACTGACCGAGCCGGCTGGACTCTCGCTGCCCGCGGGCCCGGCGGGCCGCGGCGACCTTGGCAGCGCGCTGGCGCTCGAGCCGGCGGTGCGGGTCCTCCACCTCGCCGAGCTGTGCCGGCCCGTACAAGTGCATGCCGATCACCTTGACGCGGTAGGCGATCCGATAGGCCATCGACAGTCCCTCGCGGTCAGCCTTGCTCATTGCTTACTCCACAGTTCTTTAGTGTCCTAACTATCTGTGCACTAACGATAGCGCCCTGTCCCCTAGACTCGAAATCGTGACCACCAGAGCCACCCCCGCGCCCACGACGCCGGTCGACCTGCTGAAGCTCGACCGGCAGGTCTGCTTCGCCCTGGCCGTCGCGTCGCGCAACGTGATCGCGCTCTATCGGCCACTACTCGAGCCGATGGGCCTGACCCACCCTCAGTACCTCGTCATGCTGGCCCTCTGGGAGGACTCACCACTGCGGGTCGGCGACCTCGCCCAGCGACTCAGTCTGGAGCCGGCGACGCTCTCCCCCCTGCTCAAGCGCCTCGAAGCCAGCGGCATGGTCAGCCGTGACCGCGACCCCCTCGACGACCGCGCCCTGGCGGTCTCCCTCACCAGGAAGGGCGCGGCCGCCCGCAAGCGTGCCGAGCGCATCCCACCCGCGATCATCGACCGCCTCGGGATGAGCATCAGCGAGCTCGAAGCCATGCGCGACAGCCTCACCCACCTGATCGCCGCTGCCGCGGAGCCGCCCCGGGGCGCTCAGCAACACTCAGGTTCCTAGCCATACCCTGGTTGACATTCGAACAGGTGTTCGAATAGAGTCAGGTATGGCCATCGCCCCACTCCAACCGTCGCCGCCTTTGTCGGTGGCCGATGGAGTGCGTCAGCTCCACTCGGTGCTGGACCGGTGCGATGGTGTCGAAGAGCTTTCGGGGCAAGAGGCGTCGACCCTGATCGACGACCTCGAGCGGGCGGTGACCCGCCTCCAGGCCATGAAGCTGTCACTGGTGGCGGTCGTCGACAAATCCGACGTGGCCGGGGACGCGGGGATGACGGGCACGGCTGCCTGGCTGGCAGCGCGTTCTCGACGCGACGGGGCGGCAGCAGCCAAGGACGTGCGGCTGGCGACCGCCCTCGACGAGGGGCTGCCCGCGACCAAGGCGGCACTGAGCGAGGGTCAGTTGTCGACCGAGCACGCCCATGTCATTGCGCGCGCGACGGAGCAGCTGCCAGCTGGCCTCGACGAGACGGAGCGAGTCGCGATCGAGCAGTCGCTCGTCGCGGTGGCCAAGCGAGTCGACCCGGTTGCGTTGCGCAAGAAGGCGCGGCGGGCCCTCGAGGCCGCCAAAAGGAACCAGGCCGAGGTCGACGCCCACGAGGATTCGATCCTTCGCTCCGAGGAGGAGCGCGCCCTCGAGGCGACCAGGCTGACGATGCACGACAACCACGACGGCACCATGACGGGGCACTTCACCGTGCCCACCCTGGCCGGCCAGATCCTGAAGAAGGTCGTCCAGCAGCTCGCCTCGCCCCGCCGGTTCGCCCAGCGCGCGGCGCGGGACGCGAAGGCCCAGGCCCTCGAGGCCGGCGCTGACCTGACCGCGGCCGAGACCGCCGCGGCGACGTGGGACGCGTTTCGGGCCGAGGAGCTGGGCTGGTCGCAGAAGTACGGGCGGGCGTTCGTCGAGCTGCTGGAGCACCTGCCCACCGACCACCTGTCGGGCAAGGTCAACGCGACGATCCTGGTCACGCTGGACCACGACAAGCTCAAGGCCTCGGTCGGGGCGGCTCACCTCGACACCGGCCACGACGTCTCCGCCTCCGAGGCCCGCAGACTGGCCTGCGGCGCGGGGATCGTGCCAGCGGTCCTCGGCGGGGAGTCCCAACTCCTCGATCTCGGCCGGTCGCAACGATTCTTCACCGAGGCGCAACGGGTCGCGCTCGCCCTGACCTACGACACCTGCGCCGCGGACGACTGCGATCGGCCCTACGCCTGGACCGAGCATCATCACGAGGATCCGTGGGCGACCGGCGGACGGACGGACCTCGACCTGGCCGTCCCTCTCTGCGGCTACCACCACAAGCGGATCCACGACCGCGGCTACCACCACCGCGTCCTGCGCGAGGGCACCGGTCGCAAACGAGTCACCTTCGTGAAGCGGACATGAGCCTGGGCGCGTCCGGATCGGTGCTGCGCTTGCCGAGGGGGGTGCGGGTCGAAAGACTCACGCCATGACCGATGACCAGTGGTTCCGCGAAGCCGTCGTCTACCAGATCTATCCCCGCAGCTTCCAGGACTCCAACGGTGACGGCATCGGTGACGTCCCGGGCATCATCAACCGACTCGACTACCTCGAGCAGCTCGGTGTCGACGTCGTGTGGCTGTCCCCGATCTACACGAGCCCCCAGGACGACAACGGCTACGACATCGCCGACTACCAGGACATCGACCCGACGTTCGGCACCCTCGCCGACGTGGACTCGCTGATCGAGCAGGCGCACGCCCGCGGCATCCGGATCGTCATGGACCTCGTCGTGAACCACACGTCCGACGAGCACCCGTGGTTCGTGGAATCCCGTTCCAGCAAGGAGAACCCGAAGCGCGACTGGTACTGGTGGCGCACGGGCGATGGCGAAGCGCCGAACAACTGGGAGTCGTTCTTCAGCGGACCCGCCTGGGAGCTGGACGAGGCGACCGGCGAGTACTACCTGCACCTGTTCAGCCGCAAGCAGCCCGACCTCAACTGGGAGAACCCGGAGGTGCGCGAAGCGGTCTACACGATGATGCGCTGGTGGCTCGATCGCGGGATCGACGGGTTCCGCATGGATGTCATCAACATGATCTCGAAGGTGACGTCGTTGCCCGATGGGGAGCCGCTGCCCGGCTACCCCGAGCTCGGCGACGGCACACCGCACTTCCTCAACGGACCCCGGATCCACGAGTTCCTCCAGGAGATGCACAAGTCCGTCTTCGAGGGCCGGGCGGAGAAGCTGCTCACCGTCGGCGAGATGCCCGGGGTCACGGTCGAGGACGCGATCCTCTACACCGACCCCTCGCGTCACGAGGTGGACATGGTGTTCCAGTTCGAGCACGTGGGACTCGACATCGGGGCGCACAAGTGGGATCGCAGCCGGGTCGACCTGCGTGACCTCAAGACCTCCCTCGGTCGCTGGCAGGAGGGCCTCGCGGACGTCGGCTGGAACTCGCTCTACTGGAACAACCACGACCAGCCTCGGGCGGTGTCACGGTTCGGCTCCGACGCTCCAGAACACCGAGTCGCCTCGGCCAAGCTCCTCGGGACTGTGCTGCACCTGCACCGAGGCACGCCCTACGTCTACCAGGGCGAAGAGCTCGGCATGACCAACGTGCCATTCGCGACGGCCGACGACTTCCTCGACATCGAGTCGGTCAACTACTTCCGGTTGGCGTCCGGCGCTGGGGGTGACGTCGAGGAGATCCTCGTCAACCTGCGGCTCGGGAGCCGCGACAATGCCCGCTCCCCCATGCAGTGGGACGACAGCACCAACGCCGGCTTCACGACCGGAAAGCCTTGGGCCGCAACGAATCCCAACTACACGGAGATCAACGCGGCCGTCGCGGTGGCCGATGAGGGTTCGGTGTTCCACCACTACCGACGCCTCATCGAGCTGCGCCACACCGAGCCGGCCATCGCCCACGGCGACTTCACGATGATCGCGCCGGACCACAAGGCCCTCTACGCCTTCACCCGCTCCCACGCGGGCACCGACCTGCTGGTCCTCGCCAACTTCTCCGGGGACGACCTCGACCTCGGCGCGGTCACCGACCTCGACCGATGGTCCGGCGCGGCCCTGCTGCTCGGCAACCTGGGTGACCCCGCGTCGCCCACAGCTCCCCTCCGCCCCTGGGAAGCCCGCCTGCTCAAGCGCTGACGTCGGGCGGGTCCAGGCGGGTCCAGGCCGGAGATTCTGAGTAATCAGCCCATCCGGACTGCTTCGTTGTGCCACGCTTCTTGGCGTGATTCGAGCAGAACTTGGATTGGGGATCCTCGGGACGGCGCTGTGGATCTATTGCCTCTTCGACGTGATCATGACCGATGAGTCGCGGATCCGGAACCTGCCGAAGGTGACCTGGATCTTCATCGTGCTGGTGACGTCGGTGGTCGGCGCCGTGGCCTGGCTCGTGGCCGGACGACCGCAGGGACCGGCGCGGAGCTTGCCCTACAAGGGCAACACCGGCGCGGCGTACCCGGAGTACGAGCGACCGGGCCCGTTCGTCGCGACCAACCCGGATGACGACGCTGCGTTCCTGCGGCAGGTGCGGGAACGCGCCGAGGCGCAGCTAAAGGAAGCCAAGCGCCAACGGATGGAGCGCGAGCGGCTCGAGGCGGAGGAGCGCGAACGTCGCCGGCGGCAGGCCAATGGCGGCGGCACCGGGACCGCCGAACCCGACCAGGTGGACCCGGCCCAGCCAGAGTAGGACTAGCTAACTGTGGATCCGGTGGCGTCGCGCAGGGCGGCCAGCACCTTGGAGTCGATCCCGTCGGGGCTGAGCCGCATCTCGTAGTTGGCTTCGCCGGCCCAGGCGGCCAGAGCCTGCGTCACCTCGCCGTGGTGGCCGAGCAGCGCCAGCCTTCGGCCCACCTCGTCAGCCACCGTGCTGACCTCACCCGAGCCGGAGCCGTCGGACCCGCCGGACTCGTCGGACCCGCCGGACTCGTCGGACTCGTCGGGCCAGGGCAGCACGAGCTCGGGGCCACCGAAGACGAGGTCGTTCAGTCGCAACAGCCGGGCCAGCTCCTGTGGAGCCTCCGGGTGGTCATCGACCCGGATGTCGGCGAGGACCCCGCAGTGGTCGTACCCCGCGCCCGGCAGCACGGCATACAGGGCAGCGCCCTGGCGACCCCGTGAGTCGCCGCCCGCGGCGTCGCCGGCCAACAGCGCTTCGACGAGGCGGTCGGTGAGGGAGGCGCCGGCGGATCCGAGCCACGCGGCCTCCATTGCCGCCACCACGTCGGGACCGGTGAGGATGTTGCCCTGGATGGCATAGCCGCCGCTGCTCTCGCGACCACTGACGCCGCCCGCCCAGTTCATGCACGAGTCACCCGTCCACGTCGCCTGCGTGTCGACACCCACGACCCCGAGCTGGCGGTGGGCGCGGTCGGCATCGGAGGAGGTGCACGCAACGACGGCCTCGTCGGCGGACGCCCCACCGGCGAGCGCGTCCAACGCCACGGCCCGGTAACCCACCCTGGCCATCGCCTGCGTCGCCACCGCTCCGACGCCCAGGCGGGCCTGCGGGACGACTGCCCCGACGAAGGGGAACTTGCTCGCGACGGCCACGCCGAAGCCCTCACCCACCTGGCCGACGATCGAGAAGGTCATGGGTCGACCGTAGCGACTGCGACTCGGCGATCGGGAGTCGGCGATGGGGAGCCGGCGATTGGGAGTCGGCGCCGCTCACCTGTGAGAATGGGGCATGGCCGCGACAACGACCAGGACCGAATCACTGAGCAGCTTTCTGACCTGGACCACCCTCGCGCCGCTGACAGCCATCCTCGCCCTCGTGCTCACGTGGGGCCGACACCTCGGCACCCTGCCCGTCCTGGTCGTCGCAGTGGCCCTCGCTGCCGCCGTCCTGGCAGCGATTCACCACGCAGAGGTCGTCGCCCACCGCGTCGGCGAACCGTTCGGATCGCTCGTCCTGGCCGTGGCCGTCACAATCATCGAGGTGGCGCTGATCGTCACGCTGATGATCAGTGGCGGCAAGGACACCGAGTCGCTGGCCCGCGACACCGTCTTCGCCGCGGTCATGATCACGTGCAACGGCATCGTCGGGCTGTCGCTGTTCCTCGGTGCGGTGAAGTACCGGCTCATCTCGTTCAACGCCGAGGGCACCGGGGCCGCCCTGGCCACCTTGACCACGCTGGCCGTCATGACGATGGTGGTGCCGACGTTCACGACGAGCGCGCCCGGTCCGGAGTTCTCCAGCTCTCAGCTCGCCTTCGCTGCGGTGATCTCGCTCGCGCTCTACGGGATGTTCGTGTCGACGCAAACGAGACGGCACCGCGACTTCTTCCTGCCGGTGGCCCACGACGGCAAGCCGCTCGAGGACGAGCACGCCGACCCGCCCAGCGACCGCGAGACCCTGCAGAGTCTCGGGCTGCTGCTCGTGTCGCTGGTCGCGGTCGTCGGCCTGGCCAAGGTGGAGTCCCCGGCCATCGAGTCGGCCGTGGCGGCGGCAGGCTTCCCGCAGTCGTTCGTCGGCGTCGTCATCGCACTGCTGGTGCTGCTGCCCGAAACCCTCGCAGCCGCCCGCGCCGCCCGCGGCAACCGCATCCAGACCAGCCTCAACCTCGCGCTCGGATCGGCCATGGCCAGCATCGGGCTGACCATCCCGGCCATCGCGATCGCCTCGATCTGGCTCGACGGTCCGCTCGTCCTGGGCCTCGGCCCGACCCAGATGGTGCTGCTGGCCCTGACCGTGGTCGTGAGTGTGCTCACCGTGGTGCCCGGTCGCGCGACGCGGCTGCAAGGTGGGGTCCACCTCGTGCTGCTCGCCGCGTTCGTCTTCCTCGCGGTCAACCCCTAGGCGCACCCTGCCGTCAGGCTGGTGGCCCGCGGCATACCGTGGGTGGGTGGTCACCATCGAAGCCGTCCTGGGCGACATCACGACCGAGCGGGTCGACGCCATCGTCAACGCCGCGAACTCGATGCTGCTCGGCGGGGGTGGGGTAGACGGCGCGATCCACGCGGCGGCGGGGCCACGACTGCTCGAAGCATGTCGGCGGGTGCGCAACACCACCCACCGGGGCGGGCTCGACGTGGGGGACGCCGTGGCGACGACCGCGGGCGACCTGCCCGCCCGATGGGTGATCCACACGGTCGGCCCGAACCGGCATCGCGGGCAGACCGACCCGGCGCTGCTGGCGTCCTGCTTCAGCCGCAGCCTCGAGGTCGCCCGTGAGGTGGGTGCCCGCAGCATCGCGTTCCCGGCGGTCAGCGCAGGTGTCTACGGCTGGGACCCGATGGAGGTGGCGCGGATCGCGGTCGACGTCGTGCGCGCTGAGCTGACCGCTGGCGAGGGGATCGATGCGGACGGGATCGAGCTCGTGCGGTTCGTGCTGTTCAGTCGACCGACGCTCGCCGCCTTCGAGGCAGCCCTCGCCGACTGAGCGGGACCGCCCGCCTCGTCAGGCCCCGGCGCTCATCGCCTCGTGGTCGCCGTTGAGAGCGGCTTCGATCAGCTGGCCGATGACTTCGGGCGAGTGGGCGCCGGAGAGGGCCACCCGCCGGTTGGCCATGAAGAACGGCACCCCGGAGACACCGATGTCGGTGGCAGCCTCCTCGTCGGCGCGCACGTGGTCGGCGAATAGGTCACTTGCCAGCACCGCCGACACCCGACGCCCGTCGAGCCCCGCCTCGGCGCCGAGGCGCTGCAGGGTCTCGATGTCGTCGATCTGCTTGCCCTCGGTGAAGTGGGCGCTGTAGAAGCGTTCGAGCACCGCAGCCTGCAGCGCCGGGCCACCCTGGGCCAGGCCGAGCGCTATCAGGCGGTGCGCGTCGAACGAGTTCGCTCGCAGCTGCTTGTCGACGACGATCTCCACCCCGTCGGGACGCCCCATCACGGCAGGTCGCTCGGCGATCTCACGAGCCCCTGCCAGGTCGGTGCCGTAGCGCTTCGCCAACCACTCGAGCACCGTCTCCCCCTCGCCGTGCGTGACGTGGTGGTCGAGCTCGAAGGCGTGGTAGGTCACGGTGACCTCGGCCGGGTGCGCACTCTCGGCGATCGCCATCTCCAGCCGTCGCTTGCCGATGTAGCACCACGGGCAGACCACGTCCGCCCAGACATCGATCTCCACGGCGTGGGGGTGGAGGGCGTTGGTGGGGTGTGCGTCGTTCATCCGTCCATCCTCACACGACCGCGCAACCCGAGGGATGCCGCACGGACGGCCCCGTGCGGAGTGGCCCCGCGGCATACCTCGAACTGGGCGGGGACTGGGCGGGACTGGGTTGGACGGGTGGCGACTGGTGGGGACCAGGTGGGGACGGAACGCCGCGGGCCCCCACCCGCCGAAGCGGGAGGGGGCCTGCGGACCGTGGCTTGGCGCTGTGGCCAACCTCAGGTCAGGGGCGACCGTAGGTGACGTTCGAGGACCAGATGGAACGCAGCGCGACGGCCTGGCCGCTGCGCGGGGAGTCCCACATCTTGCCGTTCCCGGCGTAGATGCCCACGTGGTAGGCGGGGCTGCCGAAGAACACGAGGTCACCCGGCTGCGGGTTCGAGACGCGGGTGGTGGCTGCGCGCTGGGCGTCGGCGGTGCGCGGCAGGCTGATGCCGACCTTGCCGAAGACGTACTGCGTGAAGCCGGAGCAGTCGAAGCCGGTCGACGGGCTGGTGCCGCCGTAGGAGTACATCAGGCCTTCGTACTGGGCCGCGATGCCGAGCACGCCACCGGCAGCCGGCTTCAGGCTGGTGAAGTCCTTGCGGGCCGTCGAGCGGCTCGCGGTGCGGTCGCTCGTGCGGGCCGCCGCGACAGGCACGACGACGGGCTTGGGCTTGGCGGTCGCCTTGAAGCCGATGACACCGAAGGTGTTGGTCGCCGTCGGGGYTGCGGTCTCGGGCGCCTGCACCGCGACGGGCGCGGTGACAGTGGCGCTCTTGGCCACCGAGGACGGGCTGGCCGAGGCGGCAGAGGCGGGAAGGGCGAACGAGGCGACGAGACCACCGGAAGCGGCGATGACCGCAGAGGTCTTGACTGCGGGCTGCGCGGCGCTGGCCACGATGTCCGACAACTCGGAAACGGGATTGAAGCGACCCGGCGCGCGGTGGCGGCCAGAACTGTGTGAAGCCACGATGGATGAACCTCCGGCGCCTACGAGGTGAGCTGTCGGGTTCGGGTGGAGGTAGATCACCCGGCCTCCACGGTTGTCGCCCGACCTTGCGGGCGCGTGCGTGGAGACTTAACCCCAAGGACCATCTCGTGAAGAGAAGGCCCAAAGTTGGGTCCCCCGCTCCTGCCAAGCGGTTTGTACTGATGACTCGGGCGTGGTGACAGGACTAGGCGTTCCACATCGAGCCGGTCCACCCAGGGGGCGAGTGAACCGCAGCCACCGTACACAAGCCGCCTGGGAATGTCACATTGAGGTCACGGCAGCCCCAAGAAAGTCCAAGCCCACGTCTGGTCCGCCTGCGCCCTCGTGCTCACGAACCGCGGAACTGACCAAAGACCGGACACGCCGAAGCGCTCAGATGAGCGCACCAAACACGTGCTGGGCCACCTCGTCGGGCAGCGAGACACCGGTGGACTCCGGCGCGCCCTCGCGGACCGCCACCACGCGGCCGTCGGCGCGGTGCACCCGCACGCGCTCGCCGGGCAGCAGGCGCGCGACGGTGAGCAGGCTCAGCGCCTCGTGGTCGACCTGGACCGGCTCGCCGATGCGGCGAACAAGGACCGTCTCGGGAGAGTCGCCGGCCAGCTCGGTCAGGGTGCGCAGCCCGAAGCGGAAGTCCTCGGTCGGTTCCTCCTCACCCAGCTCGTCGAGGCCGGGGATGGGGTTGCCGTACGGCGAGTCGTGGTGGTCCTTGAGCATCGCGAGGATCTTGCGCTCGACCCGCTCGGACATCACGTGCTCCCAGCGGCAGGCCTCGTCGTGGACGTACTCCCACTCCAGGCCGATGACGTCGACCAGGAGGCGCTCGGCCAGCCGGTGCTTGCGCATGACCCGGGTGGCGAGAAGCCGGCCGTGGTCGGACAGCTCGAGGTGGCGGTCGCCGGCCAGGCTGAGCAGACCGTCGCGCTCCATCCGCGCGACGGTCTGGGAGACGGTCGGCCCGGAGTGCCCGAGACGCTCGGCGATGCGAGCGCGCAGGGGCGTGATGCCCTCTTCCTCGAGCTCGAAGATCGTCTTGAGGTACATCTCGGTGGTGTCGATCAGGTCGGTCACAGGCCTAAGCCTCTCACCTGCGGCCGTCAGCGGGATGCGCCGCCGCGCACCGGGTCGTAGCGCGGCACCCAGTAACCCAGCCAGCCGGTCCCGACCAGTGCCAGCCCGCCGAGGGTGAGGCAGGCTGCCGCCAGTCCCGCCTGCGCCGTGACGAGGCTGATCAGCGCCGGCGACCCGCTCATGCCCAGGACGGACACGAAGCGCCAGCCACCCAGGAACTGCGACCGCCCGACCTCCGGCGCGCTGTCGGCGCCGAGGGTCATCACGATGCCCGATCCCAGGCCGTTGCCCACGGCGGCGACGAGGGCGACCGCCGTGACGGCCAGCGCGCTGTGCGTCAGGGGCAGGGCGATCATCCCGATCCCGAGCAGCACGACGCACGGCACGGCCACCCAGATCCGGCCGAACCGGTCCATCACCGACCCTGCCGGGTAGAACAGCAGCATCTCGACACCGGCGACGATGCCGAAGATGACGGCCGTGGTGCTGGCGGACAGGCCGACGTGCGCAGCCCAGAGCGGGAGCAGGACGAGCCGGGCCGAGCGTGCGGCGCCGATGACCATGACTCCCAGGCCGATGGTCAGGTAGACCCTGCGGTGGTCCCAGAGCACCGCTGCGGTGCCGGTGGGAGTTCCGCCGGTGGAAGTTCCGCCGGCGGACGCTCGGTCGCGCAGCTCCCTGGCCTGCGCCTCGTGCGCCGCCGTGAGGTCCGGACCCAGCCACACCAGCGCCGCCGCCCCGAGGCCGGCCCCCACCGCGACCGCGAACCCGGCGCGCGGCCCCCACAGGTGGATGATCGGCGCCCCGATGAACGGCCCGATGAACATCCCGATCCGGTTCACCCCGCCGAGGGTCGACAGGGCTCGAGCGCGCATGGAGACCGGCACCGCGTCGATGAGGTAGGCCTGCCGTGCGACCAGGAACACGGACGACGTGAACCCCATCGCGAACACCGTCACCATGAGCACGCCGAGCGACGGGGCGGTCAGTGCCACGAAGGCCGCCACCGCGTCCACCGCGCTCGCCCACAGCAGCGCCCGTCGCTCCCCGACCCGGTGGACGAGCGCGCCGGCCGGCACCGCGAAGAAGAGCTCGGCGACCAGGGCCAGCCCGGCCGTGAGTGCGGCGATCGCCGGGGTCGCCCCGAGGTCGAGGGCACTCAGCGTGACGATCGGGACGACCGCGCCGCTGCCGATCGCCACGATGATGGTGGGACCGTAGGCCGGCACCGCGATCGCGCGCAGGCTGAAGGCGGTCTCGGTGTCGAGCTCGGGTCGAGGCTTGGGTGGCTTGGGTGGCTTGGGTGCGGACATCCCGGCCATTCTGACGCGCTCCGACGACGGACGCCCCTGACTTCTCACGCCCAGGGACCCCACGAGTAGGTTCGGGCCCATGAGATTCGTCGTGCCCGCCCGCTTCTGCGGCCCACCCGAGTCAGGCAACGGAGGCTGGGTCAGCGGGCACGCGGCTGCCCTGCTCCAACCCGGCCCCGACGAAGCCGTCACCGTGCGCCTGCGCACCCCTCCCCCGCTCGATCGGGAGCTGACGGTGCAGACGGGTTCGATGGGGGGCCACCGCACGCTCGAGGTCCACGACGGCGAGCACCCCGTCGTGGAGGCGACGACGACCGCGGAACTGGACGCGGGCGGCATACCGGCTGCTGTGTCGTTCGCCGAGGCCACGACGGCGGGCGAGGGCTATGAAGGACTGGTCGCCCACCCGTTCCCCACCTGTTTCTCGTGCGGCACGGGTCGCGCGGCCGGCGACGGCCTGCGGCTCCAGCCCGCTCGGGTCGCGGGCGGCGACGGTGAGTATGCCGCCGCCTGGCGCCCCGGCGCGGACGTCGACCTCGAGACGGTGTGGGCGGCGCTGGACTGCCCCGGCGGCTGGGCCTCGGGGATCGCCGGCCGACCGATGGTGCTCGGCACGATGACCGCCCAGGTGTCGACCCTGCCGAACCCCGGCGACGAGTACGTGGTCATGGCGTGGCAGCGCGGCGGCGAGGGCCGCAAGTACCTGAGCGGGACTGCCCTGTATGCCGCGGACGGAAGCCTGCTCGCGCAGGCCGAGGCGACGTGGATCGCCGTCGACCCCACAGCAGTTCGACCCGCCGGAGGTGCGGCATGAGCAAGCTCGCAGTCGTGACCGGGGCCAGCAGCGGCATCGGTGAGGCGACCGCTCGGCAGCTGGCGGCGGACGGGTTCGAGGTGGTGTGCGCGGCCCGTCGTCGCGACCGGATCGAGGCGCTGGCGTCCGAGATCGGCGGCCGCGCGGTGGTCTGCGACGTGACGTCGGCCGACGACGTGGCGCGGCTGGCGGCGGAGGTCGGCGACCGCCTGGACGTGCTGGTCAACAACGCGGGTGGCGCGCTCGGGCTCGCCCCGGCCGCCGACACCGAGGTCGCCGACTGGCGCGGGATGTTCGAGTCCAACGTGATCGGCACCCTTCAGGTCACCCAGGCGCTCCTGCCGGCCCTGATCGCCTCGGGCGCCGGGACCATCGTCAACGTCGGGTCGATCGCCGGACACGTGGCGTACGAGGGCGGTTCGGGTTACGTCGCCGCCAAGCACGCGGTTGCGGCCCTGACCCAGACGCTGCGGCTCGAGCTCGTCGACCAGCCGGTCCGGGTCGAGGAGATCGCACCCGGGATGGTGCGCACGGAGGAGTTCGCCCTGACGCGGTTCGGCGGGGACCAGGCGCGGGCCGACGCGGTCTATGCGGGGGTGTCGGACCCCCTGGTGGCCCAGGACATCGCCGAGGCGATCGGCTGGATGGTCGGACGCCCGGCCCACGTGAACATCGACCTGCTCGTCATCAAGCCCCGCATCCAGGCCGCTCCGCACAAGGTGCACCGCGACGCCTGACCCGCGGGATCGTGAGCGCCGAACGGGCCGCTTCCTGCTGCCTGCTCACTGCTTTCCTGCTGCCTGACCTGCGCTTTCATGGTTGAGGAATGCAACCATGAAATTGAGTGTTCAACGACCATGACCCAGACCCATGACTCCCTGACCGAGCTCGAGGCCCAGTTCGTCGACCACCTCGAACTCTCCCCCGAGGCTCAGGACCTGCTGTTCCGCGATGCCCGCACCGCCAACGCCTTCACCGACGAGCCCGTGACCGAGGACCAGGTGCGCGCCATCTACGACCTCGTGAAGTGGGCTCCCACCTCGATGAACAACCAGCCGCTGCGGATCGTCCTCGTGCGGACCCCCGAGGCGCGCGGCCGGCTGGTCGAGCTGATGGGCGGCAACAACAAGGCGAAGACGTCGACCGCTCCCCTGGTCGCCGTGCTGGCCGCCGACACCGACTTCCACGACGAGCTCGGCAAGGTCTTCCCCCACTTCGAGGGTGCTCGCGACCTGTTCGCCGGCAACGACGAGATGCGTGAAGGCTCGGCCCTGCTCAACGCCACCCTGCAGGTCGCCTACTTCATCCTGGGCGTCCGCGCGGCCGGCCTGGCTGCCGGCCCGATGACCGGGTTCGACGCCGACGGCGTGGACCGCGAGTTCTTCCCCGACGGCGCCCACCGCACGATCGCCGTGGTCAACATCGGTCGCCCCGCCGAGGGCGCCTGGATGGACCGGCTGCCGCGCCTCGACTACGACGAGGTCGTCACCTCCGTCTGACCCGCACGCATTTCCCTTCCTAAAAACCGTTGCACCAGCCGACCTTCCCGAATTAGCGTCGAGCTACACGGAAGGGAGGTGGTCCAAGAAGTGATTTCAATTTGGACGCGTGAGGTGACTGCGCGCTAGCGCACCTCGACTGCTCGAGGTCCGCCATCCGGCGCAATCCCCAGCAGTTCACCGCAGCCCGTGGGCCGTGCAGGTCGTCCCCTGCGCACGCCGAGCCGATCGTTGTCGGCACGGCAAGGCCCACGGGCTGTTCCATGCCCGACCGCTGGCAACGAGTCGCCCCCTCCTGCGACTCGTCGGCCGCGCGTCAGGGCTGGCGGAGAGCCGCGGCCTCGGCGGCGAGGGCCTCGATGCGGTCCCAGTCCCCTTGTGCCACAGCGTCCTTCGGCGTCAGCCAGGACCCGCCGACGCAGCCGACGTTCGGCAGCGCCAGCCACGCGGCCGCCGTCTCGGGCGTGATCCCACCCGTCGGGCAGAACCGCAGGTGCGGACAAGGCCCGCCCACGGCAGACAGGTAGGGCCGCCCGCCGCTCGCCTCGGYCGGGAAGAACTTCATCGCCTCGAGCCCGGCCTCGGCCAGGACGAGCATCTCCGTCAGGGTGCCGGCACCCGCCAGCAGCGGCAGGCCGCTGGCCAGCGCGGCGTCGAGCAGGCGCGGCGGCGATCCCGGGGTGACCAGGAACTGCGCCCCTGCGTCCTTGACCTGCTGCACCTGCTCGGGCGTGACCACCGTGCCCGCGCCGACGACCATGCCCTCGACCTGCGAGGCCACGGCCTCGATCGCGCCGAGGCCGGCTTCACTCCGCAGCGTGATCTCGATGACGGGTATGCCGCCGCGCACCAGCGCCCGCGCCAGTGGCACCGCCTGCTCGACGGAGTCCACCACGACCACCGGGATGACCGGGGCCAGGTCGAGGATGTCCGCCTCGCTGTGCAGCACCGGCGTGGTCGGGGTGGCCGGCGCGTGCGCCGCGTCCCTCGTGGTCGCGGCCGCCGGGCTCGCCCCGGTCAGGGTGTTGGCGCTGGTCATCGGTTCTCCTCGTGGCTGACGAACGGGGCATTGTCGCTTCGGTCCCAGACGTGACCGAGGCTGCCGAACACGTGGGCTCCCTCGTCGGCGCGGCCGACGGCGGCCCGCATGGACGCGAACAGCTCGCGCCCGGTGCCGACCCCCTCCGCGCTGACCCGCGGGGACGGGACCCGGGCGGCGAACTCGTCCTCGTCGACGAGGACGTCCAACCGGCCGGTGAGCGAGTCGACCCTGATGACGTCGCCGTCCTGGATCTTGGAGATCGGCCCGGCATGCACCGACTCGGGGGTCACGTGGATGGCCGCCGGGATGGCTCCCGACGCCCCACTCATGCGGCCGTCGGTGACCAGGGCCACGGCATACCCACGCTTTTGGAGGACTCCGAGCGAAGGGGTCAGGGCGTGCAGCTCGGGCATGCCGTTGGCACTGGGGCCCTGCTCGCGGATCACGACGATGACGTCGCGGTCGAGCTCGCGCCGGGAGAAGGCCTGGAGGAAGCCGACCTGGTCGGTGAAGACGCGCGCCGGCGCCTCGATGACCCGGTGCTCCTCCGCAACGGCCGACACCTTGATGACCGCGTGGCCCAGGCTGCCTCCGAGGACACGGAGCCCGCCGTCGACGGTGAACGGGTCGTTGGCCGGGCGCAGGACGTCCCGGTCGCCGGATTCCGTTGCCGCGTCGACGAACCCGAGCTGACCACCGATCAACACCGGCCGCTGGGTGTAGCGCCGCAGCCCGGGCCCTGCCACGGTGAGCACGTCCTCGTGGAGCAGGCCGTGGTCGAGCAGGGTGCCCACGAGGAACGGCGTGCCGCCGGCTGCATGGAAGTGGTTCACGTCGGCGGGCCCGTTGGGGTAGATCCGGGCGATGGACGGAACCGCGGCCGACAGGTCGTCGAAGTCCTCCCACGTCAGGTCGATCCCCGCGGCGGCTGCCATCGAGATGAGGTGCATCGTGTGGTTGGTCGAGCCGCCGGTCGCCAGGAGGGCGACGACCCCGTTGACGACCGTCTTCTCGTCCACGACCTGGCCGATGCCGTACGGCGCGTCGGACGCGGCGATCTCGGCGACCCGGGCCGTCGTCGCCGCGGTGAGCGCCTCGCGCAACGGGTCGTCGGGGTGGACGAACGCCGCCCCGGGCAGGTGCAGGCCCATGACGTCCATGAGCATCTGGTTGGAGTTCGCGGTGCCGTAGAAGGTGCAGGTGCCCGGCGAGTGGTAGGACGCCACCTCGCTCGCGAGCAGCTCGTCGCGCCCGACCTCGCCGGCGGCGAAGGCCTTGCGGGTCTCGGACTTGTCCGCGTTGGAGCGGCCCGACGCCATCGGTCCTGCCGGCACGAGGGCGGTCGGCAGGTGCCCGAACGACAGGGCGCCGGCCACGAGCCCGGGGACGATCTTGTCGCAGACGCCGAGCATGAGGACGCCGTCGAAGACGTCGTGGCTGAGCGCGATGGCGGCCGACATCGCGATGACGTCGCGGCTGAAGAGGCTGAGCTCCATGCCCGCGCGGCCCTGGGTGATGCCGTCACACATCGCGGGCACCCCGCCGGCGACGCGGGCCACGGCCCCGACCTCGCGGGCGGTCTGCTTCATGGCGGCGGGGTAGTGCTCGAACGGCGCGTGCGCCGAGAGCATGTCGTTGTAGGACGTGATGATGCCGAGGCTGACGCCCGTGTCGGCAGCCATGGTGGTCCGGTCGCTGCCGCCGCACGCGGCGACCGCGTGGGCGAGGTTGGAGCAACCGAGGTCGGTGCGTGCCGGGCGCAGGCTCAGCTCGGACGCGGCCCGGGAGAGGCGTTGCAGGTATGCCGTGCGGCTGGCACGGCTGCGGTCGGTCACCCGGGCGGTGACGTCGGCGACGACGGGGTGGATCGCGGGGTGGCTGGCGGGCGCCATGAGGCTCCTGAGGGGATTCGGCGGTCGGGGATGGGACCGCGCGAACGGCATCTTTGGCGCGCGCGTGTGATTCAGTTCACAAGTGTGACGGCGACCCGGGATCCGGCAATGGCCATCCCGGCATACGGACCGGTAGCACCGCGAGTGACGGACGGGTGACGGATCACCGCAGGTCGGTCAGGATGTCGGTCATGACGGACTTGATCGAACGGACCATCGAGCGGGTCGAGAACGTCATCTACCTCGCGGTGGCTGTGGTCCTGTTCGCCATCGCCGCCGTCGTGATCGGCAAGACCGTGCTGACGTTCGGGGACCTCGGCAGCGGCGGGGTCGTGGAAGTGGCCGCCGACATCCTCGACCTGCTGCTCCTCGTCTTCATCGTCGTCGAGCTGCTCTTCGCCGTGCGAACCACCCTGTCCCGGCGCGAGCTCGTGGCCGAGCCCTTCCTCCTCGTCGGGATCATCGCCTCCATCAAGGAGATCGTGGTGCTGTCGGTCAAGGCGCCGGACCTGCTGGGCAAGCCCGAGTTCGCCGACACGCTGCGGCTCATGGGGCTGCTGACGGGCACGATCATCCTGCTGGCGCTGGCGTCGTTCCTGTTGCGGCGCAAGGAGCGAGAGCCCAGCGAGGGCGCCAACTCCGGACACGGCGACACCGAGGTGCAGACCGAGGCCCACCCGACCTGACCGCCTCAAACCCCCGGAGTTCGGCGGGCGTCAGGGCTGGCGGCGGGACAGCGCCCACGCGGCCGCGTCGTCCAGCGAACCCTTTCCCACCCTGCTGAAGACCAGCCGGTCGTGCAGCCGGTTGCGCCGGCCACCCCAGAACTCGACCTCGTCGCAGAGCACGCGGTAGCCGCCCCAGAACTCGGGCACGGGCACGTCGTCCGCGTTCCCTCGATCGGGGAACTGCGCGGCATACCTGTCGTAGGCCTGCTCGAGGCCGGCGCGACCCTCGATCGGCTGGGACTGTCGCGAGGCCCACGCGGAGATGCGGGAGGCCCACGGCCGTGACCCGAAGTAGCCGGCAACCTCGTCGCGGGAGACCTGCTCGGCCACGCCTCGGAACCGGATCGCCCGGAACATCGCCGGCCAGGTCAGCGCCGCGGCGATCCCGCCGGTGGCGGCGATCTCGAGTCCCTTCGTGGACTCGGTCCCGGTGACGAACCCCGGGCCGCGCTCGTCGAAGAACCGCATCAACACGGTCCGCACGTTGGGGCGTCCCTCGGCGTCGACGGTGGCGACCGAGAGGGCGTACGGCTCGGGAACGTCGGCCTGGACCTGCGAGCGCGCCACCGCCTCGTCGACCCAGCGCCTGGCCTGTTGCCACGGCGTGGGCGCGATGTCGGCCTCGGAGATTCCTTCGCCGCTGTAGTCGGTGCGAGCAGTGTCCATGGGAACAGTGTCCACGCGCCGTACGTCTCCCATGACACGGGACCAGGGGCCCGAGATTAGGGTGAAGGCCGGACCAGACGTCAGGGAGGCAGCATGCCCAGCAAAGGCAAGGCCGTCGGCAACCTCGTGAAGTGGGGCGTGAAGTACGGCCCCCACGTGGTCGTGCTGGCCCAGCAGGCCAAGGAGCCGGCGATGAAAGCCGCCCAGACGGCACTGGACCGGCAACGGGCCAGGCGCCGGGCGATCGAGCACGCGGCGACAGTGCGTGAGGGCACCGTGCTCAAGACGTTCGACCCGCGGGCGGACCACAGCGAACCGGTGTGGGTGGTCTTCTCAGCCGATGACCCCATCGCTGCCCACCCCACCTCCACCACCCCGCTGGCCGAGCTGATCGCCAACAGCGACCTGTCCAAGCGCGTCCCCCCGGCGGACCTCCCCACCCCGGCCGCACGCCTCAAGCAGCTCCCCCGCCGCCGGAACGGACGATCGCGATGACGCTGCTGGCGCCGATGGCCGACGGGGCTCGGCGCCAGCTCGCCCACGCGCTGCGCTCCAGGGTCGCCGGCAGTGACGCCCAGGCCAAGGCCGAGCGAATCTGGGGAGCCGAGGGACCGCGCTGGTTCACGCCGGAGGACCCGATCTGGCGGGTGCACGCCGACGCCGCGATGTTCCCGGGCGGCATCCGGGCGCTCCTGCTGCAGTCGCTGCACCCGCTCGCCATGGCGGGCGTCGCCGGGCACTCGGGCTACAAGGGCGACCCGTGGGGACGGCTGCAGCGGACCAGCGAGTTCCTGGCCACGACGACCTTCGGCACCATCGACCACGCAGAGGAACAGATCGCCCGGGTCCGGTCGATCCACGACCGGGTGCGCGGCAAGGCGGCCGACGGTCGCCCCTATTCGGCCGGCGACCCGCACCTGCTGAAGTGGGTGCACGCGACCGAGGCCGACAGCTTCCTCACCGCCTACCAGCGCTACGCCGTGGCGCCGCTGAGCGCCGCCGAGGCCGACCTCTACGTGCAGCAGGGCGGCATCGTCGCCAGCGCGCTCGGGGTGGTCGACCCGCCGACGACCGTGGCTGGGCTGCGCGCGACCATCGAGGGCTACCGACCCGAGCTCGAGTCGACTGCAGCGGCTCGTGAGGCTGCGCGCTTCCTGCTCGTCCACCCACCGCTGCCGCTGGCCGCCCGACCCGGGTATGCCGCGTTGGCAGCGGGCGCCGTGGCGATGCTCCCGCGGTGGGCCAGGCAGCCGTTGCGGCTGCCGTGGCTGCCTGTGACCGAGCGGCTGGTCGGGCGCCCCCTCGGTGGGGTGGCGACGTCGACGGTGCGCTGGGCGATGGCGGACGCGACCGACGAACGCCGCCGCGCCGCCTTGCGCAGGGGCAGCTCCGTCTGACTGGAGCCGGCCGGACGCGCGGTATGCCGCGCGGCTGAGCCAGCCACGCGGCATACCTGCTGTTGGTGCTCGGTTGGTCGGTTTGCTCTGGTTCAGGCGAGCCGGCTGCGCTGGAGCAGTCGCAGTCCCACGAGGGCGAACGGCGAGAACCCGACGAGCACACAGGCTGCGGCGACGAGCGGGCTCGTTGCGCCGAAGACCATCAGCCCCGCGACACCGGTGACGATCAGCCCCAGGGTCCACCAGCCGAGGACCCCCGCACGGGCCAGGCCCGCCAGCAGGAGCAGCGGCCCCACCAGGCTGAGCGGCTCGGTGCCGTCCCAGAAGGGCAGCAGCGACCCGGTCTTGAAGCCGCGGAACACCTCGACAGCCTGCTCGGAGCTGAGGTGCGTGCCGGCGGAGGCGTTCCACCAGTCGCTGAGGACCATCCCCGAGACGTTCGCGAACCCGATGGCGGTGGCGAGGGCTCCCGCGACAGCGAGGCGCAGGCCGCGGGCGCCGCGCACCAGGCTCGGTCCGGCGAGGATGCCGAGGGCGATCACGAGGTTGCCGTAGTGCAGGAAAAGCGCCGAGATCTGCGTCATCGTCGTGTCCCGCGTCAGCGAGGAGATGTAGTCGGCGTCGGCCATGCTCTCCTGCGGCGGAGAGGTGAACATGCCACCCGCCCACAGCAGTGGTCCGGCGACGAGGGCGATCCCGGCGGCGACCGCCATCGCGCGACCGGGCGCCCGGCGCGGGTGGTCGGCGGTGGTGTGGTCGGCGGTGGTGCGGTCGCGGGTGGTGTGGTCGCGGGTGGTGCGGTCGCGGGTGGTGTGGTCGCGGGTGGTGTGGTCGCGGGTGGTGCGCGAGGTCCGTGGGGTCGTGGTGGTCACGGTGTGTCCTTTTCGTGAGGTGGCCCGTGGGCCGTCGCCGTCTCTCGGCGCTGCACCAACGGTCCCGGCGGTCCCCCTCAGCGCAGATCCGTCGAGGGGGACCGTCTGCGCCTCCCCCTCGAGGCGGAGCTGGACACGCTGCCGCTCCTCCTCAAGTGGGATACGCGTGCTCGGCGGGCGCCCTACTGTTTTCGCCATGTCTCGAGCCGCCGCCCTCCGCGACCACCGCGTGGTGCCCGTCGTGGCCGCGGTCGCCCTGGGCCTGCTCGGTCTCGTCGAAGCGTGGTCCGACCCGCAGTTCCGGCCGCACGTCGGTGTCCTGGCCATCGCGTCAGGAGTCATCGCCGCCGGCTTCCTGGTGGCCGTCCGCTGGCCGGTTGCCGGTGCCGTCGTGGTCGCCTGCTTCTATCCCGTCGCCACCCTGCTCGGCGCCCCCGGCCCGGGTGGCGCCGGCCTCATCGCCTCGCTCGTGGCCATGGCGTACGCCGGCTTCGCGGCATCCCCGCGCACGTCCCGCATCGCCGCCGTCGCCTCTGTGGGGGTGTTCATCACCACCGAGGCCCTGCGCAACGGCCTGGGCTGGGACACGGTCTTCTTCCCCGTTGTGTTCGTGCCGGCCTGGTGGGTCGGCACCCTGGTGCGGCGGGAGCGCGAGCGCAGCCGCCAGGTCATCGCCCTCGCCACGGAGCTCGACGCGCAGCGCGAAGCCAGCGCTCGCGCAGCGGTGGTCGAGGAACGAGCCCGCATCGCGCGGGAGGTCCACGACTCGGTGGCGCACTCGGTCAGCGTCATGACGCTGCAGCTCGGCGGTCTGCGGCGCCAGCTCGACGCAGTGCTGGTCGACCACCCCGTGGAGCGCGACGTGATGCTGGGGCTCGAGCGGCTCGGCCGTCAGTCGGTCGAGGAGCTCCGCGCCACCGTGGGCATCCTCCGCGAGCCGGGTGATACCGCCATCGGAGCCCCTCCCCCTGCGCTGGCCCGGCTCGAGGACCTGGTCGGCGACGTGCGCGCCACGGGCCTGGACGTGTCCCTCGAGGTGAGTGGCCCGCTCGACGGGCTGCCCAAGGCGCTCGACACCGCGGCATACCGGATCGTCCAGGAGGCGCTCAGCAACGTCCTGCGGCACGCACCGGGAGCGCATGCTGTCGTGCGGGTCGTCAACGACGGCACCGTGGTTCGCCTCACCGTGACCGACGACGGGCGCGGCTCGGGGCGCTCCGGTGTCACCGACCGGGACAACCCCAGCACCGCGGACGGGGCGTACGGCGGCCACGGCGGCCACGGCATCGTGGGCATGCGCGAGCGGGTGGACATGCTCGGCGGGAGCATCTCCGTCGGGCCGGTGCCCGGCGGCGGGTTCGAGGTCGACGTGCGGCTGCCGGTCTCGCGGGAGTGGCAGTGAGGGAGGGGTCGTGAGCATCCGGGTGCTGCTGGTGGACGACGAGGCGATGGTGCGTGTCGGGCTGCGCATGGTGCTGAGTGCCGAGCCCGACATCGAGGTCGTGGGAGAGATCGGGGACGGTGAGGCCGCCGAAGCCGCCGCGCTCGAGCTGGCTCCCGACGTCGTGCTGATGGACGTCCGCATGCCCAGGCTCGACGGGATCGAGGCGGCTCGCCGGGTGATGGCCGCCCGGCCGCAGACGCGGGTCGTGATCCTGACGACGTTCGGCGAGGACGAGTACGTCGAAGGGGCGCTGCGCTCCGGCGTCAGCGGGTTCCTCCTCAAGGTGTCGCCGCCCGAGCAGCTGGTGGCAGCGGTGCGCACGGTCGCTTCCGGCGGTGGCCTGCTGGACCCGTCGGTGACGTTGCGGGTCATCGAGCGGTTCGCCGGCGCTCCCACTCCGCGGACCGTCCGCTCCTCGGCGCTGGACGCGCTGACCGAGCGCGAGCGCGACGTGCTGACCCTGATTGCGAGGGGACTGTCGAACGCCGAGATCGCCGCAGATCTCTACCTCGGCGAGGCCACCGTCAAGACGCACGTGTCGAACGTGCTGATGAAGCTCAGGCTCCGCGACCGGGTGCAGGCCGTCGTAGCCGCCTACGAGCTGGGCCTGGTCGCGCCCGGGGGCCCGGGCTAGTCACCACAGGCGGTCGGCAGCGGGAGTTTCGGGCGAGTGGCCGAAAGTTGGGCCCCACCGGGCGGCCCGGGCCGGGAGTTTCGGGCGAGTGGCCGAAAGTTGGACCCCACCGGGGGGACAGATGCGGCGGAAGGTTACGGCTAGGCGCTAGGGCACGGGGTGGCGGGCGTCGTAGCGCACGAAGCCCGGCTGGATCCGGCCCAGCACGACGATGGCGACCACACAGGCGAGCCCACCCACGACTGCGGTCATCGCCTCGCCGATCCCGCTGGCGAGGAAGCCACCCGCCATCTCACCCAGCCTCGGCCCGCCCGCCACGACGACGATGAAGACGCCCTGCAGCCGCCCGCGCAGGTGGTCCGGTGTGGCGGCCTGCAGGATCGTCGTCCGGAACACCGCGCTCACCGAGTCGGAGGCGCCGGCCACCGCCATGGCCACCAGCCCGAGCCACAGCGCCGCCCCCTTGGACATCACCCCGCCGGCCGCCAGCATCGCAGCACCGAAGCCGGCGATGGCGAAGCCCCAGCCCACGATCGACACCAGGATCGCCAGGCCCTGACGACGCACGTGTCCGAGCCGGCCGGAGAAGAACATGGCGACGATCCCACCCACCGCCGCGGCCGCCGACAGCGCCCCCACCGTCTTGGCCCCGCCTCCGAAAATGATTGCGCCGGCAGCCGGGAACAGCACCCGAGGCTGGGCCAGCAGCATCGCGCAGATGTCGGCGACGAAGGTCATGCGCACATTGGGTCGCGTTGCCAGGAAAGCGAATCCGTCGAGAACCGACCGCAGTCCCGGCCGACTCGGGGCTGCCCCCGCCTCAGGCTCAGGGGGCAGGGGCTGCAGCCTGGCCAGACCCCAGAGCGCGGCCGTCGTGATGACCGCGTCGGTCGTGTAGGCCGCCTTGAAACCACCCCAGTCGACGAGGAAGCCAGCCATGAGCGGTCCCACGGTCATCGACGCGTTCATCGCGAACACGGACAAGGCGTTCGCCGCCGGCAGCAGGTCGCGCGGCAGGATCCGGGGGTAGATCGAGGTGCGGGCCGGTGACGAGACCGCGAACGCGCCGTTCCACAACGCCACCAACGCATAGAGCACCCACACGTGCGTGTTGCCGAGCCAGGCCTGAAGCGCGCAGAGGATGCTCGAGACGAACGCCACCGCCTGGGCGATGAGGCCGACGGTGCGCCGGTCGAAGTGGTCGACGAGCGTGCCGCCATAGAGGCCCATGACCACCAGCGGCACCAGCGCGCAGAACCCCACGATCCCCACGGCCGCAGTCGATCTGGTGATCTCGTAGACCTGCAGGCCGATGGCCACGACAGCCAGCTGCGAGCCCACGTTCGAGAGGGTGAACCCGACATACAGCCGCCGGTATGCCGCGTGGCTGCGTAGCGGGGTCAGGTCCAGGAGCAGCGGCACGAAGAGACTGTATGCCGCGTGGCCACGGTCGCGGCGCCCGGTGCCGTAGCGTCGGGCCCCATGGACCCCCGCGCCCGGATCGCCCTGCTCATCGACGCCGACAACTCCTCGGCGACGAAGATCGACCTGATCCTCAACGAGCTCAGCGCCTACGGCGAGACCAGCATCCGCCGCGCCTACGGCAACTGGACCAAGGCCGGGCTGCGACCCTGGGCCGACGTGCTGCATCCACGGGCGATCCGGCCGATGCAGCAGTACGACTACAGCCGCGGCAAGAACGCCAGCGACATGGCGATGGTCGTCGACGCGATGGCACTGCTCTACAACGACCACCCCGAGGCGTTCGGGATCGTCTCGTCGGATGCCGACTTCACACCATTGGTCATGCACCTGCGCGAGAAGGGGGCGGCGGTCTACGGGTTCGGCGAGCGCAAGACGCCTGAGCCGTTCCGCTCGGCGTGCACCAAGTTCCTCTTCCTCGACCAGCTCGCTGAGCCCGAGGAGGTGGGCGACGCGACCGCGATCACCGACGCTGCTCCCAACGGCACAGTCCTCCGCGAACCCGAACCCGAACCCGGAGCCACAGGCCCCGCGAGCAAGGCGACCGCCACCAACGCGACAACGAAGAAGGCCGCGGTGAAGAAGGCTGCGGCCCTGCGCAAGGGCGCTGCGCCGCCGGCACGCAAGACGACGACCGAGCTGCGCCAGGACGCGGGCCTGGTGCGGCTGCTGCGCAATGCCGTGTCCCGGGCCGCCGACGACGACGGCTGGGCCAGCGTGGCCGAAGTGGGCAACCGCATCTCGAACCAGTCGTCCTTCGACTCCCGCAACCACGGGTACGCCTCGTTGAGCAAGCTGATCAAGGCGACTGAGCTGTTCGAGGTCCGCACCAACGGCAACGCGATGTCCGTCCGCGACAAGCGGCTGGCCAGGAAGGCCTAGACAGAGCCCGCTCCACCGTCGAACCCGCCGCCTGCGCGGCGGTCAGCCGCCTGCGGACCGCGCAGCGAGGAACGCGCGGAGGCTCTCGAGCAGGATGCTGCGCGAGGGGCCGATCCACGCGAAGTGGCTGAAGGCTCCAGTCTCGACCAGCGTGCTGCCCGTGATGGTCGCCTCGAAGTCGAGAGCGTGCGTGAAGGCCGCTCCCCCGTCCGTTCGCGACGCGGTGACCAGCGTGGGCACGCTGACGGAGCGCTGGACCCGCTCACGCTCGGACGAGGACGACTCGCGACCCTGGGCGACGTCGAGGACGAAGCCCCTGCCCGAACCCATCGACAGCAGGGTCGCCCGCGCCTGCTCGCGCTGCTTGGGCGACCACTCGTCGAACCACTCACGGGCGGGCAGCGTGGACAGCTCGCCCATCATGAGTCGCAGTCCCCGGTCGGTCCGCACCATCGCCCTGGTCGCGGCCCACGTGGCCCGCTCGACCCGAGGGCCGAACACCACCGTGGCCATCGCCCGGTCCCGCTTCGTGTCGGGGAAGACGAGCCTCGACGGCGCGCAGCTGTGGAGGACGAGGCGGTCGGCGAGCTCGGTGGCGACAGCCGTGGCGAGCGCCTGCAGCCCGCCGAAGGAGACACCGACGACCGCGTCGAACCGACTGACCCCCAAGGCCGCCGCCACGTCGACGACGGCAGGGACGAACTGGGCGGCGGTCAGGTCGCCGACTCCGGTCGCGCCGTACCCGGGCCGGCTGACCGTCACGACCTGGAAGCCGAGCTCCTCGTAGACGTCCTGCCCGAGCGGAGTCCTCGCCGAGCAGTGGCCTCCCGGGAAGAGCAGGACGTGCCGTTCCGCACTCCCCCGTTCGGCACTCCCCCGGTCTGCGCTGCCCCACACGGCCACCTCGACCGGCCCGAGCCCGGTCCGGACCAGCGTGGCACCCGGGGCGGCCGTCCTGTTCACACGGCGAGTGTGGCCCGGCGGCTGAGCAGACGACTCCGTCATCGGGTTGAACTCCGCCGGCCGCGGGCAGACAGGCACTCCGCCCCGCTAGTCGGCGACCTTGATGCCCAGCTCGGCGGCGAGCGCGGGCCCGAGGTCGATCAGCTGCAGCGCCGAGACGGTCGCGCCCCGCAGTCCCGACACATCACGCGGGCCGGCCACCTCGGCCCCGGTCAGGTCGACGTCCTTGAAGGTTCCCTTGGTGAAGTCCGGCGACACCAGCCGCGACCCCTCGAACGTAACCGAGGTGAGCGCGGCGTCGGCGAAGTCGGCCTCCACGAGCTGGCAGTCGACGAAGGCGACGTCGCGAAGCCTGGCCCCACGCAGGTTGAGGAACTCGATCTTGCAGCCCTCGAACCGCACTCGGGACAGCTCCGCCCCGTACATCGCCACGGCACCGAGCCGGGCTCCCTGCACGAGGCAGTCGCTCCACGACGACTCGGCGAGGTCGACGCCCGCTCCGTGCACGGCATACAGGCTGGACTCGGAGAAACGCGAGCGTGGGGCGCGCAGCTCGCTGAGGTCGCACCGCTGGAAGGTGCACTCGAGGAATCGCGAGCCGCCCGCCGCGGACCCGGTCAGGTCCTCGGTGAACACCTCGCCGTCGTAGTCGGTGTCGGCTGTCAGCACTGCGCCATAGTGGCCCATCACCCCGACAGTGCAGAATGAACCAGCCAGTAGGTAACCGGGCGCCACACCAAGGTCGCCCCACCTTCCCCCCAAGGCCGAGAGGACACCGATGTCCGACAGCGACTTCAAGCCGGGCCTCGAGGGCGTCATCGCCTTCGAGTCAGAGATCGCCGAACCCGACAAGGAAGGCGGCTCGCTGCGCTACCGCGGCGTCGACCTCAAGGAACTCGTCGGCACGGTCAGCTTCGGGCAGGTGTGGGGTCTGCTGGTCGACAACGAGTTCGACCCGGGGCTGCCGCCGGCCGAGCCGTTCCCGCTGCCTGTGCACTCCGGCGACATCCGGGTCGACGTGCAGTCCGCGCTGGCCCAGCTCGCCCCGTTGTGGGGCTTCAAGCCGTTGCTCGACATCGACGCCGCGCAGGCCCGTGAGGACCTGGCCCGCGCCTCGGTGATGGCGCTGTCGTTCATCGCGCAGTCCGCCCACGGGCAGGGGTCGCCGATGGTGCCGCAGCGTCGCGTCGACGAGGGGCGCACGATCGTCGACCGGTTCATGATCCGCTGGCGCGGCGAGCCCGACCCCAAGCACGTCGAGGCGATCGACGCCTACTTCATCTCCGCCGCCGAGCACGGCATGAACGCCTCGACGTTCACCGCGCGCGTCATCGCCTCGACCGGTGCCGACGTGGCCGCGTGCCTGTCCGGCGCGATCGGCGCCCTGTCCGGCCCCCTTCACGGTGGAGCCCCGTCGCGCGCGCAGCACATGATCGAGGGCGTGGAGCGCAGCGGTGACGCACGGGCCTACGTCAAGGGTGTGCTCGACCGTGGTGAGCGGCTGATGGGCTTCGGCCACCGCGTCTACCGCGCCTACGACCCCCGCGCGGCCGTGCTGCGCGACACCTGCGAGCGCCTCGGCGCGCCTCGCTTCAAGGTGGCCCTCGAGCTCGAACAGGCTGCCCTGGCCGAACTGCGCGAGCGCCAGCCCGACCGGGTGCTGGAGACCAACGTCGACTACTGGGCCGCGGTGCTGCTCGACTTCGCCGAGGTCCCCGGCGCGATGATGACCCCGCTGTTCGCCGCGGCGCGCACCGCCGGCTGGTCGGCGCACATCCTCGAGCAGAAGAAGACCGGTCGGCTGATCCGGCCCAGCTCGCGCTACATCGGCGAGGCGCCCCGCGGCCTGGACGCCGTCTCCGGCTACCGCGCCTGACGCGTCGTCCGGCGGCGCGCCGAGCCTGATACGTGGTTGCAGAAAGCGAAATGGGCCTGCGCGAATGCGCAGGCCCATTTCGCATTTCACGGCGGGGTATGCCGCGTTGCTCGGCCAGCGGCGGCGGCCTACCGTGCCTTGGTGGTGGTCCGGGTGGTGGACCTCACGTCCCACGCCTCGGGACGGGATGAGATACTGACGCCGTGACCGACACTGCCGCCACCGCGACGCCCACCATCCCCGCCGACCTGCTGCCCAAGGACGGCCGCTTCGGCTCCGGGCCGTCGAAGGTGCGCCCCGAGCAGGTCGAGTACCTCGCCGGACTGGGCACCACCCTGCTCGGCACCTCGCACCGCCAGGCTCCGGTGAAGAACCTCGTGGGCGCCGTCCGTGAGGGGCTGTCCGAACTGTTCAGCCTGCCCGAGGGCTACGAGATCATCCTCGGCAACGGCGGGTCGACCGCGTTCTGGGACATCGCGGCCTTCGGCCTGGTCCGCGAGCGCGCGCAGCACCTGGCGTTCGGCGAGTTCTCGGCCAAGTTCGCCAGCGTGACCAACAACGCTCCCTTCCTCGGGGAGTCCACGATCATCAAGGCCGACCCGGGCAGCCTCGCCACGGCCCGCGCCGAAGCCGGCGTCGACGTCTACGCCTGGCCGCACAACGAGACCTCCACGGGGGTGATGGCCCCCGTCAAGCGCGTCGAGGGTGCCGACGAGGGCGCGCTCGTGCTCATCGACGCCACGTCCGGCGCCGGCGGGCTGCCCGTGGACGTGGCCGAGACCGACGTCTACTACTTCGGCCCGCAGAAGTGCTTTGCGGCCGACGGTGGCCTCTGGCTGGCCGCCTTCTCCCCGGCCGCGCTCGCCCGGGTGGACGAGATCGCCGCGTCCGGTCGCTGGGTGCCCGACTTCTTCAGCCTGCCGACCGCCGTGTCCAACAGCCGCCTCAACCAGACCTACAACACCCCGGCGCTGGGCACCCTGGCCCTGCTGCGCTCGCAGATCGACTGGATCAACGGTCAGGGCGGGCTCGAGTGGGCCGTCAAGCGCACCGCCGACTCGAGCGGACGCCTCTACGACTGGGCCGAGCGCACGGCATACACCTCGCCCTATGTCACCGACCCGGCCGCCCGCTCGCAGGTGGTGTCGACGATCGACTTCGCCGATGAGGTCGACGCGGCCGCCGTCGCCAAGACCCTGCGTGCCCACGGCGTGGTCGACGTGGAGCCCTACCGCAAGCTCGGTCGCAACCAGCTGCGAGTGGCGACGTTCCCCGCGGTGGACCCTGCGGACGTGTCGGCCCTTATTGCGTGCATTGAGCACATTGTGGGCTGATTTACTGCCCAGTAAGCCCTCTGCGGACGACGCTCGCGCGTAACCTCGGCTCCAGACCCTCGTTGAACCCCACATAACCCCTGGGGTGGGACACCGCAAGGTGGACAACGATGTCGAGGAGCCGAACGATGACACGCACGACGCGACTGCCGTGGCGCAAGATCGCAGGAGGTGTGCCCGCGCTCGCCCTGATCGGCGCCGGAGTGGCGCTGGCGGCCACCGGTGGCCAGCCCGCGACCGACATCGTTGCCGACAACACCCCCGTGGTCACCGTGCCCGGCGAACCGCTCACCGGCCTCGATGCCCCGCGGCTCCCCGAGCTGCCGGCACCCCCGGAGGCCGAGCCCACCCCGTTCGCCCAGTCGGCGGGCCTGCCTGCCTCGATGAGCGCCAACGGCATCCCCGCCGCTGCCCTCGAGGCCTACCGTCGTGCCGCCACGATCGTCGACGCCGCCGATGCCGAGTGCCGCATCGACTGGGCCCTGATCGCCGCGATCGGGAAGGTCGAGTCCAACCACGGCCGCTACGGCGGCAACGGCATCGACCGCGACGGCACCGTGCGTCCCGGCATCTACGGCATACCTCTCAACGGCCAGAACAACACCGCCGCGATCAGCGACACCGACGGCGGCTCGTACGACCGTGACGTGACCTGGGACCGCGCGGTCGGCCCGATGCAGTTCATCCCCGGCACCTGGCGCGTCGTCGGCGTCGACGCCAACGGTGACGGTCGCAAGGATCCGCAGAACATGGGCGACGCCGCCACGGCGACCGCGGTCTACCTGTGCTCGGGTCCTGGCGACCTCAGCACCGACTCCGGTGCCCGCTCGGCCGTGCTGCGCTACAACCACAGCGACGCGTATGCCGACCAGGTGCTGGCGATCGCGGCCGGCTACCGCGGTGGGTACACCGTGCTCCCGGGCTCCGACCTGTCCGAGGCGCAGCGCAGCGGCTCGCCCTACCTCCCGTCCGGTGAACCCCAGACGATGGCGAGCTACGACCCCGCCAAGGCGTCACAGCCCGCAGCCTCGACCGCACCCGGCAAGGGCGGCTCGGCGACAGCGGCGAAGCCCGGTTCGGGTGGTTCGGCTGGCTCGGGCGGCCGCTCTGCCTCGCCGGTTCCGCAGCCTTCGTCCAGCGCTGCCGGTGGCGTCGTGGGCGCCGCGACCGGTGCCGTCGGCGGAGTGGTGGGAGGCGTCACCGGAGGCACTCCCGCCCCGAGCCCGACGCCGTCCCCCAGCCCCAGCAGCTCGACGCCCGCGCCGCTGCCCCTGGAGGTGCTGCCCGTCAACGGCAAGTGCCCCACCGGCTACGACCCGGTGGTCAACCTCCTCGGCGTCACGGTCCTCTGCAAGCTGCACTGAGTCCTCCGCACGCTGCACTGACCGGACGGCTCAGCACCCGCGGGGACGTGTTGCCGCCAGGTTGTCACCGGACCCCCATTTCAGCCCTCCCGTGACGATCTGCGCGCAACACGTGCCGGCCGTCCGGACTTGTTGCCGCCTGGTGGTCACCGGACCCCCATTTCGGCCCTCCCGTGACGATCTGCGCGCAACAAGTCCCGGCCCGTCCGGACTTGTTGCCGCCTGGTGGTCACCGGACCCCCATTCCAGCCCTCCCGTGACAATCTGCGCGCAACACGTCGGGAGCTGGGCGCGCCGTCCCCACACGGCATACCCCCCGATCGGGCGGTCAGCGGAAGGTGCCGGCGAGGCTGGCGACGACTGCCACGGTGACCACGATGACGAGGACGGCGATGGTCACGCGCCGACGGAAGACCGGCGTCACCGGACCGCCTCGGGGACGGGTTCGGAGACCTCGGGCTGTGGGAGCGTGCGGATCCTGATCCGCGGGCGACGCTGGGACTCGTAGGTCACTTGGACATTCTCGCGCCTGGCGGTGCGGATGGACACCGCCACCAGCATGAGCCCGACCGCGATGGTGCCGATGCCGATCGTCCAGCGCGGGCCCGCGACGTCACCGATCCAGCCGATGAGTGGAGCTCCGAGCGGCGTGCCCCCCATGAAGATGGCCATGTAGAGGGCCATCACCCGGCCGCGCATCGCCGGGTCGACGCTGAGCTGGACCATTGCGTTCGCCGTCGTCAATGCCGTCAGCGCCGTGAGTCCCACGGGGATCAGGGCGAGGGCGAACAACGGATAGGTGGGCGCGCTCGCCGCCAGCCCGCTCGCGATCGTGAAGCCCACGAGCGCGACGAGCAGGATTCGCAGCCGCGGCCTGGCCCGACGGGCCGAGAGCAGCGCGGCCGTGAGGGAGCCGATTGCCATGATCGAGCCGAGCAGGCCGTACTCCTGCGGGCCCTTGCCGAACTCCTTCGTCGCCATCAGTGCCGTGGTGATCTGGAAGTTCATCCCGAAGGTGCCGAGCGCGAAGACCAGGGCCATCACGAGCTGGAGGTCGGGTCGGCTGCGCACGTAGGCGAGCCCCTCACGGATGGCGCCGCTGCCTCGGGCGAGGGCGGGCGCAGGACGCAGCTCGCCGACGCGCATCGATGCCAGGGCGACCAGCACGGCCACGAAGGTCAGCGTGTTGAGCAGCAGCGTCCAGCCCGTGCCGAACGCCGCGATCGTCAGGCCCGCGACACCGGGACCGACCAGCCGCCCGGCATTGAACGAGGCACTGTTGAGGGAGACCGCGTTGGCCAGCCGGTCACGCGGCACCATCTCGGACACGAAGGTCTGGCGGGCCGGGTTGTCGACGGCGGTGGCGATCCCGGTGAACAGCGCGATGCCGTAGACCATCCAGAGCTGGGCGGTCCCGGTCACGACGAGCAGACCGAGGGCAAGGGACGACAGCGCGAGCGACGTCTGGGTGACAGCCAGGATCCGCCGCTTCGGATAGCGGTCCGCGATCATCCCGGCCCAGGGCGCGAGCAGCAGGAAGGGCAAGAACTGCAGCCCGGTGACGATGCCGAGCGCCGTGGACGAGTGGTTGGTCAACTCGGTCAGGACCAGCCAGTCCTGCGCGACCCGGCCCATCCAGGTGCCGATGTTGGAGATGAACGCACCCGTGGCATAGATGCGGTAGTTGCGGACGCCCAGCGAGGAGAAGGTGGGGCTCACTCGTTGGCCACCCGGGTGAGGATGGCCGACGCCTGCCGCAGCACGTCCTGCTCGGCGGGGGTGAGGTGGCCGACGCGCACCGACATCCAGGCGTCGCGCTTGCGGCGGATGTCCTTCAGCAGCGTGGTCGCCTCGCTCGTGAGCGACAGGATCACCTGGCGTCGGTCGGCGGGGTCGTCGGTGCGCGCGACGAGCCCGCGCTCGACGAGGGCCGCGACGGTGCGGGTCATGCTGGGTCCGCTCACCTTCTCGATCTCTGCGAGCTCACTCGGTGTGCGCGGCGCCTCCTGCAGGCGGCAGAGCACCGAGAACTGGTGCGGTGCAACGACATCCGTGCTCTCGAACCGCACTCGGCGCGAGATGCGCATGCAGGCGAGTCGGAGCTCGCCGGCGAGGGCATAGATCGCAGAAGGCGAGAGCCCGGCATCGCCAGCGCGGCGTGAGCGTGCGGCGGGTGGGGTCATCTGTTCCTCCTCAGTCGATACTTAGCATAACTCATTACCTGTGCTAAGTATTTCGAGCACCCTTCCGGACTACTGCCAAGGCCCAGACGCAGGTATGCCGCGTGGCCCCCTCACGGGGCCACGCGGCATACCTGCTGTGGTCGGGGAGGGGTCAGCCGACGCCGAGGACCTCCTTGATCGGGGTGATCGCGAAGTAGATGACGAACAGGGCGGACACGGTCCACAGCAGCGGGTGGATCACGCTCGCCCTGCCACGCACCACCTTGATGAGGGTGTAGACGACGAAGCCCGCGCCGATGCCGACGGTGATCGAGTAGGTGAACGGCATCAGGACGATGGTGAGGAAGGCCGGGATGGCGATGTCGAGGTCGTCCCAGTCGATGCCCTTGACCTGCTGCATCATCAGGAAGCCCACGACGACCAGGGCCGGGGTCGCCGCCTCGTAGGGCACGACCTTCACCAGGGGCGCCAGGAAGGTCGCGAGCAGGAACATCACCCCGGTGACGACCGAGGCCAGACCGGTCCGGGCGCCTTCGCCGACCCCTGCCGCCGACTCGATGTAGGACGTGTTGGACGAGACCGAGCCCGCGCCACCGGCGATCGCGGCGACGGAGTCGACGAGCAGGATCTTGTCGGAGTTCGGCGGGTTGCCGTCCTTGTCGAGCAGGCCACCCTCGGCACCGACGGCGACCATCGTGCCCATGGTGTCGAAGAAGTCGGCGAGCAGGAGCGTGAAGACGAGCAGCAGCGCCGCGACGAAGCCGAGCTTGTCGAACGAGCCGAGCAGGTTGAAGTTGCCGAGCAGCGAGAAGTCGGGGACGTCGACGATCTGGTCCGGCAGCGCGGGGACGTTCAGCCCCCAGCCGGCCGGGTTGACGAACTTGCCCGTGTTGTCGAACTGGCCGCCGATGTTGCCGATCGCCTCGACGATGATCGCCAGGACCGTGCCACCGAGGATGCCGTAGAGGATGGCGGCCTTCACCTTGCGGACCATCATCACGATGATCGCGAGCACGCCGATGACGAAGACCAGCAGCGGCCAGCCGTTGAGGTTTCCGGAGATGCCGAGCTCGACCGGGACCGGCCCGACGCCGGTGCGGCGGACGAACCCGGCGTCGACGAGACCGATGATCGTGATGAACAGGCCGATGCCGACCGAGATCGCGGTCTTGAGCTGGGCCGGGATCGCCCGGAACACAGCCTGGCGGAAGCCGGTCAGCACGAGCACCAGGATGATGACGCCCTCCATGACGACCAGGCCCATCGCGTCGGCCCAGGTCATCTCGGGCAGCTTGGCGATGCCGAACGTCACGAACGCGTTGAGCCCGAGACCGGTGGCGAGGGCGAGCGGGTAGTTCGCGACGACACCCATGAGCAGGGTCATCACGCCGGCGATGAGCGCGGTCCCGGCCGCGACCAGGGTCTGCGCCTTGACGATGTCACCGCCACCGAGGAACTGTCCCGAGCCATCCTGCTGGGTGCCGATGATCAGCGGGTTGAGGACGACGATGTACGCCATCGTGAAGAACGTGACCAGCCCACCGCGGACCTCGCGGCTGAGGGTGGAGCCACGCTCGGTGATCCGGAAGAAGCCGTCGAGGCCTCCGGACGACGGGGACTTCGGGGACGGGCGCTGCGGTGCCGCAGACTTCGTGGTGGGCTTGGCCATGGGCAGCAGAGTAGGGCCTGACTGTTACGTCGTCGTGAAAGATAGGCTGCCCGGCATGAGCGAGTCGCACCCCACCCCCGACGGTCCCGGTGAGGAGCTGCAGCCCCTGGCCGTCAGCACCGCCCGGATCGTCGTCTGGGCGCAGCTCGGCTGGGTCCTCGCACTGGCCGTCATCCTCGCCGTGCCGGCCCTGCACGAGGGCGAGCGCGACTGGTGGCCGTGGGTCCCGGTGGCCGGCATCGTGCTCGGGCTGATCGGCTTCTCGTACGTGCGCCGCGGTCGCGGCAACGCCGCCGGCGCCCAGTAGCCGGCCGGCGCCTCAGTCAGACGAGGTCGTAGGCGATCTCGTCGATGATGGGCTGGCCGACCGGCATGGGTTCGGCCGGCTCGGCGTCGACCTCGGAGTGGGCGCCGCAGCCGTGGTCAAGACTTACGACGCGACCGTCGGAAGGTGACCAGGCGTTGGCGCACACGCCGAAAAAAGACCGGAGTGCACCCGCCATCGGGAGGAAGTAGCCGCAGGTCGAGCACGGTGCGGGCGCCTTCTCCGCGACGTCGGCGTGGGGGCCGTTCTCGCCCTCGTACCACCGCTGCGCAGCGGCCTCGCGCCCCTCGGCGGACAGGACGCGCTTGCGGCCCAGACCCAGCTCGTAGGCCGCGAGCTCGTCGACCTCCTCGTCGCCGGTCGCCTCGAACCCGGGTTCGAGCAGGGGGTCGTCCTCCTTGTAGGGGAGCACGTCGCCGGCGCTGAGGTCCCCGGGAGCCAGGCGCTCGGCATACGGGAGCCACTCGGGCGACAGCAACGCGCCCTCGCCGGGCACGAGGTTCGTCTCGCACACGGTCGCGACCTTGCCGCGCGGCACGCGGGCGACGGTGATCGCCCAGCGCCAGCCCGGGTAGGCGCCTGCCTCACACGCGAAGAAGTGCGTGGCCAGCCGCTCGTCCTCCATCTGCATGCCGAGGTGCTCGCCGACCGTGCCCCGCTCCGCGATCGACTCGGCGGCCTCACGGGCGACGGCGACAGCCTCGGCGGCGGCCAGGACGGCGTCGTCCTTGGTGGCCATCAGGGCTCGATCTGGTCGGCGAGGAACCGCAGGACAGCGGCCAGCTTGGTGGCGTGGTCCTTCTCGGGCCGACGACCGCGGCGCAGCGCGTTCGACGAGTTGTCGAGCAGCTTGATGGCGTCCTCGACCAGCGGGGCGAGGTCCTCGGGGGACTTGCGCGACGCCTCGCGCTTGCCGGCGGTGACCGTCGGCGCGGCTTCGAGCAGCGTGACGGCGAGCGCCTGGGTGCCGCGCCGCCCCTCGGCCACGCTGAACTCCACCCGCGCGCCGCCCTTGAGCGTCGCGACGCCCTCGGGGAGGGCGTTCGCGTGCAGGAACACGTCGCTGCCGTCGTCGTCGGAGATGAAGCCGAAGCCCTTCTCCGCGTCGTACCACTTGACCTTGCCTGTAGGCACTTGTCTTCCTCTTGCCTCGAAAAGTTTTGGGGGTGCGCCAATGCGCACTTCAAAGGCTATCGGGTGGGTCCAAATCCTTTCTTCGGTATGCCGCGTGCTCACCGCGTGCTCGCAGGTGGCCGTCTGGCCGACGACGCGCGACGACGGCCCGGATAACCGGTGTCGGGCTGTCGGTGGAGTGCGGGAGGATCGTCCGGTGAGTGAGTCGTCCACGTCGAGCCAGCCCGGGTTGCGCCAGTTCTGGGCGGAGCTGCCGGTCGAGGGCCGGTGGCTGCTCTCGACCGTGGCGGTGCAGACCCTCGGTCGCGGGCTGACCCTGCCGTTCACGGTGATCTACCTGCACGAGGTCCGAGGCATCTCGCTCGACCTGGCCGGCCTGCTGATGGCGTTCATCGCCCTGGTCGCGCTCGTCGTCACCGGGCCGGGCGGCGCGTTGACCGACCGGCTCGGGGCGCGCCGGATGCTGCTGTGGGGCACCGGGGCCCAGATCGTCGGCTGCGTGATCCTCGCGTTCGCGACCACCCCGCTCGTGGTGGCGCTGGCCTTCGTCTTCCTCGGGTTCAACTTCGGGGTGTCCTGGCCCGCCTTCAACGCCCTCGTTGCGGCGATCACGACCGGGACTGCGCGTCAGCAGTACTTCGGGATCAACTTCGCCCTGGTCAACCTCGGCATCGGACTGGGCGGGGTGATCGGCGGCCTCTACGCCGACGTGGCCAACCCGTCCACGTTCACCGTGATCTTCCTGGCCGACGCAGTGTCGATGCTGGTGCCGATCGGGCTGCTCCTCGGGCCCCTGCGCCACGTCCACGGTCGCGCCGAGAAGCCCGAGGGCGAGACGGCAGCGGCGGGCTCCTACCTCACGATCCTGCGCAACCCCGCGGTCGTGTGGGTCACGCTGCTGACCTTCCTCGGGGTGTTCATCGGTTACGGCCAGATGGAGGCCGGCTTTCCCGCGTTCGCCCGTCAGGTCAGCCAGGTGTCGACGAGCGTCATCGGGTTCGCCTTTGCCGTCAACACGGCCGTCATCGTCGGCCTGCAGTTCTACGTCCTCAAGCGCATCACCGGGCGCAGGCGTACTCGGGTGCTGATCGGCATGTCTGCCCTGTGGGCCCTGGCGTGGGTGGTCCTCGGGCTGACCGGGTTCGCTCCTGGGAGCGTCGCGGCTGCGGCCGGCGTCCTTGCCTTCCACGCGACCTTCGCCCTCGGCGAGACCCTGCTCCAGCCGACCATCCCGGCCATCACCAACGACATGGCTCCCGACCACCTCCGCGGCCGCTACAACGCCGTCAACGCGGGCGCCTTCCAGGCCGGCACGATCCTGGGCCCCGTGGTCGCCGGCTTCATGCTGAACCACCGCTGGTCGGCGGCCTTCATCGCCATGATCGTGGTGGGGTGCGCGCTCATGGTGGTGCTGGCCTTCGCGGTCGAACGCAGGATCACCCCGCTCGTCAACGGCCTCGAGGAAGATGCGGCGCCCACTGGTCCACACGGTCTCCAGGACGATCCGGCGCCCACGGGTCCAGCAGCGGGCGCAGGCGCGGTCAGCTGAGCACGGCTGGCTCGATGCCCCACTGGGCCGACCAGGACTGACCAGGCTCCAGGACGACCAGTCCCTCGCCGGAGTTGAAGGCGTTCGCGGGGCACGACATGGGTTCGACGGCGATGCCGCGGACCCCGTCGACACCCGTGTCCCGGCCCTTGGCGGTGAACACCTGCACCCAGTTCAGCGACTCGTCGCCCCACACGGTCACCTCGCCGTTCTCGAGCCCGCCGACGACAACCTCCCAGGCTCCGGAGGTCGTGGACCGCGACAGGTCGGTGAACGCGGTGTCCAGCTCGGTCGTGCCCAGTGCGCGAGCAGTCCGGAAGTCCAGATCGGGACGCACGGGTGCGTTGCCGGTCGGGATCAGCCGGTCGTCGACCAGCACCTCGCGGGCTGCGGGAATGGCCAGCTCGACCTCGGCCAGCGGAGTGTCACCGAGGGCGATGTAGGGGTGCGCCCCGAAGCCGAACGGAGCCGCAGTCGCGCCGACGTTGGTCGCGTGGACGCTGACGGTCAAGCCCTCCTCGTCGAGGACGTAGTTGACGCTCAGGTCGAGGATGCCGTCCCAGCCGGGCTGGGGGTGCAGTCGGGTCCGCACGGTGAGCGCCGACCAGTCGTCGTTGTGCCAGTGCAGCTGCCAAACGGCCCACCGGACCAGCCCGTGGTTGGCGTTGCGCAGGACCGCCTCGGTCAGCCCGAGCTGGTGGTCATCGCCGGCAAAGGAGTACACCCCGTCGCGGATCCGGTTCGGCCAGGGCATCAACACCTGACCGCGGCCGGCGCGGCATACCTCGTCGTCCGCGTAGCCGGCCACGATGTCGGTGCCGTCCACGCGGTAGGTGCGCAGGCCGCCACCCACCTCGACGACGGTCGCCTCCTGCCGTCCGCGCCGAAGGGTCCACTGCTCACCACTGGGAAAGGTCACGTCGCCCACGCTAGCGGCGGCGTTACGCGGGGGCTCGTCCGAGGGACTGCGGACGATCAGTTGCGGGTTCCGGTCACCAGGACCGCCTTGGCACCGGTCTTCTCGGCGACCACGAGGACCGAGTCGCCGACCTGGACGGTGGTGGCCCGGCCACGGGTGTCGGCGCCGATCGCATAGGTGGCGCTGAAGTTGTCGGCGCTCTTGACCGTGATCGAGGTGGAGCTGGCCTTGGTCACCTCACCGCGCTGGAGCGTCATGACGGTGGTCTTGCCGTTGTCCTCGACGGTGAACTCGCCGTGCTGGACGTTGCCGAGCCCCATCGCCTCGCGCATGAGAGGACCCAGGCCGTTGCCCATGCCGTTGCCCATGCCGTTGCCACCCTGACCGTTGCGCTGTCCGCGCGGGGCCTCGGGCGCCTTCGGGAGCCGGTCGAGCTTCTTCTGCTGCCCGGGCGGGAGCACGCGCCCGTCCCCGACTCGCTCCATCCGGTTCGCGTGGTCGTCGTGGCCGATGGCGCGCACGGCGACGAGTCCTGCCACGCCCACCAGGGCGAGCACCATCAGGGCGACGAGGCAGCCGGCCACGATCACGGCGATGGTCCCACCGGTCGTGGACGTCGCCTGACGCCACAGACCCGGTCGTCTCGGCGGTGGACCGCCGGGCGCGTAGCCACCCGGGGCTCCCGGACCGCCGTGCCCAGCCCCAGCGCCACCCGGAGCACCCGGTCCGGCAGCACCGGCTCCTTCTGCCGCGGAGACCGCGGGCAGTGGCTGGGTGGGCGCGGGAGGCACGCTCGCCGTCTCCGGCCCTGGACCCGGCGCGACAGGATCCCCGGGCTGCTTGGCTGCCCCCTTGGGCGTGCGGGGCTTGGTGGGTTCGGTGGGCTCAGACATGGTGCGTCCTCTCGTTGTCACAAGTGTGCAGGTCAAGCCTGTGCGTGGCATGGGAAACGGCTGAGAGTCCGGAGGACCTTCCTCGGACGACTACCGTGGTGCGGTGGCCGCCATCTCCTCGTCCCGTTCGACCGCACGGTCGATGGCCGACGACGTGCGGGAGCGGACCGACGACCAGCTCGCCACCCTCCTGCGACGTCGACAGGACCTGGCCCGGCCCGCGCCCGCAGACCTGTCGTCCCTGGCCGCCCGGGCCAGCACCCGCGCGAGTGTCCAGCGGGCCGTGGACTCGCTCGACCTGGCCCACCTCCAGGTGCTCGAAGCCGCCGTCGCCGCCACGTCGCCGCTCGACACCAGGGCAGTCGGTGCCCTGCTCGGCGTCACGACCGAGGAGATCGAGCCGGTCCTGGACGACCTCTGGACGCTCGCCCTGCTGTKGCGCAGCCCCGAGGGGTTGCGGGTGACCCGCACCGTCGGCGAGGTCCTCCCCCACCCGGCCGGGCTCGGTCCTCGAGCGGCCGACAGCTTCGTCGACGTCCCATCGCCGGCGCAGGTCCCGACCCTGCTCGCCGACGCCCCGCCGGCAGCCCGCGCCATCCTCGACCGGCTGACCTGGGGTCCCCCGCTGGCCGTCCTCCCCCCCGGAACGCCGGACCGGCTGGCCGAGGGCGCGCGGTGGCTGCTCGAACACCACTTGGTCTTCTCCCCGTCGGCCGACCAGCTGGTGTTGCCTCGCGAGGTGGCGTTGGCCTTGCGTGAAGGCCGCAGCCATGCCACCCCGGCGCTCCAGCCGCCTGCCCTCGAGGGTCAGCCCCGCGCGGGTGCCGAGGTCGACGCCGCGGCCGGCCAGCAGGTCACCGACCTGCTCGCTCTCGTCGACGAGCTCGCCGCCGAGTGGGGACTTCACCCACCCAGGGTGCTTCGTTCCGGCGGCCTGGCGGTGCGAGACCTCAAGCGGCTCGCCTCCGTGCTCGACGTCGACGAGGGCCGCGCGGCCTTCGTCGCCGAGCTCACGTATGCCGCGGGCCTCCTCGCGGACGACGGCTCGCTCGACCCGTCGTGGGCCCCCACCCCCGCCTACGACGAGTGGCAGCAGCACCCGGGTGACCAGCGCTGGGCGGTGCTCGCCCGCGCCTGGCTGCTCACGACCCGCGCCCCGCACCTCGTGGGCACGACGCCCGCCGGCGCGTCCGGCACGGTCAACGCCCTCGGGCCCGATGCCCACTGGCCACCGGCCCGAGGTCTGCGCAGGGACGTCCTCGAGCAGCTCGCCGCCGCGCCGGCAGGGTTGGCCCCCGAGCGCGGCAGCGTGGGCACCGCCCTGAGCTGGCAGCGCCCGCGACGCGTGCCCGCCAGCCTCGACACGGTCGTCGCCGCGGTGCTCGGTGAGGCCGAGTGGCTGGGCGTCACCGGCCGCGGCGCCATCTCCACCGCGGGTCGGGCCCTGCTGGCCGGGCGAGCCGACGCCGAGCTCGCCGCCGCGATGCAACCGCACCTGCCCGAGCCCATCGAGCACGTCCTCCTCCAGGCCGACCTGACCGCCATCGCGCCCGGCCCGCTGGCCGGGGGGCTGGCCACCTTCATGCGACTCGTGGCCGATGTCGAGTCACGCGGTGGTGCCACGGTGTACCGGTTCAACCAGGACTCGGTGCGCAGGTGCCTGGACGCCGGGTGGTCTGTCGACCAGGTGCTCGGAGCCCTGACCGACGCGAGCCACACCCCCGTCCCCCAGCCGTTGGACTACCTGATCCGTGATGTCGCCCGCAGGCACGGGCAGGCACGGGTCGGTGCGATGCGGGCCTACATCCGCTGCGACGACGAGGCCACCCTGGGCGCCATGATCGCCGACAGGGAGCTGTCACCGCTCCAGCTGCGGAGCATCGCCCCGACCATCCTCGTGTCGCCCGTGGCCGCCGAGACCGTGCTGGACTTCTTGCGCGACAACGGTTTCGCGCCTGCTGCCGAGACACCGGACGGCGGGATCATCGTGCCCACCACCGGGCAGCACCGCACGCCGCTGCAGCGGCGGCCCGCCCCCGTGACAGCGCAAGCCCTCGACGACGAGCTCGTGACCACCATGGTGGGTGCGCTGCGCGCCGGCGAGGAGGCCGCGGCATACCAGCGCGAGCAGGTGGCGAGCAGGCCCGGACCCAGCCTGCCGAGCACCGACCCGACCACGACCCTCGCGGTGCTGCGCGATGCGGCAGCCGACCGGCAGGCGGTCTGGCTGGGCTACTCCGACGCGGACGGGCGCACCCAGCGGATCCTCTTCTACCCCGACCGGGTCGAGGGTGGCCGGGTGCACGGCACCGCGGACGGAGCTGCCCGCACCCTGTCGATCCACCGCGTCACCGGGGCCGTGCAGGGCTGATGCGAGGCCGCCGTCAGCCGCCGGCGAGAGCCCTCACGACGCTGGACGGTGACGGTCGCCCGAGGTGGCCGGCCATCCAGACGCTCGTCTCGACGAGGGCCGCGAGGTCGACTCCGGTCTCGACACCCGCCCCGTCCAGGGCCCACACGAGATCCTCGGTGGCGAGGTTCCCGGTGGCGCTCTTGGCGTAGGGGCAGCCGCCGAGCCCACCAGTGGACGCATCGACCACGGTGACCCCGTGACGCAGCGCCCTCATCGTGTTGGCGAGCGCCTGGCCGTAGGTGTCGTGGAAGTGCACGCCGATCCGGTCGGCACCGATCCCCCGGGCGTCCAAGGCGTCGAGGAGGCGACTCACGTGCCCGGTCGTGCCCGTGCCAATGGTGTCCCCGAGGGAGAGCTGGTCGGCTCCAAGGTCCATCAGCCGCTGCGACACGTCGACCACCTGCTCGACGGGGACCGGTCCCTCCCAGGGATCGCCGAAGCACATCGAGACGTAGGCGCGCACCCACAGTCCTGCGTCCTTCGCCCGCGCCACGACGGGCGCGAACATCTCGACGGACTCGGCAACGGTGCGGTTGAGGTTCTTGCGGGCGAACGTCTCGGTGGCGCTCCCGAAGATCGCGACCGCCCCGACACCCGCCTCGAGCGCGTTGTCGAGACCGCGCTCGTTGGGCACGAGCACCGGTCGGCGCGGGCCGCGGCCGAGGTCCCCGAGGTCGGCCAGCACCTCACGGGCATCGGCGAGCTGCGGCACCCACGTCGGCGGGACGAAGGACGTGGTCTCGATCGTCTCGAGCCCGGCGGCGGCCAGCCGGCGGATGAAGTCCGCCTTCACGGCAGCCGGGACGACGGCCTTCTCGTTCTGCAGACCGTCGCGCGGACCGACCTCGTAGATGGTGACCCGGCTGGGCAGCTCCGGGTCCGGTTCGCGCTGGGGCAGTCCGATGGTCACGGTCTGATCCTGCCATTCCCGGACTGGGGAACGGTCCCCCGCGGCAGGGGTTAGATTTGCACCCGAACGCACGCGACGCCCGAAGGGACGCACGATGAGCGACACACCACGCAACGACGAGACCCCCGAGTTCCGCGACCCCACGGCGCCCAGCGACGACAGCACCCTCAGCGACGCGAGCACCTCCAGCCACGCGAGCACCTCCAGCGACGATGGCACGTCGGGCGGCGCGACCGCCTCCGGCGACGCGACGACGTCCAGCGACTACACCGCGCCGATCGAGACCAACCAGACGCAGGAAGTCCCCCCGATCCCGCCGGCGCCGGCCACCTCGGCCAGCCCACCCGCGTCGCAGCCGGCACCGCCCGCGCCCCCCGCCGTCGCGCCGGGTGGCCAACCCACCTACGGTCCGCCGCCCGGCTCCGCTCCCCAGAACCCGTATGGCGTGCCCTCGGCGGGTGCCGGCGCGCCGTCCCCTCCGGTCAACCCCTACGCCAGCGCCCCCGGCGCGGGGCAGCCGCACCCCTACGCGGGTCAGCAGCTCCCCACCCAGGGTCAGCCGCAGGGCGGCTACGCCGGCGCCCCGCCCTATGGCGCCCCGGCCTACGGCGCCCCGGCGTACGGCACTCCCGGCTACGGCGCCCCCGGCTACGCCACGCCGCGGTCGCTCAGTGGCAACACCATCGCCCTCCTGGTCGTCTCGGGCCTGACGACGCTCGGCTGCGGCTTCGGCATCGTCGCGCTGGTCTTCGGCATCGTCGCCGCGACCAAGAAGGACGACCCGACCGCATCGGCCAAGTACACCAAGTGGGGCTGGGTCGCCTTCGGCGTAGGGCTTGCGCTGTCCGTGATCGCCATCGGCCTGGTCATCGCGTTCGCGGTGACGAGTGGCACCACGACCTACGACTCGTCGTACTAGGTCATGCCTGATGGCCCCCTGATCGTCCAGAGCGACAAGACGCTGCTCCTGGAGGTCGACCACCCCCGCGCCGAGGAGGCGCGGCGGGCGATCGCCCCGTTCGCCGAGCTCGAGCGCGCGCCCGAGCACATCCACACCTACCGGGTGACCCCGCTGGGCCTGTGGAACGCGCGCGCCGCGGGTCACGACGCCGAGCAGGTGGTCAACGCCCTCATCACCTTCAGCCGGTATGCCGTGCCGCATGCCCTCCTCGTCGACGTCGCCGACACGATGGACCGCTATGGCAGGCTGACGCTCGAGAAGGACCCCGAGCACGGCCTCGTGCTGCGCACCACTGACCGGCCGGTGCTCGAGGAAGTGTTGCGGCACAAGAAGATCAAGCCGCTGATCGGGGAGCGTCTCGACGCTGACCGCGTCATCGTGCACCCCTCGGAGCGCGGTCACCTCAAGCAGGAGCTGCTCAAGGTGGGCTGGCCGGCCGAGGACGAGGCGGGCTACGTCGACGGCGAGGCGCACGCCATCGACCTCGACAACCGGGACTGGTCGCTGCGGCCCTACCAGCAGCAGGCGGTCGACGGGTTCTGGCACGGCGGGTCAGGCGTTGTCGTCCTGCCGTGCGGGGCGGGTAAGACCCTCGTCGGCGCGGGCGCCATGGCGGTGGCCAAGGCGACCACCCTCATCCTCGTCACCAACACGGTCTCGGCGCGGCAGTGGCGTGACGAGCTGCTCAAGCGCACCAGTCTCACCGACGACGAGATCGGCGAGTACTCCGGTGCCCGCAAAGAGATCCGCCCGGTCACCATCGCGACCTACCAGGTGCTCACCACCCGCCGGAAGGGCGTCTACACCCACCTCGACCTGCTCGACGCCCGCGACTGGGGCCTGATCATCTACGACGAGGTGCACCTGCTCCCGGCCCCGATCTTCCGGATGACCGCGGACCTGCAGGCCCGTCGTCGACTCGGGCTCACGGCGACCCTCGTGCGCGAGGACGGCCGGGAGGCAGACGTGTTCTCCCTCATCGGCCCCAAGCGCTACGACGCGCCGTGGAAGGACATCGAGGCGCAGGGCTACATCGCCCCCGCCGACTGCGTCGAGGTGCGCGTCACGCTCCCAGACGCCGACCGCCTCGCGTATGCCGTGGCGGAGCCCGAGGACCGCTACCGGCTGTCCTCGTGCAGCCCGGTCAAGAACCCCGTCGTCGAGCGGATCGTCAACCAGCACCGAGGTGAACCCACTCTGGTCATCGGCCAGTACCTCGACCAGCTCGCAGAGCTGTCGGAGCGGCTCGACGCCGACGTCATCACCGGAGAGACACCGGTCGCGCAACGGCAGAAGCTCTTCCAGGCCTTCCGCGTCGGCGAGATCAACCTGCTCGTGGTGTCGAAGGTCGCCAACTTCTCGATCGACCTACCCGAGGCGAGCGTCGCGATCCAGGTGTCCGGCACCTTCGGATCCCGCCAGGAGGAGGCCCAGCGTCTCGGCCGGGTGCTGCGCCCCAAGGGCGACGGCCGCACCGCCCACTTCTACACCGTCGTGTCGCGCGACACCGTCGACGCCGAGTTCGCCGCACACCGCCAGCGCTTCCTCGCCGAGCAGGGCTACGCCTACCGGATCGTCGACGCCGACGACGTCGACGCCACCGCCTGACCTGAGGCACCACGCGATCGCCGAGCGGGTTGGTCGGCGACAGCAAGCACCACCGCCCCGCACTTGTTGCCGCGTCGTGGTCACGAACACCGAAATCCGCCCCATCATGACCACCCCAGAGCAACACGTCGCGAGCCTCCCGGACTTGTTGCCGCGTCGTGGTCACGAACATCGAAATCCGCCCCTTCATGACCACCCCAGAGCAACACGTCGCGGGCCTCCCGCACTTGTTGCCGCGTCGTGGTCACGAACACCGAAATCCGCCCCATCATGACCACCCCAGAGCAACACGTCGCGGCGGGAGGGGCGGCGCAGCACACCGCCTGACACCTGACTCGCCCAGACGGCATACAGGAAACTCCCAGACTCTGCACGGACACTGAGGCGTGACCACTGTGCAACCCGAGGCACGCCTCCTCGTCGTCGAGGACGAGCCCAACATCCGCGAGCTCCTCGCCACCTCCCTGCGCTTCGCAGGGTTCGAGGTGCACGTCGCTGCCGACGGCGCCACCGCCCTTCACCTCGCGACCGTCCACGAGCCCGACCTGGTCGTCCTCGACGTCATGCTCCCTGACATGGACGGCTTCACCGTGACCCGCAAGCTGCGCGACACCGGTCGCCAGCTGCCGATCGTGTTCGTGACCGCGCGCGACTCGGTCGACGACAAGATCAAGGGGCTCACGGTCGGCGGCGACGACTACGTCACCAAGCCCTTCAGCCTCGAGGAGGTCGTCGCCCGGATCCGCGCGGTGCTGCGGCGCACCCGCGGCGAGGTGGACGAGGGGGCCTCGATGCGCTTCGAGGACCTCGAGCTCGACGAGGACTCCCACGAGGTGAGCCGGGGCGGTCGCTCGATCGACGTCTCCCCCACCGAGTTCAAGCTGCTGCGCTACCTCATGCTCAACCCCAACCGGGTCCTGTCCAAGGCGCAGATCCTCGACCACGTCTGGGACTACGACTTCCGCGGCGAGAGCGGCATCGTCGAGTCCTACATCTCCTACCTGCGCCGCAAGATCGACCTCGACGGGGTGCCGCCGCTGATCCACACCAAGCGCGGCGTCGGCTACGTGCTGCGCAAGCCGCCGGAGGCGTAGATGACGGCTCCGACGAGCCCCGCGCCCACGGGCACGCCACCACCTCCCCCGCCGGCCCCGAGCCGCCCCGCTCAGCTGGCCGTGGAGCGGGCCAAGGGGCGCCTGGAGCTGCTCCCGCTGCGGGTGCGCCTGATCGCAGTGATGCTCGTCCTGCTGTTGCTGGCGCTCACCCTCACTGCCGCGGCCACTGCGGCCCTGATGCGCCGCGACCTGATGAGCCGCGTGGACGACGACCTCAAGCGCGCGTCGCCGACCGTTGCCCAACAAGCGCTGAACACGCTGCGCGCCCCGACCCGCAACCGCCTTCCCAGCGGCTACGCGGTCGTCTTCTACCCCACGGATGGCACCCCTGCGGTCGAGATCGACCCGACCGGCGCCCTCACCCGCCCCGGTGTCCCGGACACCCTCGCCCTCGACGACCCGCGGGTCACGTCGCTGGAGGCCTTCACCATCGGCAGCCGCACCGGATCGGGGCAGTGGCGGGCCTACGCGGGCAACCTCAGGGACGACTCGGCGACCTTCATCGTGGCGGTCCCCCTCTCCAGCGTGAGCCACACCGTGCGTCGCCTCGTCCTCGTGGAGCTGCTCATCGGCCTCGCCGTCCTCGTCGCCTGCGCCATCGGAGGGTGGTATGCCGTGCAGCGGGCCTTCCGTCCGCTGCGCCAGATCGAGGACACCGCCGCCGCCATCGCCGATGGGGACCTCGCTCGCCGCATCCCGATGCGCACCGCCAAGGACGAGGTCACCTCGCTGGCCCGGTCGCTCAACGTCATGCTCGCGCAGATCGAGCAGTCCTTCGCCGCCCGCGAGGCCTCCGAGGAGCGGATGCGACAGTTCGTCGCGGACGCCTCGCACGAGCTGCGCACCCCGCTCGCGGCGGTGCGGGGCTACGCCGAGCTCTACCGCCAGGGCGCGGTCAGCGACCCGGCGGACGTGGCCAGTGCGATGACGCGGATCGAAGGCGAGGCAACCCGGATGGGCGGCCTGGTGGAGGACCTGCTCGTGCTGGCTCGCCTGGACGACCAGCGACCGCTGCGTTTCGCGCCCGTCGACCTCACGGTGCTCGCGGCCGATGCCGCACAGGACGCCCGCGCCATCGACCCCACCCGCCAGATCGCCGTGTCCGGGCTGTCCGGGCCGCTGGGCCCGACGGTGGTGCCCGGCGACGACGCCAAGCTGCGCCAGCTGCTGGCCAACCTGGTCTCCAACGCCCTCAACCACACCCCGAGTGGCTCACCTCTCGAAATTGCTGTGGGCACAAGGGAGTCCGATCAGCACATCGTGATGGAAGTGCGCGACCACGGGCCGGGCGTCGATCCCGACAAGGCCCCCAAGGTGTTCGAGCGGTTCTACCGCGCCGACCCGTCCCGAGTTCGTGGGACTGGTGGGGGCAACGGCCTCGGCCTGGCAATCGCCGCGGCGATCGTCAACTCGCACCAGGGCCGGATCGGTGTCGCCCAGACCCCCGGCGGCGGCGCCACGTTCATCGTGGAGCTGCCCACAGCGAACTCTCAGGCAGCGCCCAGCACCCCTTGACGTTGGGCAGGTTGACTCAGGGTCACCAAGCCACACCAAGGAGCGCGATCGTCATGACCCAGATTCACCCGGACACCCGACCGGACACCACCGGTGACGGCGGGCAGCGTCCCCAGCAGCCGACGGCATCGCACGATGACCGGGTGTGGGCAGCTCCAACCCACGACGCTCCCGCCCAGGGCGAGCCGACGGCTCCGGTCTGGTTCGGTCAGACGCAGGGAATCACGACCCCGGAGGACCGCACCGAGGAGCTCCCGCGCGACCATGCGGCGCTCGGCCTTCCGCGCGTCGCAGGAAATCCCACACTTCCCGCGGCGGGTGCCCACCCGGCATACCCGCCGTTCTCACAGACTCCGGCTGGGCCGCCCCCATCCTTTCCCACTCGGGACGGGGCAGAGCCTGCCCAGCCGGGCAAACGGCGTCGACTGACGGAACTCACCGCCGTCGCGGCGCTCGCCGCCCTCCTTGCGAGTGGCGGCACCTACGCCGCGGTCCAGCTGGGCGACGGTTCGCAGTCCTCCTCCACTGCGAACACGTCGACCCTGGGCCGCGGCGCGGACGCCGGTCCAGTCGTCCAGGCGGACGCCACCAACCCCAACTGGACGGCCACCGCGGCTGCCGTCGCCCCGAGCGTCGTCGCCATCACCGTGAAGTCCGGTCAGAGCGAAGGACAGGGGTCAGGCGTCGTGATCGACGCCAAGGGCCACATCCTCACCAACAACCACGTGGTGAGCGGCGCCGGTTCGAACGCGAGCATCACGGTGACCCTCAACGACGGGCGCACCTACAAGGCCACCATCGCGGGCACCGACCCCAGCACGGACCTCGCCGTCATCACCCTGAGCAGCGTCCCGAGCAACCTCAAGCCGATCGCGATCGGCAACTCCGACGACCTCAAGGTGGGCGACCCGGTCATGGCGATCGGCAACCCGCTCGGCCTCGCCGGGACCGTCACCACCGGGATCGTCAGCGCCCTGAACCGCCCGGTGACCACGGCAGCCGAGGACAACAGCCAGCAGCAGGATCCCTTCGGCCAGAGCCTGCCCGGCCAGGACCAGCAGCCCCAGACCAGCAGCGACGGCGACTCCGTCGTGACCAACGCCATCCAGACGTCCGCGGCCATCAACCCGGGCAACTCCGGTGGCGCCCTCGTCAACGCGTCCGGCCAGCTGATCGGCATCAACTCGGCCATCGCCAGCCTCGGCTCGTCGAGCAGCAGCCAGAGCGGAAGCATCGGCATCGGGTTCGCCATCCCGGCCAACGAGGCCAAGAGCATCGCGTCGCAGCTCATCTCCTCCGGCAAGGCCGAGCACGCCTTCCTCGGGGTCACCCCCGGGGACGGCACGGCCTCCGACGGCACCAGCCAGCGCGCCGGCGCCGAGATCACCGCGATCTCGGCCAACACCCCGGCCGCCGCCGCCGGCCTCCAGAAGGGCGACGTGGTCATCGCCGTCAACTCCGAGCGCGTCGACTCCGCCCTCTCGCTGGTGGCGAACATCCGCGAACGCGCCGTCGGCGACAAGGTCACCCTCACGGTGCTCCGCAACGGGAAGCAGCTGAACCTCACGGCGACCCTCGTGGCCAAGGCGGCAGCGACCAACTAGCCAATAACGGTTCGACGCGGGGGTCGCGCGGTGGCAAGGTAGACCCTTGTGTCTGCACCCGCTCCCGCCGCCGAACTGACGCGCGAGCAGGACTACCTCGTGGCCGCGCGAGAGGCCCTCGCCCGGATGCGCGAGCAGACCCTGTCGCTCAAGATCCAGGCGCACGACCCCATCTCCGCCGAGCACCTCGCCCGCACCCTGCACCTGAGGGCCGCCTCGCTCCAGGACGACCCGACGACCACGCTCTTCTTCGGCCGCATCGACACCGACACCGACGAGCGCTGGTACATCGGACGTCGCCACGTCGCCGACTCGGCCGGCGACCCGCTGGTCATCGACTGGCGAGCCGGGATGTCGACGGCGTTCTACCGCGCGTCACGGACCGAGCCGATGGGCGTGGTGCTCCGTCGCCGGTTCGGGCTGGACCACGGCGCCATCACGGCCTACGAGGACGAGCACCTCCAGGACCGGGCCGAGCACGATGTCCGCAGCCAGATCCTGGCCGAGGAGATCGAGCGACCCCGCGTTGGGCCGATGCGCGACATCGTCGCGACGATCCAGCCCGAGCAGGACGAGATCGTCCGCGCGGGCGCCGACCAGACGATCTGCGTCCAGGGGGCGCCGGGCACGGGCAAGACCGCGGTGGGCCTGCACCGAGCTGCCTGGCTGCTCTACGCCTTCCGTGACCGCCTCGCCCGGTCCGGGGTCCTGGTCATCGGCCCCAACCGCGCCTTCCTCGAGCACATCGGCGCCGTGCTGCCGGCCCTCGGAGAGGTGGCCGTCGGCCACACCACCATCGAGGAGCTCGTCGCGTCGGTGCCCGTGCGTGGCACCGACAGCACCGAAACGGCTGTGCTCAAAGGCGATGCCCGCCTCGCCGAGGTGCTCAGGTATGCCGTGTGGTCGGCGGTGCAGCGCGCGACCGAACCCCTCGTGGTGCCGCGCGGCGTGCGCAAGTGGCGCGTCCCGGCATACGAGGTCAACGAGATCCTGGACGAGCTGAAGGCGAGGGGCGTCCGCTATGACGCGGCGCGCCAGATGCTGCCCCAGCGACTCGCGCACGCGGTCCTCCTCCAGCTGGAGGGCGCAGGCGACTCACCCGACGACCGCGTGCAGGACCAGGTCGCCCGCAGCGCGATCGTGAAGAAGTACGTCGCCTCCCTGTGGCCGGCGCTCGACGCCAAGGCCGTGCTGTACTCGCTGCTGTCCGACCCCGACGTCCTGGCGCGCCACTCGCAGGACCTCCTGACCGACGACGAGCGCCGGATCCTGCTGTGGGAGAGCCCGGCTCGCTCCAAGGGGACCGTTCGCTGGTCGCGGCCCGACACCGTGCTGCTGGACGAGCTCGGTGACCACATCGCCCGCACGCCGTCGCTGGGGCACGTCGTCCTCGACGAGGCGCAGGACCTCTCCCCCATGCAGCTACGCGCCGTCGGACGTCGGTGCTCGACCGGTGCGGCGACGGTGCTGGGCGACATCGCCCAGGGGACGACGCCGTGGGCCACCGACTCGTGGGAAGCCTCGCTGCACCACCTCGGCAAGCCGGGCAGCCACGTCGAGGTCCTCGACCGGGGGTTCCGCGTGCCCGCAAGCGTCATCGAGTACGCCGCCCAGCTGCTCCCCCACATGGCGCCAGGTCTCGGCGCACCGGTGTCGGTCCGCGACAACCGGGGCCGGCTCGACCTCGTCGCCGTGACCTCGGGCGACCTGCTGGCCCACACCGCCGGCGTCGTGGCCGGCGAGCTCGCCGAGCCCGGCTCGATCGGTGTCATCGCTCCCGACGACCTGGTGGCGGAGGTGTCGAAAGCCCTGAGCCACCACGGGATCGAGCACGGCGTGCTCGGGCAGGACCACGGCGACATCGACCACCAGGTCGACGTCGTGCCGGCCACGGTCGCCAAGGGCCTCGAGTTCGACCGGGTCATCGTGGTCGAGCCGGCCGCCATCGCCGCTGCCGAGCCCGACCAGCGCACCGGGCTGCGGCGGCTCTACGTCGTGCTGACCCGAGCGGTCTCGGCGCTCACGGTCGTCCACGCCGAGCCGCTGCCCCTCGAGCTCGCCCAACGGCCCTAGCCGGGGGTCTCGCGCGTCGTCCGACGACTCCCGCCCAGACGAGCTCGCGCTCTGTCAGACTCGGCCCGTGCCGGCACTCATCACGTGGTGGAAGCTCGACGTCGCCGACCTCGCTCCGCGCGCGCACTCTGACGCCGTCCTCGCGATCGGGGCCGACCTGGTGCGCAGGCTCGACGAGGAGCACCGCAGGTACCACACGACGCGACACCTCGTGGAGCTGTTCTGGGCGCTCGAGGACCTGGAGCGCGCCCACGTCATCTCGGCTCGTGAGGCGGCACTGGGCCGGATGGCGGGCTGGTTCCACGACGCGATCTACGACCCCACCACGCCCCCCGGCGACAACGAGATCCACAGCGCCGAGCTCGCCGTCCGGGACCTCAGCGCCCTCGGCTTCGCGCCGGACGACATCGAGACGATCCGCGACCTCGTCCTCGCCACGCAGACCCACGAGCTGGCCCACGACGGCCTGCCCGCCGCCTTCCACGACGCAGACCTGTGGATCCTCAGCGCCCCGCACGGCCGCTACGACGAGTACACAACCCAGGTGCGCGAGGAGTATGCCGCCGTGCCCGACGACGTGTTCGCCTCCGCGCGGGCGGCGATCCTGCGGCCCTTCATCGACCGCGAGTCGATCTACGCCACGGCCTTCGCCCGGGAGAACTGGGAGGACGCCGCCCGTCTCAACCTGGCGGCCGAGCTGGAGACATTGACGGCGGCACGTCCTCGATGAGCGGCCACCAGAAGCGCCCGCCGGAGCGGTTCCGGAACTCCTCCACGCTGACCCACTGGGGGTCGACCGCGTCATCCTCCGTGGCGGTCAGCTCCGGTGCCACCGAGCGGATGCGGGCTCGGTAGAGCTGCATCGCACCACCGGCGACAGGCCATCGTCCGGGCGTCTGCGGCTCGAACCGCTCCTCCCCCCACGGCGTCAGGTCCTCGTCCGCCAGGACGAGACCGGTCTCCTCCCGGACCTCGCGCAGCACGCATTCGAGCACGGTCTCGCCCTGCTCGCGGGCACCACCGGGAGGCCCCCACTCGCCGCGGCGCGGACTGAACACCACGGCATACCGGTCCTCGGCATCCTGGAGCACGACCATGGCGGCGAACACCTGCGACTCCGGCGCGAGCTCGTCGGAGCGGACGAGCTCGACGTGGGCCACCGAACCATCGGCGAAGGGCACGTCCCGCAGCTGCGCCAGGACGGTCCGACTCATCGTCGGCGTTCCAGGTGCTCCAGGTACCCGATCAATGGCCACCAATGGCGTTGTGAAAGTTCGGTTTTCGCGCGGTCGGGCGCCAGCCAGATGCCGTGACTCGCCTCGTCCCCCAGGGCGAGACGGTCGCTGTACACGGCGAAGCACGCCTTCGGGGCGGGCCACGGATAGTCCGCATCGGGTGACGGCACGGTGTTGCGGACGTAGCCCAACAGCGTTGGCGAGACGGCAGAGGGCGAGCCCATCAGGTCGTCGACCATCTCGGCGAGCTTCTCCAGCGGCGACCGGTCGTCCACCGCGCGGCTCGGGAGGTCCCAGCCACCGTCCGGGCGTTCGACCACCAGCAGCTCCGGCCCGCGCACCAGGGCCAGCCGCACCAAGACCGTGTTGGCCGGCGGCTCGTCCTGACGGGACGCGATGACGTCGGCCCGTGAGCCAGGCGGCAGCCAGGACGCGCCGGGCACGGCCTCCACGACGCGTTCGTGCTTGCGCTTCTGGATCCGCAGGCCGCTGCGCTGCAGGATCCGCACCACCTCTCGCCCGTCGACGGGAGCGGCGCCTGCGGCGACCAGCGCGGCATACCGCTCCTGTGGCACGTCGTAGTGGTCACCCTCGAAACCGCGGCGTGGAATCCCCTGTGCTGCAGCGAAATCGTGGAGCTCTTCATAGGAGGTGTCGCTGACGAGATGGGACCACAGGCGGCCGTGGGCCGGCCAGGCAGGCGGGTCGATCCAGATCGTCACCCGGCTGACGCTACCGCGCCGCGAAGAGCCCTGTGGATAACCCCGGGCCGACCGCGCACAGGTGCCTAGCCTCGGCACAGGCGGATGTCATGGGGGCACCGCACCGTCAGGAGGACAACCATGTCGGCACAGTTCACGGTGGACACCGAGCGCATCCACTCCGCGTCGGGCGACATCGCCCGCATCTCCAGCGAGATCGACGGCCAGGTCACGGCGATGATGGCGCGGCTCAACGAACTCCAGGGGGCGTGGACCGGCACCGCCTCCGCGCGGTTCCAGTCGCTGGTCGCCGAGTGGCAGGGCACCCAGAAGCAGGTGCGTGCCTCGCTCGACTCGATCGGCGGCGTGCTGGCCGCCGCCGGAGTTCAATATGCCGAGGCGGAGGCGCAGACCCTTCGGATGTTCAGCTGACGTCGCGACACCGTGAGCGCGTGGCACGGATCGTCATGCGTCCGGGCCACGGACCGCAGGTATGCCGCGTGGCCCGGACCGCGCTGGGTCCGGGCCACGCGTCGTGCCGGCCCCGCTACTCGGTGGTGATGGCCTTGAGCACGTCCAGCCGCGAGGCGCGGCGCCCGGGCCAGAGGGCAGCGAGGACACCCACCACGCCCGCCAGCGCGACGAAGATCGCCAGCTGCGGCACGGGGACCGCCAGCACGTCGATGCCGTCGTCGGCCAGGGAGCGCTGCAGACCCCAGCCGGCGCCGAGGCCCAGGACCACCCCGAGCACGGCTCCCAGGAGGGCGATCGCGACCGACTCCAGCCGCAGCATGGTCCGCAGCTGGCGGCGGCTGAGGCCGACGGCCCGGAGCAGTCCGATCTCGCGGGTCCGCTCGATCACCGACAGGGCCAAGGTGTTGACGATCCCCAGCACCGCGATGACGACAGCCAGGCCGAGCAGGGCGTAGATCATGTAGAGCAGCTGGTCGATCGGTTTGCGCTGCTCGGCGGCGAAGGCGTCCTGGTCCTTGAGGGTGACCGTGGGCAGGTCGGCGATGACCTTGTCGATGCCCGCCTCGATGGCCTTCTTGTCGGCCCCGGGCTGACGGACGACGAAGGTCAGGCTGTCCTGCTCCGGACGTCCGTTGGCCGTGGCGGTCGCGATCGAGGTCAGCACGGGGATGTCCATGGCCTCCATCGACCGGTAGATCGCGGCCACGGTGTAGGTGCCTTCCTTGCCGGCGGCGATCGAGGCCTTGACCGTGTCGCCGAGCCCGAGACCCAGCTCCTTGGCGGACTTGTCGGTGAGCATGACCGTGTTTGCGGTGAGGTTGGACAGCTTGCCCTGGAGGACCTCGATCGGCACTGCCCGGGCGAAGGTCGCCGGGTCGACCGCGGCGGCGAACTGGGTGTCGCCGCCCTTCTTGAACACCGTGTAGCGCACCGGGGTGGCCACCTCGACGCCCGGGACCTTGGCCACGTCGGCCGTGATCGTCGACGAGAACGGCTGACCGATGGCGTTGGACACGACGTAGTCGGCCACGAAGTTCTGCGCGATCGACTTGTCGACGCTGGCCTTGGCCGACGCCCCGAACACCGACATCATCGACACCAGGGTCAGGCCGATCATCAGGGCCGAGGCCGTGGCCGCCGTGCGGCGCGGGTTGCGGATCGCGTTCTGCTCGGCCATCACCCCGACCGTCCCGAACAGCCGCCGGTAGACGAAGCCGCAGGCCGCGATCACCGGGCGACCGATCACCGGGCTGGTCAGCGCCACCCCGAGCAGGAGCCCGAACACCCCACCACCGACGTACAACGCCGAGTGGTCGATGTCGGTGAAGGCACCGAGGTAGCCGGCCACGAGCCCCCCGACCATCAGGACGGTGCCCACCAGGAGGCGCCAGCGCAGCGCCGACTCGGGCAGCGCCACGTCATCGCGCATCGCGGCCACCGGCGGCATCTTGCCGGCGCGGCGAGCGGGCAGGTAGGCCGCGATCATGGTCACGAGCAGGCCCACGGCATACGACCACATGGCAGTCGTCCACTCGAAGACGAGGGGTGACCCGCTGAGGTCCAACCCGAACTGGGCGAACAGTGCCTTGATCCCCAGGGCGAGGACGAAGCCGAGACCCAGTCCGAGCGTCGCACCGACGAGGCCGACGACGAAGGCCTCGAAGAGCACCGACCGCGTCACCTGCTTGCGCCCCGCACCCAGGGCGCGGAACAGCGCGAGCTCGCGACTGCGCTGGGCGACCAGGATCGAGAACGTGTTGACGATGAGGAACGACCCGACGAACAGCGCGATCCCGGCGAAGACCAGCAGGAAGGTGTTGATGAACGACAGCGCCTGGTTGATCGAGTTCTGCGACTCCTTGGCGACGGCTGTTCCGGTGACGGCCTCGTAACCGGCGGGCAGCTTTGCCTGGACGGCCTTGGCGAGGTCCTCCTGGCTCACGCCGTCCTTGGCCGTGACCCAGGCGTCGGTGTACTCGTCGCGGCCCCCCAGGTAGAGCTCCTGGGCGGTCCTGGTGTCGAAGAAGGTGAGGGTGGCGCCCACGAGACCCGACTTGAACTCGGCGAGGCCGACGAGGGTGGCGCGGACGATCGGCGTCGAGCTGCTGGTGGCCAGCGTCACCTCGTCGCCGATCTTGTAGCCCGCGCGCTCCGCGGTGCCGGCGTCGAGGACGACCTCACCCTTCTGGTGGGGCGAGCGTCCCCGCTTGATGGATGCCGGGGGCTCACCCGCCGCGGTCGGTGCGTCGTTCCACGACAGACCCAGTCCCGGGGCGCCCTGGCCGCCGATGAGCTTGCCCTTGGTGGACACCACGAACGTGGTGGGGTCGGTGACGTTGCCGTCGGCGCGGGCCACCCCGGGGACGGAGGCCAGGTCGCGGACCATGGCGCCCGGCAGGGTGGCCGACGAGGGGGCGCTGTCGAAGTCGCCGCTCACGCTGTCGGGACGCACGACGACGTCGCCGACCGTGTCGACGATCCCACTGAAGGCCTTCCCGAGGGTGTCGGTGAAGATCAGCGACCCCGAGACGAATGACACGCCGAGGATGATCGCGAAGGCACTCATGAACAGCCGCAGCTTGCGGCCCATCAGGCTCTTCCAGCTGGCACGCAACATGTCAGGTGCCGGCCTGCGCGGAGAGGTGGGCCATCCGCTCGAGGATCTTCTCGGCGGTGGGCTCGCGCATCTCGTCGACGACCTTGCCGTCCGCGAGGAAGACCACGCGGTCGGTGTGGGCGGCGGCGTTGGCGTCGTGGGTGACCATGACGATGGTCTGGTCGAACTCGTCGACGCTGCGGCGAAGGAACCCGAGCACCTCGGCGCCGGAGGTCGAGTCGAGGTTGCCGGTCGGCTCGTCGGCGAAGACGATCTCGGGCTTGCTGACGAGTGCACGGGCGCAGGCGACGCGCTGCTGCTGGCCACCGGAGAGCTCGCTCGGCCGGTGGCTGAGCCGGTCACGCAGGCCGACGGTGTCGATCACCGTGTCGAACCAGGCCGCGTCGGGCGTGCGCCCGGCGATGGCCAGGGGCAACAGGATGTTCTCCTCGGCGTTGAGCGTGGGGATGAGGTTGAAGGCCTGGAAGACGAACCCGATCCGGTCGCGGCGCAGCAGGGTCAGCGCCTTGTCCTTGAGGCGGGTGATGTCGACATCCCCGATGTAGACCTCACCGGAGGTCACCGCGTCGAGGCCGGCGGCGCAGTGCATCATGGTCGACTTGCCCGAGCCGGAGGGACCCATGATCGCGGTGAACTCACCGCGCGCGATGTCGATGCTGACGCCGTCGAGGGCGCGGACCTGCGCCTCTCCCTTGCCGTAGACCTTGTGCAGGTCCACGACCCTCGCGGCGACCGCGCGGTCGGTCGGCGCCGAGGTGGCGTCAGTGGTCAAGGGTGTCGCAGTCATCTCAGGCTCCCGGCTCATGGTGGATTCCGTTCTCGTCAAACGTAGGGATGCATCCGCGCTGACGCATTCAGGTTCAACCCTGAACCCACCCTGAGTGAACCCTCAGTCGGCAGATCCTGACGGTCAGTGCACGACAACCCGGGCAACTTGCCGCAGATCGGGCGCGTCGAAGCGCTCGCCCCTGACCTCCCCGGCCTCCCAGCGGATCACCAGTCCCCGCCCGCGCACCTCGAGCGTGGCGAGGTTGTTGTCGAACCAGGGACCATCGGTGACGTCCCACCGGTATGGGGCGTTGGGCACCTTGTCGGTGCGGTTCACCAGGAGGGCCAGGGGCCGGGCGAGGCCCTTGCCCAGGAGGGCCTGGGCGATGCGGACCTGGCGGGGCAGCGGGTTGCGGATCGGTGAGCAGACGGCCTGGAGGATCGTGCTGCTGCCGGCCGGGAGCTGGTCCGGGGAGATCCGCGTGACGTAGGAGTTGTGCACGTCACCGGACAGGAACGTGATCGTGCCGGGCCGCTGTCCGCGCTTGCCGGAGGCGACCTCCACCACCATGGCCAGCACGGCGGCGAAGCCGTCCTGGAACGCCGCCCAGTGCTCGAGGTCGACGGCGCGACGCATCTTCTCGCCCCACCGGGCGACGCGCGGTCCCCACGCCCCGGTGGCCATCGCCTCGTTGATCGCCTCGAGGTCGTGGATGCCCTGCGCGATGAAGAAGGGCAGGGACGTGCCGATGAACAGGTGGTCGACGTCGCCACGCAGCTGCCCGTCCAGCCACTCCAGCTCGTCGTCGTCGAGGATCGAGCGCCGCTCGGGCTCGAGGACGCGGGCCGCGCGGGAGTCCACGACCACGAGCCGGGACTCGCCGAGGTCCCGGGCGTAGCTCCAGCGGTAGGTCTCGGGCTGGCGGTCGACACGCTCCGCGAGGTCGTCCAACACCCGGGTCAGGTCGAGCTCGTCGGTCGAACCGCCGTCAGCGTGGGCCACGATCTGCTGCCACACCTCGTCCTGTGCCAGCTCCTCGGGCGAGAGGTTGCCGACGTGCTGGTAGACCCAGTAGGAGGCGAGCCCACCGACGATCCGCTCGTGCCACCAGGAGGTCTGGTTGATCTCGCGCTTCCAGCTCTGGGAGGTGTTCCAGTCGTCGCGGATGTCGTGGTCGTCGAAGATCATCGCGCTCGGCAGCGTCGACAGCAGCCAGCGGTTGAGGGGATCGCTCCAGGCCAGGAAGTACAGGTGGGAGTACTCCTCGAAGTCCTTCAGCTCCTCACCGGGCGGCTCGTCGAGGCTGCGCCGCGAGGCGATGAACTCCTGCATCTCCTCGCTGGTCTCGTCGGCGTACACCTGGTCGCCGAGGAAGCAGACGAGGTGGGGCCATTCCTCCTCCGCCCGCTCGGGACGGCTCAGGTGGTACGCGTAGGCGCGCAGGGCGTCCACGCCGTTGCTGGCATTGCCCTCGGCGTCGTGCGGGACTGTCGTGCGGCACGACCCGAAGGCCAGCCGGGTGGGCTCACTGTGCAGCAGGGTCCGGATCCGGCTCGCCGGGAGGTCGGGGTGGTCAGGCGCGGCATGCGGCCAGACCTGCTCGCCGTCGATGTCGACGGCGTAGTCGCTGGCCGTGCCCGGCTCCAGTCCGTCGACGACCACGAGGGCGTAGTGCCGTTCGTGCGCCCCGAAGGTGGGCGCCGACCACTCCCGGTCGAAGGCCCGCACGCGCACCACGGCGGAGTCGCGGGTCTGGACCCAGACCGTCGCCGACGTCTCGCCGATGTAGCGGAGCAGCGGCCCCAGGGTCAGGGGTGACGCGGGGAGGTGAGTCGGCACGAGGACCGTTCTACACGGCATACCCCCTGCGTGGGTAACGACCCTGGACGACGCACCCCTTCGGGGGATGGCGAAAGGGCGGCCCACCTCTCGGTGGACCGCCCTTTCGGCGTTGCGGCGGGAGCCGGGTTGCGGGGTCCTAGAACCCCATGCCACCCATCTCGTCGCCACCGGGGGCCATCGCGGGAGCCTTCTCGGGCTTGTCGGCGATGACGGCCTCGGTGGTGAGGAACAGCGCGGCGATCGACGCGGCGTTCTGCAGCGCGGAACGCGTCACCTTCGCCGGGTCGATGATGCCCGCGGCGATCAGGTCGACGTACTCGCCGGTGGCGGCGTTGAGGCCCCACCCTGCATCGAGCGTGCTGACCTTCTCCGCCACGACGCCGCCCTCGAGGCCGGCGTTGATCGCGATCTGCTTGAGCGGAGCGGAGGCCGCGACGCGAACGATGTTCGCACCGGTGGCCTCGTCACCCTCGAGCTCGAGCTTCTCGAACGCGGCCTTGGTCGCCTGGAGCAGGGCCACGCCACCACCGGCGACGATCCCCTCCTCGATGGCAGCCTTGGCGTTGCGCACTGCATCCTCGATGCGGTGCTTGCGCTCCTTGAGCTCGACCTCGGTCGCGGCACCGGCCTTGATGACTGCGACGCCGCCGGCCAGCTTGGCCAGGCGCTCCTGCAGCTTCTCGCGGTCGTAGTCGCTGTCGGACTTGTCGATCTCGGCGCGGATCTGGTTGACGCGACCCTGGATCTGGTCGGCCTCGCCGGCACCCTCGACGATGGTCGTCTCGTCCTTGGTGACGACGACCTTGCGAGCGCGGCCGAGCAGGTCGAGCTCCGCGGTGTCGAGCTTGAGGCCGACCTCCTCGGAGATGACCTGGCCACCGGTGAGGATGGCGATGTCGGCCAGCATGGCCTTGCGACGGTCACCGAAGCCGGGAGCCTTGACGGCAACCGACTTGAAGGTGCCGCGGATCTTGTTGACCACCAGGGTCGACAGGGCCTCGCCGTCCACGTCCTCGGCGATGATGAGCAACGGCTTGCCGGACTGCATGACCTTCTCGAGGAGGGGCAGCAGGTCCTTGATGCCGGAGATCTTGGAGTTGACCACGAGGACGTAGGCGTCCTCGAGAACCGCTTCCATGCGCTCGGTGTCGGTGACGAAGTAGTGGCTGATGTAGCCCTTGTCGAAGCGCATGCCCTCGGTGAGCTCGAGCTCGAGGCCGAAGGTGTTGGACTCCTCGACGGTGATGACGCCTTCCTTGCCGACCTTGTCCATGGCCTCGGCGATCATCTCGCCGATCAGGGGGTCAGCAGCGGAGATCGAGGCCGTCGAAGCGATCTGCTCCTTGGTCTCGACGTCCTTGGCCATCTCGAGCAGCTGGGCGGAGACGGCCTCGACGGCCTTCTCGATGCCGCGCTTGAGGGCCATCGGGTTGGCGCCTGCGGCGACGTTGCGCAGACCCTCCTTGACGAGGGCCTGGGCCAGAACGGTGGCAGTGGTCGTGCCGTCGCCAGCGACGTCATCCGTCTTCTTGGCAACTTCCTTGACGAGCTCTGCGCCGATCTTCTCGTACGGGTCGTCGAGCTCGATCTCCTTGGCGATGGACACACCATCGTTGGTGATCGTGGGGGCTCCCCACTTCTTCTCGAGGACGACGTTGCGGCCCTTCGGACCGAGGGTGACGCGGACGGCGTCGGCGAGAATGTTCATTCCCCGCTCGAGACCGCGGCGAGCCTCTTCATCGAAAGCGATGATCTTGGCCATTCGGGTGGTTCCTCCCACGCGAAACGTAAACGATGGCCAGCGGGCGCCCGCGACGGACGGACCGGCTTGCGCGGCTCACGTCGCCGTGCTCCCCGGACCTCGCCCTGACTGGCCTGGATTGTCACTCTCATGGTGAGAGTGCTAACGCCATTATTGGCACTCTCAGGGGGAGAGTGCAAACGGGTCGGGCGTCCGGTGGGACAGGCGGTGGGGTTCCGCCGGGGGTCGGGGGGTGGGACGCTCGGCTCATGGCTGCGCACCCTGACCCGTTCGAGGCCTCGAACTTCCTCGTCGACTTCGCCGGCGCGGACGACGCGTCCTTCTCCCACGTCGACCTCCCGGTGGCCCTGCTGGACGAGATCGCCTACCGCTCGGGCAACGACAAGGCCAACGAACCGCGCAAGCAGCCCGGGCTGGCGAGCTACTCGCACCTCGTCCTGAGCCGGGGCCTGACGGCCAACCTCGACCTCTGGGACTGGTGGGAGGCAGCCCGCAACGGCGACCCCACCGTGGACCGCAACGTGGTCGTCAAGCTGCTTGACGGGATCGGTCAGCTCGTCCTGACCTGGAAGTTCCGCAACGCCTTTCCGGCCGTCTACCGGCTGAGCCCGCTGGATGCAGCCTCCAGCGACGTCGTCGTCGAGACGGTCGAGCTCGCCTTCGACTCCATGGACGTGGAGGTCTAGGAGGAGGTCTAGGAGGAGGTCTAGGAGAAGGCCGACGGGAAGGCAGCACGGTAGGAGCGGAGGTCGACCGTCCCGTTGGCGACCGATTCCGCGGCCAGCACGGCATGTCCGACGGCGCGGGTCACGCACTCCCCGGCAGCCACCATCACCGCGTGCAGCTCAGGCAGCTCGGGCGCGGGCCGCTCACCGGTCGCGAGGGTGAACAGCGTGTCGCCGTCGAGCAGCGTGTGCACCGGGTTGACCGCCCGGGCGAGCCCGTCGTGACCGAGCCCGCTCACCTTCTGGCACTGCGCCTTGGTGAGCGTGGCGTCGGTGGCGATGACGCCGATCACCGTTGCCATCCCGGGACGCAACGGCTCCCCCTCGTATGCCGCGGCCGCCCGTTCGCGCGCAGCCGCGAGCTCGTGGGCGGCCGGGAGCGCGACGTCCGCGAACTCCTCACCGAGTCCGTGCCGCCTGGCGAGCAGCTCCCCGGTCAGCTCGTCATAGGGGGCGCCGAACGAGTTGACGACGACCAGGGCCGCGACCGTGGAGCCGTCGTCGAGCACGGCGCTCGCCGAGCCCACAGCACCCTTGAGACCGCCGGCCCGGGCTCCCGTCCCAGCGCCCACACACCCCTGGAGCACCGCGTCGGCAGTGGCCACGGCGAACGCGTCGGCCCCGTCCGCGGCGGTCGGTGCGTTCGCGAACTCTCCACCTCGTCCGAGGTCGAACAGGATGGCGGCCGGAACGATCGGGACCACCTCACCGGGTTCACCCATCGGCCAGCCCAGCCCCGCGGCATACAGGCCCTGGACCACCCCGTCGGCGGCCGCCAGGCCGAAAGCACTCCCGCCTGCCAGCACGATGGCGTTGACGCGGTCGACGAGGTTCCGCGGGTCGAGCAGGTCGGTCTCCCGCGTGCCCGGCGCACCGCCTCGGACGTCGACACCGGCCACCGCTCCCGCATCGGGGGCGAGGACGACGGTGACGCCGGTGAGCCAGCCGGCCTCACGGCGCGTGGCGTGCCCGACGCGCACCCCGGCGACGTCGGTGAGCGAGTTGGTCGGCCCGGGAACTGGGCTCACGCCGGGCCGTCCGGCCCGGTGGCGTCGTCCTGTCCGGGGACGGCGTCGATGACGCAGAACCTGTTGCCGTCCGGGTCCTCGAGGACCACGAAGTCGTGCTCCTCCTCGGGATAGGGCCAGTCCTCGACGCGTCGCGCGCCGAGACCGACGAGCCGCTCCACCTCGTGGGCCTGGTCGTGGGCGTAGAGGTCGAGGTGGAGGTGGGGAAAAGCCTGAGGGGTGGACTCGCCGAGGTTGAGCGAGAGGTTGGGACCCACACCGTCCCTGGGCTGGAGGATGACCCAGTCCGGCTCGGGCTCGTAGCGCGGTTCGTAGTCGAGGACCGCGGACCAGAAGGCCATCGCCCTGGGCACGTCGCTCACGTTGACGACGACCGACCCGATCCGCAGCGCGGCGCCCATCACAGCTCCAGTCGGTAGGCCCGTGCGTCGGCCACGAACCCGACCCGCTCGACCATCGCCGTCGTGTGGACCCCGGCGGACATCAGTACCTGCTTGAATCCAGCGTCTCGCGCCCACTCCACGGCGGCTCGCAGGAGCACTTCCCCGGCACCGATCCCCCGGTGCTCCGGGCGCACGAAGAAGGTGTCGACCACCAGGTCGGCTCCCGCTCCGGACGGGCGGCCCGGCCACGGCAGCGGCTCCACGACGGCCGCCTGGAGGTATCCCGCGTGCTCGTCCCCTGCCTCGGCGATCCAGACCGGGTGGGCGTTGCCGGTCGCCAGCCAGGCCCGTGCGTAGCGGTCGAGGAAACCGGGCTCACCCTGCCCACCCCGGTGGCGGGCGCACTGCAGGGTGAGTGCCGCCACGACGAGCGCGTCGTCGGGTTCGGCCAGCCTGGTTCGCAGCTCACCCACGAGGGCAGTCAAGCACGACCCGGGACGCAACAACGCCCGTACAGTCGCTTCTGCACGGGCGTTGGTGAACCAGGGGGCTCGGTCAGAGCTGGATGCCCAACCGTCGGGCGCTGCGGGCCCGCTGGCGCGACGCGCGCAACCGGCGCAGTCGCTTGATGAGCATGGGGTCGGCCTCGAGGGCGGCCTGGGAGTCGATCAGGGCGTTCAGAACCTGGTAGTAGCGGGTCGCGCTCATGTCGAACAGCTCGCGGATCGCCTGCTCCTTGGCGCCCGCGTACTTCCACCACTGCCGTTCGAAGGCGATGATCTCGCGGTCGCGGTCAGTCAGCTCCGTGGGGGCGCTGACGTGATCCTGCTCGTGTGCGGCGTTCAACTCTCGACTCAGTCCTTCGTGGTTCGCAGACGTGCCCTGCCGTGTGTGCGTGCAGGGCAACTATACGGAGCGAATCACACGCTTGTCATTCCACTCGCGTAGTCCGATCGGGCGAGTTCTAGCGGTGTGGTCACACCCGTCCCACTCGCCTCACGAGGGCCTCGGCGCCTCAGCAGGCAGGCGCCTCAGGCCATGGTGTCGAGGATGGCCACGATGTCGTCCTCGGAAGTGCGTGGGTTGACGATCGCGAACCGGGTCAGCGTCTCGCCCGCGTGCGAGGTGGGCACCACGAAGGCGAACTGGTCGGCGAGCAGCCGGTCCGACCACTCCTGGTACTGCGCCGCGGACCAGCCGATCCGCCGGAACACCACGACCGAGAGGTCCGGCTCGCGCGCGACCTCGAGGTAGTCGCGCCGGCCGATCTCCTCGGCCGCGAACCGCGTGACCTCGAGCGTTCGCTCGACGGCCTCGCGGTAGGCGTCCGTGCCGTGGGTCGCCAGCGAGAACCAGAACGGCAGGCCCCGGGCCCGGCGGGTCAGCCCCACCGAGTAGTCGGTGGGGTTCCAGTCGGGCGCGTCGTTGAGGACGTCGAGGTAGGACGCGTGCTGGGTGTGTGCCGCGCGGGCCAGGGCGGGCTCGCGGTAGAGCAGGGCGCAGCAGTCGAACGGCGCGAACAGCCACTTGTGCGGGTCGACGATGAACGAGTCGCAGTGCTCGATGCCTGCATACCTGTGGCGCACCGACGGAGCGGCCAGCCCTGCGCCTCCGTAGGCGCCGTCGACGTGGAACCAGATGCCGAACTCGCGGCAGACCTCGGACACCGAGGCGAGGTCGTCGACGATGCCGAAGTTGGTCGTGCCACTCGTCGCGACCACCGCGAAGAACGTCTCGGGGCCGTGGGCGAGCAGCACCTCGCGAAGGGCCGGTCCGGTCAGCCGACCCATGTCGTCGACGTCGACCCCCACGAACTCGGCGTCCATGACGTCGCAGGCCGACTGGATCGAGGAGTGCGCACCGTGCGTCGCGGCGACACGGAACGGTCGCGCGCCGGCGCCGGTCCTGCCATCCAGGGCGGCGCTGGTGCGAGCGGTGTGCCGTGCCGCGACCAGCGCGGACAGGTTGCCGATCGTCCCGCCCGGCACGAAGACACCACCGGCCTCCGGCGGCAGACCGGCCAGGTCGGCGATCCAGCGCAGCGCCTGGTTCTCGGCGTAGACCGCTCCGGCCCCTTCGAGCCAGGACCCGCCGTAGATCGACGAGGCCCCGACGACGAGGTCGAACATCGCGGCCGCCTCTGTGGGGGCGCACGGGATGAAGGAGAGGTACCGCGGATGGTCGGTGGAGATGCAGGCCGGAGCCAGGTCCTCCTCGAAGAGCTTGAGCGCCTCGATGCCGCCGATGCCCTCGGCGGTGATGGTGGCTCCGGCCAGGGCGTCGAGCTCCGCCAAGGTCCGTGGGCCGTCGAGAGGCACCGGGTCGAGCTTCAGACGGTCGGCGGAGTAGGCGAGGATCGCGTCGCCGAGGGCCTCGAGGTTCTGGTCGCTGTAGCCGTGCACGCGGCGAGTCTAGGCTGCGCCGCTCACGCCGGGGCAGGGGCGAAGAGGACCGCCCTCAGGCCGACCACATCCGCCACGATCGCGTCGGGTCGGCTCGCCGCGAGCGCGGGCTCCAGGCCCGCGCCCCAGGTGACCGCGACCGCACCCATTCCCGCGGCTCGGGCGGCCTCGACGTCCACGGTCGCGTCGCCGACGTAGACGCAGTCGCGGGGGGCGGCACCGAGCTGCGCCGCGGCATACAAGAGGGGTGCTGGGTGGGGCTTGTGGAGGTCCGTTTCCTCTTGTCCTGCAAGGACATCGATCCGGCGGTCCAGGCCCACCGCCCGCAGGCCGAGACGCACGGTGTCGCCCTTCTTAGAGGAGACGACGCCGGTGCGGGCACCGGCGTCGTGCAGGTCGTCGAGGAGCTCGATCACGCCGTCGACGGTGCGGATCAGCTCGTCGTGGTTGGCGAGGTTCCACTCGCGGTAGACGTCGGTGAGCTCGGCGCCACGACCCGGGTAGCGCTCCTCGAGCACCGGCTGGAGGGGGCGGCCGATCCAGGACCTGACCTCGTCCTCCGCGGCCTGCTCGCCGAGGACCGACCCCAGCGCGTGGTGGTAGGACGCGACGATCAGGGGAATCGTGTCGGCGAGGGTGCCGTCGAAGTCGAACAGGACCACGGGCCAGCGAGGAGTCACGGGCTCGAGGCTAACGAACAGCCTCGATGGGGCGCCGGGTGCGCCGGTCAGGCCCGCGGCTCGACGCCCAGCTCGCGGAGCAGCACCTCGACCCGTCCGCGGATCTCGTCGCGGATCGGGCGCACGGCGTCGACTCCCTGCCCTGCCGGGTCGTCGAGCACCCAGTCCTCGTAGCGCTTGCCGGGGAAGTAGGGGCAGGTGTCGCCACACCCCATGGTGACGACCACGTCGGAGTCCTGGACGGCTTCGGTGGTCAGGACCTTCGGGATCTGTGCGGCGATGTCGATGCCCTCCTCGGCCATGGCTGCGACCGCGGCGGGGTTCACCTGGTCGGCAGGCTGGCTCCCCGCCGAGCGCACCTCGACGGCCCCACCGCCGAGATGCGCGAGGTATGCCGCGGCCATCTGCGAGCGCCCGGCGTTGTGGACACACACGAACAGGACAGAGGGCTTGTCACTCATACGGATTCGCTTTCAGGGGTGGGGATCTGGACGGTGCGCGTCTGAACGGTGCGCAGCAGGCCGAGGCCGGCTCCGACGCCGACGAGCTGCGCCGCGACGAAGGCGGGAACGGAGGCGGGCGCGATGCCCGCAAAGGTGTCCGAGAGGGCACGCGCGACGGTGACAGCCGGGTTGGCGAACGACGTCGAGGAGGTCAGGAAGTAGGCGCCGAAGATCCACGCCGGGACGACGAGGGCGGCGCGGCCCCCCTCGCGCACCAGTCCGATGGCGAGGACCAGCCCGGCCGTGGCGACGACCTCGCCCAGCAGCTGACCGACACCCCCTCGCTCGTGGCGGGACAGGTGCAGCGCGGGCAACCCGAACATGAGGTTGGCCAGGGCCGTGCCCGCAACGCCACCCACGAGCTGGACGCCCACGTAGGGCGCGACGTCCGCCCACCGGTGCTCCCCCCGGACGGCCTGCGCCAAGGTGACGGCGGGGTTGAAGTGCGCGCCACTGACGGGAGCGAACGAGCTGATGAGGACGCCGAGCACGGCCACCGTCGCGAGCGCGTTGACGAGCAGCTGGACAGCGCCGTCGTCGGTCAGGCGCTGGGCCATCACGCCCGACCCGACGACCGCGGCGAGCAGCCCTGCGGTCCCGACCAGCTCGGCGGCCAGTCGGGCGCGCACCGGGTGGTTCAGCAACACGCCTCCTGCAGCGCGGGGCCTGCGGCCGTCGTGCAGCACCCGCCGTCGTTTCCGCCTGCCACGATCGGAAGGCTCGCCGTGGCGGGACGTCCGTCGGCCGGGTTGTCGTCCTTCACGGTGTAGACCTCCCAGGGGGCGCCGGCCGGGTCGTGCACCCAGACCTTGTCCTGCACCGCATAGCAGCAGGTCGTGTCCCGCTCGTCGAACGCGGCCAGACCAGCCTCGCGCAACCGCGTCGCCCCCGCCTCGACGTCGGCGCTGCTGTCCACCTCGATGCCGAGGTGGTTGAGCGCCTGAGCTGTCCCCTCGCCACGCTGGTCGGCCGGGACCTCGATCAGCACCAGCTTGAGCGGCGGCTCGACGATGGCGAAGTTGGCGTAGCCCGGACGGCGCTTGTGCGGCTGGGTGCCGAAGAGGGTCGAGTAGAACGCGACCGACTTCTCGAGGTCGGCGACGTTGAGGGCGAGCTGGACACGCGACATGAGCGGACTCCTTGGTTCATCGACTATTGTCTATGCAGGAAGTGAAACGACTGCATCGATGTTTGTCAATATCGATGCAGGTCTATTTCTAGGAGATCCCGTGCCCGGCCCCACGCTCGTCACCCTCACCGCCCCAGGCGACGCCCTCGCCGCCACCACGACCGCCGGTGTCGCCTGCTGCGGCACGCTCACCACGGACGAGGCGATGGGACGAGAGCAGGCCGAGGCCACGGCATACCTGCTCAAGGCGGTGGCCGACCCCGTGCGCCTCCGGCTGCTGTCCCTCATCCGCTCGTCCCAGGGGCAGGAGGCCTGTGTCTGCGACCTCACGCCCGCCGTCGGACTCAGCCAGCCGACCGTGAGCCACCACCTCAAGGTGCTCACCGAAGCCGGCCTGGTGACCCGCGAGCGGCGGGGCACGTGGGCATGGTTCCGGCTGGTGCCGACGCGGTTGGACGACCTGGCCGCGATCTTCCGCTGACAGGGGTTTAGTTTCTGGGTATGCCGCCGGCTGCCCTCACCGAGCTCGTCCACCCCTCGTGGGCGGTCGCCCTCGAGCCCGTGGCCGGGGCCGTGGCCTCGCTGGGTGAGTTCCTGCGCGAGGAGGTCGCGGCCGGACGGGGCTACCTGCCGGCCGGCATTCACGTGCTCCGTGCCTTCGAGCGGCCGCTGGACGACGTGCGGGTGCTCATCGTCGGGCAGGACCCCTACCCGACTCCCGGGCACGCCGTGGGACTGTCGTTCTCGGTCGCGCCGGACGTGCAGCCGGTCCCCCGCAGCCTGGCCAACATCTTCCAGGAGCTGCAGACAGACCTCGGGCTCCCGCGACCGTCGACCGGCGACCTGTCGCCCTGGGCCGACCAGGGGGTCCTGCTCCTCAACAGGGTGCTGACCGTGCGACCCGGCAAACCCGCCAGCCACCGCGGCAAGGGCTGGGAAACCGTGACAGCACAAGCGATCTCGGCGCTGGTGAGCCGCGGCGGCCCGCTGGTCGCAATCCTGTGGGGCAGGGACGCGAGGAACCTCGTGCCGCACCTCGGCGGCATACCCGCCATCGAGAGCGCCCACCCCTCTCCCCTTTCGGCGCACTCCGGCTTCTTCGGGAGCAGGCCGTTCGGCCGGACCAACGAGCTCCTCGCCCACCAGGGCGCCGCACCCATCGACTGGAGGCTCCCGTGAGCGACCCCACCCCTGATTCCACAGCCACTGACGCCGTGGCGGACAACCTGACGCATCTCCCCGAGAGCGGCAAGGTCTGGCACCGCTACGTCGCGATCGGCGACTCCTTCACCGAGGGCATGTCCGACCCCGACCCGGAGGGTGAGAACGCCTTCGTCGGCTGGGCCGACCGGCTGGCCCACCACCTCGCGGCCATCGCGCACGATGCCGGAGGCGACTTCGCCTACGCCAACCTTGCGGTGCGCGGGCGGCTGCTGGCCGACGTCATCGGACCGCAGCTCGACGCCGCGATCGCCCTGGGTCCCGACCTGGTCTCGATGGTCGGGGGCGGCAACGACATCCTGCGACCCAAGGCCGACCTCGACGCGATCGCCGCCCGGCTCGAGGCGGCGGTCGTGCGGTTGCGCGAGGCAGGGGCCGACGTGCTGCTGGCGACGCCCACCGACCCCGTGGGCGCGCCGGTGCTGCGCCACCTGAGGGGGCGCCACGCCATCCACTCGGCCAACCTGTTCAGCATCGCCCAGCAGCACGGCGCCTACGTCATCAACCAGTGGGGCATGAAGGCGCTGCAGGACTTCCGGCTGTGGTCCGAGGACCGGATCCACATGACGAGCGAGGGGCACCGGCGCGTGGCACTCAACGCCCTGTCGGCGCTCGGGCACGACACCGACCGCGCCGACTGGTCCACCCCGTTGCCCCCGGCGCCGCCCGTCGCCCGACGCCAGGCGGCCGCGGCCAACGCCGAGTGGGCCCGCACCCACCTCGCGCCCTGGGTGCAACGCCGGCTCAAGGGCGAGTCCAGCGGCGACGCCGTCCGGGCCAAGCGCCCTGACCTCACCCCACTGGACCGCGGGACCTCCTAGCCGCGATCAGGCGAGCGCCACGAGCAGCTGGCGCGACACCAGACCCACCGTGCTCGCGAGCGAGTCGAGGTAGGTGCGGGTCAGGGTCGGGCTGGACTGCAGCTCCCAGAGCACCAGCGCCTGCTGCCAGGCCGCGTCACGGGCCCGGTTGACACTCCATGAGCCGACCAGGTTCAGGACCGGGGAGACCTCGTGGTCGAGGCGTCGCTGGGTCTCGTCGAGCAGGGACTGGCGCACCTCCTCATGAACCTCTGCCAGCACGGCATTGACGGTCAGGTAGTCACGCTGGACCCCGGGACTGGTCGGTGAGAGACCGAGTTGGCGGCAGGTGCGGACCGTGGCGATGGGCAGGTCGTGGTTGATGTGGGCGTTCATCCCCGCGACGGCGAACTGGACCGGCACCAGACCGGTGGCCGCACGGCTCTCGAAGAGCGGGGTCCACGCCTTGCTGCGACTCTCGTCAGACGCCTCGACTGCCTCGAGGTAGAGCCCCGCGAACACCACGTCCAGGCGCTCGAGGAAGGCCGGGTTCACGAACGCGTGGGCCGCCAGCCGATCACCGACCCGCTCGGTGACGAGGAGGTACAGCGCGTTGAAGCGGCCCACGCCGTCCGCAGGCCCGAGGGCGGCACCCAACCGGCGCAGCCGTTCGACCACCTCCGGGACGCTGGCGGCCTGGCCGGGCGGCACGACGACCGGACGGATCGGCGCGAGGACCTTGCGCACTCGTCGGATGACAGAGCTCAACCACCCCACAACGACGACGGTAGGCGCAGAAGTCCACGGCGTCCACGGCTTCGCCGCAGGGTCGAGAGTGCGTGACACGCTGGCGCCCGCGCCGGCGGGGTCAAGCGGTTGTTGCAACGAGGAACCTGTTTAGTGTCTCGGCTGGGGTTGCCCAGTCAAGGGTTTGCCGTGGGCGGCCGTTGAGCTCTCGGGCGACCTCGTCGAGGTCGGCCTGGGTGTGGGCTCGGAAGTCGGTCTTGCCTTGGGGAAGTATTGGCGAAGGAGCCCGTTGGTGTTCTCGTTGCTGCCGCGCTGCCACGGGGAGTGCGGGTCACAGAAGTACACCTCGCAGTTGGTGGCCAACGTGAAGGTGGCGTGCTGGGACAGTTCGCTGCCCTGATCCCAGGTCAGGGTCTTGCCCAGCTCGGCCGGTAGGCGCCGCATCAGCTGGACCAGCACGTCGACGACGGCCTCGCTGGACCTCGAGCCGGGCAAGGCCCCGAGCATCACGTACCGGCTGTGCCGCTCGACCAAGGTGATGATCGCGCTGCGCTGGCCGACACCGACGACCAGGTCTCCCTCCCAGTGACCGGGCACGGCCCGGTCGGCCACCTCAGCGGGCCGAGCAGAGATGTGCAGGTCCCGCACCCACGGCTTGCCACGAGTGGCGTCCGCCAGCCGTGACTGGGGGCGCCGTTTCGTGCGTGCGCTGCGCAGCGCGACCTGACGGGCCAGCTCGGCCCGCATCCCACCTCGGGCCTGGTAGTACACCGCCTGGTAGATCGTCTCGTGCGACACCCATTGCTCCGGCTGATTCGGGTACGTGCGGCGCAGCCACCGCTCGACCTGGCGCGGCGACCACCGTTGCCCCAGTTTCCCTGAGACAACGGGCCACAACCGACCCGAGGCCACCGGCCGGCCCCGGCCGTGCTCACCGATCAGTTTTCCCGGCCGGTATCGCCGCGCCCGGGCACGAGCCTTCTCCTGCGCCCGCCGGCACGAGTATGCCCACCGATACGCCCCGACCCGACCCGGACGATTGGCCCGGGACCGCTCAGGATGACGAACCCGCTCCCGCGCCGGCAGGTGCGCACCGCGGTAGCTGTGGTTGCGGCTCACCTCCCGCCACACCGTCGACCGATCCCGGCCAATTGCCACCGCGATCTCAGGAAACGTGCACCCCTGACCGAACAACACCTCGATCTTGGCCCGCTCCTCGAACGCCAACCGTTTCCCAGGCATACAACGCATCCTTCATCCAGGGTCCGTTGCAACAGCCGTTAGAAACCGCCGCCGAACCTTCAGCGTGTCGTGCACTCTCGAACGCTGCTGACCTGCGCGATTCAAGTAGTAGGACGTCCTACTACTACCCTTGGTGCATGCCAGCGACCCGCCTCATGCCCTCCGAGGAGGGCTACGACCTCATCGACCTGACCCGCGAGATCTGCGACAAGGAGCTCCGTCCCCAGGTCGACGAGGCCGAGCGCGCCGCCGCGACGACGCCGGCCCTGCCCCGCGACGCCTTCCGCACCCTGGGCCGAGCCGGGCTGCTCTCGCTGCCCTACCCCGAGGAGTTCGGCGGCGGTGGCCAGCCCTACGAGGTCTACCTCCAGGTCGTCGAGGAGATCGCCTCCGCCTGGATGAGCGTCGCGGTCGGCGTCTCCGTCCACTCGCTCACCTGCTACCCCGTCGCCCAGTTCGGCACGCGAGCCCAGCAGGAGGCACTCCTTCCGGCGATGCTCTCGGGTGACCAGCTCGGCGCCTACTGCCTCTCCGAGCGCCACGCCGGTTCCGACGTCGCCTCGATGAGTGCCCGGGCGACCCCTGACGACGATGCCGACCCCACGGCATACCAGCTCAAGGGCACCAAGGCCTGGATCTCGCACGCCGGGCACGCGGACTTCTACACGAGCTTCGTGCGCACCTCGGACGACGGCGCGCGCGGCCTGTCCTGCTTCGTCGTGCCGGGTGACGCCAAGGGCATCGCCTTCGGTGCGCCGGAGAAGAAGATGGGCCTGCACTGCGACACCGTGAGCGAGGTGCACTTCGAGGGGGTCGAGGTGTCCGCTGACCGTCTCGTGGGTGGCGTCGGCCAGGGCATGACCATCGCCCTGTCAGCCCTCGATTCGGGGCGCCTCGGAATCGCTGCGGCCGCAACGGGTTTGGCTCAGTCGGCACTCGACCAGGCTGTCGCCTACGCCAAGGAGCGCGAACAGTTCGGTCGACCGATCGGCGACAACCAGGGGCTCGCCTTCCTGCTCGCCGACATGGAGGCAGGCGTGACGTCGGCCCGCGCGGCCTATCTCCACGCCGCCCGGCTGCACGATGCCGGCCGGCCCTTCACCAAGGAGGCGGCAGTGGCCAAGCTGGTCTGCACCGACAACGCCATGCGCGTCACCACCGACGCGGTGCAGGTGCTCGGCGGCGCGGGCTACACCCAGGACTTCCCGCTGGAGCGCTACATGCGCGAGGCCAAGGTGACCCAGATCTTCGAGGGCACCAACCAGATCCAGCGGCTCGTCATCAGCCGCCAGCTCCTCAAGAGCTCCTCCAAGAGAGACTGACGCCATGCAGATCACCGATTCCACCGTCGCCCTCGTCACCGGCGGAGCCAGCGGCCTCGGCGGTGCCACCGTCCGCCGCCTGCACGCCGACGGTGCCGCCGTGGTCATCCTCGACCTGCCGTCCTCGCCCGGCGAGGCACTCGCCCAGGAGCTCGGCGAGCGTGCGCGGTTCGTGGCGACCGACGTCCGCGACGAAGCGCAGGTCCAGGCCGCGATCGACGTGGCGCGTGAGCTCGGGACGCTGCGGATCGTCGTCAACTGCGCGGGGGTCGGCACGCCCGGCCGCGTGGTCGGCAAGCGCGGTCCGCTGCCGCTCGAGCAGTTCGCCAACGTCATCAACATCAACCTGATCGGCACCTTCAACGTGCTGCGGCTCGCTGCCGCGGCGATGCTCGAGAACGAGCCCGTCGACGCCGACCGGGGCGTCATCGTCATGACGGCGTCCATCGCCGCCTACGACGGACAGATCGGTCAGGCCGCGTATGCCGCGAGCAAGGGTGGCGTCGTCGGCCTCACCCTGAGTGCCGCTCGCGACCTGGCGGACAAGGGAATTCGCGTGATGACGGTCGCCCCGGGAACGTTCATGACTCCGATGCTCGCGGGTCTGCCGCCTGAGGCCACTGCCGTCCTCGAGGCCCAGGTGCCGCACCCCTCACGACTGGGCAACCCTGACGAGTACGCCAGCCTCGTCGCGCACATCGTCGACAACGGCATGCTCAACGGCGAGGTCATCCGCCTCGACGGCGCACTCCGCATGCCCCCTCGCTGACGACTCGCTGACGACTCGCGGGTCTTGGCCGGTACCTCGGGCGGACGCGATCCGGAGTACGCGATCCGGAGTACGCGCTTCGACGTACTCGCCACCGCGAACGCGCGGTTCGTCGGTACGCGCTTCGCCCGAGGGCGAGGCGCATTTCGTCGTGCCACGATGGTGAACTGGGCCTGACTCTGGTGGCGTCGGGCGTCCCGCTCGCGTCGGTCGTTGGGCCCCCGTCGAAGGGACCCGCCATGAGAGCACGCTCTCGGACCGTGGCAGGGACGGTCCACCAGACACCCCCACGCGGCCTCCGGCCGCTTCATCGTTGGCACCGCAGTGCCGGTCTCGCGCTCACCGCCGCCCTGGGCGCGGCGGTCGCGGCGACGGCCGGAGCGCCCGCCACTGCCGAACCCTCGGCCGCCGCACCCGGCCCGGGCGTACTGCTGCAGTGGAACATCACCGCCCAGGGCCTCACCACCCCACTGCGGCCCTCGGCCCACGGCCAGACGCGAGGCATCGCCATGGTCGCGGGGGCTGTCTACGACGCGGTGAACGCCATCGACCGCAGCCACCAGCCCTACCGACTCGACGTCGCGGCCCTGGACATCAAGCCGTGGGCGTCGACCGACGCGGCGATCGCGACCGCAGCCCACGACGTCCTGGTTGCCATCGTGCCGCAGGCTCAGTGGGCCGCGCTCGACACTGCCTTGACGACAAGCCTTGCGGCCGTGCCGGACGGAGCCGGTGAGGACGAGGGTGTTCGTGCCGGCAGGGCCGCGGCCGCGGCGATGGTCGACTCGCGAAGGGGGGACGGCTTCACGTCACCCTTCACGTTCAACCTCGGGACCGAGCCGGGCGACTGGCGACCCTCACCCGCGACCGCACTCGACCCCGACCCCTGGGTGGGGCAGCTGCGGCCGTTCCTGATGAGGAGCCCCGACCAGTTCCCTTCCTCCGGGCCGAACGCCCTGACCAGTGCCGAGTACGCGAAGGACTTCAACGAGGTCAAGGAGCTCGGCTCGCTCACCAGCACGCGGCGTACCGCGGACCAGACGAAGGCCGCCATCTTCTGGCAAACCGCTCCCGCGCCACTCTGGCACGGCATGGCACGAGACCTCATCACCCGCCACGGCCTCAGCGCCAGCGAGGGCGCTCGGCTGATAGCGAGCATGAGCCTGGCCGGGGCGGACGGCGCGATCGCCTGCTGGAACGACAAGTACCACTGGCAGTTCTGGCGGCCGAACGCGGCCATCCGCGAGGCGGACACCGACGACAACCCGGCCACCGTGGCCGATCCCGGTTGGCGGCCTCTCTTCGATCCTGCGACGGCGACCACGCCTCCGCTGGTGAACCCGCCCTTCCCCGAGCACCCCTCGGGCCACGGATGTGTCAGCGGTGCCACCCTCGACGCCGTCCGCACCTTCTTCGGGACCGACAAGGTGTCCGTCCGCATGACGTCCAGCCGCTACCCGGGCGAGACGCGGGACTTCAGCCGGCTGTCGCTGGCCATGAAGGAGATCATCGACGCCCGCGTCTGGGGCGGTATCCACTTCCGCACCGCAGACGTGGTGGGAGCGAACACGGGTCGCAAGGTCGGGCACTGGATGGAGAAGCACTACTTCCAGCCAGTCGGCCAGGTGCCAGCCAGCCCGTAGGTCGCGGGACCCGGCGCAGAAAGGGGACTCATTGCACCTCTTGCGCGAGGGACCGTGATGGGTCAAGATCATCGAACCTCCCTCGGGAGGCCAGTCCCCCTCGGGGGACACGAGACCCGGCCAACTCATACTTGGCCGGGTCTCACCTTTTCTAACAGCCGAAGGTGGTCCGACCGGTAACCGACACGCGTCAGCCAGGTAAACACTGCACGAGGCTTGGTGCCATGTCGTTGACCCGGCGTCCCGATCTCGCGAGTCGCGCGTCCTTCCCTGTGAGAGGTGCAGCCGCCTTCTCCTGCAAGGGAGGGAATCATGCTCGCAGCCCTGGTTCGACGCCCGACCACGTTCGCCCAGGCGCTCGCGCTGGCGGCGTCCGAGGCCGTGCTCGTCGAGGTTCTCCTGGTCGTCGTGACCGCGGTGTCCGGCACCCCGCACCCGCCTTGGACAGCATTGCTGCTCTACGGGCTCGGCTGGGTGTCGGTCTCCGCCCTGCGGTGGGTGCTGATCGACAGGCGCTTCGTCCAGCGCACCTAGCCAGACGACAGGCGCGGGTCAGACGGACTGGGCGAACGCGTCCTCGAGGATGTCGAGCCCCTCGGCCAGCAGCTCGTCGCCCGCGGACAGCGGCGGCAGGAACCGGAACACGTTGCCGAACGTGCCGCAGGTCAGCGTCACCAGACCGGCCGCGTGACAGGCCTTGTTGATCCGGCCGGTGAGGTCCGCGTCAGGAGTCTTGTGCTCGAGGTCGCTGACCAGCTCGACGGCCAGCATCGCCCCACGGCCACGGATGTCGCCGATCACGCCGTACTTGTCAGCCAGCGCCTCCAGCCTCGGGCGGAACAGCGCCTCGACGGCCCGGGCCCGACCGCGCAGGTCGTCCGCCTTCATGGTCTCGATGGCCGCCAGGGCACTGGCACACGCGACGGGGTTGCCGCCGTAGGTGCCGCCCAGCCCACCGACGTGGATCGCGTCCATGACGTCGGCGCGACCCGTGAGGGCCGCGAGCGGCATACCTCCCGCGATCCCCTTGGCCGTGGTGATGAGGTCGGGGACGACGTCCTCGTGGTCGGAGGCGAACCAGTCGCCGGTGCGGCAGAACCCGGTCTGCACCTCGTCGGCGATGAACAGGATCCCCTGCTCGGTGCACCAGTCGGAGACCTTCTTCATGAAGCCCGGCGCCGGCACGATGAACCCGCCCTCGCCCTGGATCGGCTCGAGGATGACGGCGGCCGTGTTGTCCTCGCCGACCTGGGCGTGCACGAGGTCGACGAACTCCGCGAACGCCTCCTCCGCACAGGCCTCGGGACCCGTCGGCCAGCGGTAGGGGTAGGCCATCGGCACGCGGTAGATCTCGCTCGCGAACGGCCCGAACCGGTGCTTGTAGGGCATGTTCTTGGCGGTCAGCCCCATCGTGAGGTTGGTGCGCCCGTGGTAGGCGTGGTCGAACGCGACGACGCCCTGGCGCCCGGTGAAGTGGCGGGCCACCTTGACGGCGTTCTCGACGGCCTCGGACCCGGAGTTGAAGAGCGCGGAACGCTTCTCGTGGCTTCCGGGCGTGACCTCCGCGAGCACCTCCGCCACCTCGAGGTACTCCTCGTAGGGCGTGACCATGAAGCAGGTATGGGTGAAGTCGTTGATCTGTGCGGTCACCGCGTCGATGATGCGCTGGTTGCCGTTGCCCACGGTTGTCACGGCGATGCCCGAACCGAAGTCGATGAGCTGGTTGCCGTCGACGTCGCGCAGGATCCCGCCCGCCGCCTGCTCGATGTAGACCGGCAGGCCGGTGCCGACGCCGGCTGAGACGGCCGCGAGCTTGCGCTGCTGGAGTGCCTGGCTCTTGGGGCCGGGGATGCTGGTGGCGAGGATGCGCTTCTGCTCGAGCATGCGCCGAGCATACGACCGCCCCCGCCCCATCGTTATCGGGTCTAGGGACTTGTGTCGGCTTCGCCCTGGAACCGTTTCCGGGTGAAGCCACCCTTTGTCCCTAAACCCGATAAAGGTGAGGTATGCCGCGTGCGTGGCACCGCGGCATACCCACCCGTAGCGTGGGGGCATGGCAGCCAAGGCGTCGCCCGCGATCGTGCTCGAGGTCGGTGATCGCGACGTGCGGATCACGAACCCGGAGCGCGAGTACTTCCCGGCCCGCGGCGAGACCAAGCTCGACCTGGTCAAGTACTACCTGTCGGTCGGCGACGGGATCGTCAACGCGCTCAGGGAACGGCCGTGCATGATGCACCGGTTCCCCTCGGGGATCGCCGGTGACAAGGTGCACCAGAAGCGGGTGCCGCACGGCGCGCCGCCGTGGCTGCAGACGGTGCGGGTGACCTTCCCGCGCTACAACCGCAAGGCCGACGAGCTGTGCGTCACCGAGCTGGCCCAGGTCATCTGGGCGGTGCAGATGTCGACTGTCGAGTTCCACCCCTGGAACAGCAGGCGCGCCGACGTGGAGAAGCCGGACGAGTGGCGGATCGACCTCGATCCCGGGCCCGACTGCCCCTGGGACCGGGTGCAGCGCGTGGCCCACGTGGCGCACGAGGTGCTCGACGAGCTGGGGGCGGTCGGCTGGCCCAAGACCAGCGGCGGGTCCGGGATGCACGTCTACGTGCGGATCGCGCCGGACTGGGGTTTCAAGGACGTGCGGCGCGGTGCCCTCGCGTTCGCGCGCGAGGTGGAGCGACGGATGCCGGACGACGTCACCACCACGTGGTGGCGCAAGGACCGCGACCCCGCGGACCTGTTCATCGACTACAACCAAAACGCCCGGGACCACACGATCGCCGCGGCCTACTCGGTGCGCGGCAACGCGATCGGGACCGTGTCGGCACCGATCCGGTGGGACGAGGTCGACGATGTGGTCCCCGACGACTTCACCATCGCGACGATGCCCGCCAGGTATGCCGAGCTGGGCGACCTGCACGCCGGGATCGACGACGCGGTGTTCGAGATCGACCAGCTGCTCGAGTGGGCGGAGCGCGACGAACGGGACGGCGCCGCCGAGCCGCCCGAGCCGGACGCGGCGGACGCGGCGGAGCCGGCCTAGCGAGACGGAGCCGACAGCGGGACGCCAGACCGCGCCGAGCAGGCGCAGTAAGCCGAAAACCGCAGACGCGGCTTGATTTGCTTGTATCGACCGCAGGCACGGAACTACAGTTGATCGCATGCCGCTGATGAGGATCAAGGACGCCGCGTCATTTCTCGGCGTCAGCGACGACACGGTGCGGCGCTGGGTGGACAGCGGCGCCCTCGAGGCACGCACCGACGAGGTGGGCCGCAAGGTCGTCGACGGCTACCAGGTCGCGCTGCTCGCCCGTGACCAGGCACATGCCGTGGAGGATCCGTCCGGCGTGGGTCGCTCGGCCCGCAACCGCTTCGTCGGCCTCGTCACGGACATCAAGCGCGACACGGTGATGGCCCAGGTCGAGATGCAGTGCGGGTCGTTCCGCGTGGTGTCGCTGATGAGCTCCGAGGCCGTGGACGACCTCAGGCTCGAGCTGGGCTCCGTGGCCATCGCCGTGGTCAAGTCCACGACCGTCATCGTCGAAACACCCCAAGGAGCATCATGATCCGCCCCCTCGCCGCCCTGGCCACCGTTGCCACCGCGGCGCTGGTCCTCGCGACGGCAGCGTGCGGGTCCGACGCCGGCGACACCACGAGCTCCAGCTCGTCCTCGTCCTCGTCCTCGTCCCCGGCACTGACCGGGCAGATCACGGTGTTCGCGGCGGCCTCGTTGAAGAAGACCTTCACGGCGATCGGAGCCGAGTTCCAGAAGGCGCACCCGGGCGCCAAGGTCACCTTCAACTTCGCCGGCTCCTCCGACCTCGTCGCCCAGATCCAGCAGGGCGCACCCGCCGACGTCTTCGCCTCGGCCGACACCAAGAACATGGACAAGGCGACCGGCGCCTCGCTCACCGCGGCCACCCCCGTGAACTTCGCGTCCAACACCCTCGAGATCGCCGTCCCGCCGGACAACCCGGCCAAGGTCACTGGCCTCGCCGATCTTGCCAAGCCCGGCGTCAAGGTCGTCCTGTGCGCCCCGGCCGTTCCGTGTGGCTCCGCGGCGGCCAAGGTCGAGACGGCCGCGAAGATCGACATCAAGCCGGTCAGCGAGGAGCAGTCGGTCACCGACGTCCTCGGCAAGGTGACCTCGGGCGAGGCCGACGCCGGACTCGTCTACGTCACCGACGTCAAGGGCGCCGGCGACACAGTGAGGGGCATCGAGTTCGCCGAGTCCTCGGCCGCCGTCAACACCTACCCGATCGCGACCCTCAAGAGCAGCAAGAACGCCGCGCTGGCGAACGCCTTCCTCCAGGCCGTGACGGGTGAGCCGGGTCAGGGCATCCTCGCCGCCGCCGGGTTCGCCAAGCCGTAGCCTGCCTGTCGTGCCCCTGGTCCATCCCACGCCGAGACGACGACCGCAGCTGGGACGACCGCGGCTGGGACTGCCCGCCTGGGTGTTCGTCCCCGCCGCGGTCGGCGCGCTGTTCGTCGTGCTCCCTCTCGTGGCGATGCTCACCCGGATCGAGTGGGGCAGCTTCGGCACCCTCATCACGTCGGACTCCTCCCGCGCCGCCCTGGCCCTGAGCCTGCGCACCTCGGTCGCCAGCACGGTGCTGTGCATCGTGTTCGGCGTGCCGATGGCGCTCGTCCTGGCCCGCACCGAGTTCCGCGGACAGTCGATCGCCCGGTCCCTCGTCCTGCTCCCCCTCGTGCTTCCGCCAGTCGTCGGCGGCATCGCCCTGCTCTACACGTTCGGTCGCCGCGGCCTGCTCGGCCACACCATCGAGGTCCTCGGGCTGCAGATCGCGTTCTCCACGACCGCCGTCGTGATGGCCCAGACGTTCGTCGCCCTGCCCTTCCTCGTGGTCAGTCTCGAGGGTGCGTTGCGCACCGGCGGTCAACGGTTCGAGGAGGTGGCCGCGACCCTCGGCGCGCGCCCGACGACGGTGTTCCTGCGGGTGACCCTGCCCCTGGTCCTGCCCGGGCTCGCCTCTGGCGCGGTGCTCGCCTTCGCCCGGGCGCTGGGTGAGTTCGGAGCCACGATCACCTTTGCGGGCAGCCTCCAGGGCGTCACCCGCACCCTGCCGCTCGAGATCTACCTCCAGCGCGAGACCGACCCGCAGGCCGCGGTCGCCCTGTCGCTGGTCCTCGTCGTCGTCGCCACCGTCGTGATCGCCCTGACCCGACGGTCGAGGACCGCGCTGTGAAGCTCCACGCGCAGGTCCGACTCCCCCACCGCGGCGTCGACCTCACGCTCGCCGTGGAGGCCGGCCGCACGCTGGCGCTGCTCGGACCGAACGGTGCCGGCAAGTCCACAGCCCTCGCCACCATCGCCGGGCTCCTGCGCCCCACCTCGGGCCAGATCACCCTTGACGACCGGATCCTCTTCTCCGGCAACGACTCTGCGAATGCTTCAGGCCACGGCGAGTGGGTGCCTCCGCACGCGCGAGGGATCGCGCTGCTGGCCCAGGAGGCACGGCTGTTCCCGCACCTGTCGGTGCTGGACAACGTCGCCTTCGGCCCACGCAGCGCCGGTATGCCGCGTGGCCGGGCCCGCGAGCAGGCGCGGCAGTGGCTCGCCCGGGTCGACGCCGAAGACTTCGCCGACCGGCGTCCGGCGGCGCTCTCCGGGGGTCAGGCCCAGCGGGTGGCCATCGCCCGGGCGCTGGCCACCGAGCCGCACCTGCTCCTGCTCGACGAACCGCTGTCCGCCCTCGATGTCGAGTCCGCCCCCGCGATCCGCCAGCTGCTGCGCCGAGTCCTCAAGGACCGCACGACGATCCTGGTCACCCACGACATCCTCGACGCCGTGCTGCTGGCCGACGACGTCGCCGTCGTCGAGGACGGCCACGTCGTCGAGCAGGGGCCCACCTCCCGGGTGCTCACCCGGCCGACGAGCGGCTTCGCAGCCCGCATCGCGGGACTCAACCTGGTGCGCGGAACCGCCCACGGGGCAACGGTTTCGACTCCTGGGGGACTGCGCATCGAAGGGCTCACCGAGGACGTCCTGGGGGATGGTCAGGCCGCCGTCGCGGTGTTCAGCCCGAACGCCGTCGGCGTCTACCTACAGGCCCCTGCCGGTAGCCCCCGCAACGTCGTCCGCGGGACGGTGACCGACCTCGAACCGCACGGTCACCAGGTGCGCGTGCACACGGCATACCTCTCGGCGGACATCACGCCTGCGGCGCTGGCCGAGCTCGACCTGGCCCCCGGCTCCGACGTCGTGTTCACGATCAAGGCGAGCGAGGTCGCGGTCTACGCCGCGTGAGCGGCTCGCGTCCACCATGATCGTGTGATGATCCGGGAGACGAGGAGGCGCGGTGCCTGGTGGCTACCCGCGTGCGTGCTGGTCCTGACGGTCGGGCAACTGGCCTTGGGCACCTTCGCCGGCGGACTGCAGCAGTTCGAGGGCAAGGCGTTCGGGGCACGGCTCGTGGCCTACCCGGTGATGATGCTCATCGTTCCCGCCGCGTGGTGGCTGGTCCACCGGCGGCAGCGCGCCGAGGTGCCGTGGCTGGCGTTCGGCCTCGTGATGGCACCGTTCCTCATCGACGTCACCGGCAACACCCTCGACCTCTACGACTCGGTGACGTGGTGGGACGACGCCAACCACTGCGTCAACTGGGTGTTGCTGTGCGCCGGCCTGGGTCTGCTTCTGCTGCAAGGGATTCGTATGCCGTGGGCACGGGTCCTGCTCGTGACGGGACTCGGCGCAATGCTGGCGATCGGGTGGGAGCTCGGCGAGTGGTACACGTTCATCCGCCACGGGACCGAGCTGGACACGGCCTACCAGGACACCCTCGGCGACGAGGCGCTCGGCACCCTCGGCGCCCTGGTGGCAGGGCTGCTGCTGCGCAGGCCACGACCCACCCGAGGTGCCTGACCGCCCCTAGCCGTCGCTGGCGTCGGTCGCTGCCGCGGCCTCGCGCGCAGCCAGGGCGGCCGCGTAGTCAGGCAGCTCCTGGAGCGCGAAGTGGTTGCCGTCCGGGTCCTCGAAATGGGTGAAGCGACCCCACGGGAGGTCCTCGACCTCGGTCACCTCGACGCCGCGGCCCTTGAGCTCGGCATAGGCCGCATCGGCGTCGGCGACCACGACCTGGAGGTACTGCTTCATCCCCTCGCCCAGCATCTGCATGCCCTTGACGAAGCAGAACGAGCAGGCCGACCCGGGAGGCGTGATCTGGACGAAGCGCAGGCCGGCCTCCTCCACGACCTGGTCCTGGTCCGCCGGCCACCCGACGACGTCCTCGTAGAACGCCTTGGTGCGGTCGATGTCCGTGACGGAGATGGGGATGAGCTCGATCTTGTAGTCCATGGCCGGTCCTCTCGTCGCAACCTCTCTCCCGGAGGTTCTACCACCAGCCTAGGAAGGCTTCCGGTCACCTTCTGTCCGGAATCAGGCTCGGTCCGGAATCACGACCTGTCCGCTTTGGACAGGGCTGCTCGCCACGAGGTCGGCCACGGCTGGGCCGAGTCCGCGCCCGTGGGGACGTGGACGGTGACGTACCGCCCGTGGGCCGCCCTCGTCCGGGGGCGACCCTCGAACGGCTCGCCCCACACCTCGTAGGCGAAGGTCATCGAGCTGGTGCCGATGCGTTCGACCGCCACGGTGGCCGTGACCTCCTGGCCGAACCAGAGCCGCGCCTCGTAGTCGACCTCGTGGCGCACCCGAGGGGCGACACCGAAGTAGCCGGCCACGGCGCGCTCGCGCATCAGCTCAGCCTCCGCCGACTCGACCCACCGGGTGATGGCCGTGTTGTGGTGGTGGCCGGCCGCGTCGGTGTCCATCCACTCGACCCTCGCGCGATGGATGCCGACCGGATCTTCGAGGGTCACCGAGCCACCGCGACCTGCGAGCCCACCGAGGCGGCCTCGGGCGTCCAGCGCAGGTGGGTCGGCAGCTCGTCGCTCTCGGTCTCCTTGATCAGCGAGAGCCGGGGCCGGACCGCATCGGTCCGAGCCGTCGGCGGCTTGCGGCGGCCCGCCGCGAAGGGCAACGGCCACTCGGCGGCCGGACCGCGGAACTCCTGCTCCGCCGCCGCGTGCAGGGTCCACTGCGGGTCGTAGAGGTGCGTCCGCCCCAGCGCACACAGGTCGGCCCGGCCGGCGAGGAGGATCGAGTTGACGTCATCGTGCGACGAGATGGCGCCCACGGCGATCACGGCCACGCCTGCTGCCGCGGCCACCTCGTGACGGATCCGGTCGGCGAAAGGAGTCTGGTACGACCGCCCGAACGCCGGCTTCTCTTCCTTGGCGATCTGCCCCGACGACACGTCGATGCCGTCGGCACCGTGGGCGATGAAGGCCCGGGCCAGCTCGACCGCGTCGTGCTCGTCGTTGCCGTCCGGCATCCAGTCGGTCGCCGAGATGCGGACCGTCAGGGGCCGCTCAGCCGGCCACGCTGCCCGCACCGCGTCGAAGACCTCGAGCGGGAACCGCAGCCGGTTCTCGATCGAGCCGCCGTACTCGTCGGTGCGCTGGTTGGAGATCGGCGAGAGGAACGAGGACAACAGGTAGCCGTGGGCGCAGTGCAGCTCCAGCAGGTCGAAGCCCGCGTCCGCCCCACGCCGCGCGGCGGCCACGAACTCGTCGCGGATCGCATCCATGTCACTGCGGGTCACCTCGCGAGGCAGGTGGCACCCGTCGCCGTAGGCCAGGGCCGAGGGGCCGGTGACCTCCCAGTTGTCCGTGTCGAGCGGTTCGTCCATGCCCTCCCACATGAGCTTGGTCGACCCCTTGCGTCCGGAGTGGCCGAGCTGGAGGCCAATGGCAGCAGTGGAGTTCGCGTGGACGAAGTCGACGACCTTGACCCAGGAGTCGCGCTGCTCGTCGGTCCAGAGCCCGGTGCAGCCGGGGGTGATCCGACCCTCCGGCGAGACGCAGACCATCTCGGTCATCACGAGCCCCGCCCCACCGAGTGCTTTCGACCCCAGGTGGACGAGGTGGAAGTCGCCGGGCACACCGTCGACCGCGGAGTACATGTCCATCGGCGAGACGATGATGCGGTTCTTGAGCTGGAGGTTGCCGACGTGCATCGGCTGGAACATCGCCGGCACCACCTCGGCTGCGCCCTGGGCGGCGGCGAACGCCTCGTCCACCCGGGTCGCGAACTCCTCGTCGCGGGTGCGCAGTCCGTCGTAGGTGATGCGCCGCGAACGGGTCAGCAGGTTGAAGCAGAACTGGGTGGGGTCCTGGTCCTCGTACAGCCCGATGTTCTCGAACCACTCCAGCGAGGCCTGCGCCGCGCGCTGCGTCGACTCCACGACCGGTCGCCGTTCCGTCTCGTATGCCGTGAGCGCGGCATCGAGGGCATCGTGCTCGTGCAGGCAGGCGGCCAGGGCCAACGCATCCTCCATGGCCAGCTTGGTGCCGGAGCCGATGGAGAAGTGCGCGGTGTGCGCCGCGTCGCCGAGCAGGACGACGTTGTCGTCGTGCCAGTGCTCGTTGCGAACGGTCGTGAAGCTGAGCCACTTCGAGTTGTTGGACAGGACCTCGTGGCCGCCCAGCTCGTCGGCGAAGACCTCGGCCACCCGGGCGATCGACTCCTCGTCGGAGACCCCCGGAGGGAATTCGGTCCCCTCGCTGGCATCCAGACCGGCCGCCCGCCAGACGTCCTCGTGCATCTCGATGATGAACGTCGAACCCTTGTCGGAGTATGGGTACCCGTGGATCTGCATCGTCCCCCACTGCGTCTGCTTGACGTAGAACTGGAACGCCTCGAAGACCAGGTCGGTCCCCAGCCACATGAACTTGTTGTGCCGCCGGTCGAGGCTGGGACGGAACACGTCGGCATACCGCTGCCGCACCGCGGAGTTGACGCCGTCGGCCGCCAGGACCAGGTCGTGCGTGGCCCGGAGCTCCTCGACATCCGGCGCCACGGTCGAGAACCGCACGTCGACCCCTAGCTCGGCACACCGCTCCTGCAGCAGCGAGAGCAGCTCCTTGCGACTCATGGCCGCGAAGCCCTGGCCGCCGACGGTGTGCCGCTGGCCGCGGAAGTGGATGTCGATGTCGGTCCAGCGGGCGAAGCGGTCGGCCATCTGCTCGGCGATCCGCTCGTCGGCGTTCCCGATGCCACCGAGGGTCTCGTCGGAGAAGACCACTCCGAACCCGAACGTGTCGGAGGCGGCGTTGCGCTCCCACACGGTGACCTCGTGGGCGGGGTCGAGCTGCTTCATGAGGGCGGCGAAGTAGAGCCCGCCCGGCCCACCCCCGATGACGGCGATCTTCACGACTGCCCCTCCTGAGCGATCTGGTCCCTCAATCTGAAGTGCTGCAGCTTGCCGCTGGGGTTGCGCGGCAGGACGTCGACGAAGCGGACGTCGCGGGGGTACTTGTAGGGGGCGATGTGGGCCTTCACGAAGTCCTGGAGCTCGCGCGCCTTCGCCTCGTCGCCCACCACGCCGGCGCGCAGGACCACAAAGGCGCAGACGATCGACCCGCGCTCCGCGTCCGGCCTGCCGACGACAGCGCACTCGGCCACGTCGGGGTGCTGGTCGATCGCGGCCTCGACCTCCGGCCCGCCGATGTTGTAGCCGGACGACACGATCATGTTGTCGGAGCGTGCCTGGTAGTAGAAGTAGCCGTCGGCGTCGCGGACGAAGGTGTCGCCGGTGATGTTCCACCCGTTCAGCACGTAGGCGTGCTGGCGTTCGTCGTTGAGGTAGCGACACCCCGTGGGTCCGATGATCGCGAGCCGACCGGGCACGTCCGGACCGACCTCCTGACCATCGGCGTCGAGGATCGTCGCCCGGAACCCGGGCACCGCCTTGCCGGTCGCGCCGCGGCGGATGTCGTCCCCCCTCGCCGAGACGAAGACGTGCAGCAGCTCGGTCGACCCGATGCCGTCGATGATGCGCAGGCCGGTCTGGTCGAGGACGGCCTGCCAGGTCTCGGGGTTGAGGTGCTCGCCGGCCGACACCGCGGTGCGGACGCCCGCCAGCAGCCCGACGTGACCGTCGACGACGATCGCCCGGTATGCCGTGGGGGCGGTGAACAGCGTCGTCACCTCGTGGTCGTGCACCAGCTGGGCGAGCTCTGCGGGCGTTGCCTTCTCGGTGAGCAGGGAGCTCGCGCCGGACCGGATGGGGAAGACCACGAGTGCGCCGAGACCGAAGGTGAAGGCCAGCGGCGCCGTGCAGGCGACCACGTCGTCGGAGGTCAGCTGCACGAGGTGCTTGCCGAAGGTCTCGGCGATGGACGCGATGTCGCGGTGGAAGTGCATCGTCAGCTTGGGGACCCCGGTGGTGCCGGAGGTCGGACCCAGCAGGGCCACGTCGTCGGCAGCCGTTGGCACCGCTACGAATTCGCCCGACTTCGTGGCGCACCGAGCCACGAGGTCGTCCGACCCCGAGCCCCCGAACTCCACCACGGTGAGGTTGGGCGAGGCGCTGTCGCGCACGGCATACACGTCCTCCGCGAACCGGTGGTCGACCAGGGCGATGGTCGGCTTGGAGGCGGCGACGATGGGGGTGATCTCGACGGCCCGCAGGGCAGCCATGGTGGTGACGACGACGGCACCCGCCTTGAGGGCACCGAACCAGCAGGCCACCACCCACGGCGTGTTCGGCGCCCGGAGCAGGACGCGGTTGCCGGGCACGAGGCCCAGGTCGTCGGTGAGCACCTGCGCGACCTGGTTGGCCCGCTGCTGGAGCTCGCCATAGGTCCACGTCGTCCCGCCGGGCGTGTGCAACGCCGGGCGGTCGGCACCGACCCGGTCGGCCGTGTCGTCGAGCAACCAGGACGCGGCGTTGAGCCGGTCGGGGTACTGCAGCTCGGGAAGGGTGAACTCGATGGTCGGCCACAGCTCGCGCGGCGGCAACGAGTCGCGGGCGAAGGTGTCCTCATGGGCCGAGGGGCTGAGCTCCATCATCGTGCCTTTCACAGTCGTGCGCTCCGACATCACTGACCTGCGCGGATCATGCCCTCTTGGGCGACGGTGGCGACGTGGTCGCCGGATCGGGTGTAGAACCGGCCCAGACCGAGGCCGCGGCCCCCGTGGGCACTGGCCGCCTCCTGGGCGTAGAGCAGCCAGTCGTCCATCGCGAACGGCCGGTGGAACCACATCGCGTGGTCCAGGCTTGCGGTGACCAAACCCTTTTGCGCCCAAGGCATTCCGAGCACCCTCAGCACGGGCTCGAGGATCGTGTAGTCGCACGCATAGGCGAGCGCCGCCTGGGCCAGCTGGACGTCGTCGATGCCCTCGACCGGGCGCAGCGCGTCGAACGGCTTGACCCACACCGCCTGGTGCGGGGCCCGCTCCCCCTCGACCTGCACGTAGACCGGTCCGGGGACGTGGCGCATGTCGAACGACCGACCGCCCGACCAGTAGCCGCGCGAGTCCGCGGTCATCGTCCCCGCCGCCTCACTGCCCGGCTCGAACCCCTCGAGGTATGCCGCGGAGCTGGGCAGCGCCTCGGGCGCCGGGACCGCGGTCGGCGCCTCCGCGGCATACTCCCCGCCGTCCTCGGGCACGTGGAAGGAGGCCATGGCGACGTAGACGACCTTGCCCCCCTGGAAGGCGCGGACCTGGCGGGTGGAGTAGCCCCGGCCATCACGCAGCCGCTCGACCTCGTAACGCACCTGCGCGCCGATGTCGACGGGGCGCATGAAGTAGCTGTGCATCGAGTGCAGCCCGCGGTCGGTCTCGACCGACCGGATCGCGGCGACCGTCGCCTGGGCGACCATGTCGCCGCCGTACGCCTTCGGCCACGGGCAGTACTGCGTCGTGGCGGTGTAGGCCTCGTCGAAGACCTCGGCATCGACCTGGGTGAGGGCGAGCGCATCGGTCAGCACCCGCGAGGTGGGGGTCACGAGCTCACTCATGCGCGGCGGAAGCCCTCGAGGATGGAGTCGTCGACGTCGGCAAGGTTGACGACGATGTTGTCGGGAGTCCGGGTGGTCAGCCAGACCAGGTCGTGCCTGGTCGACATGTTGCACTCGACGTGGTGCATGAACGGCGGCACGAACACGAAGTCCCCCTCGGTCATGTCGACGTACTCGCGGAAGTCCTCGCCGTAGTAGATGCGGCCGTGTCCCTGCAGCACGTAGCCACCGGTCTCGGCCTCGCCGTGGTGGTGGTTCACGGAGCGGTAGCCGGGCTTGTTGAAGACCTTGCCGTACCAGAGTCGCTGCGCCGGCGTGTGCTGGATGCTGACACCGGACACGCGGTAGGCGCCGCCGGAGTCGGCAGTCGACGGGTCCTCGGAACCCGCCTTGGTGACGATGGGGATGACGCGACCATCGGGCTGGGCCCACGGCGACGGGTCTCCTTCGAGCACGTAGTCGTCAAAGTTCATCGGCGTCTCTCCTTGATCGGTGTCGGGTCAGTCGAATCGTGTTGTCCAGGAAGCCGATTCCCTCGATCTGCGTGCGCACGACGTCGCCGTCGGCGAGGAACCGTGGTGGCTTCATGCCCATGCCCACGCCTCCGGGCGTGCCCGTGAGCACGAGGTCACCGGGCCGCAGGAGCGTGAACTCGGAGATGTAGGCGAGGAGCGCCGCTGCACCGAACACCAGGGTCTTGGTGTTGCCGCGCTGGACGGTCTCGCCGTTGACCAGGCAGGTGACCTCGAGGCCGGCCTCGGGGTCGACCTCGTCCGGGGTCACCACGACGGGGCCGACCGGTGTCGTCGCGTCCCAGGCCTTGCCCTGGAACCACTGCAGCGTGCGTCGCTGCCAGTCACGGACCGAGATGTCGTTGGCCACGGTGTAACCGGCGATCGCTCCTCGGGCCTGATCCTCGGTGGCGTGGCGCAAGGGTTGGCCGACGACGACGGCGAGCTCGGCCTCCCAGTCGAGGTCCACCTCCGCAGGAGCGTGGATCACGTCGGTGGGACCGACCAGGGTGTCGGCGTACTTGGCGAACAGCGTCGGGAAGTCCGGCAGCTCGCGGCCCATCTCGGTGATGTGGTCGCCATAGTTGAGCCCGCAGCAGATGACCTTGGCGGGGCTGGGCAGCGGAGTGAGCAGCACGGCGTCAGGCCCACCGACGACCACTGCGCCCGGGCACGCGGCCACCTCGCGCCAGTCCGGTCGGGCCAGGAGCTCGGAGAGGTCGGCGGCAGGCAACGCGAGCCAGTCGCCGCACGAGGGCGACGTGTCGTGGGAAACGGCGGCACACGTCGCACCGTCCGGCGTCGCCACCGTGGCCAGTCGCATCCTCGCGCCCTTCCGTCCGCTGTATAGCGACAATTTCACGATCGTCACGTATAGTCAATAGTCGCAGGCGTCGAACTGCCCACGCCCAGGAACCACCCGAGGAGCGCCATGACCCCCGTCGCCATCAACCCGGCCGCGCTGCCCGCTCCCAGCGGCTACTCGCACGGCACGCTCAGCGGCAACACGCTGTACCTGGGCGGCCAGACGGCGCTCGACGCGGACATGCAGATCGTCGAGGGCGGCATCGTCGAGCAGTTCCGCCAGGCGTTCGGCAACGTGCTCACCACCCTCCGCGAGGCCGGCGGCCTCCCGGAGGACCTCGTCAGCCTGACGATCTACCTCACCGACATCCCCGACTACCAGGCACACGGCCGCGAGATCGGCCGCGCCTGGCGCGAGCTGGCCGGCCCCGTCTACCCGGCGATGGCCGGCATCGGCTGCACCGCCCTGTGGCAGCCGGAGGCGCTCATCGAGATCCTCGGCGTCGCGGTCATCCCCGACGACCGGCTGCGCCGCCCTCAGGCCTAGCYGCCTAAGACCGACTCTGCGTAGCGACGCGCTGGGCCGGCCAGCCGCTGGTGCAGGTCCGAGAAGAGCCGCTCCGCTGCGATCCCCTGCCAGTCCGGTGGCAGGAACTCCACCGGGAGGCCGGGGTCGAGGTAGGGCAGCCGGCGCCACGCGGTCAGCAGCAGCACGTCGTCGGCAAAGGCGCGCGCGTCGTCATCCGGCCCCGACCCGTGGGGACCCGACCCGTCCGCAGCGGTGCCCCACCGCTCGCGGACCGGTTCGAACTGGGCCCGGAACCCGGCATACAAGGCACCCAGCGCGTCGAGGTCCCACCACTCGGCCACGCGCCGCGCGACCTGGTCGTCGAGCAGGTCGGCCGCGAAGAACTCCACGAACTCCAGCAACCCCTCGCGCTCGAGCTCGCGGCGCAGGTGGGCGTGGACGAACTCGGGGGCGATCCACAGTCCAGCGGCCACCATGCCGAACCCTCGACCCGCGAGCACCCGGCGCAGCTGGTGGCGCAGGTTCCGCTGCGACTCCGGCACCGAGAACGCGGCCAGCAGCCAGCGGTCGCCGGGCTGGGCGCGCCGCGGCGCGAAGATGCGTTCGTCACCCTCCTCGAAGACGTCCTCGAGCTGCGGATCCAGCCGGTATGCCGCGCTGCCAGCCTTGCGGGTCGGCAACAGGACGCCGCGCTTCTTCAAGCGGGACAACGCCGATCGCGTAGCGGCCTCGTCGACGTCGAGGGTGGCGAGGAGCTTGATGAGCTCGGCCACAGCCAGGGAGTCGTGCTCACCCCGGGCGTGGAGAGCGCAGATCGTGACGATCAGCTGCTGGAGCTGCCGACCGGTGCCGGCCTGGGGCTCACCCGCATGCGACGCACCCGTCGGGGCTTCGCCCCGGACTGCGGTGTCGGACGGACGAGGCACCCCGCCAGCCTAGTCAGCCCGGGCGGCGCGGCCTTGGACGTCGAGGTGACTCGTGGAGAGCTGGGTCTCGGGACACCGCGCGTGCAGCTCGTCGATGATCTCCTGCTCGCGAGCCAGGGCCGCGAGCAGGTCCGTGGGCTGCACCGTCCCGGCCGGACCCGCGAAACCCCCGGGGCCGCGGGTGGCGTCCTCCAGCTCGGCGAGCTCGGTGAGGAGCTCACGCACGGACGCGGAATGGACGGGCGTCGTGGCCCGATCACCCACGCGGACGGACTCGATCGGCTCGCTCACCTGCAGCCTCCTGGGCGCTGACGACTGGTGCCCCGGCTGCTTGAAGCCTTGCGATCATCATCCGGTTTGTGGCGTTCTGTCAACGGTTGGCGCAACGGCTGGGCCTCCGGCGTCACATTCGGACCGTCCAGAATGTCTATCCCGTAGTCCTGTCGGCAGGGCGCGGCGACCATCACCCCTGCCGACAGGACCACGAGGGCCTGACCCGCGCGGGTTCAGCCCGGGCGGCGTCACGGTTCGACCGGGTATGCGTCGTATGGGTGGTGCGCTGTGCTGTCGGTGGGGCGGTCGGAGGGTGAAGGTGAGTTCGCGGCGTTGAGGCCGGTGACGGTGGCCCAGCTGCGCGCGTCGATGGGCGTTCCCACCCTCGTCGCGGCATACCGACAACGCGTGCTGAACGTTGCCGCGCCGGGCGCGTGCCACCCGTGGACCGGTGCGGTCTCCGGACGTGGGCACGGACAGTTCTGGATCGCACACGACCGCATGGTGATCGCGCACCGCTTCGGTTTCGCCCTGGCATTCGGCGTGGATGCCCTCGTGGCGGCCCAGGTGCTGACGCACGCGTGCCGGAACCCTCTCTGTCAGAACATGGCCCACATCGGGCCGGCGCTGTCCCCGACGCGGGGCCTGGATACCGACCAGATGGGCCTCGGACTCTCTGCGTAATCGTGGACCCCGCCAGGTGGTCTTAAGGGTGACGGTCCACCCACCCCCCCCAGGGGTGCTCCTGAGAAGCGAAACATCAACGAGCACAATGCTTTTCGAGAACCGTCGGCGGCGCCCTCAACCCCCTTCCGACGGGCCTGAGGAGGGTCGGCGGCTGCGGGACCGTCGTCTCGGAGCACCAGCCCCGAGGCCACTCTGTCATGGAGGTAGGCGCTCGCATGATCGCTACACACCTGTCCAGGAACTGTCGCATCCGGTCACCACGACGGACCCCGCGCGACCCGGCTGACCATCACCCTTCCACCGCATGCCGGACCGAGCCGCCTCCGCGCGGATCCACTGCGCCGCCGGTCTCGTGCCGCCGGACCCACCACCGCAAGGCCCCCTGCCCCGCCGTCGCGCGGGTGCTCCCGGTGCCCGCTCGGACCCGGCGCATCATCGCGTCCGTCTCGTTGGTGGCCGGCCTGCTGGCGCCCGCGACCCCCGCCGCCGGCCAAGCCTCCGCTGGCACCACCTCCGCGACGAGTCGCACGTTCCCGGTCGGCACGAAGGTTGTCGACTACTGCGGCAACGGATCCGTGGCCGTGAGGAGCAAGACGATCGCGAGGGTCGTCATCGTGGTCCACGGGACCTCGGGCAACTACTGCGACTACGCGCGGTACGCGATGGAGTCCGCCTCCGACGCCGGGGTCCTCGGTTCGACCCTCGTGGTTGCCCCTCACTTTCCGACCTACGCGGACACGGACGACGAGAGTCGGCTGATCTGGGGGTCAGGATGGCGCGAGKGAAACACCAGCAACAACGAGGACGGCACCAGGGTCTCGAGCTTCGAGGCGCTGGACCAGCTGACCGCCGCCGTCCGGAAGACCTTCGGGAGCAGCGTTCCCATCCGCATCATCGGGCATTCTGCAGGCGGCCAGTTCGTCCAGCGCTACGCCGAGGGCAGTGACGCGCCCATCGACCGGTTCGTCCCTGCGAACCCCTCGAGCTACGGGTACCTCACCGCCCAGAGGTGGGCTGGCGGGACCGTCCTCGCCCCGGCGGCCGGGTGTTCCGGCTACAACACCTGGAAGTACGGCCTGGACGGGCTGAACGGCTACATGCGCTCCGCCGGGGACGTGCGCGCCCGCTATGCCGGGCACCGCGTCGCCCTCCTCCTCGGCGGTGCGGACGTGCTGCGGGACTCGGAGCTGGACGTCAGCTGCGAGGCGGACGCCCAGGGCAGGAACCGGCTGGAACGTGGTCAGGTGTTCTTCAACCACCTGCGCGACCAGCTCGGGCAGCTCCCTGCCGGTCACTCCCTCTCGGTCGTGCCCGGAGTGGGGCACCACGGACGATCGATGATCCGCTCCGCCCCGGCACGAGCCCTGCTCTTCCGCTGACGTGCCCCGCCGGACCCGTGCCCCCGTGGGGCACGTGTCCGGCGACACGGGTCCGGCGACACGACTTCCCTCGCGCGACGTCTCTGTAGGCGGACCGCTGTCACCCCGACCGAGTAGGGGCGGCCGGGGTGGCAGCCTCCTGACACACGCCTCCCGCTAGTGGCGGGCGTCACGTATCCGCCGCTGCCCGCTCGCGTCATCCTTTCGCCACACCCCGGTCCTTTCTGATGATGGCATCGCCCGGCCAGTCCAGGGGGGACGACGACGATGCCGCTCTAGGGGAGGCGTTCGCGCATGGTGGTAACAGGCACAAACCGGTGGCAGCGAGTCGTGGGGACAGTGGGAGCGTGTGTCCTGCTGGGGCTGACCGCCCTACTGATCATGGCTCCGCCATCCCGGGCCGACGACATCCCGGGAGCGATCACCTCGATCTCGACCCGGGCCACCCACGTCGACGAGGGCGACGAAGTCACCTTCGCCTGCACGTGGGCGGTCCCTGACGGATCAGACCCGGGCGACACCTTCGACCTCACCCTGCCCGACCAGCTCAACTGGTTCGGGTCGAAGAGCTTCAACCTCTTCGCCCCCGACGGCTCGGTCGTCGCCACCGCGACCGTCGACGACGCCGACCACGTCGTCTTCACCCTGGCTGACTACGTCGCCTCGCATCCCACAGACATCCACGGGACCTGCACGTTCGTCACCCTCTACAGTGCTGCCGGCACTGGCGGTGAGGTGGATCTCGAGTTCCAGACGGGGTCCGACGTCGTCAGGGTTCCGGTCGGTACCGACCAGCCCTGCACCGTGAGCTGCGTGGGCTCTCGGGACGATGCCGGCAAGGACATGTGGTGGCTCGACTCCGGGCAGACGAAGACGCGATCAGTCGTCTGGACCCCGGCAACGACCGCTGACACCACCACCGTGACCATCACTGACACGCCCGGGCCGGGACTGAGCCTCGACTGCGCCTCCGTGACTGCCCACATCGGAGGACGACTCGGGTCCGAGGGCAGGCTGGCCGAGCCCTACGACGACGCCACCGTCCCGGCTGCGGTCACCTGTGGAGCGGACCGCCTTGTCGTGACGTGGACGGCTGTGCCCGCCGGCAAGTATGCCGAGGTGCGGGTCAACGCCACCGTCACCGATGCGGGACGGTCCGTGTACTCGAACGACGCAACGGTGAAGTTCGACGGCACGGTCCTGCCCGTCGAGTCAGTCGTGAAGCGCACGGACGCCTCGGGAACGGGCTCAGGGGGTACGCCCTCCCCGACCACGACGACACCGCCGACGAGCACCACGTCCACCACGCCCACCACGACCGCACCGCCGACGAGCACCACGTCCACCACCAGCACGACGGCACCGCCGACGAGCTCGACCTCCAGCACCAGCACCACGACCACGCCGCCGGCCTCCACGCCCACCTCGACGGTCAGCACGGGAGGCACGGGAGGCGGAGGGGAGGAGAACGGGACGATCGGCGGAGGGCTTCCCTTTGTCGTCACCACCAGCGGGGCTCTCGAGGTGAGCGAAGGCGCCCTGGCGTTCACGGGGGTCAACGTCATGGCCGCGGTGGCTGGCGCGCTGGTCCTGCTCATCGCCGGGACGGGCCTGATGACGGCGGGCCGGCGCTCACGCTAGGAGTGAGACGACGTGAGCGGGGGGCGGATCGGGTCCTAGACCCGATCCGCGCCTGCCCTCGTTCAACTGATGGCAAGGCAGGGCGTCGGGGGGACCGCGTCCACGGAGCGACGCCCGTCGCAGGGATTTCTTTGGAGGGTGGGGGCATGTCTCGACAAGACGTGTGGGTCCGGCCGTTGGAAGGGGGGACCAACCAGCGAGCCAGGCAGAGCTTCGCAACGCGCCGGGTGCCGCGCTCGGCCATGAAGACCCTCGTCGGAGGCGCGATCCGTCCGCGGTCCGGTGATGTCGTGCTGGCTCACGTCGAGCGCCTGGGGCAGCACCGGCGGATCGAACAGCCCGATGGCCGGCGCAGCGCGCTGCACGTCGGGGACACGGTGGTCGTCGCCTACGCCGACCGCTACGCCACGGACCAGTTCGAGTCCCACGTACCGTCCTCCCTGGGCCGTGTCCAGCTGGTGGCCTCCGGGGGGATCGCGTCCCAATCGATTTCCCACAGCAGGGCCGTCCGGCGTGCCACGGACATCATTCCGCTGGGCCTGGTCGGCGACGAGTACGGCAGGCCGCTGAACGTCTGGGACTTCCGACTTCCCGACGTGGTTCCGCCCCCTGTGCGGCCGAGGACGGTTGCCGTTCTCGGGACGTCGATGAACGCCGGCAAGACCACGACCATGCACTACCTCCTTCACGGGCTGAGCAAGGTCGGCATGTTGCCCGGGTCGGTCAAGGTCACCGGCACCGGCTCGGGGAACGACTTCTGGGTGATGCTGGATGCAGGCGCTCACCGGATGTTCGACTTCACGGACGCGGGTCTGGCCTCGACCTTCCGGCAGCCGATCCCCGTCCTCGAATCGGCGATGACCCAGCTGGTGTCCCAGCTGTCCCTTGCCGGATGCGGCGTCAACTTCGTGGAGATCGCTGACGGGGTGTTCCAGCAGGAGAACAGGATGCTGCTGACCTCGCCGGTCGTCCACGAGCTGCTCGACGTCGTGGTCCTCGCGGCCTCCGACGCGATGGGCGCCGCGCACGGCGTCAGCCACCTGCGGGAGCGAGGCTTCGAGGTCGCTGCGGTGTCGGGCATGCTGACGCGCTCCCCGCTCGCGATCCGAGAGGCCCAGGAGGCGACCGGCCTTCCCGTGTGGGGGATCCCCGAGCTCCAGACTCCCGAGCTGGTCATCCCCGCGCTCGGCCTGGACCCACGTCTGGCTCGTGAACCGGACCCCACGCTGGATGCCGCCTGGCCCGTCGAGCTCGCCGGGCTCGACCTGACGATGCAGATGGACCCGTCCCCCGTCGAGTCGGCCACCTCACCGTCCTCCGTGGCCGGCTTCCAGTCGAGCGACGCCCTACGGGGAGAAGCGTTCGCCACCGGTCGCCTGATCCCGCAGGCGGGCTGACCTCGTGGATGGGCGACTTCCTCCGGGAGAGACCGGTCCCGGGCCTCGCCCGGGCGGCGACAGACGCACGTCCCCTGCCTCCTTTCGCGTGTCGCGCGCGGCCAGGGTCGTCGTTCTTGCGCTGGGCCTCGGGCAAGGCGCCTGCCTCCTGACCTTCATCCTGCTGCTGGCCCACGTCGTCGACGCTCTCGAGCCGACAGGCGTGGGATTCGCCGCTGAACGCCAGTATCGAGACTCCCTGCTGGGCTGCCTCGCCCTCGCCGCCCTCGGCGCGGCACTGGGGATCATGCGGGCGATCGAGTTCAGCGTGACCGAGAAGGCCGGCTACGAGGTCGTCCGTCGACTCCGCATGGACATGTACGGCCACCTGCAGCGGATGCTCCCCTCGCACCTCGTGCATCGGGCCCGTGGCGGGCTACTGCTCAGGCTCACCGGAGACCTCTCGATGCTGCGCATGTGGCTCAGCCGTGGCCAGCTTCAGGGCTCGTCGGCCGTCATCACGCTGATGGCAGGCCTGACGGGCGCGTTCGTCCTGGACCGTGCCATGGCGTCCGCCCTCGTGGCCGTCCTCTGCCTTGGTGCCGCGGTGTCGCTCTACAGCGGTCAGACGATGCGGTCCGCCACGCGCACGATGCGGCGGCGACGCTCGCTGGTCATCGGCAACATCGCGGAGCAGATCAATGCCCTCGCCGTGACGCAGGTGTCGGGCCGTGCGGGCGGTGAGTACGCCAGGCTCTCCCGCCAGAACGACTCGCTCAACCGAGCGCTGGGGCGGGTGGCCACCTTGCGGGGTCGGCTGCGCGGAATTGCCACCGGCACCAGCATGGTGGCGACCGCCGCCGTGGTGGCCACCGGCGTCGTCGAAGCCCGCAACGGCGCTGTTCTTCCTTCCACGGTCCTGCTCGAGGTGCTGATCGCGCGTTTCCTCACGAGGTCGGTCAGGACCCTCGGACTGATGCACGACTACTGGCACCGGGGGCTGGTGTCGCGCCAGAAGATCGGGGACTTCCTCGCGAGCTCGAGCCGCGCCATCGAGGCTGAGCTCCTCGCGCCGCTGAAGGTGCGCCGAGGCCGCATCCGCTTCGACGGCGTCACGGTGGAGGGCACCCTCAAGGGCTTCTCCGCCGAAGCGGCACCCGGGACCGTGGTGGCCATCACGGGTGGGGCCGGTTCTGGTGCAAGCACGGTGCTCGACCTCATCGCCAGACTCGTGGACCCCGATGCCGGGACCGTCACGATCGACGACCAGGATCTCGTGGCCACCTACCCCGGCTCGATCGGTCGCGCCGTGGGCATGGTCAGTCCCGACCTGCCACTCATGCGCGGCACGGTCAGGCGCAACCTCACCTACGCTGCGGGGGCCGCCTCCGCGGCCGAGGTCCAGCGGATCGCCTTCGGGCTCGGACTCAACCAGGTCCTTCCGCGGATAGGGAGTTCGGGGGTGGCCGAGTGGCTCGTCGAGGGCGGACAGAACATTCCGTCCGCTGACCGACAGCTGATCGCCCTCGGCCGGGCGCTGATGGGAAACCCTCCGATCCTGCTGTTGAACCGGCCTTTCGAGGGCCTCGACCCGGCCAGTCGAACGCTGGCTCGTGCCATGGTCCTGCGTCATCGGGGAACCGTTCTCTGGTGCACCGACGAGCCGGACGACCTGGCCGAGGCCGATCTGATCTGGGTCGTGGACGGCGGGCAATGTGTCGAGGTGAAGGCCAGCAGCACCTACCGCGAAGAGCTGTGGACGAGCCGCACACCCCGGGGGAACCGATGGCCCGTCGTCAACACCTGAGGCGCGACCGTCGGCTGATGACCGGCTTCGGGGCCGCGACGACACTCTGCCTCGGGTCGGTCGGATGGCAGCTGACCGGCATGGCGGCACCCCCGCCCGACGTGGTCACCCGATCGGTCAGCGCCGGCACGGACGGCTCCATCGACCTCACGTTCGGGGGTGACACCATGCTGGGCGATGGCGCAGAACGCCTGATCGCCACCGCCGGCTTCGACGCACCGCTCGCGGGCGTGCGGGTGATGCTGATGTCCGGGGACGTCACGATCGTCAATGCCGAAGGCCCGATCACGACGGTGGCCGTGCCCGCCAATCCCGGCGCGAAGTACTCCTATGCGGTCGGCCTGCCCGGAGCGGCGGCCCTGGGCCGAGCGGGGGTGGACGTGCTCGGCCTCGGGAACAACCACGCCATGGATCGTGGCGCGGCGGGTCTGGCAGAGACCGAGCGGACGGCGGCGGCCTCTGGCCTCTCGACGTTCGGCGCCGGCGCCCGTCGAGCAGAGGCCATGCGGCCGCTCGTCCTCAGGTCAGGTCAGGAAACGGTTGCGGTGGTGGCGCTGGGCGAGAACTTCGGGCCGGCCCAGCGAAGCACGCCGACCACCCCGGGAATGGTTCCCTTCAGTCCCGACGTCATCGAGCGAGGGGTCATCACGGCGAAGCGCGCAGGAGCCTCGAAGGTGGTCGCCTTCGTCCACTGGGGCGACAACTACGCGGACATCAATGCGCAGCAACGGTACTGGGCCGGGCTGCTCGTCGACGCGGGGTACGACGCCGTGATCGGTACCGGTCCCCACGTGCTGCAGCCGATCGAGATCGTGCGAGGCATCCCGGTCGCCTACAGTCTCGGCAACCTCACCTTCGGCGCACCAGGCAGGTTTGCCAGCTACGGCAAGGTCGGGGTGGGCGCCGTCGCACATCTTCATTGGGACGCGAACGGCCGCGGAACTCTGCTGCTGGACTGCGTGCAGACTGACAACCTCCTGAACGGGTACGTGACACGGGCCTGCCCTGCCGCACCCCTCGAGGCGGCCCACCGAATTCTCGGTCCGGCGGTGAGCTGGATTCAGAACCGGGCATCCCTCTCCTTCTGATGCGACAGCTACAGCTCACTGGGATGTTGCTGCTGATGACGGCGTTGGGCGCCACGGCCTGCAGCCAGGCCGTCGACCATGCGGCGGGCGTCCAGGGGGCCGGCCTCACGGGAACTGGCTCGTTCGAGTTCGCCCCCGCCGGTGCGGCACCGATCAGGGTCTTCTATGCAGTCGGCTCGGGTGACCTGGCGACCGGACGAGTGGTCGTCGTGATGCACGGAACGAACAGGAACGCGCGCGACTACCGCGACTCGTGGACGTCGCTGGTGAAGGACCGCCCATGGGTGGTGGTCGCGCCACAGTTCGACCAAGCGGCGTTTCCGGGGGCCGCGGGCTACAACCTTGGGGGCACGGTGGACGAGTCCGGAGACGCACGGCCCGCGCAGGACTGGTCCTTTGCCTACATCGAACCCCTGGTGGACCAGGTGCGAGCCCTGACCGGTGTGCGGGACCCCACCTTCGACCTGTTCGGCCATTCTGCAGGCGCTCAGTTCGTCCACCGGTACCTGGAGTTCGAACCGAAGGCCCGTGTCCGGCGGGCGGTCGCAGCGAACGCCGGCTGGTACACGGCTCCTGATCCCGACGTCGACTTTCCCTACGGCCTGGACCACGCGCCGGCACCAGTGGACCTCGACGCCCTGTTCTCCCGTGACCTCACCGTGCTGCTGGGCAGCGAGGACGTCGAGGACGAGAACCTCCGACAGGACGCAGGAGCCTCTCGGCAGGGTCAGACGCGGATCGAGCGTGGCGAGGAGTTCTACCGGGTGGGGGGCGAACAGGCGCGCAGCCGTGGAACACCGTTTCGGTGGACGCTGCGCGTCGTCCCCGGGGTCGCGCACGACCACGCGCCAATGTCCGCGGAGGCCGCCGCCGTCTTCGCGCGCTAGCGCGTCGGTGCGCATGGTTCGGCTGGGCGATGCAACCACCCACAACGGGGTTCCACGCTTCCCGCGTCACCAATTGGCCTTTCAGACGTCACAGTCCTAGGAGGAGTCGTGTGCCCGGTAGGAAAGGTTCAGCGGTGAGCGAATCGGTATTTCGCCAGGGACCTGGAGACATGGAGCTCGTGGCTCGGATCATGTACTCCATGGAGGTCGCTGAGATCGACATGCCCCATGTCGTCATAGCGATGGTCCCGGGGTGTCCGCCGGCCAGCTACTCAGGCCCCTACCCCAGTGCCCTGGCAGCACTCACGGTGGCGGAGGCAGAGCATCGAGCCGACCTGGCAGCCGGGGGCACCGGGGAGGTCCGTTTTCGCGTCGCGGCACTGTACCCAGCCGAGCCCGAAGAGCTGCGAGAGCCAGCCGGAGCAGTCGCGGAGCCAGAATCAGGCACAGACCGTGGATGACGGAGACCCCGACGACCCCGTCGATGCGGCAGGCACCGTCGAGCCAGACGTGGACCTGGTCGAGCGCGCTCGCCAAGGCGATCAGGAAGCGGCCGTCCAGCTCTGGACCCGGCACTACCCCTCGGTGCTGCTGGCCGCACGACGGGTCACCCGGCAACCGCGGGACGCCGAGGAGATTGCCTCCGACGCGTTCGCGGGAATGCTGTCGGCTCTTGCCTCGGGCGCCGGGCCCACCACCTCCGTGCGCGCCTATCTGGTGACCTCTGTGCGCAACCTGGCCGCGAGCCGAGCTCGACGGCCCTCGTCCGGTGATGTCATCACCGACGATGTGGCCGTGTTCGACCGTGCCACCCCGGACACCACAGTCCACATGTCCGAGCTCGAGCTGGTGCGCCTCGCGTTCGCGGATCTGCCCAAGCGGTGGCAGATCGTGCTGTGGCGGACGGCTGTCGACAAGGACAGCAACATCGAGGTCGGCCGCGCCATGGAGCTCTCCCCCAACGGCGTGGCCGCCCTGGCCAAGCGAGCTCGGCGCGGGTTTCGACTGGCGTACCTTCGCGCGCACCTCTCGGACCGAGGGGTGGATGCCGGGTGCAAGCCCTTTGTCGACGGCCTCGCCGACCTGACGGTGTCCGAGGCCGGAGCACCGGACGCGCTGGTGAGCCACGTGGCCACCTGCCTCGGCTGTACGAGGCGCATGGAGGAGCTCAGAGCAGTCGACCGCAACCTGGCGGGTGTGCTCGGGCCCGCCATCCTGGGCCTGTTTCCCTCCTCGATGATCGCTGGCGGCCTGGGTGCTGGCGCCGGGGCAACGGGGTGGCCCCCAACGGCCCTTTCCCCTTCCACCGCACGTCCCCGAGCCCGCTGGTTCATGGGGCCCGCCGCGGTTGGTGTCGTCATCGCGATCATCCTGGCCGTGCGGCCGGACGGACTGCCCACGCCACCGGCCTCAGCGGCGGTCCCCCGCGCAACCCAGCCGTCGGCGAGCACCCCGACCAGCCCGAGCACCCAACCCGCCCCGACCCCCGTACCGACCGTGACCCAGCGGCCGAAGCGACCCGCCACCCCGGTCACGACTCCACCCCGCACGAGCGCGCCGCCACGGCCGACCGTCCCCCGCCCCCGCCCCCGCCCCCGGCCCACCTCCGTCGTGAACCCGACGAGTCCTGCCCCCACCACCCCTGCGGCCCGGACGAGTCCGATGGCCGTCGACCTGGCGATCGGGGGCGCCCGAACCGACACGGCCACCACCATCAGAGCCTCCGTCGAGGGCGTCGTCGGCCCGCCCACACTCGTCCTGGAGGTGCCCACGGGTGTCACCTTGACGCACGCCACGGGCGACTGGACCTCTTGCACCCAGAGCCAGACGAGCATCCGGTGCGCCGCCGCCAACGCCCAGGACGTGACGTGGTCGGGCACCATCCACACGACCTGGACTGCGGCGGCACGCGGGCTGGTCCGCGCGACCGTTGAGGGGACCTACGGCAATGGTTCGCCCGCCCAGGGGTCGATCGAGGCCACATGGCCCCCGTAAAACCGCCGCCCGGCCCGTCCCTCGCGTCGTGGTCATCGCCCCAGACGTGAACCCGCGCGTCCCACGAAGGAGCTCGTCATGGATATTCCGGAACGGATCTCGGTTTCGTCGCTAGTGCTCGACGAGCTCGTGCAGGCCGTCGATCGGGTCAGCTTCCTCAACCACGAGTTCAATCGCTCCTACCTCCTGGATCCCTGCTGCCTGCTCGAGGCGCTGGTGGAGGTGTATGCCGCGTCGCTCCACCTCGTGCAGGAGAACGGCCAGTACGGCAACACGCTGGTTACTGGAGCCGGGTGAGAGGTCCCAGGGGGCAGGGGTCCCGGGGGCAGAGGTCCCGGGGGCAGAGGTCCCGGGGGGCAGAGGTCCCGGGGGGCAGAGGTCCCAGCAGGCAGCACGACGGCGGGCGGGTGTTTCTCCCGCCCGCCGTGCGCGCCTACTCGTCGCCGCGGGTGGTGACCGCGCCCAGGTCAGGCACTCTGCGACCCCCGTCGCCGACGCGCCACCATCACCAGCCCGAGTCCCGTCATCAGGAGCAGGACCCCAGCGGCCACCAGGGGGATGGCGTTCGAACCGGTGAACGCGAGCACCGGGGGGTCGGTGAACCCGAGGAACGGCGGCAGGTCATCCTCGGTCCACGTGAGAACGTCGACCGTCGATGGCGGGGACGTCACCGTGCCCGGCGTCTGGCTCCCAGGTGGTGGCGGGGTCTCCCCGTCGGCCGTCGCCACGTTGCGGACACGCCCCGCGTCGACGTCGGCCTGGGTCACGACGTAAACGCTCGAGGTGCAGTCCATCGCTTCGCCCGGCGCCAGGGTCGTGGACGGGCACGTCACAGAGATGCCGAGGTCGGCGAGCCTGCGGTCGTCCACCTCAACGGCCTTCAGCGTGATGTTGCCGGTGTTGTCGACGTGGAAGGAGTACACGATCTCGTCACCGACAGCGGCCAGCCCGTCGTCGTTGGCGTCCTTGGTGATCTTCGCCGACTTGACCATCACCAGCCCGGGGGCCGCCTCGGGTGTCGGGGTGGCGGTCGCTGATGGGTCTGAGACCACAGGCGTCGTCGTCCGCGGAGGAGTGCCCGACGCCGTGGCGATGTTGGCCACCGAGCCCTTGTCCACGTCGGCCTGGGTCACGAGGTACGCGCTGGAGGTGCACACCATCGTGGCGCCTGGAAGCAGGGCCGCCGACGGGCACGTCACCGATACCGCAGGAGCGGCTGGGGCAACGAGCTCGTCCTTGACGGAAACGTTCGTCAAGGTCACGTTCCCGGTGTTCCTGATCGTGAACCCGAAGGTGATCTCGTCGCCCACGCCGGCCAAGCGGTCGTCGTTCGCGTCCTTGGTGATCTCGGCGGACTTGACCAGCGACAACCCGGGCGTCCTCGGAGGCGTCGGAGTCGTGGTCTCCGACGGGTCCGTCACGACCGGTGTCGTGCCCCCGTGCGGCGTGCCCGAGGCCGTGGCCGAGTTGGCCACCGAACCCTTGTCCACGTCGGCCTGGGTCACGAGGTACGCGCTCGAGGTGCACACCATCGTCGCCCCCGGAGCCAACGGGCCCGACGGGCAGATCACGGCGACCTCCGGACCGGCGGGCGCGACGAGCTGGTCCTTGACAGCCACGGTGTCCATCGTCACGTTCCCCGTGTTCTTGATCGTGAACGAGAACGTGACCTCGTCACCGACACCGGCCAACGCATCGTCGTTCGCATCCTTGGTGATCTTCGCCGACTTCACCAGCGTCAACCCGGGCGTGGCCGCGAGAGTGGGCTGGGTGGCCGTGTCCGTGGCGGTGACGTTGGGCCCGTCCGGCGGTGTGCCGGTGGCTGTGACGGTGTTGTCGACGTGGCCCGCCTTCGCGTCCTGGGCAGTGATCACGTAGTCAGCGGTGCAGACGATGGCGGCCGTCGGCGCCAGCGTCGCCGGGGTCACCGGGCTGCACACCAGGGTCAGGGCGGGCCCGGCAGGCGGCGCGAGCACGTCCGTGACGTTGACCCCCGTCAGGGTCGACTGACCGGTGTTGGTCGCCACGATCCGGTAGTGGATGACGTCGCCGGCGTCGGTCAGGCCGTCGTTGTTGGCATCGCTGACCGAGGTGACGGACTTGACGACCCCGATCGCGCTGCCCGGCGTCGTGACCACAGCCGAGCAGCCAGCACCCGGCGCGGGCGCGCAGTCCGCATCGACGGTGGGGACCGTCGTCGTCGAACCCGGGGTGTGGTCGGGACCCCCGCCGGGCATGAGGGGGATGGTCGTCTCCGCCGCAGGCACGACGGTCGCCGTGTTGAGGATCTCGCCGGTGGTTCCGGCGGCGACGACGCCCGTGAGGGTGTAGGTGATCGTGCCACCGACGTTGACGCGCACCGTGTCCGTGATGTCACCGGCGCCGCTGGCCCCACAGGCGGTCGGCCCCGACGGGGGCAACGTCGCTGTTCCCGCCGCGGTCACGGCGCACGTCCAGGTGGGGCTGGTGACCGCAGCAGGGATGGGATCGCTGAACGTCGCGTCGACCGCGTCGCTCGGGCCGTCGTTGTGGACCGTCACGGTGTAGGTGATCGGCTGGCCCGGTGTGTAGGAGTCCAGATTCGCGCTCTTCGTGATCGAGAGGTCGACCTCCGGGAGAACGGTCAGCGGTGTCGAACCCGGCGGGTAGAGCCCGACGATGGTCGAGATGTTGTTGGTGCAGTTCGGGATCGGGGCCCCGGTCGGGTCCGTGCACCCCGAGTTGCTGTAGACACCGGGGGTGTTGCTCGTGACCTGCACGGTGATGGTGCACGAGACCTCACCCTGCGCGAGGTCCCCCGTGGCGCTGATGGTGCCGCTGGTCACGCTGCTGGACGTCAGGTCGCACGTGCCTCCAACCGGCCCGGAGGCCAAGAGCCCGGCGGGCAGGTCGTCGTTGAACGACCACCCGTTCTTGGCCATCAGGTCGGTGGTGTTCGTGACCGTGAAAGTCAACGTCGAGGTGCCACCTTGGGCAATCGTCGTGGGCGAGAAGGCCTTGTCGAGCTGCGGGGTGACGTCCACCAGCTGGGGCAGGTCGAAGCCGACGTCGTTGCCGTTGCCGTTGGCCTGCAGGTTGCGCACGCGGAACCCGAGAGTCGGCGTCGCCCCGGTGACCGGCACTCGGAATGCGTTGGACTGCAGCTTGGCCACACTGAAGTTGGCAGCGTTGATCGAGAAGACCACCCTGCTGGGGTCGGTGCACGGGTCCAGGTTGGTGCCGACCACCGTCGGGACCCCGTTGATGAGGATCGCCAGCTCCTCTTCGGCGTGGTTGCTGAAGCAGTTGGTCTCGGCGAAGATCCCCGAGACGGCGTAGAAGTGCCCGGCGATCGCGGGGATGGAGTTGTTGGTGGTCTGGAGCTGGAGTCCGGCTGCCTGCGCACCGGTGGTGCTGTTCGTGTACTCGCTCAGGATCTGGTTCTGGGCGGACTGCGCGAGCGTCATCCCCTGGTAGCGACCCATGGCGTCGGCCATGTCGCCGAGGATGTTCCAGGCAGAGTTCCGCCCACACTGGTCGTTGTTCGTCACGGCAGGGGTGCCCCCGTCCGCCGGCAGACCTGAGCCCTTCCGCATCACCCAGCCGTTGCAGGCGCCGGCCCCCGGCGCCCAGGCCGCGTCCGCGGCATACGTCTCGCCGTCTGCCGCCGCGCCGCCGACGTAGGCGCCGATGCGAATCGGGGCAGCGCTGGCGTCCACGGCGGAGAAGTCCTCGCTGTAGAGCAGCGTCCCCGCCTGGGGAACACCCGGGCTGCCCGGTGCGGCGTTCGCGGGAAGGGCGAGCCCGGCCGCCCCCATCACTGCGAGGAGGCTCAGCAGGACCGCCGAGGCCGTCCCCCGTCGCCCTCTGGTCCTCGCACCAACAGGTCCCTCTCCATGCGGCACTGCCTTCACGCTCTTCTCCCCCCGGGTCATGAGATGTCGCTAGTAGGACCACCTCGATGCCCGTTTGTGACGCCGGCTCCAGGCAGAGGCGGGCCTGCGGCGTGCGGGTCGACCCCCGTGCTGCCCGTCCGGGAGAGGCTGCGCGTCAGCGCTCGTCAACCTCCAGAGGCGCCTCCACGACGGAAAGGTGGCGGGTCACGGCGGGGGTCGGCGAGGCGAGGAAGAAACCCTGGACGAGGTCGAACCCAAGTGCCCGGACCTGGCTGAGCTGGTCCGGGCGCTCGATTCCCTCCGCGAGGGTGTTGATTCCCAACGCGCTTGCTATGTCGACCGCGGCCTTCATGACCGCCACAGCGGTCTGGCCCGAGCGCGCGTCGCTGGTGGTCAGTGCAGCCGCGAAGGCGCGGTCCACCTTGAGCAGGTCCACGGGCATCCGCTGGAGACTGTTGAGTGAGGAGTAGCCGGTCCCGAAGTCGTCGATCGCGATGCGCACCCCGAGGTGACGGAGCTCGTGCAGCAGCGAGATGGAGTGGTCGCTGATGGCTGCGGACTCCGTCACCTCCAGCTCCAGCAGGCGGGGCGGGACAGCGAACTCGATGAGGGCGGCCTCTATGTGGTCCAGGAACCCCGCAGCGCCCAGCTCGGCCGCTGACACGTTCACCGCGAGTCGGACGCCGCGGCCCAGTCGCGACAGCTCCCGGCAGGCGTGGCGGAGCATGACCTGACCGATGGGCACGATCAGTCCGGACTCCTCTGCGAGCTCGAGGAAGTCCGCGGGCGCGAGGAGACCGCGCGTCGGATGCTGCCAGCGCAGGAGCGCCTCGGTCGCCACCACCCTGCCTGTGCGCACATCGTGCTGAGGCTGGAAGTGGAACACGAACTCGTCGTGCTCGATGGCGCCAGCCAGGTCGGCCAGGAGGGAAGCCCGCTCCCGCGCGCGGACGCTCATCGACTGGGTGAAGGAGCTCATCCGGCCGCGCCCGACTCCCTTCGCGTCGTACAGGGCCAAGTCGGCCATCCGCACCATCTCGTCGGCGCTGATGCTCAGCGGGAGCGCGTGGGTGCACCCCACGCTGGCACTCATCTCGATCCGGTTTCCCCGAATCGTGAAGGGCTCGGCAAAGGACGCCTGATATCGGGCGAACAACACCTCCGGGAAGTCCGGAGGCGATTCGGGCTGGGCGATGACGGCGAACTCGTCACCCCCGAGTCGAGCGACGAAGTCACCGTTGCTGTGGGCCAGCATGCGAGTGGCGACCTGCTGCAGGAGCTCGTCGCCCACCCCGTGACCCAAGGTGTCGTTGACGGACTTGAAGTTGTCGAGGTCGAAGATCGCCAGGTGGCTGGGACCAGGCCGTTCCCGCCCGGCGAGGCTCGACTGGAGTCTCTCGTTGAACCTGCGCCGGTTGGCGAGGGCGGTCAGGGGGTCGGTCTCTGCCAGTCGGACCATCTCCTGCCGGTGCATGAACTCGTCCGTGATGTCGACTCCCACCCCCCGCCAGCCGGTGATGGGTCCGTTGCGCGTGGTCATCGGCTTGGCCGACAGGGACCACCACCTCTCCTTTCCCTGCACCACCACGGCGATGACGTGGTCACGGATGGCCTCCCCCCGAGCCATGGCGTCGCCCAGCTCCTGAATGGCCTCGCCACCGTCCCAGGAGTCGTTCGCCAGTCGCCCCAGGAGCTGGGTCAGCGTCAGCTGTCGAAGTTCGTCCGTCGAGACTCCCGACACCTCGGACATCCGATCGGAGGTGCGCGTGAAGTCCCCCAGCGGTGAGGTCTCCCAGAGCCAGTCGCGCGCTCCGTCCTCGAAGTCGTCGAGCAGGAGCTCGACATCCTGCTGAGCCTGCCGAGCAGTGAACTCAGCGACCGATCGTCGCTCGAAGGAGTTCGACAGGTACATGACTCCGACGATCAGGACTCCCCCGTAGACGAGCACCTGCAGCGTCATGACGTAGTAGGCGGTCTGCTCCATGAGGAAGAAGGCCGGAGCGAATCCGGCCATGTGGATGGCGACCCAGAGAATGCCGATGGGCCTGAGCGGCGAAAGCACCACGGCACCCGCACCCATGATCCCGGCGACTGTGGCCACGAGCACGACCTGACGCCCCGGGTCGACATTCGGGAGCACGTAGAACGCCAAGCTGGTGTTGAGGACGCCCTGGACCGAGATCTCGAGGGCGGTGATGCGAAAGACCCTTTGGCTTCCGGCCAGGTCCCGAGGGGCGGTCCCGTTGCGTTCGCTGATCCACCACACCGTCGAGCGGACGCCCGCCGCCAAGAGGGCCAGGGGCACCCACACCGCGCCGAACGCGGGGTGCTGGGGCGCGATGACATACAGCCACAGGACCAACACGCTCATCGCATTCGCGACGTTGGCCCTGGGGGCCAGACGCATGTGCGCAAAGACCTGACGACGAAACAGCTCGTCCTTCAGCTCCGCGGCACGGCCGGGGAGCCCGGCCCCTGGGGCCATCACGGTCGTCCCGTGTGCGTCGATCGCGAGCATCGAGGTGTACTTCCTCCGGTCTGGCTGGTCCGGCTCGGGCCGCCATCCCCGCGCCGTCGACCACGACATGCGGCTCGCCTGTGGGAACCGTCGCTGATGAGACGACTTCGAAGGCCACTCATTACGCCATGGCCCACCTTTCTTCGTGCGTAAGACCCCGTGCCGGCGAGGCGTCTTGGTGGTGGTCGGTCACCCCCTGATGACTGACCGGCCGGCGGGAACGCCGGCCGGGGCCCCGCGTGGATCCGTCCCCTTACGGATCGCGCGGGGCCCCTTCACTGCCGTGGCCGTCGAGGCGAGGGAACTGCCCTAGGCGGCCCGCCCGGAGAGAAGCTTGCGGACCGGCGCCGTGAGCGCCGAGGAGCAGCCGCCGCGGACCACGTACCTCAGCGTGAGACTTGCGCCGCAGTCGGCCGCGCGCTCCATTCCGGGAATGGAACCGAACACATTGAGGGAATGACGGAAGCCGCCATAGCGGATCTGCCTGACGTGAATTGCCTCGTGCGCCATGACCATTCTTGTCTTGGCCCAGCTCATGCCGGGCTGGATGTAGACCGTCGAGCGGCTTTGTCCCCAGCTGTGGAACACCGTCAGGCCGCGTACGGGGCCCTGGGTGTGGGCGCGGGAGTAGTCGATCTTCCACGTCGCGCTTCCCGCTGGGTCCAGAGCCCGCGCCCAGGCCTGGAAGGACTGCGCAGACCCTGCCTTGGCCGCGGCCTTCGGAGTGGCACCGGCACGGGTGGCGCAGGTGACGGTGGTCGAGACCCACTGCCCGTTGCGGAGCTTGAGCCAGCCCTTGGCCACCGGCCCCTTCACGCTGGCGCCGCGGCCGAGCGTGCCGACGACCGGGTATGCCGTGCCCGGGCCGGAGCGCACGTTTKCCCTGTTCACGCACACCTGCCGCACGGTCGCAGCGGGTTGCGCCGCGGCATACGTCAAAGCCATGGCGTGGTCCCCGAGTCGGGGTCCGGCCAGCGGGCTGGTCACGGGTGGCCAGTCCGGTGCGGCCACCGCCCTCGTCGCGGCGGACGGTGGGGCGGTCGACAGCGACGGGCCGACGCGGGTCGGCTCGCCCGTTGCCGCGGGCGCTGCCAGTGCAAGTGCCAGGGCGAAAGCGCCCACGGCGGCTCCGCAGGCTGACGGGTGGGACCGCTGTGTCTGACGGCCCGGGGATGGGTGCCGCCGCGAATGGCGTGCACCGGTCAGGACTTCCCTTGTTTGTCGTGCGAAAAGCATCCGAAGTCACCTCCGCCGATAATGGCGATTTCCCTTGGGGAGAGATTCTCGAGAACTGCCTGTCAATGACAGCGCCGCACGTTTCCAAACGCATGAGCGAACACGAGAAGAATTCCCTCTCACGCGACCGAAGATTGATTTGGCGCCGTCCCCATGTTGACCGATTCGGCCGATTGGGCATTACGACGACAGGGCCGGACGCCGACCTCTCGGGCGCCTGGAAGGAGCTCAGTTCCCGCGGTCGCAGCGGCGCTTCACCCGACGCGAGCGATCAGGCTCCGGACGGAATCACCCGCGGGCCAACCGACGTCAAGCGTCAGGCGAAGTCGGACAGATCAGGGAGCCGATGTAGGCATTCGGCTGATGGTTGACGGTTTTACGTCGGTTGATCCTTGACACTCCTTACGTCAGTTTGTCCTGCGGGTCTTGGTCAGTGCACCTCCCAAGGGTCGTTTGTTGCGGACGGGGCCGGTGCTGTCGCGTCGCACGGTGCGCAGCAGCTCGTTGCCGATCCAGAACTGGAGGGTGTCGGGGCCGACGTGGACGTCGCAGCGTTCACCGGCCCGGTGGCGTCCGACGGAGACCTGTTGCCAGG
>NZ_JBFUEI010000009.1:0-152746 GCF_056404275.1 Pedococcus sp. P2_D9
CAGCGGGCCCGCCGGGGTTGCGGGCTGTGGGGCGTGGTCATGGTCGCCAAGGTGGGGATGCAGTTGACCTGTGGGCAGTGGTCTCGAGCTGGTCCCAGACGTCGTAGGTCCTGATGGCTGGTCGAGCTCCGGCGCCGGAGCTCGAGTCCGAGCCTGCGTCCGCCCCGGAGCCGGAGCACGGGTCGGACCTGGAGCCGGAGCAGGGGTCGGCCTCGGAGCCGGAGCCTGGGCCGGCCTCGGAGCCGGAGCCTGGGCCGGCCTCGGAGCCGGAGCCTGGGCCGGCCTCGGAGCCGGAGCCTGGGCCGGAGCAGGGGTCGGAGCCGGGGTCCGCGCCTGTGAAGTGGGTGAGCCAGTGGTCGTAGGCGCCGGGGGTCAGGTCCCAGTGGACCCGGCCGTCGACGATCTGACCGTGGTAGCCGTTGCGGTGCACGGTCGTGTGGTGCCGCCCGCACAACAACGCTGCGTTGGTCAGGTCCGTCGGGCCGCCGTCGGCCCAGTGCCGCAGGTGGTGTCCGTCGCACCAGGACGCGGGCACGGTGCAGTCGGGGAAGGTGCACCGGCCGTCGCGCAACCACAACGCCCGCAGCTGGGCGGAGGTGAACAGCCGGAACCKGCGGCCCAGGTCCAGGATCTGCCCGTCGGTGCCSAGCACCACCGGCACGATCCCCGCGTCACACGCGATCCGSCGGACSGTGTCCGGCCCGATCAKGGYGCCSGCCTCTCCCGACCCGAACACGGTCGCGGCGTTCGMCCGGGCCACCAGGTCCTCCAGCGACACGGTSACGAACAGCTCCGCCTTSGGGGTGGTSGCCACCCCAYCGGCGGAGGCGACCCCGCGGCGCAGCACCTCCAACAGGGCGTCCATCCGCCGCTGCCCCGACGGGCGCCGGTCCGGCTCACCCTGCGCCGGCCGGGGCGCCGACAGTCCCTGCACGGCGGCCTCGATGACCGCCTTCGCCTCGGCGTCGACCACCATCGCGTACTCGAACACCCCGGTGCCGTGCGCGGACGGCTGCGACAGCGAACGCTGCTCGTGCGCCCGGTCCTGCTCACCCTGGAGCTCACCCTCGGCCCCGTACTCCGCGACCAGGCGTTCGCGCAGCCCGCGCACGTCCCGGGGACGCCCCCACGACGCCACCTCGACCAGCCCGGCCAGGACCGGCCCGTCCGCCCCTGCGGCCAGCCGCGGCGCGAGCCGCTCGAACTCCTCCACCACCACCACCGCGGTCACCAACGGCACCCGGGCGTCACGCACCGCGGCGGTCAACCCGGCATACCGGTCGTCGTGGGCGGCCTCGGCCACCCGCACCACCCGCGCCGACCCGCCCGCCCGCAGCGACGGCGACCGCTCCAGGAGCCAGGCGTGCGCCCCGGCCCGGCCCGAACCGGCCTCACCCCGGTCGACCGCCTCGGCCAGCACCTCCACCCGGGCCGCGTCGGCCCGCACCCCCAGCTGGTCGAGCAGGGACGCGAACCCACCCAGCTCGGCCCCGCCCGCCGCCCACAGCTCACCCTCGACCCCGGTCAGGGCACGGCACGCCAGCTCCACCGCCGCGCGCCGCTCCTCGAACGACATCCCCCCAACCATGAACCCCACCTAACAACCAGGTCTGACACTCCAACGATCACGTAACCCGTTGCAACGCAACCAGATACGGCACCGGATGCGGCGCCGTTACGGCACCGGTTGTCCACAGCCCAGACCGGCTCGCCTCCAGCCGCCTGCGTGACGGCTTGGTCAACGGTCGGCCGAGAAGTCGGACATCACGGCACCTGAACCGACGCCTCGGGCACCAGCCACACCGCGACCCTCACCCTGGGGTCCGGTCCCGCCGACTGAGGACCCTCGCGAACTGACCGAAGGGTGAGACACGGCTAGGATTGCTCGGTGAGCACCCCCACAGCTGCGGCCCCCTCTGTCGACGCCACGACCAGGGCGCGCGATCTCCTCGGCGTCTCCCGGCTCACGAACGCAGCCCTCACGAGCTGGCTGCACGGTCTGCCCGGGGTCGACCAGGTGGGCTGCGAGGCCAGGGCCGCGGGCCTCGGCACCCGGTCCATCAAGACCACCTCCAAGGCCTGGGGCATCGACCTGGCCATCTCCATGATCGACCTGACGACCCTCGAGGGCGCTGACACGCCGGGCAAGGTCCGCGGCCTGTGCGCCAAGGCGATCAACCCCGACCCCGGCTACCCCGACACGCCCCGCCCCGCGGCTGTCTGCGTCTACGGCGACATGGTCAGCACCGCCAAGGATGCCCTCGGCCAGAGCGGCGTCAAGGTGGCTGCGGTTGCCACGGCCTTCCCGAGCGGTCGAGCCCTGATGCCCATCAAGCTGGCCGACACCCGCGACGCCGTGAATGCGGGTGCCGACGAGATCGACATGGTGATCGACCGCGGGGCGTTCCTGTCGGGCGACTACCTCACGGTGTTCCGCGAGATCGCCGAGGTGTCCGAGGCCTGTATCCGCAAGGACGGGTCCCGCGCCCGGCTCAAGGTCATCATGGAAACCGGTGAGCTGGTCACCTACGACAACGTCCGGCGGGCGTCGTGGCTGTCGATGCTGGCCGGCGGCGACTTCATCAAGACCTCCACCGGCAAGGTCTCCCCCGCCGCGACCCTGCCGGTCACGCTGATCATGCTCGAGGCGGTCCGCGACTGGCGCGACCTCACCGGCGAGATGGTCGGCGTCAAGCCGGCCGGCGGCATCCGCACGAGCAAGGACGCCCTCAAGTTCCTCGTGACCGTGAGCGAGATCGCCGGCGAGGACTGGCTCGACCCGCACTGGTTCCGGTTCGGGGCCTCGAGCCTGCTCAACGACCTCATCCTGCAACGCCAGCGGATGGCGATCGGCGCCTACTCCGGCGCCGACTACGTCACCGACGACTCGCCAAGCCTGTACTGACCTGCGAGCCACCCAGCAGCCCCCTGCACCCCACAGATCCTGAGGAACCTCAAGCCATGGCCAAGTTCGAGTACGCACCGGCGCCGGAGTCCCGCGCGGTCGTCGACATCAAGCCCTCCTACGGGCTGTTCATCAACGGCGAGTTCACCGACTCCCAGGGCGGCTCGGCGTTCAAGTCCATCAACCCCTCCACGGAGGAGGTCCTGGCGGAGATCACGTCGGCGAGCGACGCCGACGTCGACCGCGCAGTCGCCGCAGCCCGTCGTGCCTACAACGGCGCCTGGGGCCGGATGTCCGGGGCCGACCGCGGCAAGTACCTCTTCCGCATCGCCCGCATCCTGCAGGAGCGTGCGCGCGAGTTCGCCGTGCTGGAGAGCATCGACAACGGCAAGCCAATCAAGGAGAGCCGCGACGTCGACGTGCCCCTGGCCGCGGCGCACTTCTTCTACCACGCAGGCTGGGCCGACAAGCTCGACTACGCGGGCCTGGGCACCAACCCCCGCCCTCACGGCGTCGTGGGCCAGGTCATCCCGTGGAACTTCCCGATCCTCATGCTCGCATGGAAGATCGCGCCGGCGCTGGCCACCGGCAACACCGTGGTCATCAAGCCGGCCGAGACCACCCCGCTGACGGCGCTGCTGTTCGCCGAGGTGGTCCAGCAGGCCGACCTGCCGCCGGGCGTGGTCAACATCATCACCGGCGCCGGCGCGACCGGTCAGGCCATCGTCGACCACCCCGACATCGACAAGCTGGCGTTCACCGGTTCGACAGGGGTCGGCAAGATGATCGCCCGGTCGATCGCCGGCACCCGCAAGAAGGCCACCCTCGAGCTTGGCGGCAAGGCTGCCAACATCGTCTTCGACGACGCTCCGCTCGACCAGGCCGTCGAGGGCATCGTCAACGGCATCTTCTTCAACCAGGGTCACGTCTGCTGCGCCGGGTCACGCCTGCTCGTGCAGGAGAGCATCGCGGATGACGTCGAGAAGCGGCTCAAGCGCCGCCTCGAGACCCTGCGCGTGGGTGACCCGCTCGACAAGAACACCGACGTCGGCGCGATCAACTCCAAGGCGCAGCTGCAGCGGATCGTCGAGCTGACCGCAGCCGGCGAGGCCGAGGGCGCCGAGCGCTGGGACAACGGGTGCGAGCTGCCCAGCAAGGGCTTCTGGTTCCGGCCGACGGTCTTCACCGGCGTCAGCCAGGGCCACCGCATCGCCCAGGAGGAGATCTTCGGACCCGTCCTGTCGGTCCTGACCTTCCGCACACCGCAGGAAGCCGTCGCCAAGGCCAACAACACCCCCTACGGCCTGTCCGCGGGCATCTGGACCGAGAAGGGCTCGCGCATCCTCTGGATGGCCGACCAGCTCCGCGCCGGCGTCGTCTGGGCCAACACGTTCAACAAGTTCGACCCGACCAGCCCGTTCGGTGGCTACAAGGAGTCGGGCTACGGCCGGGAGGGTGGCCGCCACGGCCTCGCCGCCTACGTCACGACGGGAGACAGCAAGTGAGCCCCACCGCCACGCGGTCGACAGGCACCGACGCTCGCGTCGACGTCAGGAAGACCTACAAGCTCTACATCGGCGGCAAGTTCCCGCGCTCCGAGTCSGGSCGCTCCTACGAGGTCGTCGACGGCCGCGGCAAGTTCCTCGCGAACGCCGCCCAGGGCTCCCGCAAGGACGCCCGGGACGCGGTCGTCGCCGCTCGTGGCGCCTTCGGCGGCTGGGCCGGCGCCACGGCATACAACCGTGGTCAGGTGCTCTATCGCGTCGCCGAGGTGATGGAGGGGCGCCGCGACCAGTTCGTGGCCGAGGTGCGCGCCAGCGAGGGCCTCGCCGAGCGTCGTGCGGAGACCGTCGTCTCCCAGGCCATCGACCGCTGGGTCTGGTATGCCGGGTGGACCGACAAGCTCGCCCAGATCCTCGGCGGCCTCAACCCCGTGGCAGGGCCGTACTTCGACATCTCGGCACCCGAGCCGACCGGTGTCGTGGCCGTCCTCGCGCCGCAGCGCAGCTCGCTGCTGGGTCTGGTCTCCGTCCTCGCCCCGGTGATCTGCTCCGGCAACACCGCGGTCGTGCTGACCAGTGAGCTCCGCCCGTTGCCCGCGATCACCCTCTCCGAGGCGCTGGCCACGTCCGACGTCCCCGGCGGGGTCATCAACCTCATCACCGGACGCACGGCCGAGGTCGCGCCCTGGCTCGCCTCGCACCGCGACGTCAACGCCATCGACCTGAGCGGTGCGGCCGACGCCGAGGGAGTCAGCTGGGGCGACCTCGAGCTGGCTGCCGCCGAGAACCTGAAGCGCGTGGTGCGACCTGCCGGCGAGGGCTCCGACGCGGTCGAGCCCGACTGGTCGCGCACGCCCGACCTGTCGCGCATCACGGCATTCCTGGAGACCAAGACCGTCTGGCACCCCAAGGGCCGCTGACCCTTGACCCCACCCGCACCGGACGTGGACACCACCGCCCGGGTGGTGGTCCTTGCCGGTCCCAGCGGGGCCGGGAAGTCACGGCTGGCCGCGCGACTCCAAGGGGCCCACGGCTGGCCGATCGTCCGGCTCGACGACTTCTACCGCGACGAGGACGACCCGGTGATGCCCCGCAGCGAGGAGCTGGGCATCGTCGACTGGGACCACCCCGACTCGTGGGACGGTGCCGCCGCCCTCGACGCCCTCGCCACGCTCGTGACAACCGGTGAGGTCAGGACCCCCGTCTACGACATCGCGCGCAGCCGGGCCGTGGACACGACGACCGTCCGGGCCGCACCGCACGACCTGATCCTCGCGGAGGGCATCTTCGCAGCCGAGATCATCGACGACCTGCGCGACCGGGGCCTGCTCGCCGGCGCCTACTGCGTGCACCACCACCGCGTGGTGACCTTCGTGTGGCGGCTGCTGCGCGACCTGACGGAGCACCGCAAGCCGCCGTGGACGCTGGTCCGCCGTGGCCTGGCCCTCATGCGTGACGAACCCCGGGTCGTCGCGCGCCAGGAGTCCCTCGGCGCGACCTCCGCCCGCGCCAAGGACCTCGAGCCGCTGTTGTCGGCCCTCGCCCGCTGAACCAGCCCGGCGAATCTCGCGGCTCGCCGCCCGCATGACACCCCGTTCGGTTAGGGTTCCACCACGTCAGCGAGGGGGATGTGCGCACATGACCGACCCGCAGTGGGTGGCTCCTGGGACCAGTGGGCCAGCAGAACCGGTGGCCACCACGGGTGGGCACGCGGCATACCCGCCAGTGCCTCCAGGTGCGCCGGCGGGGCAGCCAGCCGGAATGCAGCCCGGGCATCCTGGGCAAGCCGGACAGCCCGCCGGGTACGGCTTCCCGGCGGGTGCTCCGTGGCCCGCGCACCCGGCGATGGAGTTCCGGCCAGGGGTCATCCCGCTGCGGCCGCTCGCCCTCGGCGACCTGTACGGCGCGGTGATCAAGGCGATCCGTGGGAACGTCGCCGCGACCATGGGCCTGGCCTTCGTCACCACGCTCGTCTTCCTCGTGCCGACCACTGCGCTCGGCGCGTGGGTGGCCTCGCAGGAGTCGCTGGACATCGGGTCGAACCAGGACATCTTCCCGGCGGCAGGCACGCTGGGTTCGCTGATCCCGTCGCTGGGGACCTCGGGGTCGACGATCCTGCTGACGGGGTTCGTGGCGTTCGTGATCAGCCAGGCCGTCATGGGCCGCCGCGTGACTGCCGGCCAGACGTGGGAGGGCACGCGCGGCAGACTCCTGCCCCTGGTCGGCGCCACCATCGTGACCGGTCTGGTCATCGTGCTGGCCCTTGCCGCCGTCCTCGTGCTGCCCGTCATCGCCGTCGTCGGCGCCGTCTCCTCCGCCAACGACTCGGGAGTGGTCGGCGCCGTGCTCCTTGCCATCCTCGCCGGCCTGGTCGCCATCGTCCTCGTGCTGTTCCTCTCGACCCGACTGGCCTTCGTGGGCGTGGCTGTCGTCCTCGAGAAGGCCAGCGTCGGTGAGGGCATCGCGAGGTCCTGGAGACTGACGTCCGGCAGCCAGTTCTGGCGCGTCCTCGGCATCAGGATCCTCACTGGCATCATCGTCGGGATCGCAGCCCAGATCCTCGCGTTCCCACTCGCGATGGTCGGCGGTCTCGGCATCGTCGCCACGGGAGATCCCGCGAACCTCTACGTCTGGCAGGCGGTCATCTCGGGCGTCTCCGGACTCATCACGGGAGCCCTGACCACGCCCTTCACCGCCGGCGTGGACGCGCTCCTCTACGTCGACCAACGCATCCGCCGCGAGGGCTTCGACGTCCAGCTGATCGCCGCGGCCCAGGACGACGTGACGCGGCAGTGGCCGGGAGCAGCCGCCGGGAGATGACGAGCCTGACCGCCCCCTTCGACGGCCCACCCCTCGACCCCAGCTCGCCGGAGGCCCAGCAGTGGCTGCGTGACGAGCTCGCCAACGGCCAGTACGTCACCGAACCCTCCCTCTGGCAGCGGTTCATGGAGTGGCTGAGCAGTCTGTTCGCCGGTCGGTCCGGGGCGGGCCTGCTCCCCTCCTGGAGCGTGGTCCTCGTGGTCGTGGTCATCCTGGCCGTCCTGGTCCTGGTGGTCCTGCGGCTGATTCGTCCCGAAGCAGTGACCAGACGACGTGGCGCCACGGCTGCCCCCGTGGACGACGAAGGGCTCAGCGCGTCGGACTACCGCGTTCGGGCTCGAGAGGCGGCGGACCGCGGAGACTGGGACTCCGTCCTGCTGGACGGTTACCGGGCCCTGGCCGCCTCGGCCGTGGAGCGCACCCTGCTGGCCGAGCTCCCCGGCCGCACGGCGCACGAGGTGGCGCTCGCCCTGGCGCCGGTCTTCCCCGACCAGGCGGAGGCCCTCGCGAGCGCCGCGTCGTCCTTCGACGACGTCCGTTACGGCCACCGACGGACCACACGGACCCAGGCCGTCACCACGACCGAGCTCGACGCCGTGCTGCTGCGGACCAGGCCGCAGCTCGGACGACTGGTCGCCCCGTGACTGCTGGATCGGGCACCGGCGGTTCGGGCACCGCTGGTTCGGGCACGGGTGGTTCGGGCACGGGCCTGCAGACCCGCGGCGGTCGTGCGACGCGGATCCGCCGAAGGGCCGTGGGCGCGCTGGCCGTGACGCTCGGCGTGGGAGCCCTCGTGGTCATGGCACTGGGCACGACGGCCCCGGACCAGGTGCTCGACCCCGACGACACCGGGCCTGCCGGTGGCAGGGCCATCGTGGAGGTGCTGCGCAAGCACGGCGTCGAGGTGGAGGTCGTCCGGTCGATCGGCGCGCTCGCCGACGCCCAGCCGGGCTCGGGCAGCACCGTCGTGATGGCCAACTCCGCGTATGTCGGCCGCGACAGCGCGACCACCATGGGTCACGTGTCCGCAGGGGCCGACCGGCTGGTGCTGCTCGACCCGACGGCGGCCCAGCTCGCCGCCCTCGACCTGCCACTGACGTCAGGGGCCCTCGAGGCCCAGCTGTCGTTGACTGCAGGGTGCACCTCCGCGGTGGCGCGCGCCGACGACACGGCCTTGCTGGTCGACACGCGGTTCATCCCGGTGAAGCGCGGGAGCGGTACGCCGGCCACTCTGTGCTTCGCCCTGCCCGATCCCCGCGGCGGCGACCAGACAAAGGGCGACCAGGCCGAGGACGACCAGGCAAAGGACGACCCGGCAACGGCTGCGGGGTTCGGGTTCGGGGCGGCGATGGCAACGGTGCCCGCCGCCGCCGACCACCCCGAGGTCGTGGCACTGGGCATCTCGGCCGCGTTCACCAACCGCTGGGTCGACGACGAGTCGCACGCCGGCCTTGCCATCCGTGCGCTCGGCCACTCGCCGCGCCTCGTCTGGTACCAACCGGGCCTCGGCGACCTCGCGAGCTTCACCGGTGAGCCGACGGACGGCGGCTGGCCGGTGTGGCTGGCGCCCGCCTCCGCCGTGCTCGCGACCGCGGTGGTCCTCCTCGCGTTCGTCCGCGGGCGTCGGATGGGTGCGCTCGTCACCGAGCCCCTCCCCGTGGTGGTGCGCGCCGTCGAGACCACGGAGAGTCGCGGCCGGATCTATCGCCGCGCCCGCGACCGGTCCAGGGCCGCCGCCATCCTGCGGCAGGGCACCATCGAAAGGCTCGCCCGACGGCTCGCCCTGCCGCCGCATGCGGCGCAGCCGGTCCAGGCGGCTGCCGCAGCAGCGACAGGTATGCCGCCCGCCCAGGTCGCGACGCTGCTCGCCGGCCCGCCCCCCACCACCGACGTCGACCTGCACCACCTGGCCAACGCACTGACCGATCTCGAGGAGAGGGTCCGCCGCTCATGAACGACCAGCCCCGCCCCACCCAAGCCCTGGCCGACCAGGCCCAGCCCGTCGGGCCGGGTCAGGCCCAGCTCGTCGCACCGGACCGCCCGGCGATCGCCGCACCCGATGCCCGGGCAGCCCTCCTGGCCGTCCGCTCAGAGGTCGCCAAGGCCGTCGTCGGACAGGACGCCGCCGTCGCCGGGCTGCTCGTGGCCCTGCTCTCCCGCGGGCACATCCTGCTCGAAGGAGTCCCGGGCGTCGCCAAGACCCTGCTCGTGCGCAGCCTCGCCGCCGCCCTCGACGTCGAGACCAAGCGCGTGCAGTTCACCCCCGACCTGATGCCCGGCGACCTCACCGGATCGCTGGTCTACGACGCGTCGTCCGGCGACTTCACCTTCCGCCAGGGCCCCGTCTTCACCAACCTCCTGCTCGCGGACGAGATCAACCGCACACCACCCAAGACCCAGTCGGCCCTGCTCGAAGCCATGGAGGAACGCCAGGTCAGCGTGGACGGCCGGGCCCACCCGCTGCCCCAGCCGTTCATGGTCGCCGCGACCCAGAACCCCGTCGAGTACGAAGGCACCTACCCCCTGCCGGAGGCACAGCTCGACAGGTTCCTGCTCAAGGTGACGCTCCCCGTCCCACGCCGGGACGACGAGATCGCGGTCCTGCGCCGTCACGCCTCTGGGTTCGACCCTCGCGACCTTCAGGCCGCCGGGCTGCGGCCGGTCGCGTCGGCGGCGGACCTTGCGGCAGGTGCCGAGGCGGTTCGCAGTGTCGAGATCTCGGACGAGGTCACGGCCTACATCGTGGACATCGCCCGGGCGACCCGGAACTCGCCGTCGCTGGCGCTGGGTGTCAGCCCGCGCGGCGCCACGGCGCTGATGGCGACGTCGCGGGCGTGGGCCTGGATCAACGGGCGCGGCTTCGTCACCCCCGACGACGTCAAGGCCCTCGCCCACGCGACCCTGGCTCACCGGTTGTCCCTGCGCCCGGAGGCCGAGCTCGAGGGCGTCAGCGTCACGGCCGTCCTCGACAGCGCGCTCGGAGCAGTGCCGGTCCCCCGCTGATGAGCCTGACCTACCGCGCCGTCGCGCTGGCCCTGCTCGGGCTGGTGCCGGTTGCCCTGTGGCCGCGGGGCGACACGGTGCGGTGGTTGTGGGTCGCGATGCTGGTCCTCATAGGGGTCGATCTCCTGCTGGCCAGCTCTCCTCGCTCGCTGACCTTCGTCCGGGAGGGGCCGGCCCAGGTGCGTCTCGGCGAGCAGACCTCGACGTCGGTCCTGGTGACCAACTCGGGGAGGCGCCCACTGCGCGGCGCCGTCCGCGACGCCTGGCCACCTTCCGCGGGGGCCGCAACCACGCGGCATACCGTGGCCATCGCTGCCGGGGAACGCATCCGGGTGACGACGACCCTGACCCCCACCCGCCGCGGAGACCGCATCGCGCACCGGGTGACAGTGCGCTCCACCGGACCGCTGCGCCTCGCGGCGCGGCAACGGTCGTTCGAGGTCCCGGGGCGCCTGCGGACCCTCCATCCGTTCCCTGCCCGCAAACACCTGCCCAGCCGCTTGGCGGTGCTGCGGCAGCTGGACGGCCGCGCCGCCGTACGCATCCGTGGGCAGGGCACCGAGTTCGACAGCCTGCGCGAGTACGTCGACGGCGACGACGTGCGGAGCATCGACTGGCGCGCCACCGCACGCCGCCAGCACCTGGTGGTGCGCACCTGGCAGCCCGAGCAGCACCGCCGCATCGTCATCGTGGTCGACACGTCGCGAACCTCCGCGGGCCGGGTCGACGACGCTCCCCGCCTGGACGCAGCCATGGACGCCGCGCTCCTGCTCACCGCCCTGGCCGGGCACGCACGTGACCGCGTGCAGGTGATCGCCGGTGACCGCGTCGTGCTGGCCAGGGCCTCCGGCGCCGACCGCGCCACGCTGCTGCACGACACGATCAGCGCGCTCGCGCCCATCGAGTCCCGGCTGGTCGAGGCCGACTGGGGGCTGCTCGCCACCGAGATCAGCCGGCTCGGCACGCAACGAGCCCTGGTGGTCCTGCTCACGCCGCTCGAGTCCGCCGCCGTCGAACAGGGGCTGCTGCCCGTGCTGCCGGCCCTCAGCGCCCACCACCGGGTGGTGGTCGCCTCGGTGGCCGATCCCGCGGTCGCGCGGATGCGCACGACCCGCGACACCGTGGCCGAGGTCTATGAGGCGGCCGCCGCAGAGCGCACGACGTCGCTGCGGCGACGCACTGCGGCCGCGCTCGTCAGGCTCGGAGTGGACGTGCTGGACGAGCCGCCGGAGCAGCTGCCAGTTCGGCTGGCCGACCACTACCTCATGCTCAAGCGACAGGGTCTGCTCTGACCTGGGAACACCCGAATCCGGCTTCCTCCGACGATCAGGCGGCCACCAGCGGCTGGTCGCCGATGTCACGCGCGTCGATGTCTCCGGTCACTCCGTTGCGGTGGGCGCTGCGTCCGACCACGAAGACGTAGGCGAGGAAGGCCGACTCCGCCAGGACGCCGATGCCGATCCGCGCCCACGTCGGCAGTCCGGACGGCGTCACGAAGCCTTCGATCGCTCCACTCACGAGGAGCACGAAGACCAGCCCCGTGGCGATCGCGACCGACGTGCGCGCCTCGGCCGCCAAGGCCTGAAGTCGCGTGCGCGGACCCGGCTCCACCCAGGACCAGAAGAGCCGCAGGCCGACCGCCGCGGCGACGAAGACGGCAGTGAGCTCGAGCAGGCCGTGCGGCAGGATCAGGCCGAAGAACAGACCGGTGCGGTCGTGGGCCATCATCAGGGCAGCCACGACGCCCACGCCCTGCACGTTGGTGACGAGCACGTAGACGACGGGCAGTCCCAGGACCCCGAAGGCGATGCACTGGGCCGCGACCCAGGCGTTGTTCACCCAGACGAGGGTGGCGAACTCGTGGTGCGGGAACTCGCTGTAGTAGTGCTCGAAATCGGTGCCGACGTAGGCCTGGATCTCGGCCGGGGTGAGCTGGCTGGCGTAGACCTCGGGGTGCCGCAGCGTCCACGCGGCGACGAGGGCGATGACCAGGAGGCTGCCCAGCGCGGTTGTCGCCCACCACCACCGGGTGCGGTACAGCGCGGCGGGAAAGGTCCGGGTGAAGAAGCGCAGGAGGTCGACCCACGTGTTCGTCCGGGTGCCGACCATCGCCACCCGCGCGCGGGTGAGCAGCATGGACAGGTAGGCCACGACCGACGGGTCGGGCGAGGCCGACCGGACGACGGACAGGTCGGTGGAGACGCGCTGGTACAGGTCGAGCAGCTCGTCACCCTCGGCACCGGACAGACGGCGTCGTCCGGCCAGCTCCTCGAGTCGCCCCCAGTACCGGCTGCGTGCGGCGACATACGCATCCAGGTCCACGGCGTCACTCTATGCTTCGGCCATGAGCACGGGGGCCGGTTACCGCAGCTACGCGAGCGACGACATGGTCACCGGCGAAGGGGTGGCCGTCGAGCTGCCCATCGCCGGCGTTCCCTCCCGAGCCGCCTCCGGCATCATCGACCTGTTGGTCGCTGCGGTCCTGCTCGTGGCGGGCTCGATCGCGACGGGCGCGGTGTTCTCCGGCACGTCCGACGCGGTGGGCCGGACGGTCGTGATCCTGTTGGTCGTGGGGGTCACCGTCGGCATCCCGACCGTGGTGGAGACGGTCACCCGGGGCCGAACCCTGGGCAAGCTGGCGCTGGGGCTGCGGGTGGTGCGCGACGACGGTGGTCCCATCACGGCCCGGCACGCGCTCACCCGGGCCCTCGTCGGGTGGCCCGAGATCTACCTGCTCGCGGGTGCGGGCGCGATGGTGGCCTCCCTGGTCAGCCCGCGCGCGAAGCGCCTCGGCGACATGGCGGCAGGCACCTACGTCGTGTCGCAGCGCGCCACGATGCGGTTGTTGCCCCCTCCGGTCATGCCGCCCCCGCTGGCGCAGTGGGCATCCCAGGCCGATCTGGCTGCGCTGCCCCCGGGACTGGCCATCGCCGTCCGTCAGTTCCTCGGGCGGGCCGCCGGGCTCACTCCGGCCTCACGGGAGGAGCTGGGCCAGAGCCTGTTGCGCTCGGTGCTGCCGCACGTGTCGCCACCGCCCCCACCGGGCATCCACGCCGAGTACGTCCTCGCCGCCGTGATCGCCGACCGTCGTCGCCGTGACGCCGAACGCCTGGCCCGTGAGGACCACCGCCGCGAGCAGCTGCTGCCCGCGGACCCGCTCGACCGCTAGCGCGCCGACGTGGCCCGGACCTGCTCCTCGAGTGCGGCGTAGCCGGGCTTGACGACTCCCTCGATGATGGCCAGCCGCTCCTCGAAGGGGATGAACGCGGACTTCATCGCGTTGATGGTGACCCATCGCAGGTCGTCCATCGTCCAGCCTGCGTCCTGCACGAGCAGTCCCATCTCACGCGACATCGAGGTGCCGCTCATCAGGCGGTTGTCGGTGTTGACCGTCACCCGGAACCGCAGCCGCTTGAGCAGTGAGATCGGGTGCAGCGCAACGGATTCCGCCGCACCGGTCTGGACGTTGCTGCTGGGGCACATCTCCAGCGGGATGCGGGTGTCCCTGACGTATGCCGCAAGGCGGCCGAGGTGCACGTCGTCCGTGTCAGCGGCGACCGCCGCCGCGACGTCGTCGCCGAAGGCCTTGTCGCCGACGGTGATGTCGTCGACGATCCGGACGCCGTGCCCGAGCCGGTCGGCCCCGCACCACTGGATCGCCTCCCAGATGCTCGGCAGGCCGAACGCCTCGCCCGCGTGGATCGTGAAGTGGGCGTTCTCGCGACGGAGGTACTCGAAGGCGTCGAGGTGCCTGGTGGGAGGGAAGCCCGCCTCGGCGCCTGCGATGTCGAACCCGGCGACACCCTGGTCGCGGTAGCGGACCGCGAGCTCGGCGATCTCGGTGCTCTTGGCCGCGTGGCGCATCGCGGTCAGGAGAGCGGTGACCCGGATGGGCGTGCCGGCCTTTGCAGCCTGCCCCTCGCCTTCGCGGAACCCGGCGTTGACGGCTTCGACGACGTCCTCGAGCGCAAGTCCCTCGGAGAGGTGCTGCTCCGGCGCGTAGCGGCTCTCGGCGTAGACGACGCCGTCGGCGGCCAGGTCGAGGACGCTCTCGCGAGCCACTCGACGCAGCCCCTCGGCGGTCTGCATGACGGCTAGCGTGTGGTCGAAGGTCTCGAGGTAGCGCACCAGGGACCCCGAGTCCGCGCTCTCCCGGAACCACGCGCCGAGGCTGTCGGCGTCGGTGGCCGGCAACCCGGCATACCCGATCTGGTCGGCAATCTCGACGATGGTCTGCGGACGCAGGCCGCCGTCGAGGTGGTCGTGCAGCAGCGCCTTGGGCGCCCGCCTGACCTGGTCGTCAGCGGGGTCCGCGACGGTGTCGGTGCCTCCGGAGGACCCCTTGCGACCGAAGATCACGCGCCTTCCTCCTCGTCCCGGTTGACCGTCTCGGGACTGAACGCCGGCAGGCAGACGGCGACGTACTCGGCACCCTCGGACCCGGTCGAGTAGCGGATCCGCTCGCCGGCGCGGGTGACGACGCTCTGGCCTGCCTCCACGCGCAGCTGGCCACCGTCGTGGTCCACGAGCACGGCACCGGCGATGACGAGGGTGATCTCGTCGAAGGCCGGGGCCTGGAAGGGCTCCGTCCAGTCGGCCGGCGCCTTCATGTGGGCCACCGAAACTGCCTCGCTGCCGGTGTTCACCCGGCCGACGTGTTCGTCGATGATCTTGCCGCCGGGCACGGGAATGGTCGTGGGGGTCGCGATGAGCTCAGGCACAGGGCCACCCTAGCCCTGAGCGTCCGACCCGGCCGGGCGGCCTGGCGCCCGGACGGGATTGCCCGTAGGGCCTTGCGAAGTGCGAACGGTCGTGCTTTTATTGATCGCGTGAGCAAGGGAGACGAGACACGCGACTCGGTGCTTCGTGTGGCGCTGGCCCAGTCGAGCCAGGTCGGGCTGCGGGGCATCACGATCGGCGGTCTCGCCGACGCGATGGACATGTCCAAGAGCGGGCTGTTCGCGCACTTCGGGTCCAAGGAGGGGCTTCAGTCCGCCGTGATGGACTACGCGGCCGAGGCGTTCACCCAGCTCGTCATCCGCCCGGCCCTCAAGGAGTCTCGCGGTGAGCCGCGCCTGCGCACCCTCTTCGACCGCTGGCTCGGGTGGGGCGGGTATGCGGACTACGCACTGCCAGGCGGATGCATCTTCATCTCGGTGGCGAGCGAGTTCGACGACGCACCCGACGGCCCGGTCCGCAGCAAGGTCGTCCAGACCGAGAGGGACCTGCTCGACACGATCGAGACCATCGTCCGCGGCGGCATGACCGAGGGCCAGTTCCGCGAGTCGACCGACCCGGCCGCCTTCGCGCACGACCTGCTCGCCATCGTCCTCGGCTACAACTTCTCGGCACGCCTGCTCCACGACCCGGCGGCCGCCACGCGGGCCCAGGACGCCTTCGACCGGCTTATCGACCACATCCGCGCCTGATCCCCATCCCACCCAGGAGGTACCACTCATGTCGCTCGAAAAAAGCACGATCGATCGTATTGTCGTTCGTCCGCGTCCCGCCCGTGTGGGTGCCGTCCCGGCCTCCCGGACCACCGTGGCAGCAGGCGCTCCGCCCGCGGGCATCGCCGCTCCGCCCGCGGGCATCGCCGCTCCGCCCGCGGGCATCGCCGCTCCGGCACAGGGCATCGCCGCTCCGGCACAGGGCGTCGCTGCTCCGGCAGAGGGCGCTGCCACCGCGGCGACAGGTCTCCCGGTCTCGCCCGCGCTGAGACGGCTGTTCGCGTTGCTGGAAAGCCGGTCCCCCGCCCTCGGCGGACTGCTCGCCGAGCGGCTGTGGTTCCGGCTGCCGGCCAGCCCGGCGGCAGCGGTACGCGCCACTCGGACCCCCAGCGGCGGGGAGGCCTTCGAGGTGCGGTGGGCCCACGGCACCATTCGCGGCCGGGTCTACGGCGACTGGGGCAACCCCACGGCATACCTCGTGCACGGCTGGGGCGGCTGGTGGCAGCAGCTCGGCGCCCACGTCGAGCCGCTGGTGGCCCGCGGCCTGTGTGTGGTGGCGTTCGACGCCCCGAGCCACGGCGACTCCGGGCCCGGTGTCCACGGGAGTCGGTCGACGACGTTCGTGGAGATGGCGGAGGCGCTGGCGGCGGTGGTGGACGAGTTCGGCCGGCCCACGGTCGTGGTGGCCCACTCCGCCGGCGGGCTCGCGGCAGTCCACGCCCTCGGACTGGGGGTGCAGCCCGACTCACTCGTGCTCATCGCCCCGCCGGATGGCGTCGAGTCGATGCTGCCGGTCTTCGCGTCGGCGCTCGGGGTCGGTTCCCGGTCCCAGCAGGTGATGGTGCGCCGCGCTGAGCGCCGGGTCGGAACGCCGGTGGCCGAGCTCGACCTCCTCACGATGGCCGCGGCACACCCGTCGCTGCCGCACCTGCTGGTCGTGCACGACCGGGGCGACCAGGAAGCACCCCTCGCAGGTGGCGTGGCCGTCACCAAGGCGTGGCACGACGCCCGCCTCGTCGTCACCGAGGGACTCGGTCACCGCCGGGTGCTGTGGAACCCCGACGTCGTCGAGCGGGTGACGTCCTTCGCGGCGGAGGCCGCCGCGCGGATCAGGAGATCTTCTCGATGACCAGCGGCAGCAGGTCCGGTCGCGATCCTTCGGGAGCGATGGTGAACGCGCCCTCGAGCGACTCGAGTGCCCGCTCGAACCGCTCGGGGGTGTCGGTGTGCAGCGTGAGCAGGCGGTCGCCTCCCCGGACGGTGGCGCCCGGCTTGTAGTGCATCACCACGCCGGCGCCGGCCTGCACCGGGTCCTCCTTGCGCGCCCGACCGGCACCGAGTCGCCAGGCCGCCACCCCGATCTTGAGGGCGTCGAGCTCGGTGAGCACGCCGTCCGCCGGGACCAGCACGTCGTGGCTCTCCTTCGCCACGGGCAGGGTCGCGTCGGGGTCGCCACCCTGGGCCCGGATCATCGCCTTCCAGGCATCCATCGCGCGGCCGTCCTTGAGCGCGTCGGCGGGATCGACGTCCTCGCGCCCGGCAGCCGCGAGCATCTCGCGGGCCAGGGCGAGGGTCAGCTCGACGACGTCCTCGGGGCCGCCACCCGCCAGCACCTCCACCGACTCGCGCACCTCGATGGCGTTGCCGGCCGTGAGGCCGAGCGGGACCTGCATGTTGGTCAGCATCGCGACGGTCTTGACCCCGGCATCGGTGCCGAGGTCGACCATCGTGCGCGCGAGCTCGCGGGCGTCCTCGACGTTCTTCATGAACGCACCGCTGCCCACCTTCACGTCGAGCACCAGCGCGCCCGTACCCTCGGCGATCTTCTTGCTCATGATCGAGGAGGCGATGAGCGGGATGGCCTCGACGGTGCCGGTGACGTCGCGCAGGGCATAGAGCTTCTTGTCGGCGGGGGCCAGCCCGTCGCCGGCGGCGCAGATGACCGCACCGACGTCCTCGAGCTGCTGCATCATCTGCTCGTTGCTCATGGCCGCCCGCCAGCCGGGGATCGACTCGAGCTTGTCGAGGGTGCCCCCGGTGTGCCCGAGCCCGCGGCCGGACAGCTGGGGCACGGCCACGCCGCACGCCGCGACGAGAGGTGCCAGCGGCAGGGTGATCTTGTCGCCCACCCCACCGGTCGAGTGCTTGTCGGCCGTCGGACGCGACAGGCCGGAGAAGTCCATCCGCTCGCCACTGTTGATCATCGCGCCGGTCCAGCGGGAGATCTCGCGACGGTTCATCCCGTTGAGCAGGATCGCCATGGCCAGGCTGGACATCTGCTCGTCCGCGACGGCCCCGCGCGTGTAGGCGTCGATCACCCAGTCGATCTGCCCGTCGGACAGCTCGCCCTTGCCCCGCTTGCTGATGATGACGTCGACGGCATCGAAGGCTTCACTCATGGGGCCATCGTGTCAGACCTGTCGTAGCCCCGACCATCCGTGCCCGGGGTGGCACCGTTGCACCCCGGATGCGGCATTTCACGTCGATTCGTGGCTTCCGGGTCGCCGGTTGCCGGGGCAGCTCACCCTCGAAAGTGCAGCCGCCACTCGTCCGAGGTCACCGCTGCTGGTATGCCGCAGCTCACCATGGCGTCGACGACGCGCTTCAGGGTGCGCTCGGGTTCGCGGTAGATCCCCTTGGACAGGACGACCACGATCCGCCAACCGTCCCGGTCGAGGTCCTCGCGCCGCTCCACGTCGCGCTCCCACTGCCGCTGGGACTCGGCGTGCTGGCGTCCGTCGTACTCGATCGCGAGCCGGTACTCGGGATACGAGAGGTCATACCGCCGGACCCAGCGCCCCGTCGCGTCGTACTCGATGTGGTTGACCACCGGCTCCGGAAGCCCGGCCAGGACCAAGAGGAGGCGCAACCGGGTCTCCATGGGGGAGTCGACCCCGCTCCGCACCAGTGCCGCCGCCCGACCGCTGAGCGCTCGGCCACGGCCAGGCACCGTCGCCGCGGCTTCGACCAGGGACCTCGGGGTAGCACGCCGGCGGCGGACGAGGGAGTCGCCCAGCACCACGAGGTCGACGAGGTCGAGGTGGGCGGCCAGGTCGGTGAAGGTGTCCTCCGCCGTCGTCACCGGCAGTCCGGAGATCTTCGCCCTCGCCGCCGAGGTCAGCCTGCGGGACTCGATTCCGGGCACCCGCATGCGCCCGGTCGGCAGGCGGAGGTGGATACGGGAGTCCGAGGGCACCACCCCGCCCAGGAGCTCGGCGGCCGTCGGGCCGGCGACCAACGCACCCGCCGGCGCGAGCCGTAGCGCAGCGCGGGCGCGAAGGTGTGTGTCGACCGGCACGTCGGACGCGACATACACGCTGGTGAACAGCCGCCGGAAACCCGGACCACCCAGGCGCCGGTCGCTGATGCCCGCGGCCACGGCGTCAGCGCGGGTGAAAGGGCTCTGCCGGTCGAGAGAAGTCACGAGACCACGGTGGCGCATCCCGCGACTCGTCCAGCCGCTCATCCACAGGCGCGGATCTGCGCCACGGAGGCCACAGATCGACCTCGATCCGTCCCGGGCGGGTGGATCTGCGCCCTCGGGTCCACAGATCGACCTGGGGGCGCGGGTGGCCGAGCTGCGCGAGCCGGGGTCAGGCGGGGTGGCGGGCTGCGTTCAGCGTGTCGGGGCCGAAGGCTTGGGGCAGCACCTCGCGCATCGGCAGCACCCCTTCGGGGGTCAACAGCAGGCAGTCAGGCCCGCCGTTCTCCCAGAGGAGCTGGCGACAGCGCCCACACGGCATGAGCGGTTCGCCATTGCCACCGACACAGGACACCGCCACGAGCCGCCCGCCACCGGTCGCGTGCAACTCCGAGACCATGCCGCACTCGGCGCACAGCCCCACGCCGTAGGCCGCGTTCTCGACGTTGCACCCGGCCACCAGCCGACCGTCGTCGACGATCCCCGCGACGCCGACCGGGAAGTTCGAGTACGGCGCGTAGGCCTTGCCCATGATCTCGATCGCCTTGGCACGCAAGGCTTCCCAGTCCACGTCCTCCGGAGCAGGAGGTGCCGTATGCCGCGCAGCCGGCTCCGCGGCATACCCCTGCGGTTGCGTCCCGGCGTCAGGGCACACCTAGTGGCCCTCGCCCTTGCGATAGATCTGCCCGTCGGCGGCGGGCATCCGCAACCGTTGCGACGCGAAGGCCAGCACGAGCAGCGTGGTGACGTAGGGGGTGGTGCCGGTGAGCTCGGCTGGGACGGCGTCCGCGGCGAAGTACCACCAGCCGACGAGGACGCCGACGACGATGGCCAGGGCGCCCTGGACGATGCGCTGGTTGCGCACGATCTGCCACACCCCGACGGCCACGAGGAGCACCGCGAACAGGAGCAGGAACGCGTGAACTGCCGCCCCACCGCGCAGCTGCAAGGCGTCGGTGTAGCCGAACAGCGCCGCACCGGCGAGCAGGCCACCAGGTCGCCAGTTGCCGAAGATCATCGCGGCGAGGCCGATGTAGCCACGACCACCGGTCTGACCGTCGCGGTAGATGCTCGCGGCAACCAGCGCCAGGAAGCCACCGCCCAGGCCGGCGAGCCCGCCGGAGATGACGACGGCGAGGAACTTGTAGCGCATCACGTTGACGCCGAGCGACTCCGCCGCGACAGGCGACTCACCCACTGATCGCAGCCGCAGGCCGAACGCCGAACGCCACAGAACCCACCAGGTCCCGACGAACAGCAGCACCGCGAGGATGGTCAGGATCGACACGTTGGTGCACAGTGCGCGCAGCACTGCGGCGACGTCACTGACGAAGAACCAGTCCTTCTTCTCCACTGTGCCGAGCCCGCTGGACACACCGGGAAGGGTGAAGTCCGGCAGGTGCCCGACCTGCGGCGACTGGGTGGGGCCACCGCCGGGCAGTCCGTTGAAGAAACGGGCGGCAAGGTACTTCGCGACGCCGAGGCCGATGATGTTGATGGCGACACCGGAGACGATGTGGTCGACCCCGAACGTCACGGTGGCGGTCGCGTGGATCAGGCCACCGAGCATGCCCATGGCGATCGCGCCGAGGACGCCGGCCCACGGACCCATGTGGTAGCCGAAGAACCCGGCCCCCCACGTGCCGAGGATCATCATGCCCTCGAGGCCGATGTTGACCACGCCCGCGCGCTCCGACCAGAGGCCACCGAGGCCGGCCAGGCCGATCGGGACGGCCAGGCCGATGGCCGCGGCCAGGGCACCGGACGACGCGATGTCGTCGGCACCGGTGACCACTCGCAGGACCGAGATCACGGCGATCGCACCGATCGCCACGATGGACCACTCGCGGATGCCGAACCGTCGCCGCTTGGGACGGTCCGGCACGGCCTTGGTGCCGACCTCGAGTCCGAGGGCGCTCATGCCGGGGCTCCTTCCGGGGCGGGGGCGGCTTGTCGCTGGGCGGCAAGCTCACGGGCGACGCGGGACTGCTCGATCCGCTTGTCGGCCCGGCGAATCAGCTCGTACGCGATCACGACGGCGAAGAGGATCACGCCCTGGATGATGTTGACCAGCTCCTGGGCGACATCGGCCTGGATCTGCAGGGCGTTGGACTGCACGTCCAGGAACGCCCAGAGGAGCGAGGCGAAGCCGATGCCGACCGCGTTGTTGCGTCCCAGCAGCGCGACGAAAATTCCGGCGAAGCCGAGTCCGGACTGGAACGTCGTGCCGTAGTTGTGGTCCTGCCCGAACAGCAATGGCATGCCGACGAGTCCGGCCAGGGCACCCGAGGCGATCATCGCGGTCGCCACCATCCGCGGCACCTTCACGCCGCTGGCGACCGCCGCGCTCTCGGAGCGACCGGTCGCCCGCAGGTCGAAGCCGAACCGCGTCCTGCTCAGCACGAACCAGTAGAGGAACCCGACCAGCAGGGCCAGGATCAGCAGCGTGTAGACGCGGTTCGTGGCGCCGGGGATGAGCTTGAAGCCCTCGAGCTGCGCCGACTCCGGGATGGTCTTGGTCTCGATGCTGTTCGAGCCCGGCCGGGGGTTGGCGATCTTCACCAGGAGCCAGCTCACCACACCGGTGGCGATGGCGTTGAGCATGATCGTGGAGATCACCTCGGAGACGCCGCGCTTCACCTTGAGGTATGCCGCGATGCTGGCCCACAGCCCACCGGCCACCATCGCGACGGCGATGGACACGATGATGTTGAGCCACCCGGGAAGCCAATCCTGGCCTGCGAAGACGGCGGCCGCGAAGACCGCGACGCGGTACTGGCCGTCGACGCCGATGTTGAACAGGTTCATCCGGAAGCCGACCGCGACCGCGATGGCCGAGAGGTAGAACACGGACGCCGCGTTGATGATGTTGACGCTCTGGCGCGGCTTCGGCACGGCGAGGATGGTCTTCCAGACCTCCCACACCGGGTCGCCGACGGCCACCAGCACCAGCGAGGTGACGACGAACGCGACGACGAGCGCGAGGACCGGCGCCGCCAGGCTCATCAGGATCCGGCGCACGTTGAGGGACTTCACCGCGACTCCTCCTTCTCGCCGGCACCGGTCATCGCCGCACCGAGGTCCTCGGCCGTCACGTGGTCGGGGTCGAAGTCGCCGGACAGCTTGCCCCGCAGGATGACGCGGATGGTGTCGGACAAGCCGATCAGCTCCTCGAGGTCGGCCGAGATGAGGAGCACCGCGAGGCCCTCGCGTCGCGCGTCACGGATGAGGTCCCAGATGCTCGACTGGGCGCCGACGTCGACGCCACGGGTCGGGTGGGCGGCGATCAGGACTTTGGGCTTGTGGCTCATCTCGCGGCCGATGATGAGCTTCTGCTGGTTGCCACCGGAGAGCGAGCCCGCGGTGACGAAGATCGAGGGAGTGCGGACGTCGTAGGCCTTGACGATGCGCTCGGTGTCGGCCTTGGCCGCAGCGGCATCGATGAGCTGACCCTTCACGTTGGGGGCCTCGGTCTGGTGCCCGAGGATGCGGTTCTCCCACAACGGCGCCTCGAGCAGGAGGCCGTGGCGGTGCCGGTCCTCCGGGATGTAGCCGACACCGGCCTCCCTGATCTCACGGGTGTGCCAGTCGGAGATGTCGACGTCGCCGAGGAAGACCTGGCCCGAGGTGGGCTCACGCATACCCATGATGACCTCAACGAGCTCGGCCTGGCCGTTGCCCTCCACCCCGGCGATGCCGAGCACCTCGCCGGCGTGGATGGTCAGCGAGATGCCGTCGAGGAGCGGTCGGCCGGTGCCGTCGCCCAGGACGAGGTCGTCGACCTTGAGCAGCACGCGGTCGGTGACCGTGGACTCCTCGGTCGTCGGGGAGGGCAGCTCCGAGCCGACCATCAGCTCGGCGAGCTGGCGTGCGTTCACGGACTTGGGGTCGACCGTGTCGATGGTGGTGCCGCGCCGGATGACGGTGATCGAGTCGGCGACCTTGAGCACCTCGTCGAGCTTGTGCGAGATGAACAGCACCGTGAGTCCCTCGTCCTTGAGCTCGGCGAGCTGGTCGAACAGCTCGTCGACCTCCTGCGGCACGAGGACGGCGGTGGGCTCGTCGAGGATCAGGGTCTTGGCGCCGCGGAACAGCACCTTGAGGATCTCGATCCGCTGGCGTGCGCCCACTCCTAGGTCGGCGACCAGCGCATCGGGGTCGACGTCCAGCTTGTAGGCGCCCGAGATCCGCGTGATCTCGCGTCGCGCGCCGTCGCCGATCCCGTGCAGCTTCTCCGCACCCAGGACGACGTTCTCGAGGACAGTCAGGTTGTCGGCGAGCATGAAGTGCTGGAAGACCATGCCGATGCCGGCCGCGATGGCGTCGGACGGGGAGTGGAGGTTGACCAGTTGCCCGTCGATCTTGATGGTGCCCTCGTCGGGGCGCTGCACGCCATACAGGATCTTCATCAAGGTGGACTTGCCGGCGCCGTTCTCCCCGACGATCGCATGGACCGTCCCGCGTCGCACCGAGAAGGCGATGTCCTTGTTGGCGACCACACCCGGGAAGCGCTTGGTGATCCCCTCGAGCTCGACGGCTGGGACACCACCCTCGGTCGTGGTCTGCGTCAGCGGTGGGGAGGCAGTGATGGTTCACACTCCGTGGTCCGGGCCCGCGGCGTCGCGGGCGGGTGGCGCGATTCGGCACCTGCGGCAAGGGTCGAGGCGCCGCGTGCTGGGTCGTTCAGGCAAGCACACGGCCCGGGTCAGACGCTACCGCGCCGCCCGGGCCGTGTGTTGCCCACATGCTCGACAAAAGAGGTGTCGATCAGGGCTTTTCGGGAACCGTGATCTTCTTGTCGATGATCTGCTGCTTGTAGTCGTCCAGCTTGGTCTTGATGTCGTCGACCTGACCGCCGGTCGTGGAGTAGTCCACACCGCCAGCCTTGAGGTCGTAGATGTTGTTGCCGGTCTTCTCCTTGCCGTCGGCCGCCGACTTGATGAAGTCGTAGACCGCGACGTCGACCTTCTTGATCATCGACGTCATGATGACCGAGCGCACGTCCGCCGGAGCGGTCAGGGCCTGGTCGGAGTCGACACCGATGGCCAGCTTGCCGGCAGCCTTGGCGGCCGTGAAGACGCCACCACCGGAGCCGCCAGCGGCGTGGTAGACCACGTCGGCGCCCTTCTGGAACATGCCGTCAGCAGCAGTCTTGCCCTTGGCCGGGTCATTGAAGCCGCCGAAGTCCGGCGGCTGGGTGAGGTACTGGGAGTCGATCTTGATGGCCGGGTTGACGGCCTTCGCCCCGGCGATGTAGCCAGCCTCGAACTTCTTGATCAGCCCGACGTTGACGCCACCGACGAAGCCGATGTGGCCCGTCTTGGACTTCAGAGCGGCCGCCGCACCGACGAGGAACGAGCCCTCGTTCTCGGCGAACGTGATCTGGTCGACGTTCGGGCCCTTCGAGTCGTCCGACGCGTCGTCGACGATCGCGAAGTGCACGTCCGGGTTGGCCTTGGCAGCCTTGCCGACCGACTTGGCGTAGGCGAAGCCCACCGCGACGATGTGGGTGTAGCCGGCGTCAGCCAGCTGCTGGAGGCGCTCCTCACGGGCGGCTTCGTTCTCACCGTTGACCGCGGCGGCTTCCTTGGTGTCCACCCCGAGCTCGGTCTTGGCCTTGTCCAGGCCTGCCGCAGCGGCGTCGTTGAACGACTGGTCACCGCGACCGCCGACGTCGTAGGCCATGCCGACCTTGACGTCGCTCTTCTTGCTCGAGCTCGAGCTGGAGCTGGAACCGCTGCCCCCGGCGTTGTCGCCCGAGTCACCACATGCGGCGAGGGTCAGTGCTGCCACCGACATCACCGCGGCAACCTTCATCGTGTGACGCAAGGCTGTCTCCTGTTCTTTGATTGCACGAGGCGCTGTGCTGCGCCACTAGGGCGTGAGGATAGCCCGACGAACTGCTGGGTAACTCGGCCTTGAGGCACTTGGGACACAAACCGTTACCGATCCGCGACTGTCCCTCAACCGGGCTGCGGCGCTCCGACCGGCGTCTTGACAACGCCGGCCACCACCACGCCGGCGAGCACCCGGGCGCCCTGGACGACCGAGTCGTCGTCGACCACGAGGTCGCCCTGGTGGAGGTCGTAGGTGTGCCCGCCCGGCGTGCGCGTTCCCAACCGCGCCATGGCACCTGGAACCTTCCGCAGGTACCACGCGAAGTCCTCGCCACCGAGCGACTGCTGCGTCCCCAGGGCCGTCAGGCCGGCACCCTCGGCCGCGGCCCGGAAGACCTCGATGGCCTCCGCGTCGTTGACCACCGGAGGCACTCCCTGGACGTGCTCGAGTACTGCCGTCACGGCATACGGGGCGACGATGTGCTCCACCGCCTCGGCAAGGAGGGGGCCGATGGTGGTCCACGCGTCGGCGTCGAGCATCCGCAGGGTGCCGGCGATCGTGCCGCTGGACGGGATCACGTTGGCGGCCTGGCCGGCATGCACCTCGCCCCACACCAGCGCGAACGCCGTCCGCGGGTCGAGCCGGCGGGACAGGACGGCCGGGAGCTCGGTAACCACCTTGGCCAGCGCGAAGGTGAGGTCCTCGGTGAGGTGGGGCCGCGACGTGTGGCCACCCCGCCCCGCGAGGTGCACCGTCACGCGGTCAGCCGCCGCGGTGATCGCACCGTCACGCAGGCCCACCGTGCCGACGTCCAGGCTGGGGTCACAGTGGACGGCGAAGATCGCGTCGACGTCGTCGAGGGCACCCTCGGCCAGCAGGTCGACGGCACCGCCGGGGATGACCTCCTCGGCGGGCTGGAAGAGCAGGCGGACCCCGATGCCCCGCTCGCGCAGGGCCTCCTCGTGGGCCTTGAGCGCCAGCCCGGCACCGAGCATCCCGGCGACGTGGACGTCGTGACCGCAGGCGTGGCAGATGCCCTCGGTGGTCGAGGCCCACGGCAGGCCCGTGCGCTCCCCCACAGGCAGGGCGTCGAGGTCGGCGCGCAGCGCCACCCGGTATGCCGGCTGCTCGGCTCCGAGATCGGCGATCAGCCCGCTGACGGGCAGGCGGCGCACTGCGACCCCTGCGGCCTCGAGGCGTTCGGCGACCTTGGCGGTCGTGCGCGTCTCGCCTCGGGACAGCTCCGGGTGCGCGTGCAGGTCGTGCTGCAGGGCGAGGAGCTCGGGGGCGAGGGCGTCGATGGTGGTGCACAGGTCGGCCAGCAGCTGGTTGTCGCTCATGTCAGCGGTGACTCTACCCGCGGACCGGCCCTACCCCGGCCGCGTTCCACGATCGGTGAACGAGGCGTCCCAGGCCCTCAGAAGGTCTCCCGAGGGACGTAGAGGCCCCACACGTCGCGCAGGGCGTGGCTGACCTCGCCGCCGGTCGCGCGCAGCCGCAGGGCCTCGCGCATCGGGTAGAGCAGGTTGTCGGTGCCGCGAGCCGCCTCGCGGACTGCCTCGAGGGCGGCCTCGACGGCGTCGTTGTCGCGCTCGGCCCGCAGGGCGGCGAGGCGCTCGCGCTGGTCGTGCTCGATCTGGGGGTCGACGCGCAGCGGCTCGTACGGCTCCTCCTCGTCCAGGGCGAACCGGTTGAGGCCGACGACCGTGCGTTCCTTGCTGTCGATCTCGAGCGCGATGCGGTAGGCAGACCGCTCGATCTCGGACTTCTGGAAGCCCTGCTCGATCGCGGCGACGGCTCCTCCCCTGTCCTCGACGGCCTGGATCAGGTCGAGGGCGGCAGCCTCGACGTCGTCGGTCATCGACTCGACCACGTAGGAGCCGGCGAACGGGTCGACGGTCTTGGTCACGTCGGTCTCGTACGCGATGACCTGCTGGGTGCGCAGGGCGAGGCGGGCGGCCTTCTGGGTCGGGAGGGCGATCGCCTCGTCGAACGAGTTGGTGTGCAGCGACTGGGTGCCACCGAACACCGCGCCGAGGCCCTGGAGGGCGACGCGGACCAGGTTGACCTCGGGCTGCTGCGCGGTCAGCTGCACCCCGGCGGTCTGGGTGTGGAACCGCAGCATCTGGCTCTTCGGGTTCTGGGCGCCGAACTCGTCACGCATGATCCGCGCCCAGATCCGCCGGGCCGCCCGGAACTTGGCGACCTCCTCGAGCAGGGTCGTCCGCGCGACGAAGAAGAACGACAGCCGCGGAGCGAAGTCGTCGACGTCGAGCCCGGCAGCCTGCGCCGCGCGGACGTACTCCTTGGCGTTGGCCAGGGTGAAGGCAATCTCCTGCGCGGGCGTCGCCCCCGCCTCGGCCATGTGGTAGCCGCTGATGGAGATGGTGTTCCAGCGCGGAAGCTCCTTGTGGCAGTAGGCGAAGATGTCGCTGATCAGTCGCAGCGACTCCTTCGGCGGGTAGATGTACGTGCCGCGGGCGATGTACTCCTTGAGCACGTCGTTCTGGATCGTCCCGGCCAGCCGCGACGCGTCGGCGCCGTTCTCCTCCGCGACCAGCTGGTACATCAGCAGCAGCGTGGCCGCCGGCGCGTTGATCGTCATCGATGTCGACAGGTCACCCAGCGGCAGCCCACCGAACAGCGTCCGCATGTCGTCGATCGAGTCGATCGCGACACCGACCTTGCCGACCTCGCCGTGCGCAATCGCCTCGTCGGAGTCGTAGCCCATCTGCGTCGGGAGGTCGAACGCGACGGACAGCCCGCCGGTCCCGTTGGCCACCAGCTCGTGGTAGCGCTCGTTGGACTCCTTGGCGGTCCCGAACCCGGCGTACTGCCGCATGGTCCACGGCCGCCCCGTGTACATGTTCGGGTAGACGCCGCGGGTGTAGGGGAACTGTCCCGGCTCACCGAGCTGGGTGTCCGGGTCGAAGCCCTCGAGGTCGCCCGCGGCATACACGGCCTTGATCGGCAGGTCGGACTCGGAGCGGGTCTGCAAGCGGTCCTCGGGGACATCGGCGGCCATGCCGCCCACGATAGTGAGCCGGTATGCCGTGTGGTCACCACTCGTGGCCCACCTCACCGTGGGCTCGGTCACCCTGTCTCCCCTTTATCGGGTCTAGGGAGAAACGTCGGCTTCACCCCGAAACGGTTCCCGGGCGAAGCCGCCCTAAGTCCCTAGACCCGATAAAGCTGGGACTGGGTCAGTAGCCGAGCTCGGCGCGGCGCTTGTCCCATCTCTCGGAGAGCTGGTGCATCTCCTCGGTCACGAACTCGAGGAACGCCACGCTGAGCGCCAGGCGGTCCCCCGCGGTCGTCCCCCGCCCACCCACCTGGTCGACGCCCTCGCGGAGGGACTGGGTCAGCGGGGCGTAGATGTTGGCCGAGTTCATCATCACGTCGTGCCAGGCGTCGTCGGCGACGACGTAGACGTCACGACGACTGCCCTGCTCGCGCTCCCGGTGGATCATCCGCATCTGCTGGAGCGAGCGCACCGCACCCGACACCGACGCGGGGCTGACCGCGAGCACCTCCCCGAGCTCGGCGGCCGTCATCCGGCCGTCGTCGTCGGCCAGCAGGGCGGCGAAGACCCGTGACGGCAGTCGCTGCATCCCCGCCGCGGTCAGGGCAGAGCCGAAGCGCTCGACGAAGCGCGACGGGTCGGCGGCGGGAGTGGAAGCCATGAAGAGAGTTTAGATCATTCAGAGTTTTCTGAAAACCGTGTATCGTCGGAGCCATGGCACATGTCATCGAGGCAACCGGCCTCATCAAGAAGTTCGGCGCCACGACCGCCCTCGACGGCCTCGACCTGACGGTCCACGAGGGCGAGGTCCACGGCTTCCTCGGCCCCAACGGAGCCGGGAAGTCCACCACCATCCGGGTCCTGCTCGGCCTGCTCCGGTCCGACGGCGGCACCGTGACCCTGCTGGGACAAGACCCGTGGAAGCACGCCACCGAGCTGCACCGACAGCTGGCCTACGTGCCCGGCGACGTCGTCCTGTGGCCCAACCTGACCGGCGGCGAGGTCATCGACCTGCTCGGTCGGCTGCGCGGCGGGATCGACGAGGGCAAACGCGACAAGCTGCTCGAGGCGTTCGAGCTCGACCCCACCAAGAAGGGTCGCTCCTACTCCAAGGGCAACAGGCAGAAGGTCGCGCTCGTGGCCGCGCTGGCCTCCGACGTCCCCCTGCTGGTCCTCGACGAACCCACCTCGGGGCTCGACCCGTTGATGGAGAAGGTCTTCCAGGACCACCTCACCCAGGTGCGAGCGGAGGGCCGCACGGTCCTGCTCTCCAGCCACATCCTGTCCGAGGTCGAGACGGCAGCCGACCGGGTCAGCATCGTCCGGGYCGGGCGGATCGTCGACTCCGGCACCCTCGCCGACCTGCGACACCTCACGCGCACGAGCATGACGGCGACGCTCGCCAGGCCCGTCGCCCAGACCGAGGCCTCGCGCTGGCCCGGTGTCGACGCCGCCCGACAGGACCGTGACCGCCTGCTGTTGTCGGTCGAGACCAGCGCCGTCGGCGACGTGCTCCAGCGACTGGCACCCCACGGCATCCAGGCGCTGACCTGCCAGCCGCCGACCCTCGAGGAGCTCTTCCTCTCGCAGTACCGCGACACGGTCGGCGACGGTCGGCACGACCACGATGTCCCGAACGGCCGCGCCGCCCAGGCCGCTCGGGAGGAGGAGGTGTCGGCATGACGTCCCTCGTCGGCACCGGACCACTCCTGCGGCTGGCGTGGCGTCGCGACCGCTGGATCGTGGTGGCCAGCGTCCTCGCCCTGGTGGCGACGGCGTACGGGTCGATGGCGGCCACCCTCGACCTCTATCCCACCGACGCCGAGGCCGCCTCGGGCGCTGCGGTGATGGTCGACAACCCGTCGCTGACCGCGCTCTACGGGCCGCTGCCCTCCGCGACCGCCGCCGGGATCGGCGTGCTCAAGACGGTGATGATGGGCAGCCTCTTCACGGCGTTCCTCGCGTTCGCGATCGTGCGACGGCACACCCGCAGCGAGGAGGAGGACGGCCGGTTCGAGCTCGTCGCTGCCGGCGTCGTGGGCCGCCGGGCCCCGCTCGCCGCCGCCGTCGGCCTCGCGACGATGACCGTGCTCGCGACCGGGCTGCTCTCCGCACTGAGCCTGGTCGCGACCGGTGTCGACCTGACCGGCGCGCTGGCGCTCGGCGTCGTCGAGGTCGTCGCCGGACTCGTGATGACCGGCATCACCGCCATCGCAGTCCAGCTCACCTCGACCACGCGCGGCGCCGGTGGCATCGCGGTCGGGGCGCTGGGCCTGGCCTTCCTCGTCCGTGCGCTGGCGGACACCACCCAGGGCGGGGGCCAGCACCTCGTCTGGCTGTCGTTCCTGGGCTGGGCCGAGAAGGTCAGCCCGTTCGGCGCGAACCGCTGGTGGCTGCTCCTGCCGGCCGTCGTCGCGACGGCCGCCCTCCTCGTCGTCGCCGACGTCCTCCTGCACCGCCGCGACCTCGGCTCGGGCCTGTGGGCCGCGCGACCGGGGCCGACTCGTGCCTCCGCGGCGCTGAGCACCCCGCTCGGCCTCGCGTGGCGGCTCCAGCGTGGCGCACTGCTCGGATGGAGCATCGGGTATGCCGTCGTGGGCCTGGCCGTGGGCAACATCGCCAGGTCCGTGGACCAGATCGCGAGCAGCCCGGGCATCGAGGAGATGCTGCGGAAGATGAGCGGAGGGCAGGGCTCCCTGGTCGACGTGTTCTTCGGGACCGAGCTGCGGTTCCTCGCGATCGGGGTAGCCGGCTACGGCATCGCGACGGCCTTGCGCCTGCGGTCCGAGGAGAGCGCGGGGCGCGCCGAGGTCCTGCTCGCCACCCCGCTGAGCAGGTGGCAGTGGGTCGGCAGCCACACCCTCATCGCCGCGTTGGGCTCGGTGTGGCTGCTCGCCGTGGTCGGAACGGCCGCTGGGCTCACTGCCGGTGCCGTCAGCAGCACCGGAGTGGGGCAGCTGCTGCCGGCTGCCCTCGCGACGGCACCCGCGGTGCTGGTCTGCGTGGCCCTGACTGTCCTGCTGTTCGGACTGCTGCCCCGGTGGTCGACCTTCGCCTGGGGAGTGCTCGCGGTGTTCGTGCTGCTCGGCGAGCTCGGGGCGCTGCTGCGCCTGCCGAGCTGGATGCTGGCGATCTCGCCGTTCGACCACCTCGGCAGCCTGCCGGGCGGCGACGTCAACGCCGCTGGTCTGGTCGCCCTGGTCGTGGTGGCGCTCGTGGTCGCAACCATCGGCTTCACGCAGTTCCGCCGCCGCGACCTCGCAACCTGAACCCAGGGTCAGAGGAGGTCGGTGCGCCCCTCGGACCGCAGGGCGTCGACGACCGCCTTGACGTCCTGGGCGCGTTCACGGGACATCACGAGCAGCGCGTCCGGGGTGTCGACCACCACGACGTCCTCGAGGCCCACCAGCGCCACGACCCGGCCGGTTCCGGGCACGACGATGCCGGTCGAGTCGACCACGCGCACGTCGGACGCATCGCCGAGGACGCGCGTCCCCGGCATACCGGCGGCGTCGGTCAGCAAGGAGCCCAGGGAGCTGAAGTCGCCCACGTCGTCCCAGCCGAACCCGCCCGGCACCATCGCGACCCTGCCCTCGGCAGCAGCGGGTTCGGCGACGGCGTGGTCGATCGCGATCTTCTCGAGCCCCGGCCACAGCTCGTCCAGCCGACCCGGGTCGGCCGCGAGCGCCCGGGCTCCCGCCGCGAGCTCGGGGTGCCACTGCGCCAGCAGGTCCAGCAGCACGGTCGCCTTCACGACGAACATCCCGGCGTTCCACCGGAACCGACCCGTAGCGAGGTACTCCTCGGCCCGCGCCCGGTCGGGCTTCTCGACGAACTGGCTGACCGCCGTGGCCGGTCCCTCGCCGAGCAGGGAGCCCATCTCGATGTAGCCGAATCCCGTTGCGGGATGGGTGGGTTCGATGCCGATCGTGACGACGAAACCCTGCTCCGCCACGCGAACGGCTTCGGCGACACAGGCCCGGAAGTCCTCCTCGTCCGCGATCACGTGGTCCGCCGCGAACGAACCCAGCACCGCCTCGGGGTCACGCGCCTCGAGCACTGCCGCCGCCCACCCGATCGCGGCCATGGAGTCCCGCGGCGCTGGTTCGGCCAACAGCTGGTCCGGGGGCAGGTCGGGCAGCTGCTCCGCCACGGCCGCCCGGTGCGAGGCACCGGTGACGACCAGCACCCGCGAGCCTGTCAGCGGGGTGAGCCGGTCCCAGGTCGCCTGCAGCAGGGAGCGTCCCGAGCCGGTGAGGTCGTGCAGGAACTTGGGCGACCCGGCGCGCGACAGGGGCCACAGCCTCGTCCCGGCGCCCCCGGCGGGGATCACCGCCCAGAAGCGGTCGTTCACTGGTGCAGCCTGACTCGTCGCCGCCGATGACATGGCCGGAACGCTAGCCCACGCACCAGCCCGTCACCTGCCGCTCACCCGACACACCCCCAGCCGTGGCCGTCACCTCACCGGGGTTGCCGACGCTGGTCGTGTGCGCGTAGCCATCGTCACCGAGTCGTTCCTGCCCTACCTCAACGGGGTCACGACCAGCATCTGCCGCGTTGCCGAGTGCCTGCGCGACCGTGGCCACGAGGCGCTCATCCTCGCCCCCCGTCCGGCCCCGACCCACTACGCCGGGTATGCCGTCCACGGCCTCGCGTCCGTGCCCGTTCGTCAGTTCCCTGTCGGGCTGCCGATGGGCGGCGAGGTCGAGGCGGCGCTGGCCGACTTCGCGCCGGACGTCGTCCACGTGGCCTCGCCGTTCGTGCTGGGCGCGAGTGCGCTGTCGGCCGCGGCACGGCTCGGGCTGCCGACCGTGGCGGTCTACCAGACCGACATGCCCAGCTACATCCGCCAGCACGGCCCGGGGGCGGTGGGACGCGGCGCCGCCCGGGCGGCCTGGCGCTGGATCCGCAGGATGCACGAGATGGCCGACCTGACTCTGGCCCCCTCGTCGGCGACCCTCGCCGAGCTGCAGGCGCACGGCATACCCCGCACGGCTCTGTGGGCCCGGGGAGTGGACGCCGCCCTGTTCCATCCCGGGTGGCGCGCGGACGCGGGCACCCGCGCACTGCGCCGCTCCCTCGCCCCGGAGGGGCAGGTGCTCGTGGGCTACGTCGGACGGCTGGCCCCCGAGAAGGAGCTCACCCGACTGGCGGCCCTCGCGGGCCTCCCGGGGCTGCGCGTGGTGATCGTGGGCGAGGGGCCCACCCGCCACGACGACGCCGCGGCCCTCACCGCTGCCGGCGTCGACGCGGTCTTCCTCGGCCGACGCGAGGGCGACGACCTCGCGAGGGCGTATGCCGCGTTCGACCTCTTCGTGCACACCGGCACCCGGGAGACCTTCGGGCAGACCCTGCAGGAGGCCGCGGCGACGGGGCTGCCCGTCATCGCCCCGGCTCGGGGCGGCCCCCTCGACCTCGTGGACCACTCGCGGACCGGGCTCCTCTTCGACCCGGACCACCCCGACGCACTGCGCGACGCGGTCGCGCACCTGGCCGGCGACCGGGCCAAGCGGGTGGCGATGGGTGAGGCCGGTCGGCTGCGGGTGACCCCCCGGAGCTGGGCGTCGCTGACCGACCAGCTGCTCACCCACTACACCTCGGCCCAGCGCGCCCGGTCCCTCGCCGGCTGAGTCGCGCCGCGACCACGCGGCATACCAGCGGGTAACCGGGCCTGTCTGGTTTCTCACAGGCAGGCCGTTCACGGTCCCGGCGGCCGGGCCGATAACCTGACGGGCGAACTACGGCCCTCGACGCTCGCCGACGACTGCCGTGACATCTGCTTCGAAAGGGACGCGCAGTGGCGCAGGCAGCCAACGGGACCCTCTACCGCGGCCGTGAAGGCATGTGGTCGTGGGTGGCCCACCGCATCAGCGGCGTACTGATCTTCCTCTTCCTGTTCGCGCACGTGCTCGACACGGCGCTGGTGAGAGTCTCCCCCGAGGCCTACAACGAGGTGATGGGTGCTTACAAGAACCCCGTCGTCGGGCTGGCGGAGGCCGGGCTGGTCGCCGCCGTGATCTTCCACGCGCTCAACGGCCTGCGCATCATCGCCGTCGACTTCTGGGCCAAGGGCCCGAAGTACCAGCGACAGCTCTTCTGGGCCGTTGCCATTGGTTTCGTCGTGTTGTTCGCGCCCTTCGCGATCCGGCACCTGACCGTCGTGTTCACGCACTGAGAGGCGGGCGGAACTCATGAGCGCCACCACCGAGACCAACTACCACGCCGGCCCCGACGCCGTCTCTGCCAAGAAGTCCCGCTACCGCCGGGTCTCCAAGGGCCGCGGCAACTTCGAGCTCTGGTCGTGGGTCTTCATGCGGGGCAGCGGGATCCTGCTGCTCGTCCTCGTGTTCGGTCACCTGTTCGTCAACCTCATGCTGGGCGAGGGCATCCACGGCATCGACTTCGCGTTCGTCGCCGGCAAGTGGAGCAGCCCGTTCTGGCAGACGTGGGACCTGTTGATGTTGTGGCTTGCGGAGCTGCACGGGTTCAACGGGGTCCGGACGATCATCAACGACTACACCGAGAAGGACCGCACCAGGTGGATCCTCAAGGGTCTGCTGGTGGCGAGCGCACTGCTCGTCATGGTGCTCGGCACGCTGGTCATCTTCACCTTCGACCCGTGCCTCGACCCCTCCTCCACCCTCTCCGTGTGCGCACGATGACCACGGTCGACCCAGGAACGCGAAGGAAACAGCACTGATGCAGACGCACAAGTACGACGTCGTCATCGTCGGGGCCGGCGGCGCGGGCATGCGTGCCGCGCTCGAGTCGAGCACCCGCACCCGCACCGCGGTGCTGACCAAGCTCTACCCGACCCGGTCCCACACCGGCGCAGCGCAGGGTGGCATGTGCGCCGCCCTCGCCAACGTCGAGGAGGACAACTGGGAGTGGCACACCTTCGACACCGTCAAGGGCGGTGACTACCTCGTCGACCAGGACGCGGCCGAGATCATGTGCCGCGAGGCCATCGACGCGGTCATCGACCTCGAGAAGATGGGGCTGCCGTTCAACCGCACGCCCGAGGGCAAGATCGACCAGCGCCGGTTCGGTGGGCACACGCGCAACCACGGTGAGGCCGCCGTCCGCCGGTCCTGCTTCGCGGCGGACCGCACGGGCCACATGATCCTCCAGACGCTCTACCAGAACTGCGTCAAGCAGGGCGTCGAGTTCTACAACGAGTTCTACGTCCTGGACCTGCTCATGAACACCGGAGCGGACGGCGTGCAGCACACCGCGGGCGTCGTGGCCTACGAGCTGGCCACCGGCGAGCTGCACGTGTTCCAGGCCAAGTCGGTCGTCTTCGCCACCGGCGGCACCGGCAAGGTCTTCAAGACCACCTCCAACGCCCACACCCTCACCGGCGACGGCATGGGTGTCGCCTTCCGGCGCGGCATCCCGTTGGAGGACATGGAGTTCTTCCAGTTCCACCCGACAGGCCTGGCCGGACTGGGCATCCTGCTGTCGGAGGCGGCGCGTGGTGAGGGCGGCATCCTCCGCAACGCCGACGGCGAGCGGTTCATGGAGCGCTACGCCCCCACCATCAAGGACCTCGCGCCCCGCGACATCGTCGCCCGTTCCATGGCCAACGAGGTCCGCGAAGGGCGCGGTGCAGGTCCCAACAAGGACTACGTCCTGCTCGACCTGACCCACCTCGAGCCGGCCCACATCGACGCCAAGCTCCCCGACATCACCGAGTTCGCCCGCACCTACCTCGGCGTCGAGCCCTACACCGAGCCGGTCCCGGTCTACCCGACCGCGCACTACGCCATGGGCGGCGTCCCGACCAACGTCGAGACCGAGGTGCTGCGCAACAACACCGACGTCGTCCCCGGCCTCTTCGCCGCCGGCGAGGTCGCCTGCGTCTCCGTGCACGGCTCCAACCGCCTCGGCACCAACAGCCTGCTCGACATCAACGTCTTCGGGCGCCGGGCCGGCATCGCCGCCGCGGAGTATGCCGCGAACGCGCCGTACGTCGACCTGCCGGCCAACCCCTCGACCTTCGTCGAGGCGATGGTCGAGGGCATCCGCACCCGCGACAGCGGACAGCGCGTGGCCGACCTGCGCCGGGCCCTGCAGGAGACCATGGACCGCAACGTCCAGGTGTTCCGCACCGAGGCATCCATGAAGGAGGCTCTCGGCGTCATCGACGAGCTCAAGGAGCGCTACGCCCACGTCGTCGTCCAGGACAAGGGCAAGCGCTACAACACCGACCTCCTCGAGGCCGTCGAGCTCGGCTTCCTCATCGAGCTGGCCGAGGTCATCACCCTCGGGGCGCTGGCCCGCAAGGAGTCCCGCGGCGGTCACTTCCGCGAGGACTACGAAGCCCGCGACGACGTGAACTTCATGCGGCACACCATGGCCTACCGCGCGCCCGTCACCGACGACGAGCAGGGCCCGAAGTTCGCGGACGAGGTCCGCCTCGACTACAAGCCCGTGACCGTCACCCGCTACCAGCCGATGGAGCGCAAGTACTGATGACCGCCACCACGACCGAGACGACCTCCGCAGGCACGACCGGCAAGGACGCCCCCAAGTCCGGCGCCGTCCCGTCCTTCACGGTCACCCTGAAGATCTCGCGCTACAACCCCGAGACCGACAGCGAGCCGCACTGGGAGACCTACCAGGTCACCTCGCACGCCACCGACCGCGTCCTCGACGCGCTGCACCAGATCAAGTGGGACCAGGACGGCTCGTTGTCGTTCCGCAGGTCCTGCGCCCACGGTGTCTGCGGCTCCGACGCCATGCGGATCAACGGCAAGAACCGGCTCGCCTGCAAGACGCTCATCAAGGACGTCAACCCCGACAAGCCGATCACCGTCGAGCCGATCAAGGGCCTTCCCGTCGAGAAGGACCTCATCGTCGACATGGAGCCGTTCTTCGACGCCTACCGCGAGGTGATGCCGTTCCTGATCACCGAGGGCAACGAGCCCACGCGCGAGCGCATCCAGAGCCAGGCCGACCGCGACCGGTTCGACGACACGACCAAGTGCATCCTGTGCGCCGCCTGCACGACGAGCTGCCCGGTGTTCTGGAACGACGGCCAGTACTTCGGCCCGGCCGCCATCGTCAACGCCCACCGGTTCATCTTCGACACCCGCGACGACGGTGGCGCGCAACGCCTCGAGATCCTGAACGACAAGGAGGGCGTGTGGCGCTGCCGCACGACCTTCAACTGCACCGACGCGTGCCCGCGTGGCATCCAGGTGACGCAGGCGATCCAGGAAGTGAAGCGCGCGCTCCTGACTTCGCGCTTCTGAACCTTGGCCCACGTGACAGCGTCGTCGCGTAGCCGCGCCGTGGGGCGTCGCGGTCACCGAGCTGGGCGCTTGCACCTCTCGCAAGCTCGTTTTACGGTGCTGCGCGCCCACCTCGGCACCCACTCCGCGAAGGTGCGGCGCGCGCTCCTCGGAGTCATCGTCTCGGGAGTCGCGATCTCGGTGGGGGTCGCAGTCCCGGGCTCGGCGGTCGCGCTCTCGCCTGCCGCCCACTCGCTGGTGAAGCCGACGCCGTCGGCGACGACGAAGGCGCTGCCCACTCCTGCGAGCACCGTCGATCCGCTGGTGTCGGTCGGGGGGCCGCGGTTGGCTTCGATGGGGGTCGTCACGGACCTGCCGGCGGGGGTTCCGGCGCCTCCGACGCTGCGGGACGTGTCGTGGGTGCTGGCCGACCTGGACTCGGGGAAGGTGGTCGCGGCGAAGGCTGCGCACGCGCGGTTGCTCCCGGCGAGCACGCTCAAGGCCCTCACCGCGCTGACCCTCATCCCGCGGGTGCCTGCCGGACGCAAGATCGTCGTGACCCAGGCGGATGCCAGTGCGGACGGCACCCGGGTCGGGCTGGTGCCCGGCCTGCCCTACACGGCGGGGCAGCTGTTCCAGGCGCTGCTCATGGCGTCGGGCAACGACGCGGCATACTCCCTCAGCGAAGCCGGCGGTGGCCGGGAGGCGACGCTGGCCGCGATGAACGAGGACGCGGCATACCTCGGGGCGCATGACACGATCGCCAAGGACCCGTCCGGCCTGGACCGACCCGGGCAGACGTCGAGCGCCTACGACCTGGCGCTGATCGGCCGGGCGGCGTTGCAGCTCAAGGACTTCCGCACCTACGTCACGACCAAGCAGGTCGACTTCCCCGGTGGCGTGGACCCCAAGACGAAGAAGCGCGCCACCTACAAGGTCAACAACCACAACAAGCTGCTCTACAACTACGACGGCACCATCGGCGTGAAGAACGGCTACACCGAGGCGGCCAACCGCACCTTCATCTCGGCTGTCACCCGAGGTGGCAAGACCTACCTGCTCACCGAGATGTACGGGCTCGACTCGTCGTGGCGTCCCCAGGCGGCGATGTACGACTGGGCGTTCGCCTACGGCGACAAGGCCAAGGCGGTGGGCGAGCTCGTCGCGCCCGGCACGGTCACGGCGTCGCCCACCCTGATGCCGAGCACGACCTCGCCCGCCCTGACCGGCCCCGGCCCGGCGGGCCCGCACACGCAGGCTGTGACACCGGCGGCTGCGCTGCCCGGCACGGAGCGGGCCTCCGCGTTCCCGGGCCGATGGGTGGGACCGTCCGCGGCGACGCTCCTGCTCCTGGCGATGCTCGTCGTGCTGCTCCGCCTGCGCGCCCGGCGGCGCTCGGTGAGGGCACGCCGAGGGCGTTACCGCTGAGGGTTCACCTCCGGCGAACCAGGCTCCGTATGCCGCGCCCCAGAGTCCCCAGCGCCACCGCACCGACCGCACCCAGCACGGCACCCGCCGCCACACTGGTCCGGTCCGCGGCACGCTGGCCGAAGGTCGGCAGCCCGGCGTCGGTGCGCTCGCGGATGCTGTCCACCGGCTCCGGAGCGGGCCCTTCGGCGAGCTTGGCCGCCTGACCCCGGCTGAGGCCGTCGCCCCCGACGGTGTCGAGGTCGTTGGCTGCCCAGGCCGCGGAGATGAGGATGACCCGCGACATGAGGTTCAGCCACACGAGCAGGCCCGCCACGAGGGCGAACCCGAGATAGAGCTTGTTGCTGGTCGTGCTCGCGAGCAGCACGGTCCCGAACTTCTTGAGCACGGTCAGGCCGATCCCGCCGAAGGCGGCGCCGTCGCGCAGGGCCCGCCACGGGAGTCGGATGCCCGACAGGAGGCGCAGCATGATCGCCACGAGGCCCCCGTCGAGCGCGATCCCCACGACGAACGCGACCACGGTGAGCACCCAGCCCTGACCCCCCAGCCCGATGAGGTCCGCAACCCAGGTCGCGGCAGCACCGGCGATCGCCCCGACGCCAGCGGAGAGCAGGATGCCGACGCCGAGCAGGACCAGGACCCCGATGTCGCGCAGCTTGGCGAGGACGGGGTTGCCTGAGCCTCCCTCCACCCCGAAGATCGCCCGGATCCCGTCGCGCAGCGCGCTGAGCCATCCGGTCCCTGCCAGGACGAGGCCGACCACCGAGACGATGCCCTGGATGGACAGGGTCGCGCCGGTGGGCACGTTGACGTCGATGATGCCGTCGGGCTGCGCGTCGGTCTTGACGAAGCCGGGGAGCAGGTCGTTGATGGCGTTCTTGGTGTCGTCGAGCAGCTGCGGCTGGCTCCGCAGCACGATGCCGAAGACGGTGAAGGCCAGCAGCACCGCGGGGAAGATCGAGAAGAAGGCGAAGTACCCCACGCCACCCGCGAGCAGGTTGCCGCGGTGGTCGCCGTACCGCTTCCAGGCACGCCAGACGTGGGTTGTCTGGAACCTGGCCCACCAGGCCTTGAGCGTCCGCACGTCAGCGTCCGTTCAGGGCGAACGACCGCACCGGTCGCCAGACGCCGTCGGCGCCGTGCTCGTAGAGGTGGAACTCGTCGACGTCGAAGGTGCACTCGAAGTCCGCCAGCTCGGCGAACGCCCGGTCGAGGTTGTCCTCGGAGACGTGGTGGGCGACCGTCACGTGGGGGTGGTAGTAGAAGTCGAGCTTGCGCTTGAGCGGGCCGCGCCGCACTTCCTTCTCCAGCAGCTCGCAGTCGGCGAGCCCTCCGGAGACCTGGACGAAGACGACCGGTGAGATCGGCCGGAAGGTGCCGGTGCCACGCAACACCATGTGGAACGAACGCCCCTGGGTGGCAACGGCTTCCAGGTGCTCCACCACCGTCGACAGGTCCTCGCCCTCCACCTCGGTGGGTGGCAGGAGCGTCACGTGCGTGGGGATGGACTCGGCGAGGGGGTCCCCGAAGGAGGCCCGCTTGCCCTGGAGCATCTCCGCATGCGGGGAGGGGATGGCGATGGACACACCGATGGTGGGCACGACGGCGACCCTACCGAACGCTCTCAGCGAGCACTGGGCAGCAGCCCCACGGCCGCGCGCACCCGAGCCATCGTGGCCTGGGCCACCTCGCGGGCCCGATCGGCTCCGTCGGCCAGGATGCGGTCCAGCTCGGCCGGGTCGGCCAGCAGCTCGGCCATCCGCGTCTGGAAGGGCGTCAGGCGGTCGACCACCACGTCGGCGACCTCCTTCTTGAGGTCGCCGTAGCCGCGCCCCGCGAACGAGGCCGTGAGGTCCTCGATCGAGGTGCCCGAGAGCACTGAGTGGATGACGAGCAGGTTGGACACACCGGGTTTGGCGTCCGGGTCGTAGCGCACCTCGCCATCGGTGTCGGTGACGGCCGAACGGATGTTCTTGGCGATCTTGCCCGGGTCCTGCATGAGGTCGATGAGGCCCTTGGGCGAGGACCCCGTCTTGCTCATCTTGGCCGTGGGCTCCTGCAGGTCCATGATCTTGGCGGCGCCCTTGACGATGTAGGGGTCAGGCACCACGAGGGTCTCGCCGAAGCGGGTGTTGAAGCGCTCCGCGAGGTCGCGGGTGATCTCGAGGTGCTGGCGCTGGTCCTCCCCGACCGGCACGTAGGCCGCGTCGTACATGAGGATGTCGGCGGCCATCAGCATCGGGTACGTGAGCAGCCCGACGTTGGCGTTCTGGCCCTTGGCGACCTTGTCCTTGAACTGGGTCATCCGGCGCGCCTCGCCGTCCGCGGTGAGGCAGTTCATCACCCAGCCGAGCTCGGCGTGCTCGGTGATGTGGCTCTGGCAGAACACGGCCGACCGCTTGGGGTCGACGCCACCGGCGATGAACTGCGCAGCCGTCGCCCGCGTGCGCTGGCGCAGCACCTCGGGGTCGGTGGGCACGGTCAGCGCGTGCAGGTCGGCCACGAAGTAGAAGGCGTCGAAGTCGTCCTGCAGCGTGACCCAGTTGACCAGTGCCCCGAGGTAGTTGCCGAGGTGCAGGGAGTCGCTGGTCGGCTGCATCCCGGACAGGATCCGGGGCAGCACGGCGGGCGCGGACGTTTCAGGCATGCGCGCCATTCTGTCAGGTCAGGTGCAGGAGGAAACCTTGGGCGGGGGACAGCACCGGCAGGGCGAGGCCGACGTCGCCCAGCGCCGCGCCGCTGACGCGGACGCCGTCGGAAAGCCCTGCCTCCCACCACTGGGGGCCCCCGGCCTGGGTCACGGCGGGCAGGCCCGCCTCCTGCCGCACCCGCACGGTGTAGGTGCGGGTCGGGTCGAGCCCGGGCAGGGTGACCAGCCCGGGCGCCACCGACGGCCCGCTATGGGTCCGCAGGACCATGTATGCCGCCGCCTCACCTCCTGCGGCGACGGTGCCGGTCACGAGCAGTCCCGACTCCTCGGGCAGGTCGGCGCGAACGAGGTCCCCCGTGTGCAACAGGGGTCGCAGCTCGCGGTAGAGCCCGGACCAGGCGGACAGGGCGTCGAGCTCCTCGGGAGTGCACGCGGTGATGTCCCACTCGAGTCCGGCGTGGCCCTGGAGTGCGACCAGCATCCGGAAGGACAGGTCCAGCGTGCGGTGGGTCGTGTGTGCGGTCGCCGGCCCCACGTGCGTCCCCATGAGCTCGGCGGGGACGAGCAGCGACGTCCATCGCTGGATCGCCGTGCGCTCCAGCGCGTCGTTGCAGTCACTGGTCCACACCCGGTCGGTGCGGGCCAGGACCCCCAGGTCGACGCGGGCACCACCGCTGGAGCAGGACTCGATCTCGAGGTCCGGGTGGGCGGCACGCAGCCGGTCGAGCAGGTCGTAGAACGCCCGCGTCTGCGCGTGGACGGCGGGGCGGTCGACGCCGCTGGCGTCGCTCCGCACGGCCTCGTGCAGGTCGCGGTTGTGGTCCCACTTGATGAAGTCGATGCCGAGCTCGGTCACCAACGCGCTGATCTGGCCCTCGACGTGGGCGGCAGCCTGCGGGTTCGCGAGGTCGAGCACGTACTGGTCGCGTGACGGCCGTGGATGGCCCGCCCGGGGGCCGAGCACCCAGTCGGGGTGGCCGCGCACCAGGTCGGAGTCGAGGTTGACCATCTCGGGCTCGAACCACAGCCCGAACTCCATGCCGAGTCGCTTGACGTGCTCGACGAGGGGCTGCAGCCCCTGTGGCCACATCTGCTCGGAGACCACCCAGTCCCCCAGCCCGCTGTGGTCGTCCCGCCTGCTGCCGAACCACCCGTCGTCCAGGACGAACCGCTCCACCCCGATCTGCGCCGCGGTGTCCGCCAGTCCCGTGAGGCGCTCGAGGTCGTGGTCGAAGTAGACGGCCTCCCAGGTGTTCAGGACGAGGGGGCGTGGCTCGTTGCTGTGGGTCGCCGTCTCCCGCTGGCTGCGGTGCAACCGCCGCGACAAGCCGTCGAGACCGTCGAGGGCGTGGACGAACACGACCTCCGGAGCCGTGTACGTCTCCCCCGGCGCCAGCCGCACCTCACCGGGCTCGAGCAGCTCGCCTCCGCCGAGGACGGAGGCGTGCACTCCCGCGCCCTCGGGCAGGCGCTCGGTGAGGTGCTCGTGGTTGCCGCTCCAGGCGACGTGGACAGACCAGACCTCACCGGTCCGGAAGCCGAAGCCCGCCGTCCCGACGGTCAGCAGCAGGGTCGCGTCGTGGCCGGTGCGGCCACGACGCGAGGTCCTCAGGTGGGTGCCGTCCTGCAGCCTGGACCGTTGCGGAGCCCGCTCGCGGCACCAGCGGCCGGTGAGGTCGAGGACCTCCGTGGCCCTCGAAGGCATCGGCAGCAGGGCACGCAGGGCACCCACGTCCAGGGACAGCTCGGCGGCGTCCCCATCAGGACGGTTGGTGACCGACTGCGAGACGCGCAGGACGCCGTGGGCGTCGAGGGTGTGCCGCAGCCGCACCTCGGTGGCGCCGTCGCGAGCCGTCATGGCGAGGGAACGGTCGTCGTCCTGCTCCGTGGTCACCGCCCAGCGGGGGGCGGCAGCCCCGCCGGCGCGGTGCGCGGCATACCCGGGGGTGCCGAGCCAGCCGTCGCCCGAGGTGGGTAGGACGGTCAGTGGCCACGGCTCGTCGAGGGCGTTGTGTGGCACGGGCCCGCGCACGATCCCGGCGAGCTCGGCGGCGACACCGTCGGGCAGGTCGGCGCCCCAGTGGATCACGCTGGGCAGACCCTCGTCGGGGATCTCGTAGACCAGGCACGTGCCGGCGGACCGGAGGACTGCGGTCTGCGAGGTCATCCCTTGGTGGCTCCGAGCGTCAGGCCTGCGACGAACTGCTTCTGGAGCAGGAAGAAGATGATCAGGGTCGGCAAGGCTATGACGACCGAGCCGGCGGCGACGAGGTTGTTGTCGGTGAAGAACTGACCGCGGAGGTTGTTGATCGAGCTCGTCACCGGGAACTTGTCACCGGACTGCAGGAGCACGGTCGCCCAGAAGAACTCGTTGTAGATCCAGGTGACCTCGAGGGTCGCGAGGGCGGCGAGAGGGGGCCGGCACAGCGGCAGGGTGAGCTGGAAGAACTGGCGCAGCACGCCGGCACCGTCGACCACCGCGGACTCGTAGAGCTCGCGGGGAAGGGTCTTCATGTAGTTGGACAGGACGAACGTGCAGAAGCCGGTCTGGAAGGCCACGTTGACGAGGATCAGCCCCCAGTAGGAGTTGAGCAGGGTGCCCGACTCGCTGAACCAGAACGGCACCTCGATGGCGCGGAACATCCGGTAGACGGGGATGAGCAGGGCCTGCGGCGGCAGCAGGTTCGCCGCCGTGAACAGTCCGAGCAGTGCGAGGTTGAACTTGAACGAGAACCTCGCGACGACGAAGGCCACACAGCAGGAGAGGAACAAGGTCAGCAGCACGGCCGGCACGGTGATGTAGGCGGAGTTGAGCATCGTGTGGGAGAAGTTCGCCTGCTCCCAGGCGTTCTTGTAGTTGGCGAGCGTGAATCCGCCGAAGGACAGGTAGCCGTGCTTCGCGGTGTAGGCGTAGTCCCGGAAGCTGTTCAGCACCGCGTAGCCGACGGGGAAGATCCAGACCAGCGCCACGACGGCCAGGAACACCTGGATGACCCGGTTGCCCTCCTTCGTGCCGACACCCTGCGGACGCTTGCTGGAGAGCGGGTTGGCGCTTCTCGGCACGGTGACATCGACGACGTCGCTCATCGCTGCTCCCTCATGACGATGCGTAGGTACAGGACGATGAAGATCGAGGAGATGATGAGCATGAAGGTGGCCAGCGCCGAGCCGAAGCCGATGCGGCTGGCCTCACCGACGATGTTGGACGTGACGAGCGTCGAGATCAGCTCGAGGCCGTTGCGCCCCTTGTTGATGACCCACACGAGGTCGAACGCGCGCAGGGACTCGATCACGGTGACGACGAGCACGATGATGTTGATCGGGAACATCACCGGGAAGACCACCTTGAAGAACGTGGTGCGCTCGGTCGCGCCGTCCACCTTGGCCGCCTCGCGCAGCGTCGGGTCGACGCCCTTCAGTCCCGCCAGGTAGAGCAGCATGATGTAGCCGACATGTCGCCAGCTGGAGGCGATCAGGGCCGCCCAGAGGTTGTACCGCTGGTCGCCGTACCAGTCGATGCTGCCACCGGTGATCTGGTTGATGAAGCCCTGGTCCCGGCTGTAGATCAGCTGCCAGATGAAGCCGACCAGCGCGAGGGACAGCACCACCGGCAGGTAGATCGCGGTCTGGTAGACCCGCGACCCCCGCACCTCACGATCCAGCAGCACCGCAAGGAACATCCCGATGGGCGTGGCGATGAGGAACATCACGGCGAGCCAGATCAGGTTGTGCTGCAACGCCGGGACGAACGGCGGGTAGATGGTGAGCACGTCCTTGTAGTTCCTCAGCCCCACGGACTTGGCCGAGGTGATCGGGCCGATCCCGTCCCAGTTGGTGAAGGAGAGCAGGACCGACCCGATCGCCGGCACCACGACGAGCCAGAGCACCAACAGCGTCGGCACCCCGATCATCAGGGACACGACGACCCGGTCGACCGGGCTGAGGTGGTCGATTCCCTTGTATTTCGAACGTCTGGCCACGGGTGCTCCTCGGTTGCGTCGGCGTCTTCGCGTCAGCTCGCGAAGATGCTCTGCTTCTGCTTCTCGATGTTGTTGACCAGGCCGTCGATGTCCTTGGGGTTCTTGAGGAAGGACTGGATGGCGGGGATCATCACCGTGGAGGCGAAGTCGGGGCGGGTGTCGCGGTCCATGAACTGGGCGATCGACTTGGCCTGCGAGACGAACTCGACCGACTTCTTCTGCAGCGAGGTGTATGCCGCCTTGTCCGCCTGGTCGTTCGTCGCGATCACGCTGGGGTCGGCCTTGACGACGATGTTCTGCGCCGCGGCGGAGCCCACGTAGCCGAGGAGCTTCTTGGCGCCGGCCTCGTTCTTCGGACGCTTGGCCATCATGTAGCCGTCGATGGGCGCCTCGATGGCGTCCGCGCCGATGGTGGAGTCGATCTCGGGGAAGTTGAAGAAGGTGAGGTCCTCCTGCTCCGCCCCCTTGCCGAACTGTTGCGCGACGAAGGAGCCGAGCAGGTAGGTGCCGGCCTTCTTCTGCTGGAGGGCCTGAGCGGCCTCCTGCCAGGTGCGGCCGAGCGAGTCGGGCTGGTGCATGTCGAGCAGGCCTGCCCAGGTGTCGAACACGGTCTTGACCTTGGGGCTGTTCCAGGCCTCCTTGCCGGCCATCAGGTCGACGTGGAACTGGTAGCCGTTGACCCGCAGGTTCAGCTGGTCGAAGGTGCCCATGGCCGGCCAGCCGTCCTTGTCGCCGAAGGCGATCGGAACGAGGCCGTCCTTCTTCATCTGTGCACCGAGGGCCTTGAACTCGTCGAGGGTCTTGGGCTCCTGGTAGCCGTGCTGCTGGAACACGCTCTTGCGGTAGAACATCGCCCACGGGTAGTACGTCGAGGGGACGAAGTACTGCTTGCCGTCGTCACCCGTCGAGGACTTCTTGAGCGCATCGGACATCCCGGCCCCGGACAGGTCCTTCCAGACGTCCGTGACGTCACCGGCCAGCCCCTTCGAGGCGAAGAACCGCATGCGGTAGCCCGCGAACCACATCCAGACGTCGTCGGGCGAGCCCTGGAGGTAGTTGTTGATGTTCTCCTGGAAGGAGTTGTGGTCGATCGTGTTGACCTTGGCGGTCAGGCCTGCGTTCGCCTTCTGGAAGGCGTCCATCACGGCCTGGATCGCTGCCTTCGGCACGGCGTCGGACTGGTTGGAGCCCACGGTCACGGTGCCGGTCGCGGCGCCGCCACTCTTGGCGCCTCCGTCGCCACCGCAGGCCGCGAGCAGCGACGGTGCCGCCAGGAGGGTGCCGGCGCCGAGCGCGCCGCGCAGGAGAGTCCGACGGCTGACGCCGCGGACAGAGGCGGGAACGAGGCTGGCGAGGTACTCGGCCTCTGAGGTCGGGCGGGTCATTTCGGGTCTCCTTTGACACGGGCTTGACACGGGTTGCACCGGCGGTGACCGAATCGGTCAACTCACAGTTTCGATCAAAAACCACCAACAACACCCGAGGATGGTGGCCACGTCCACCCGTGTCAAGACTTTCGGCCCACTCGGTTCATCTGACGGACACAGCGCGAGATCGGCTCAACCACGCGGCATACGCTCCCTTGGAGCGGCAAATCGGGAAGCCACCACACCCATGGGACCAACATGTTGATTTTTGTTGACATGGCTTCCTGCGCAGCGCCAGACTGGCGCCCATGCGTTCATGGCCGAGCCGTCGGATCGCCCTGGGTGGCGACTACAACCCCGAGCAGTGGCCGCGTGAGGTCTGGTCCGAGGACATGGAGCTCATGCGCGAGTCGGGGGTCTCCTTCGTCACCCTTGGAGTCTTCTCCTGGTCGTGGCTCGAGCCTGCCAAGGGCGAGTACGACTTCGCCTGGCTCGACGACATCATGGGCCTGCTCCACTCCAACGACATCGCCGTCGACCTGGCCACCGCGACGGCCACCCCTCCGCCGTGGCTGTCGGCCGCGCACCCGGAGATCCTCCCCGTCGACCACGAGGGCCACACGCTGTGGCCGGGCAGCCGCCAGGCGTGGTGCCCGAGCTCGCCCGTGTACCGCGAGTACGCCCTGGCCCTGACCACGCAGCTGGCCCAGCGCTACCACGACCACCCAGCCCTGGCGATGTGGCACGTCTCGAACGAGTACGCCTGCCACAACATCCCCTGCTACTGCGACACCTGCGCGGCCGGCTTCCGGCTGTGGCTGCAGCGCCGCCACGAGACCCTCGAGAGGCTGAACGACGCCTGGGGAACGGCGTTCTGGAGCCAGCGCTACACGGACTGGCAGCAGGTCCTGCCGCCTCGGCTGACCACGACGTTCGGCAACCCCACGCACGTGCTGGACTACAAGCGGTTCCAGTCCGACACCCTGCTCGACTTCCACCGCAGTGAGAAGGCGATCCTCGCGGACCTGTCCCCGGGCGTCCCCGTCACGACCAACTTCATGACGCTCGCCCACTTCGACCACCTCGACTACCACCAGTGGGCAGCTGAGCAGGACGGCATCAGCACGGACCACTACATCGTGAACACGCTGGAGCACCCCCGCGCGGAGCTGGCCTTCAGCGGCGACCTCACCCGCGGCCTCGCAGGCGGAGCGCCGTGGATGCTCATGGAGCACTCGACCAGCGCGGTCAACTGGCAGCCGGTCAACCCGGCCAAGGCGCCCGGGCAGACCCTGCGCGACAGCCTGGCCCACGTGGCGCGTGGTGCCGACACCCTCGGGTTCTTCCAGTGGCGTCAGTCGCGCTCGGGTTCCGAGAAGTTCCACTCGGCACTCGTGCCGCACGCAGGTCGTGACAGCGCCCGGTTCCGCGAGGTCGTCGAGCTCGGCCAGGTCGCCCAGCGGCTCGGCGAGGTGCTCGGGTCCCGGGTCGAGTCCGACGTCGCCATCCTCTGGGACTACCAGGCCCAGTGGGCCGCCTCGGGTCCCGCGATGCCGTCGAGCGAGCTCGGCTACGGGACGACCGCGCACGCGATCCACCGGCTGCTGCGGGACCGCGGCGTCACCACCGACGTCGTGCACCCCAGCGCCGACCTCACGGCCTACAAGGTCGTCGTCGTCCCCACGCTCTACCTCGTCAGTGACGAGCACGCGGCCGCCGTCGCGGCCGCGGCGGCTGCGGGCGCCCAGGTGCTGGTGACCTTCTTCTCCGGCATCAGCGACGACAACGACCACGTGCGGCTCGGTGGCTACCCCGGTGCGTTCCGCGACCTGCTCGGGGTGCGTGTCGAGGAGTTCTTCCCGCTCATGGACGGCGACGAGGTGTCCGTCGGCGGGGGCACCGGCCGCCGGTGGAGCGAGGACGTGACTGCCGTCGACGCCGAGGTGCTCGACAGATACACGGACGGACCGCTCGAGGGTCGTCCCGCGGTCACGCGCCGAGCCGTCGGGTCGGGAGCGGCGTGGTACCTCAGCACCCTGCTCGACGACTCCGGGCTCGGGTCACTGCTGGACTCGGTGGTCGGCGCGGCCGGCGTCGTCCCTGCTGCTGACGTGCCGGTCGGTGTCGAGGCGGTCCGACGCACCAGCGATGATGGCTCGTGGCTGTTCCTCGTCAACGACACCGACAGGGCACAGCGCGTCGCCGTGACCGGTCACGACCTGGTCGCCGACCGTCCGTTCGGACCGGACACCGCTCTGGCCGCTGGTGCGGTCGCCGTCATCAGGGAGGACTAGTGCTCGCCAGCCAGCGCCGCGCCACGATCCTGGGCCTCGTCGAGGACAGCGGCGCCGTGCGGGTGTCCGAGCTCGTCGACCAGCTCGGCGTCTCGGACATGACCGTGCGCCGCGACATCGAGCAGCTGGCGGCCGAGGGCCTGGTCGAACGTGTCCACGGTGGGGCCCTGGCCATGGGCCGGCGCAGCAGCGAGGAGCCCGGGTTCACCGCCAAGTCCGCGCTCATGCAGGCGCAGAAGCACGCCATCGCCCAGACCGCGGCCCAGCTCGTCGAACCCGGCGCCGCGATCGGCATCTCCGCCGGGACGACGACCTATGAGTTCGCGCGCGCCGTCCGCAACATCCCCGACCTCACGGTCGTGACGAACTCCATCCCCGTGGCGCAGCTCCTGCACGAGTCGGGCGCGCCCGGCCAGACGGTGGTGCTCACCGGCGGGGTGCGCACGCCGTCGGACGCGCTCGTCGGCCCCGTCGCGGTCGCCGCGCTGCGCATGCTGCACGTCGACCGGCTGTTCCTCGGCGTGCACGGCATGGACGCCTCTGCGGGCCTCACCACCCCCAACCTCGTAGAGGCCGAGACCAACCAGGCTCTCGTCGACGCGGCTCGCCGGATCTGCGTCCTCGCCGACCACACGAAGTGGGGCACCGTCGGTCTCAGCACCATCATCCCGCTCTCCGCGGTGGACCTGTTGGTCACCGACCCGGGACTCACCCCGCGGGCCCGCAAGGCCGTCGGCGACGCCGGGGTGGAGATGGTCCTGGCCACCCCTGCCACGACGAGGACGCCGCGTTCGCAGAGGAGGCACGCATGAGAGCGCGGCGCACCAGCCGTCAGCTCGCCGACGGACGCGAGATCATCTACTTCGACGACTCCCCCGAGGCTCCCGAGCGCACCGCCGAGGACAGCCGGCCGCTCGGGGAGCGGGCCGCGTCGGGCGAGATCCGTCACGACGCCCTCGTCGGCGACTGGGTCGCCGTGGCCGGGCACCGCAGCAACCGCACCTTCCTGCCGCCCAAGGACGAGTGCCCCCTGTGCCCCAGCGGGGCGGGCAGCGTCCCCTCCGAGGTGCCCGAGTCGGCCTACGACGTGGTGGTCTTCGAGAACCGGTTTCCCTCGTACTCACCCATCTCGGTGCTGTCCGGTGACGGGCGGGGGCCAGCTGGCCACGGCGATGGCGATGGCGATGGCGAGCTCCTCCGGAGCCGGCCCGCGCTCGGCCGCTGCGAGGTGGTCTGCTTCACCAGCGACCACGAGTCGACGTTCGCCGACCTCACCCCTGAACGCGCCCGCACGGTCATCGACGCGTGGGCGGACCGCACGGCGGAGCTGGGTGCGGTTGCCGAGATCGAGCAGGTCTTCTGCTTCGAGAACCGCGGCCAGCAGATCGGCGTCACGCTGAACCACCCCCACGGCCAGATCTACGCGTATCCCTATGTGCCACAACGATCTGCCGCAATCCTGACACAGGCTACCGCGCACCACGCACGCACTGGCCGCCTCCTCGGAGCCGACATCCTGGCGGCCGAGCTGGACGCCAAGGAGCGAGTGGTGATCGACACAGAGCACTGGACGGCCTACGTGCCCTTCGCTGCGCGGTGGCCGGTGGAGGTGCACCTCGTCCCCCGCCGGGACGTGCCCGACCTGCCCTCCCTCACCGATGTCGAACGCGACGACCTCGCCCAGGTCTACCTCGACCTCCTGCAGCGCCTGGACCGCTACTACGTCGCCAAGGACGGCAGCCCGATCCGGTTGCCCTACATCGCCGGCTGGCACCAGGCCCCCACCCGTCAGGGGCGCGACGTCTCCCGCCTGCACCTCCAGGTGATGTCGGTGCTTCGCTCGCCCAAGAAGCTCAAGTACCTCGCCGGGTCGGAGTCAGGCGTCGGCGGCTGGGTGAACGACGTGCCTCCCGAGCAGATCGCGGCGCGGCTCCGCGACGTGGCGCCGCGCGAGGTCGGCCTGTGACGGCCGATACCGCAGCAGAGCTGTTCCGCTCCACCTTCGGCTCCGCCCCGTCGGGCGTGTGGTCCGCCCCCGGCCGGGTCAACCTGATCGGCGAGCACACCGACTACAACGGCGGGCTCTGCCTGCCGATCGCACTGCCGCACCGCACGTTCGCGGCTGTCCGCCGACGCGACGACGACCTGGTGCGCATCGTGTCGGCGCAGGCCGACGACCTGGTGGAGGTGACCCTGGCCGACGTGGCACCCGGCGTGCCGGGCGGGTGGGCGGCATACGTCGCCGGGGTGCCGTGGGCCCTGCGCAAGGCGGGGTATGCCGTGTCCGGCCTCGACGTGGCCGTGGACGGCCGCGTGCCGCTCGGGGCGGGGCTGTCCAGCTCGGCGGCCCTGGAGTGCGCGGTGGGGGCTGCGGCCTCCGACCTGTTCGAGCTGGGTCTGCTCTCCGGGGACGGCGGCCGGACCGCGCTGGCAGCGGCCTGCGTCGAGGCCGAGAACACCATCGCACTGGCACCGACCGGCGGCATGGACCAGTCCGCCGCGCTGCTCGCCCGGGCCGGTCACGCCCTGTTGCTCGACTGCAGGGACGGGCACACGGAGCAGGTGCCGTTCGACCTGTCTGCCCACGGACTCGCCCTGCTCGTGGTCGACACCCGTGCGGAGCACGCCCTGGTCGACGGCCAGTACGCCGAGCGGCGCACCTCCTGCGAGGCGGCCGCCCACGAGCTCGGCGTCGCGAGCCTGCGCGAGGTGTCGGCCGACGACCTCGGTGCCCGCCTGTCCGCACTGTCCTCCGACCTGCTGCGCCGACGCGCACGTCACGTCGTCACCGAGATCGCGCGCGTCGAGGAGGCCGCGGCTGCCTTGCGGAGCAACGACTTCCGAGCGGTGGGCAAGCTCTTCCTTGCCTCGCACGCCTCGATGCGCGACGACTTCGAGATCTCGGTGGCGGAGCTCGACACGGCAGTGGAGTCGGCCGTCGGCGCCGGTGCCCTCGGCGCCCGGATGACCGGCGGCGGGTTCGGGGGTTCGGCCATCGCGCTGGTGTCCGCCGACGGCGCCGCGGCCGTTCAGTCCGCCGTCGAGGACGCCTTCGCCGCCAAGGGTTTCCGTGCCCCTGACTGCTTCACGGTGATGGCTTCCGAGGCAGCCCGCCGCGACCGCTGACCCAGCCTCTCCCTCACCTCTGCCAGCGGCCCGCACTAGGGTGCGACGCATGCCCGACGAGTCCACCCAGACCTCACCCGCGCCCACGACACCCGCGGAGTCCTCCCCCTTGGCCCGGGGCGAGTCACCGACCGACAAGCCCAACGCCGAGGCACCGCCGGTGCCGCCGACGGACGATCTCGTGACGACGCGGCATACCCTCAAGATCGGGCGCAGGACGCTGCGCTACACGGCGACAGCCGGGCGCATCGTGCTGCGCGAGGAGGTCTTCGAGGACGGAGTCTTCAAGGGGCACAAGGCCAAGGCCGAGCTGAGCGTCACCTCCTACGTCCTCGACGCGCCGCGGGGCACCAAGCGCCCCGTCACCTTCGCGTTCAACGGCGGACCGGGCTCCAGCTCGGTGTGGTTGCACCTCGGCCTGCTCGGCCCGCGCCGGGTCGACTCCGGCGACGTGGGCAACCCGACGCCGCCGCCGTACGGCCTGCTGGACAACACCGAGACGCTGCTCGCGGTGTCGGACCTCGTCTTCATCGACCCCGTGTCGACCGGGTACTCGCGGGCCGTCGAGGGTGGCAAGCCCAAGGACTACCACGGCTTCAAGGCCGACATCGAGAGCGTCGGCGAGCTGATCCGGCTGTGGACGACCCGCCACAACCGCTGGCTGTCACCGAAGTTCATCGCGGGCGAGTCCTACGGCACCATCCGGGCCGCTGCCCTCGCCGAGCACCTGCAGACCCGCCACGGCCTCTACGTCAACGGCATCATGCTGATCAGCTCGGTCCTCGACCTCGCGACGGTCGACTTCGAGTTCCGCAACGACCGTGCCCATGTCGACTACCTCCCGACCTACGCCGCCACCGCCCACCACCACGGCAAGCACGGGCGGAAGTCCCTCAAGACCGTCCTCGCCGAGGCGGAGGAGTATGCCGCGCGCGACTACCCGTGGGCGTTGTCGCGGGGGTCACGCCTCACCGCAGCCGAGCGCGCCGAGCACGTGAGCCGCCTCGCCGCGTTGATCGGCCTGTCCGAGGAGTACGTCGACCGCGCCAACCTGAGGGTCGAGCACGTCCGGTTCTTCACCGAGCTGCTGCGCGACCAGGGGCTGGCGGTGGGCCGGCTGGACTCGCGGTTCACGGGGCGGCTCGTGCACGGCAACGCCGAGAAGTGGGACGCCGACCCGTCCCACGACGCGATCAGCGGTCCCTATGCGGCCGCGTGGAACCACTACGTGCGTGACGAGCTCGGCTACGAGAACGACCTGCCCTACGCGCAGATCTCGGAGCTCGCGTCGACGGAGTGGTCGTTCAAGGAGTTCGAGGGCAAGCCGATCGACGTCAGCTCGCAGCTCGCGAGGGCCATGCGGGGCAACCCCCACCTCAAGGTGCACATCGCCTACGGCTACCACGACGGCGCCACGCCCTACTACGGCGCACAGGACGTCGTGGCGCACCTGGAGATCCCGGAGTCACTGCGCGGCAACATCGAGCACTGTCACTACGAGGCCGGCCACATGATGTACGTCCACGAACCCAGCCGGCTCCAGCAGTCCCGGGACCTCGCCGCGTTCGTGGTCCGGTCCAGCGGGACAGACGTCGGCTGAGCAACCGGTCCACAGCCAGACCATCAGCAGCCCGTCCGTCGGGCGCCACGTCCGTCCGGGGTCACGGCCGTCAGCGGCCTGCCCCTGCGGCGGTCCGGGCGCGCTGCTGCAGGGCCGCCTCGCTCGGCTTGCCGTGCGGCGTGCCACGTGGGGGCTTGCTGGGTCGCGCCGCCTGGGCTGCCTTGACCGCCTCGGCCGCTGCCCGTGCCGCCTCGACCGCCGGATCTGGCGCGGCCGCGTGGGGGGTCTCGAGCGCGTGGACGGTCTGCACTCCCTGGACGCGCTCCACCGGGTCGAGCGCCTCGACCAGCCGCACGGGCCGGCCCTCGGGCTGGCGTGCGGGTTGGAGCTCCTCCCTGCGGTCCGGCGAGGCCTTGCGCAGGCCCTTGTGGGACTTCTCGGTCCCGTAGTAGCCGCCGTAGTAGCCGCTGCCCGCAGCCTTGGGCTCGATCCGGTTGAGCACCACACCCAAGGTGTGGCCCTGCACGGCGTGCAGGCTGGCGAGCGCCGCCCCCAGCTGGGTGTCGAGGGTCTTGCCGGCCGTCACGACGACGAGGGCACCGTCCGCCGCCGCCGTGAGCACGGCGCCGTCGGTGACGGGCAGGAGCGGTGGTGCGTCGATGATGACCATGTGTCCGCTGTCGGCCAGCCAGTCCAGCAGCCGGCGCATCGCCTTGGAGCCGAGCAGCTCGCTCGGGTTGGGCGGGATCCCGCCGGCCGCGAGGACGGTCAGGTTGGGCAGGGCCGCCACGCGCTGAGCCACGTCCGCGAACTCGACCCGACCGATGAGGACGTCGGTGAGCCCGGCTCCCTCGACGAGGCCGAAGGACTCGGCGACGACCGGGCGGCGCAGGTCACCGTCGATGAGCACGACCCGCCGGTCCGACATCGACAGCGCGGCGGCGAGGTTGGCCGCGATCGTCGACTTGCCGTCCCCGGGCAGGGGGCTGGTGACGACGATGACGCGGGGCGGGTTGTCGATGTCCATGAACTGCAGGTTCGTACGCAGCTTGAGGAATGCCTCCGCGGTGTGCACCGGGTCCTTCAGCTTCGGGCGACCGACCACCAGCGGGATGAGCGCACCGCGCTTGCGGACCATGGCGGGGCTCGCCGGGATCGCGGCCGCCACGGTGACGCCGAACTCGCGCTCGATGTCCTCGGCCCGGCGGAGCTTGCGGTCGAGCTGGCTGCGGGCCACGGCATACCCGAAGCCGAGGAGGAGACCACCGACGAAACCGAGGCCCACGTTGCGGGTCGTGTTCGGTGACACGGGCGACGAGGGCAGTGCAGCCGACTCGATCGGGACGATGCGCAGGGCCTGGGTCGAGGAGCCGGAGGGGTTCTCGACCTGGTCCACCTGCTGCTTGAGCGCTCGGACCCAGGCGTCCGCCAGCTGCTGCGCCGAGCGAGGGGTCGAGGCCCGGGCGCTGATCTTGATGAGCACCGTGTCGAGGGGCTGCGACACCGAAACGGCGCCGATGAGGCTGGCGGGGGCGGCGTCGAGGCCGAGGTCGCTGATCACCGTCTGTGCGGTGGCCCGGGACCTCGCCAGGTCGACGTAGGACGCTGCTCGCGACTTGGCCAGGCTGTCCCCGACGGACGCCTCACCGGCGGAGTTGGTGGTGCCGGCGCTGACGAAGCCGCTCGCGTCGGCCTGGTAGACCTTGGGCTGGACCAGGCTGACCCCGGCCGCGACCGCGACACCGAGCAGCACGAAGGCGGCAACGCCGCGCCAGTACGCCCGGAGCACCCTGAGGTAGTCGGTCAGTTCCACTGCTGCTCCTGACGTGCGTTGTCGACGCGCGTGGCTGCAGGGGTGCGGTTGCCCCGTGCAGTGGTGCGGACTGCTCTACTGTGCGGCCTGTGACCGCAGTCGAACTGGAGACCTCCAGCCGCCATGTCGTGGACGCCTTCGGTGTCCACGTCGAGGTGCGGGTGCGCGGCGACCGGGCCGCTGAGGTCGTGGACCGGCTGCCCCGGCTCTGGGAGTTCTGTGCCGCTCCGCCCGGCGCGACCGGCGAGGTCACCGCAGACGTCGTCTTCGACAGCGACCCGGACGCCTGGGCCGCTGCGGATGCCGGAGGCGCGGTCTCCCGCCGCGAGCTCGATGACCTGTTGCAGGCGCTCACCCAGCGGATCACCCTGTGTGCCATCGACGCCCGCGCCGGTGAGTGCCTCATGCTGCACGCTGCCTGCATCGCCGACCCGCTGACGGGCGCTGCCGCAGCCTTCGTGGCGGCGGGCGGCACCGGCAAGACGACCCTGGTCAGCACCCTGGGTCCGGGTCGCTGGTACGTCACCGACGAGACGACCGTGGTGCTCGACGACCGGACGGTCGTGCCCTATCCCAAACCGCTGTCGATCCGCCGCACCCCGGACAGCCTCTTCAAGAACGAGACCGCACCCAGTGAGGTCGGCCTCGTGGCACCCACCCGGCGCGTGCGGCTTGCCGCGCTCTGCCTGCTCGAGCGTGACCCTTCCCACGAGGGCGAGCCCATCGTCGAGACGCTGCCCACCCTCGACGCGCTGGTCGCCCTGGTGCCCCAGACGTCGCACCTGCCCGAGATGGCACGACCACTGCAGCGCCTGGCGGCGCTGTGTGAGTCGCTCGGTGGTGTGCATCGGATCACCTATCGGGAGTCGGCCGACTTGGCCGGGGTGGTGGACGGGCTGCTGGTGGACGGGCTGCTGGTGGACGGGCTGCCTGCGGACGGGCTGCTGGTGGACGGGCTGCTTGCGGACGAACCAGGGGTGGACAGGCCAGTGGGTGGGACGGCGTGAGAGCGCGGTACCTGCCGGCGGCGGACCGGGTGGAACGGGACGGGGAGGCCGTCGTGCTGGTCGGACGGGAGGTGGTGCGCCTGTCGGCCCTGGCCACCACGCTGCTCGACTCGTGCCCCGACTGGACCCCGGCCTCGGACCTCGTCGACGTGCTGCTGGCCACCTTCGGCCCGGCGCCCGAGGGTGTCGATGCCGTCGAGTCCACCGAGGTGGCACTGCGGACACTGGCCGCCAAGGGGTTGGTGGAGCTTGACTGACGCCGTGTGGCGCCGCCAACCCGACGTTGCCGTGGTCCAGTCACCGGGCCGGGTCGTCGTGCTCGACCTGACCACTCCCCAGACCGCCCGACCCTTCGTCATGGAGGGTTCGGCACACGCCATCTGGCAGGCCCTGGACGACCAGCCGACGACCGCCCAGGTCGTCGCCCGCGTCGCGGATGACTTCGGTATCCCTGCTGCCGAAGTCGAACCAGACGTGGTCGCGTTCCTGGCCGAGCTGGAGTCACGAGGACTGGTGTCGCGCGTGCCGCCTGACCGCACCATGACGACCGACTGAGCTCAGGCGGTGACTGTGACGATCTGGACCGAACCGCCACCCGTCCGGTAGCTGATCGTGTAGGTCGCGGTCCCGGCGTTGCCCTCGTAGGTGTACGAGAAGCTCACCGGCACGCTGCTCCCGACCGGCACGATGGTCGTCGTCGGGACACCCACCGTGGTTCCGGTCGTCGCGTCCGACGTCACCGAGAGGATCTCGACGGACCCGGCAGCCGTTCCGGTGTTGGTCAGCGTCATCGTGAAGTTGACCGTCTTCGTGTCGAACTTGTGGGCCGCCACCTTGTCCGCCAGGACCGTGGCAGCCACCACGGGCGCGCCCCCCGACGCAGCCGCCGCGGGCGCGGCTGTCGCCAGGACGATCACCGGCACCGACCATGCAGCCCCGAGCGCAACCGTGCGCCGACTCACCAGCGGCGTGCCGCTGTCCCTGACGATCCCCTGCTGATCCATCGAAACCCCGCTCCCGAGCCCCGCAGACTCGTTTTGATGATGCGCTGAACGTAAAGGACAGGGTTGAGTTTCACCAGCATTTGGTAAAGAAATGAATCTTCAAAGACATTGTTTGTCCGGATATGACCTCATTCATTCGACGTATCCACTGATCGTCACCTAGTCCTTTTGGCTGATGGGCGGATCTCCTCGGCCGGACGGACGCCCGGAGGCGGGCCCGCGGTGTCGGCGGATCCGGGTGTCGCGCGTGTGCAAAACGCGACGGTGCGGCAGAGTGGTCCCGGCAAGGGGCCACGGGGGCCCACCGGTCGCACCATCCGCCGCACCAAGGGGAGCTACATGCGCACACCGGCACTGACCTCGCGCCTCGGCGCAGAGGCACTGGGCACCTTCTGGCTCGTCTTCGGCGGCTGTGGCAGCGCCATCTTCTCGGCGAAGTACCTCGCCCCCAACGTCGTGTCCGGTCAGGGCGTCCAGGTCGGCATCGGGTTCCTGGGCGTTGCCCTCGCCTTCGGTCTCACCGTCCTCACGATGGCGTATGCCGTGGGGCACGTGTCGGGGGCGCACTTCAACCCCGCTGTGACGGTCGGCATCGCCGTCGCCAGGCGCTTCCCGTGGCGGGACGTTCCGGCCTACGTCGGCTCGCAGGTCGTCGGGGGACTCGTGGCCGGCCTGGCCCTGTGGGGTATCGCGCGCGGAGTCTCCGGGTTCGACGCCACGGGCAACCTCGCCGCCAACGGCTACGGCGACCACTCCCCCGGCGGGTACACCCTCGTCGCCGTGCTGTGCGCCGAGGCGATCCTGACCGCCTTCTTCCTCTACGTCATCCTCGGCGCCACCGACGACCGTGCGCCGACCGGCTTCGCCCCCATCGCCATCGGGCTCGCGCTCACCCTCATCCACCTGATCTCGATCCCGATCAGCAACACCTCGGTCAACCCTGCACGGTCCACCGCCGTCGCCTTCTTCAACGGCAACGGCGCCCCGGGCCAGCTGTGGGCCTTCTGGCTGGCGCCCGTCGTCGGTGCGGCGATCGCAGGAGCCACCTACCACCTGGTGACCGGCGTCGACCGCCGCGACGAGGACATCACCGGGGTCGTCGACCCGGACGACCTGAAGCCCACCACCTGACGGGTCCACCACCTGGCCGGTTGCGCGAGTATCTTGATATCAAGATACTGTGGGCGAGGTCGAGGGACGACAGTTCGAAGGGCCGATAGCCTGAAGGTCGTCTCCGCACCGCTTCGACATCCAGACCACCTCAGGAGAGAGTCGCCTCCATGGCCAAGATCATCTACACCCTGACCGACGAGGCGCCGATGCTGGCGACCTACTCCTTCCTCCCGGTGATCGAGGCGTTCGCAGGGACCGCCGGGGTCGACGTGGAGACGCGCGACATCTCACTGTCGGGACGCATCATCGCGGCGTTCGACGACCTGCTCCCCGAGGACCAGCGGATCGGCGACGCCCTGGCCGAGCTGGGCGAGCTGGCCACGACGCCAGAGGCGAACATCATCAAGCTGCCCAACATCTCGGCCTCGGTGCCGCAGCTCAAGGCTGCCGTCGCCGAGCTTCAGGCCAAGGGCTACGCCCTTCCGGACTACCCCGACGAACCGACCACCGACGAGCAGCGCGACGCGCGTGCCCGCTACGACAGCGTCAAGGGCAGTGCGGTGAACCCCGTTCTGCGCGAAGGGAACTCCGACCGTCGGGCTCCTTCCGCGGTGAAGAACTACGCTCGCAAGCATCCCCACTCGATGGGTGCGTGGAGCCCCGACTCGGCGACGAACGTCGCGACGATGGGCGTCGACGACTTCCGCTCCAACGAGCAGTCCGTGGTCCTCCCGACGGACGACACCCYCACCATCCAGCTCGTCACGGACAACGGCACGACGGTCCTCAAGGGGGGGCTCACGGTTCTCGAGGGCGAGGTCGTCGACTCCACCGTCATGCGCGTCGCCGCCCTCGACTCCTTCCTCACCGAGCAGATCGCCCGCGCCAAGGCCGACGACGTTCTCTTCTCGGTGCACCTGAAGGCCACGATGATGAAGGTCTCCGACCCCATCATCTTCGGCCACGTGGTGCGGGCGTTCCTGCCCGACGTCTTTGCGACCTACGGAGCGGACCTCGCTGCGGCCGGGCTGTCAGCCAACAACGGCCTCGGCTCGATCATCGACGGCCTGGGCGCCCTGGGCGACAAGGGCGCCGAGATCAAGGCCGCGATCGACAAGGGCCTCGCCGACGGCCCACGACTGGCGATGGTCAACTCCGACAAGGGGATCACCAACCTGCACGTGCCCAGCGACGTCATCGTGGACGCGTCCATGCCGGCCATGATCCGCACGTCCGGCCACATGTGGGGCCCGGACGGCGCCGAGGCCGACACCCTCGCTGTCATCCCCGACAGCTCGTACGCGGGCGTCTACCAGGCCGTCATCGACGACTGCCGCGCGCACGGCGCCTACGACCCGACCACGATGGGCTCGGTGCCCAACGTCGGCCTGATGGCCCAGAAGGCCGAGGAGTACGGCAGCCACGACAAGACCTTCGAGATCGCCGAGGCCGGCACGGTCCAGGTCGTCAACGCCGCCGGCGACGTGCTGATGGAGCACGAGGTGGCACCGGGCGACATCTGGCGCGCCTGCCAGACCAAGGACGCCCCCATCCGGGACTGGGTCAAGCTCGCCGTCACCCGCGCCCGCGCCTCCAGGACGCCCGCCGTCTTCTGGCTCGACGAGACCCGCGCCCACGACCGCAACCTGATCGAGAAGGTCACCACCTACCTCGCCGACCACGACACCGACGGCCTGGACCTCCAGATCCTGAACCCGGTCGACGCCGCCACGCTGTCGGTCGAGCGGATCCGCAAGGGCGAGGACACCATCTCGGTCACCGGCAACGTGCTCCGCGACTACAACACCGACCTGTTCCCGATCCTCGAGCTCGGCACCAGCGCCAAGATGCTGTCGGTCGTGCCGCTGATGAACGGCGGTGGCCTCTTCGAGACCGGTGCAGGGGGCTCGGCCCCCAAGCACGTCCAGCAGCTGGTCCAGGAGAACTACCTGCGCTGGGACAGCCTGGGCGAGTTCCTGGCCCTCGCGGAGAGCCTGCGGCACATGGCGACGAGCACCGACAACGCTCGCGCCGAGGTGCTCGGCGAGGCCCTGGACCGGGCGACCGAGCGGCTGCTCAACGAGAACAAGGGCCCGGCCCGCAAGGTCGGTCAGATCGACAACCGTGGCAGCCACTTCTACCTCGCACTCTTCTGGGCCCACGAGCTGGCCACCCAGACCCAGGACGCAGAGCTCGCCGCGTCGTTCGCGGAGGTGGCGCAGGCCCTTGCCGCCAACGAGGCGACGATCAACGACGAGCTCCTAGGTGTGCAGGGACACCCCGCCGACATCGGGGGCTACTACCGGCCCGACGAGGCGAGGACCGTGGCAGTGATGCGCCCGTCGGCCACCTTCAACGAGGCCCTCGCCTCCCTGGCGTGACTCCGCGCGGAATCGGATGCCGCGCCGAGGGGTTGCACCGGACATGAGCGACTGGTACGAAGGCGTGATCGCGGAGTTCCGCGCCAACGAAGGGAAGGTCGGTGGGTACTTCCAGGGCGCGCCGATGATCCTGCTGCACCACATCGGTGCCAGGAGCGGCACGGTGCGGGTGACGCCGCTGGTCTACTTCCCGCAGGACGACGGCTCGATGCTCGTCGTGGCGTCCAAGGGCGGCGCGCCGACCAACCCGGACTGGTACCACAACGTCCTCGCCAACCCGCGGTTCGAGGTGGAGGTCGGCACCCGGACGTTCAGCGTCGACGCGGAGGAGCTCAGCCCGGCCGATCGCGCCGAGCAGTGGCGACGAATCGTGGCTGAACGACCCGGCTTCGGCAACTACGAGACCAAGACGAGCCGGGTCATCCCGGTGCTGCGCCTGCGCCCGGTCGCCTGACCCGCTCGCAGCCGGCGACCGGGCGACGACCGACGAAGGGTGCGCTGCCTCAGATGGCCCGCATCCGGTTGTTGCGCGGGTTGTGCTCGACCTCGGCGAGCCCGAGCTCCTCGAGCAGGGGCGGCAGGTACATGCCGACCCGGCCGCGGTAACCCTTGCGCAGGCCGTACCACCCGCCGACCGGGTTGGACTCCGAGCGGCCCCACTCCTCGACGGTGCCGTCCTTGGCAGGCTTCTGCTCGTCGGCGCTGCCCAGCGGCACCCAGTCACCCTGCTCGCGCAGCCAGGCATGGAGATCCTCGACCACCCGCGCGTCGTAGAGCAGCTTGGTCGAGCCCACCTGGCAGACCAGCTGGGCCGGGTCCGCGTCGTCGTCGCGGTACATCGCGTAGTCACCCGTCCCGGGGGGCGTCTTCAGTGCCCAGGGGTCGTCCTTCGTGCCGCTTCCGCTCATCGCTGCTCCTCGGTGGTGGTGGCCTCGTCGCCCCTCAGCGTCATCTTGAACCCTTCGTGCGACGCGGTGAACCCCAACCGCTCGTAGAACCGGTGGGCGTCGGCGCGCCTCTTGTCGGTCGTGAGCTGGACGAGGGCGCAGCCGCGGCGGGCTGCCTCGGCCACCGCCCACCGGATCATCTGCTCCCCCAGCCGCTGGCCGCGGTGGCTGTCCGCGACCCGCACGGCTTCGACCTGCCCCCGCAGCGCGCCACCGCGCGACAGCCCGGGGATGAAGCTCACCTGCATCGTGCCCACCACGACGCCTCCGTCGTCCAGGACCACGAGCAGCTGCGCCGGGTCCGCGTCGATCACCGCAAACGCCCGCAGGTATGCCGCGAGGTCGCCGGGGTCCTCCCGGCCCGCGGCGAGCTGGTCGTCGGCGATCAGGGCGACGACCGCGCCCACGTCCGCGACGGTGGCCCGTCGCAGCACGACCTGGCGGCCGGCTGCCGCAAAGGTTGCGAGAGCCGGCGTTCCAGCGTCGTGGAGCGGACCACCGTCAGCGGGCGCGGCGGCATACCGGCCGGTGGGAGCATCCGAACCCTCGAACCAGGCGTGACCGCGGAACGCGAGGGCGCGCTCGAGGCGCACCCGCGAGCGCTCCATCATCTCGGGGAGGTCGTCCGGCGCGAACCAGCCGACGTCGAGCGACTCGTCGTCGTTGACCCGGGCCTGCCCGGACACGTACGTCGCGGTGAAGCAGAGGTCGAGGTACTGGGCGCGATCGCCGTTCGGGTACTCCTGCGGAGGCAGGGTCCAGACGCCGGTCAGGTCGTCGATGGTGGCCACCACCCCGGTCTCCTCCTCGATCTCGCGACGCAACCCCTCGGCGGGCTGCTCCCCCGGTTCGAGGATGCCGCTGACGAGGGCCCACTGGCCGTTGTCGACGCGGCGCGCGAGCAGGACCTCCCCCTGCGAGTTGCGCACCACCGCACTGACGCCCGTCAGGAAGAGAGGGTGCGTGCCGACCCGCTCACGCAGCGCCAGGATGAAGTCAGGAGTCGGCATGAGACGACCCTAACCACCCGGCTGCGTGCTGCGCGGCGCCTGCTAGCGTCGACGACAGTCACCCCACCAGAGACGCGAAGGGTCCCACCGTGAGCACTGCCCCCGTCAAGGTCGCCGTCACCGGCGCCGCCGGCCAGATCGGCTACAGCCTCCTCTTCCGGATCGCGAGCGGTTCGCTCTTCGGCCCGGACACCCCCGTCGAGCTGCGCCTGCTCGAGATCACCCCGGCGCTCAAGGCGCTCGAGGGTGTCGTCATGGAGCTCGACGACTGCGCCTTCCCGACGCTGGCCAAGGTCGAGATCGGCGACAACGCCGAGAAGGTCTTCGACGGCGTCAACCACGCCCTGCTGGTGGGAGCTCGTCCCCGCGGTCCGGGCATGGAGCGCGGCGACCTGCTCGAGGCGAACGGCGGCATCTTCGCCCCCCAGGGCAAGGCGCTGAACTCCGTTGCGGCAGATGACATCCGCGTGACGGTGACTGGCAACCCGGCCAACACGAACGCCCTCATCGCCATGAGCAACGCGCCCGACATCCCGCAGGAGCGGTTCTCGGCGCTGACCCGCCTGGACCACAACCGCGCGATCAGCCAGCTGGCTGCCAAGACCGGTGCCGTGGTCACCGACATCACCCACATGACGATCTGGGGCAACCACTCGGCCACGCAGTACCCCGACCTGTTCCACGCGGAGGTGGGGGGGCGCAACGCCGCCGAGCTCATCAACGACGAGGCGTGGCTGGCCGACACGTACATCCCCACGGTCGCCAAGCGCGGCGCTGCGATCATCGACGCCCGGGGCGCCTCCTCCGCCGCCTCGGCCGCGTCGGCGACGGTCGACCACGCCCGCGACTGGGCCCTCGGCACGGCAGAGGGCGACTGGGTCTCGATGTCGGTGCGCTCCGACGGCTCCTACGGCGTCCCCGAGGGCCTCATCTCCTCCTTMCCTGTCACCACGAGCAACGGCGACTGGCAGATCGTGCAGGGCCTGGAGATCAACGACTTCTCCCGCGCCCGGATCGACGCCTCCGTCAAGGAGCTCGAGGAGGAGCGCGAGGCGGTTCGCGGTCTGGGCCTGCTCGGCTGAGCCGGTCACGCGCATACCTCGAAGCGGCCGTCCCCTGCTGGGGGCGGCCGCTTTCACGTCGCTGCTGACCGCACTGGGTGCCGGGAGATCGTCACCGGGGCCCGATCCCCGCCCCTGATGACCACCAGGTGGCAACAAGTCCCGCGCGCCCCGCACTTGGTGCCGGGAGATCGTCACGCAGGCCAGATCCCGGCCCCTGATGACCACCAGGTGGCAACAAGTCCCGCGCGCCCCGCACTTGGTGCCGGGAGATCGTCACCGGGCCCCGATCCCCGCCCCTGATGACCACCGGGTGGCAACAAGTCCCGCGCGCCCCGCACTTGGTGCCGGGAGATCGTCACGCAGGCCAGATCCCGGCCCCTGATGACCACCAGGTGGCAACAAGTCCCGCAGTCAGCCGCGGGGACGCAGGTCGAGCACCGACGTGATGAACGCCAACGCCACCCCGAGGACCGCCATGGTTGCCACGTCGACGCCTCGCGATCGGACGGCAAGGCCACCGCTGCGCGCGGTGGGGAGCACCAGCCGCAGCAGCGCGGCCAAGCCGAGGCCGCCCGCGATCACGTAGCCGGCCGGGCGAACCTCGTCGAGAAGGAACAGGACCACGCCGAGCAGGAGCACCGGGGCGGCGACCCACCACCAGCCCAGGCGCGGCGCGGTCATCCGGGTCAGGCCGAGGTCTCGACGAGCTGACGCTCGGCGGCTGCCACGATGTTGGACAGCAACATGGCGCGGGTCATCGGACCCACGCCTCCGGGGTTCGGGCTGACCCAGCCGGCCACCTCGGCCACGTCGTCAGCGACATCTCCGGCGACCTTGGACTTGCCGTCCTCGGCGATGATCCGGCTGACGCCGACGTCGAGCACCGCGGCTCCGGGCTTGACCATGTCGGCCGTGATGAGCCCGGGCTGGCCGGCTGCGGCGACGACGATGTCGGCCTGGCGCACCTCGGAGGCGAGGTCGCGGGTGCCGGTGTGGCACAGGACGACCGTGGCGTTCTCGCTGCGTCGGGTGAGCATCAGCCCGAGCGGGCGACCCACGGTGATCCCGCGACCGACCAGGGCCACCCGTGCGCCGGCAATCGGCACGTCGAACCTGCGCAGCAGCTCGATGCAGCCGGCGGGGGTGCAGGGCAGCGGCGCCGGCTTGCCCAGGACGAGCCAGCCCAGGTTGGTGGGGTGCAGCCCGTCGACGTCCTTGGTCGGGTCGACCCGGGACAGCAGGGCGAACTCGTCGAGCCCGGTCGGCTGCTGCACGAGGAACCCCGTGCACTCCGGGTCGGCGTTGAGCTCGTCGATGACGGCCTCGACCTCGGCCTGCGTGGCGGTCGAGGGCAGGTCGCGACGAATGCTGGTGAGCCCGATCTCGGCGCAGTCCTGGTGCTTGGCGTTGACGTACCACCGGCTGCCTGGGTCATCGCCCACGAGCACGGTGCCGAGCCCTGGCACGACGCCGTGCTCGCGCAGCACGTCGACCCGTCCGCGGAGCTCGTCCTTGATGGTCGCCAGGACCGCTTTGCCGTCGAGGATACGTGCCGTCACGAGCCCGTATCCTGCCACGCCGCCGCCTCACCTCCGTCGGCGACCACGAATCGCCGACGCATCACCGGGCCTCAGGACTGCGCCTTGGCCGCAAGGGCGGCGATCGCCTGGGTGAAGCACTCGGCCGGTGGCGTCACCAGCCCGGCGCCCACCTGGCCGGTCCCCGCCACGCGACCGGCCATGCCGGTGTTGATCTGGGGCAGGATCCCGGTCCGCGCCACAGCGGCGACGTCGATCCCGGTCGGCGTCCCGCGGAACTCCAGGATGGGCACCTGGTATGCCGTGTGCTCGCCGACGGTGATCTCGTACATCGTGCGCGTGGCCCGCAGGGCGAGCGGCACGTCGCCGCCGACGAAACGCACGATGGCCGGGGCGGCCGCCATCGCGAAACCGCCGATGCCCGCGGTCTCGGTGATCGCCGAGTCGCCGATGTCTGGGTTGGCGTCGTCCGGTCCGTAGGAGCCCAGGAACAGGCCCTCTGGGGTGTTGGCCGGGCCCGTGAACCACTGAGCCCCGGTGCCGGCGGTCCGGATGCCGAAGTCGGTCCCGTTGCGGGCCATGGTGGTGACGACCGTGGAGCCCGGAATCCCTTCCGCCGCCAGCGTCGAGAGCTTGCAGGCCGGCATACCCAGGTTGAGGAAGAAGTGCTCGTTGGCACCCGAGAAGCGCACCGCCTCGGCGATGTCGGTCGGCGACCCGTCGGCGACGATGAGCGAGGGGAGCAGCTCGCGCAGCAGCATCAGCGAGCCGGCGCGGTTGCGGTTGTGGCCCTCGTCGCCCATCTGGAGCATCTGGGCGATGATCGACTTGACGTCGATCGGTCCGGCGGCGCGGATCGCCTGCTGCAGCAACGGCCCCAGGACGGAGTTCATCCAGTGCAGCCGTCCGATGACCTCGGGGCCGAAGGCGCCGTAGCGCAACACCTTGCCCAGTCCCTCGTTGAGCGAGCACCAGGACGTGTGGTCGTGAACTTCGTCGCGCAGCTCGTAGACCCACATCGAGGGTGAGATCACGCCGGCCATGGGACCCACGGCGTCGCGGTGGTGACACGGCTCGAGCTGGACGTCACCGCGGGCCAGGGCGGCCTCCGCCGCCTCGGCCGTGTCGGCCATCCCCTCGAAGAGCATCGCGCCGATGAGGGCGCCCTTGAGCGGGCCGGACGCGCGGTCCCACTCGATCGGAGGACCCGCGTGCAGGAACGTCCCGCGCTCGAGCCCCAGCGCCTCCTGGGCCGGACGCACGTCGACGAAGTCCGCCCCGGCGGCGGTCATCCGCTGCAGCGCAAGGGCGTTCGCATCGGTGCGGCGCGCGTCCCCGAGGACGATGCCGAGGTGGGGTGCCGTCCCGTCGAGCGGCGGCTGCCAGTCCGTCTCGGTCACGACGACCGCCTGGTCGCGCAGCGCGTCGGCGAACATCGAGGCGCCGGCCGTGGCGAGCACCGGGTCCGCGCCGAGCAGCCCGTGCAGAGTCGCGGTCATCGGGATCCTCCGGTGGGGTCGGCGTCGGACAGGAGCGACAGGGCCGTCCTGGTGGCTTCGGCGTTGGACAGGTGGACCGATGCGCCGGCCTCGGAGAGTGTCGCAGCCGTGGCGCCGACGTCCTGGGGGTCGCCGCGGGTGCCGGTGAGCGAGACCACCACCGGCAGCTCGCGCCCGCCGGCCCGCGCCGCCTCACGAGCACGACGAATCGCTCCGGCGAGCTCGGGCCCCGGGGCGGGATGGGCACCATGACCCAGGACCAGGTCGAGCAGGAGCACTCCACAGTGGGGGTCCTCACCCTCCGCCGCGATCCGTTCCAGCCGCAAGGTCGGGTCGATCATCGGGTGCGCCCTGCCGCGGGTCAGCCCGTCGTCGCCGAAGTCGATCACGACGTGGTCGTCGGCCCGCAGGTCCGCGTCGAGCGCCAGCTCAGGGGCGAGCGGGATGTTTGACCGTATGCCGCCGAGCGCACCGCTCGCGACCAGCATCGCCTCGTCCGCCAAGGTGCCTCCACAGAACAAACCGCGCAGGTACCTGCCACGGGGCGCTTCCCCCGCCTGCGCCCCCGCCCCATCGGTCTTCGCGGGATCCGACGTGCCGGGACCCGTCGGGTCCGGCAAGGACTCGGGGTCGAGGAGGGGCTGCCACGAGGGCCAGGTCGGAACGTCCCGCCCGGACTCACGGAGGAAGGCCTCGACGGCCGCCGTCAGGTCAGGGCGACCTGCCCCGAGCGTCGCCCAGTGGACCGGCTTGCCCAGCCCCGCGGCATACCCCTCGAGGTCGGCGAGCACCTCGGCGGCCGGCGGCTTGGAGACGACGATGATCGACTCGGTTGCTGCGTCCGCGGCGAGCGCCGCGAGCGCCTGCCTCGTGGAACGCCCACCCACGGCAGCCGAGAGGTCGCGCCCCCCGACCCCGAGGCAGTGGCTCACCCCCACACCGGCGGCATCGAGCAACGCCATCACCTGCTGCGCGCCCGTGCCCGAGGCCGCCACGATGCCAATCGGTCCCCGCTCGACGACGTTGGCGAAGCCGAGCGCGACCCCGCCGACCACGGCAGTCCCGCAGTCCGGACCCATCACCAGCACGTCGCGGGCGGCCGCGGCGTCCTTGAGCCGCACCTCGTCCTCGACCGGCACGTTGTCGGAGAAGAGCATCACCGAGACGCCCCGGTCGATGGCGTCGAAGGCTTCGACGGTGGCGTACTGCCCCGGGACGGAGACCAGGGCGAGGTTGGCCCCTCCGACGGCGACGGCCCGTCCGAGCGTGCGCGGCGCGGGCACTTCGCCGAACCCACCGGCCCTGGAACCAGCCGACTTGAGGGCGGCCAGCGCGGTCTCGAGGGCGGCCAACCCGTTGGCGACGCCGTCCTCCCCGTCGGCTCGGATCGCGACGACGAGGTCGTTGGGCTGGGCGCTGTCCGGCACCGAGAACCCCATGCCGCCGATCACCTCGAGGTTGAGCTCGGTGGCCATGGCGACCTGGGCTGCGGCCACGCCCGGCGCCCCGGCGACCTGCCGGGAGACCTGCATCAGGCTGACTGAGTCGTAGTAGGCCCCGCCGCGCAGTTCGAGGTGGTCGGTCACTGAAGGCTCCTGTGGGTCATGGCCGGTCCTGGGGGCTGGGCGAGCGGACCGGTGTGGTCCACCCTGTCGAGGGGGAAGAGGGCCCCGAGGGCGTGGAGGGCGTCGAGGGCGTCGAGGGCGTCGAGGCAGCCCGCGAGCCCGCCCAGCAGGTCGGCCCCCGACGAGTGGCCGATGGCGAGCACGGCCCGGACGGCCAGGTCGACCTCGCCGGACGCGGCCGGGTCGGTGGGGTCGAAGCCCGCGAGAGCCTCGGTGAGGCGCACGACTGGCACCACGGCATACCCCTCGGCCGCCTCGGTGAGCAGCGCGGCCGAAAGGCTCGTGGTGGAGCTGAGCCTCGGGAGCACCGCGTGCCACAACCGGTCCACCAGCGAGTCCGAGCCGCGCGGGTGCAGGCGCAGGCCGAGAAGCACGCCGCACAGGACGTCGTCGCCGCTGGGGGTCAGGCCGGGGCCCGTGCCCACGAGCGCGTGCACCCGATCCGGGAGGGCGTCCCGGTCACCCTTCGCCAGGGTCTCGGTCAGGCTTCGCGCAGGGGTGCGCCAGCCCAGGCGAAGGGACGAGAGGCGGGCGCCGACGCGACCCTGGTGGACCGCCGCGCTGTGGACCGGGTGCGGCCTCCACCTGCGGACGGCCCGGATCGTGACGTAGGGCAGAAGCACGTCTCCGCCGCCCACGACGACGTGGTCGCCCGGCTGGACACCCCACCCGACGGTGGGCAACGGCGTGGCCACGGCCAGGGCCGTCGGCAGACGCAGGCCGCCGGGCGTGACGATGGGCAGGACTCGCGCGTGACTGCCCACCTGGAGGTACAGCGCCGTGGGGAAGGTGCCGAGGACCGTCGCCCTGCGAGCCGGCCCGTGCACCAGCGCGACCGCGCGCTCGGACACCGCGGCAGGCCACAACGGCTCGGGTCCAGTCGCGAGCTCTGACGCGAGCCCAGTCACGGACGCTGTCACGAACGACCTCCGGCGCGGACGGGTTCCTCGTTTCCTCGGACTGACGCAGCGACGCTATCGACTGCCGTTACAGTCGCCTCATGGTGAATGTTGCCAAGGATGGCAGCCTGGTTGACGCGGAGTTGCCAGCGGCCCCCCCGACCCAGGCGCCCAGCCACGACCTCGTCGGCGGGGTGAGCCTCGAGGCCGTGTTGGCCCTGCCGTCGCTTGCCGGCGCCGAGCTGCTCCAGGACCCCGAGCAGCCGCCACGCGGCGTGATGCGGGCCTCGCTGCTCGGCGCCGCGCCGGACCCGCGCCAGCACCTCGTCTGCGCGGACGCCGACACCGTCGCGGCGTGGGAGGCGGCCGGGCGCGACCCGTTCGAACAGTCCTCGGTGGACGGCGCCACGGCCATCGCCATCGCCGGCGGTACCACCGTCCAGCTCCGCGACTGGCGCACCCGAGCTGCCGCAACGGGCCTCCCCCTGGTGCTGGCCTCCGCCACGGCCGCGCCCGAGCGGATGGTCACCGACGTCCTCGGCGCAGTGCTGGACCAGCAGTCGGGCATCCTCCAACGGGTCGAGGAGGCCCACCAGATCCTGGTCGGGGTCGTGCTGGCCGGTGGCGGGCTGGAGGACCTCTGCCAGCGCCTGGCCGGCTTCCTCGGAGGCGCCGCGATGGTGACCACGAGCGACGGTCGCGTGCTGGCCAGGGCAGGCTCGGAGGACGACCTCGCGGCGGCCCTGGCCCTCGACTGCTTCGACCGCACCGGGCGGTTGATCACCGAGCACGAACCGGTCGGCATCCGCCCCGCGCACGGCGCCAACGCCCGTCGCGCCATGGTGCGGATCGCGGCGGGCAACCTCAACCACGGGCTGCTGGCCGCGTTCGTGGGTGACCGCCCCCTCACCGCCGACGACGTCCACCTGCTGGAGCGCGCGGCGACAGTGGCGGCCCTGGCCATCACCAAGGAGCAGGCCGTCTCTGCGGTCGAGAGCAAGTACCGCGCCGAGTTCCTGCGCGACGCCCTGTCGGGACGGGCCGGCTCCCCCACCGAAGCAGTTGCCCACGCGGCCTCGCTGGGCTGGGACATCGACCGCAGGCTCGTGGTGGTCGTGGCCGAGACCGACGAGGACGACGCGCACTCGACGCGCCCCCCGGAGGAGGTCGGGGTCCTGCAGGAACGCTTCTCGCGGGCGTGGAGCCAGGCGATGGCGGTGCGCGATCCACGAGCCCCCGTCATGGGGTTCAGCCAGGAGGTCGTCGCCTTGTGCGGCGTCTCCCCGAGCGCGGACACCGACTCCATCATGCGCACGGTCTCCGAGGTCGTCCGGGTGATCAGCGGCATCGGCGGCGGCGGCCGGCGCACCTTCTCCACGGGCGTCTCGCGGCCGATCGACTCGGTCGCGGACCTGCCCCAGGCCTACGAGGAGGCGCTCAGCGCGGTGAGTGTCGGGCGCCAGCTCCACGGCGACTCGGCGGTCACCCACTTCGACGGCCTCGGAGTCTTCCGCCTCCTCGCGCTGATCCCCGACAGCGCCGACCTGCGCCGGTTCGTGGACGAGTCGCTGGGCGGCCTGGCGGCCGACGACTCCCCCGAGAACGTCGACCTGCGCCGCACGCTCTCGATCCTGATCGACACCAACATGAACGTCGCCGAGACGGCCCGCCAGCTGTTCTTCCACTACAACACGCTGCGCTACCGGATCGTGAAGCTCGAGAAGATGCTCGGCCCCTTCACCACCGACCCCCAGCTGCGGCTCAAGCTGGCCCTGGCCCTCAAGGTGCACCAGATGCGCGGCATCTGACCCCGCAGGTATGCCGCCCGGGCATGAAGGTGCCGCGCCCTCTGGCGGGAGGGACGCGGCACAGCCCATTCGACTCCTGCCGAGCCCGCAAAGCGAGCGCGCCACTCCGCATACTCTGCCGAAAGCCGCTCCGGCCCCGATAGCAACAATTGCCCAATGCAGCGGGCGGTCTGGCCGCTAGTTTTCGCCTATCCCGAACGGGACTGTGGGCCACGTCACCAAGGGGTGGCCCCGCTGGTGGATAAGGAGTCCGCATGTCATTGGGCCTGGGTTGGAAACTGCACGGAGACGGTCGCACCATGGGCCCCGACGACGTCGTCGCTCCCGATGAGCGACTGTCGTGGGGCAAGACGGTCGGGCTCGGCGCCCAGCACGTCGTGGCCATGTTCGGAGCGACGTTCGTCTTTCCCCTGATCATGGGGCTCAACGCCCAGCTCGCGATCATGATGAGCGGGGTCGCGACGATCTGCTTCCTCCTGATCGTCAAGGGCAAGGTCCCCAGCTACCTCGGGACGTCGGCCTCGTTCGTCGGCGCCGTCGTCGCCATCCGGGCACAGGCGGGGGCCACCTCCGCCACCGTCACGGGTGCGATCCTCGTCGCGGGTGTCGTGCTGGCGCTCGTGGGCGTGCTCATCCACTTCCTCGGATCGAGCGTGCTGCACAAGGTGCTCCCGCCTGTCGTGACCGGTGCCGTGGTCATGCTCATCGGCTTCAACCTCGCCCCCGTGGTCGCCAACATCTACTGGCCACAGGACCAGTGGGTTGCGCTGTTGGTGATGACCTTCACCATCATCTGTGCGGTCGCCTTCAAGGGCTTCATCGGCCGGATCGCGATCTTCCTCGCGCTCATCTTCGGCTACGTCGTGTCGTGGCTGTTCGACAAGGGCTTTGGCCAGATCACGGCCTTCGACCCCGGCGCCGGCAAGATCACCACGCACTTCCGCACCAACTTCCAGGGCATCAAGGACGCCGCGTTGTTCGGGTTCCCCCCGCACACCGAGGTCGTTGCCGGCAAGGAGGTCGTGGGCTGGCACGCACCCTCGTTCTCGATGGCCGCCATCCTGTTGGTCGTTCCCGCCGTCATCGCCCTGATCGCGGAGAACACCGGCCACGTCAAGGCCGTCGCCGAGATGACGAAGACCGACCTCGACCCCTACATGGGCCGAGCCATCGCCGCTGACGGCTTCGGCACGGTGGTGGCCTCCGCGGTGGGTGGCTCGCCGACGACGACCTACGCGGAGAACATCGGGGTCATGGCGGCGACGCGCGTCTACTCGACGGCCGCCTACTACGTCGCCGCGCTCGTCGCGATCCTGTTCGGGTTCTCCCCGAAGTTCGGTGCCCTCGTGGCGTCGACCCCCGGTGGCGTCCTGGGCGGCATCACGGTCGTGCTCTACGGCATGATCGGCCTGCTCGGCGCCAAGATCTGGAAGGAGAACGGCGTCGACTTCGGCAACCCGATCAACCTGGTGCCCGTCGCCGCGGGCATCGTCATCGGCATCGGCAACGTCACGCTCAAGTTCACCGACAGCTTCTCCCTCACCGGGATCGCGCTCGGCACGATCGTGGCCGTCGTGGCCTACCACGTCGCCAAAGCGTTGGCACCCGCCGAGCTGCGTGCTCGGGCCGAGGGCACGGTGCTGACCGTCGGCGGCAAGGACACCTATGGCGACAGCGACGGGATCGACGACCTGTACCAGGGCGACACCCGACGCTGACCCCCCTGGTGTGGGCCCTCGATCCAGCATCGGGGGCCCACACCCTTTCCCCCGCCCACCGCTCCAGTGCGGAACTAGCCCCCACCGACTCGAGAAGGCAGGATCAGTCCGTGAAGCCCGCCCCGTTCGTGCACCACGCCCCTCGCACCGTCGCAGAGGCGGTCGCGGTGCTGGCCGAGGTCGGGCACGAAGGGAAGGTCCTGGCGGGCGGCCAGAGCCTCATCCCGATCCTGAACATGCGCCTCGCCTCCCCCGCCCACTTGGTCGACATCAACCAGGTCGCCGGCATCGCCGACGTGACCGTCAGTGACACCGAGGTGCGGGTGGGTGCGTTGGTGCGCCACGCGCAGCTCGAGCACCACGACGAGGCGTATGCCGCGTTGCCGCTGCTGCGCCAGGCGCTGGTCAACGTGGCGCACCCCGTCATCCGCAACCGGGGGACCACCGTGGGCTCGATCGCCCACGCCGATGCTGCCGGCGAGATGCCCGCGATGCTCGCCCTCACCGACGGGGTCGTCGAGGCGGTCTCAACGTCCGGCTCCCGCGAGATCGCTGTGGCCGACTTCTTCCAGGGCGCCCTCGAGACGTCCCTGGAGGCCGAGGAGCTGGCTGTCGCGGTGCGGTTCCGGCGGTTCGCTGTCGGCACGGGCACGGCCTTCATGGAACGCGCCCGCCGACACGGCGACTACGCGATGGCCGGCGTGGCCGCCGCGGTCCGCACGACCGACGGTGTCGTGGCGGACGCCCGCCTGTCCTTCGTCTCGGTCACCGACGTCCCCCGCACCCTGGACGTGACGTCCCTGTTCGTGGGGCAGGAGCCGGGCGCCGTCGACTGGTCGACGTCGGCCGACCTCGTCCGCGACGCCATCGAGCCCGAGGGCGACATCCACGCCACCGCCGAGTACCGAGCCATGCTGGCAGCCGAGCTCGCCCGACTGACGTTGGCCGAGGCCGCCGCGAGCTCCCTTGCCTGGCAACGGAGCTCACACGACACGGAGGGTCCAGCAGCATGACCGAACCGGCCATCGAAGAGCTGCTCGACCTGACCGTCACGGTCAACGGGGTCCCCCGCCACGCGAAGGCTCCGGCCCGACGCCTGCTGTCCGACTTCCTGCGCCACGACCTGCGACTCACCGGCACCCACGTCGGCTGCGAGCACGGGGTCTGCGGTGCCTGCACCGTGCTCGTCGACGGCCAGCCGATGCGGTCCTGCCTGATGTTCGCGGTCACCGCCCAGGCCCACGAGATCACCACGGTCGAGGGCCTCGGCACCATCGAGGCCATGGGCCCGGTCCAGCAGGCGTTCACCGAGTGCCACGGCTTGCAGTGCGGCTTCTGCACGCCCGGCTTCCTGACCACCATCACCGCCTACCTCGAGGACCACCCGCACCCGACCTCAGAGGAAGCTCGCGAGGCGATCTCGGGCAACCTGTGCCGCTGCACCGGCTACCAGAACATCGTGAAGTCCGTCCTGCGCGCAGCCGAGATCCGTGCCGAGCGCGGACGCGCGGGGTATGCCGCGGAGCCGGGCACGCGGCATACCGCTGAGCTGGCGAGCGGTGGGGCCGAGACCGGGGAGGCGACGTGACGACCCAGATGTTCGGGGCGCGAATCACGCGCAAGGAGGACCCGCGCCTGGTCACCGGCGGCGGTCGCTACCTCGACGACATGGGTCACGGCGCGCTGGCTGCCGCCTTCGTGCGCAGCCCGCACGCGCACGCCCGCATCGTCGACATCGACGTCACCGACGCGTTCGAGATCGACGGACTCGTCGGGATCTGGACCCACGAGGACCTGCCGGGCAAGGTCGGCGAACCGCTCCCCCTGCTCATCCCCCACCCCACCCTGACCCACGGCCGCACGCAGTTCGCCCTGGCGCGTGACGAGGTCAACTACGTCGGCGAGGCGATCGTCATGGTCGTCGCCCGCGACCGCTACGTCGCCGAGGACGTCTGCCAGCGGATCCGGGTGGACTACGAGCTGCTCACCCCCGTCGTCGGGATCGCCAACGCCCGCGACGGGTCGGCGCTGGTCCACGAGGACGTGCCCGGCAACGTCGCCTGTCGCATGCTCCAGGAGGTCGGCGACGTCGACGCGGCCATCGACGCCGCGCCCCACACGCTGGAGCTGGACCTCGACATCGAGCGCAGCGCCTGCATGCCGATGGAGGGCAAGGGCGTCCTGGCCCGGTGGGACACCGACAAGGGTGAGCTGCGCATCTTCTCCTCCACCCAGACCTCGACGGGGGTCCGGGCAGCCGTGGCCGCCAAGCTGGACCTGCCGCTCGCCAAGGTCGAGTGCATCGCCCCTGACGTGGGCGGCGGCTTCGGGGTCAAGATCAACCACCCGTGGCCCGAAGAGGTCCTGATCCCCTGGGCCGCAAGACTTCTCGAGCAGGAGGTGAAGTGGACCGAGGACCGTCGCGAGCACTTCATCTCCAGCGCGCACGAGCGTGGGCAGCTGCAGCAGATCCGAGTCGGCTTCGACGACGAGGGGCGCATCCTCGGTCTCGACGTGAAGTTCTGGCACGACAACGGTGCCTACACCCCCTACGGCATCATCGTCCCGATCATCACCTCGACCCAGCTGCTCGGTCCCTACAAGCCGGGCGCCTACCGGTGTGAGTTCTGGTCGCTCTACACCAACACCGTGCTCGTGACGCCCTACCGCGGCGCCGGACGGCCGCAGGGCTGCTTCGCCATGGAGCGCACGATGGACGCCATCGCCGACCGCCTGGGTCTCGACCGGGCCGAGGTGCGGTCGCGCAACTTCATCCTCCCGAGCGAGATGCCCTACGACCACGGGCTGCTCTTCCAGGACGGGCGGCCGCTCAAGTACGACTCGGGCGACTTCCCCGCCTCCCTCGCCAAGCTCAAGGCCCTCGTGGGCTGGGACGACTTCGCGGCCTACCGCGCCCAGGCCGAGGCGGAGGGTCGCCGGGTCGGGCTGGGCATCGGCTGCTACGTCGAGGGCACCGGCGTCGGCCCCTACGAGGGCGGTCACATCCAGATCGAGACGAGTGGTCGGGTCAACGTGTCCACCGGCCTGACCTCGCAGGGCCAGGGACACGAGACGTCGTTCGCCCAGATCGTCGCGCAGGAGCTCGGCGTGCGCCTGGAGGACGTCTTCGTCACCACCGGCGACACCCGCCGGATGCCGTATGCCGTCGGCACGTTCGCCTCCCGCGCAGCGGTGATGAGCGGCAACGCGATCGCCCTCGCCGCGCGCAACGTCAGGGCCAAGGCACTTCGCATCGCGGCGGACGCCCTCGAGGTGTCGGCTGAGGACCTCGAGATCGTCGACGGCATCGTGCAGGTCAAGGGTGCCCCCGGAACCACGATGTCCTTGGGCACCATCTCCGTCATGTCCAACCCGCTGCGCTACGCCTTCGACGACGCGGCCAAGGCGGCCACCCAGTTCGCCGGGAGCAACGACCCCGACAAGCCCCCCGTCGCCGACGACGACGAGCCCGGCCTGGAGGGCAAGGACTTCTACTCGCCGACCCAGGCCACCTTCGCCAACGGCATGCACGCGGCGATCGTCGAGACCGACCCGGTCACCGCCGAGATCCGCATCCTGCGCTACTGCGTCATCCACGACTGCGGCAACATGATCAACCCGCTCATCGTCGAGGGACAGGTCCACGGCGGCGTCGCCCAGGGCGTGGGTGGAGCGCTCTACGAGCGGATGGTCTACGACGAGTCCGGGCAGCTGCTCAATGCGAGCTTCATGGACTTCCTGATGCCCTACGCCTCCGAGGTGCCGCACATCGAGACCGACCACCTCGAGACCCCGTCGCCGCTGAACCCGTTGGGCATCAAGGGTGCTGGCGAGGCCGGCTGCATCCCCGTGACGGCGGTCATCGCCTCGGCCATCGAGGACGCCGAGGGCTTCCCGATCACCTCGATGCCGATCTCCCCGGTCGAGCTGTGGGAGCTGCGCCAGCGGCACGCCCGCGGTGAGATCCCCTCGCTCGCCCGCACGCGGCATACCTCGGCCCCACCTGCACCCACCACGTCGTCAGGCTCCGCACCCGCCCCGCCTGCCCAGGAGGCACCATGAAGATCTCCGGCACCGCCGCCCTCAAGGCGACGCCCCAACAGGTGTGGGACGCGTTCCACGACCCCGAGGTGCTGGCCCGCTGCCTGCCCGGCTGCGAGGCGCTCACCGAGGTCGGCCCCGACGAGTACGCCATGACCGTCACCGCGGGTGTCGCGGCGATCAAGGGCACCTACGAGGGCAAGGTCGCGCTGCGTGACCCGCAGCATCCCGAGCAGTTCACGATGAAGGCGCAGGGCGCCGGCGGCCCGGGCACGGTCGACGCGGACGTCGTGGTTCGCCTCGCGCCCTCGGCCGGCGGTGGCACGGACCTGAGCTACGACGCCGACGCAGCGGTCGGCGGGGTGATCGGTGGCGTCGGTCAGCGGATGCTCGCCGGTGTGACCAGGAAGATGGCCGGGCAGTTCTTCGAGGCGGTGGACGACGACATCGCCGGGGTCCGCCAGGAGAAGAAGGCCGGCAAGGGCGTCAGCCCCGGCGTCTCCGTCGAGGAGGTGCCCAGCGGCCCCCGGCCCATCCAGGGGGTCGGCACCTCCACGGCAGCGTACGGCGGCCGTCCGTATGCCTGGGGCGTCCTCACGGGCGGGGCGATCGCACTGGCCGGGGTTATCGTGGGATGGGCGATCGGAGGACGTTGATGCGTGCATTCACAGCCGCTGCCATCCAGCTCGCGCCGGTGCCGGGACCACTGTCCCCGGAGTCGGTGCGCAAGAACCTCGACAAGTGCGTCGACTTCACGCGGCGCTGCGTCGACGCGACGGGCGCCGAGCTCGTCGTGCTCCCGGAGTCGGCGACGACCGGGTTCACCCCCGACTGCACGACCGAGGAGCTCTGGGACCTCGTGTCCGAGATCCCCGGACCCGTCACCGAGCCGGTGCAGGCGGTGGCCCGCGACCTCGGCGTGTATGCAGTGCTGGGCACCTACGAGCGTGGGCCCGAGCGGGGGGTCGTCTACAACTCCTCGGTGCTGATCGACCGCTCTGGTGACGTCATCGGCGTCTACCGGAAGACCCACCCGTTCTGCACCGAGCACGTGGACGGTGGCGGGTGGGTGACCCCCGGCAACACCGTGACTGTCTGCGACACCGACCTCGGCAGGATCGGCATGATCATCTGCTTCGACGGCGACTACCCCGAGCTGTCCCGGATCCAGGCCGTGCAGGGGGCTGAGGTGATCGCCCGGCCGTCGGCACTGCTGCGGTCGGCCGACATCTGGGAGCTGACGTCTCGGGCACGCGCCTACGACAACCACGTCTACGTCATCGGCGCCAACGCCACCGGCATCGACCCGGCGGGGGTGCTCTACTTCGGCAACTCGCACATCGTGACGCCGAACGCCCACATCGCCGCCAAGGCCGCGTCGCACGAGGGGTGGGTATCGGCCCTGCTCGACCCGGCGACGGCCCTGTCTTCGCTCACGCCGGGCTCCAACATCGGCCAGGGCTTCGACCACCTGCGGGACCGCAACCTCGACCTGATCCGCAACCACCGCGACGAGCTCGAACGCCCGGCGGAGACGTCCTTCCCCCACTGACGTCCTTACAGCGCGGAGGCGAACCCGGCAGGATGGCGCCATGGACTGGACCCTCGAAGTTGTCATCCTGCCCGTCTCCGACCTGACGTCGGCCATCGAGTTCTACCGCGACAAGGTCGGCTTCACCCTCGACCACCGCACCACCAACGACTTCATGGACGTCGCCCAGCTGACCCCCGAGGGCTCCGGATGCTCGATCGTCATCGGCACGCTGCCCTCGCAGCAGGAGATGGCGCCGGGCTCGATGCGTGGCCTGCAGCTCGTCGTCGCCGATGCGGCAGCGGCCCGCGAGGAGCTCACCGGTCGAGGCGTCGAGTGCAGCGAGATCACGGTGTTCGACGAGCGGGACGGAGGCACCTTCTTCGGTTTCGCCGACCCCGATGGCAACACCTGGGGCGTCCAGCAGCTCAAGGTCCGTGGCGAGAAGCCGCTCATCCCCCTCGACCACCGAGGCCGCTTCGGAGCGGACCAGCCGGAGCCCGGACCGGAGCCCGCCTAGCAACTTTCAGAAAGCGAAACCAGCCTGCACGATCGCGAAGGCCGGTTTCACGTTGTGGAGAGACCTTCGCGGCCGCGAGCACCAACGGCGAGACTGGCTCCTTGAGGACTCGCCCCTTCTCGGGACGGTGCGCGGGCACGGCCCGGGGTCTCCGACGATCCGTGGCACCAGTGGCACGAATGCACCTCGGCAACGAGACTGACCGGCATGCCGCTGCCCACCAGCACACCCTCGGCCCAGGGCGTCGACGCGCTCGGCCTCCTCGCCGTCATCGACGCCCTCGAGTCGGACGGTCACGACCCGCACAGCCTCCTGGTCGCAAGGCACGGCCACGTCGTCGCGCGCGGGTGGTGGGCGCCCTATGCCCCCGAGCGCGTCCAGCTCGTCTACTCACTGAGCAAGTCGTTCACGGCCACGGCGGTCGGGCTGCTCGTCGACGAGGGACGGCTCTCGCTCGACCAGCCGGTCCTCGACCTGCTGCCTCCCGGCGACCTGCCTGCCGGGGTCGACGTACCCGACCGCTACCGGCGGCTGACCCTCGGCCACTGCCTCACGATGGCGACCGGTCACGACGGGGAGGGCTGGGGTCCCGACGTCACGCGGGCGACCTACGACCAGCCCAGCGAGGGCGACCGCACCGACCCCGTGCTGGCCGCGATCCTCGCGTCCCCGCCCGAGCACGAGCCGGGGACGGCCTGGGCCTACAACCAGACCGCCACCTACCTCGCCGCGGGTGCCGTGCGGGGGGTCACGGGCTCGTCGGTGCTGTCGCTGCTGCGCGAGCGGGTCCTGCCGCTGCTCGACCCCCGCAGCGGGGGCGACGTGGTGTGGCACCGCACCGTGACCGGCCGTGAGCTGGGGTTCTCGGGGATCCACGTCGGCTCCGAGGCCATCCTCGCCCTCGCGCAGCTCCACCTCGACCACGGCCAGTGGGACGGGTCCGCGCTGCTGTCGCCCGATTGGGTCAGGACGGCCACGACACCGACCGGCCTGCCCAACCGTGAGGCCGACCCCAACCCCGACTGGCGCGAGGGCTACGGCGTCTCGTTCTGGAGCGCCCGGCACGGCTACCGCGGTGACGGCGCCTACGGCCAGTACGCCATCGTGCTCCCCGAGCAGGACATGGCGGTCGCCATCACCAGCGAGACCCTCGACATGCAGGCCGTCCTCGACCTGCTCTGGGATCACCTCCTGCCAGCCGTCGGGCACGTGGACGAGAGCGGCGACGAACTCGCCGACGCCGCACTCGAGGAGCGGTTGGCCACCCTGGCGGTCCCCACCCCGTCGTCCTCGGCCCAGGGCCCGGAAACCGGGTGGTGGGTGCGCGCCGAGGACAGCACCCTTCCCCCTGCATATGCCGCGATGAGCCTCTCGCCCGGCGGCGCGGCATACGAGATGGTCCTGGACTGCCACGGCACCAAGGTGGTCCTCGACGTGGGCGACGGCACGTGGGCGTCATCGACGCTCGCCGTGGGTGGCGTCGAGCTGCCCGTCGTCGCCTCCGGCGGCTGGGACGGTGACGGCTGCTTCAGTGCGGACGTCCGCCTCATCGAGACCCCACACACCATGCGCCTCCACACCCGCACCGACGGCACGGTGCATCTCGGCTGGCGCGCGGTGCCGATGCTCGGAGCCGACCCGCTCCGGAGTGCCGTGCGGGGGCCGGCGCTCCCCGCGCAGGACTGACGACACAGCCTTCACCGGCGTGGTTGGCAACATGTGCCAAGGCGAGGTGGACGCCTGACCGGTTGAATCTCACCCATGGCTCAGCGGCGGATCAGGATCGGTATCGACACGGGCGGCACGTTCACGGACGTGGTGGCGTTCGACGAGGACTCGGGCGAGATGGTGACGACCAAGACGCCGTCGACACCGAGCAACCCGGCGGACGGCTTCATCAACGGCGTCGCGAAGGTGCTGGACCTCATGGGTGCGGCCGGGCCGGACATCACGGCGGTCTGCCACGGGACGACGGTCGCGACCAACAAGCTGCTCGAGGGCAAGGTCGAACGGCTCGGCTTCATCACCAGCGAGGGCTACGAGTTCATGCTCGAGATCGCCCGCCAGGCGGTCCCTGACGGCTACGGCAACTCCTACTTCTGGGTGAAGCCGCCTCGCATCGTGCCGGCGGACGCCGTGCGCACGGTCGGTGGCCGGATGGACTTCCAGGGCAACGAGCTCCGGCCGTTCGACGAGGCCACGGCCGTGGCTGCGGCCCACTGGTTCCGAGACCGCGGGATCACCACGCTCGGCGTGTGCTTCCTGCACTCCTACGCCAATGACTCGCACGAGCTGGCGATGCGCGAGATCCTCCAGCGCGAGCACCCCGAGGCGATCGTGTCGATCTCGAGCGAGGTGCTGCGTGAGTACCGCGAGTACGAGCGCTCGATGACGACCCTCGTCGACGCGGCCGTGAAGCCCAACGTGAGCCGCTACGTCACCAACATCCACACGCGGCTCGACGACTTCGCCAGCGGGATCCCCTTCTACATCATGAAGTCCAACGGCGGCGTGCTGTCGGCGGACGAGGTCGTGCACCAGCCGATCACGACGGTGCTGTCCGGGCCGGCAGCGGGCGCGCTCGGGGCCGGCCTGATCGCCAAGCGGGCCGGGTTCCCCAAGGTGCTGACGTGTGACGGCGGGGGCACGTCGACCGACGTCAGCGTCGTCCTCGACGGCGAGCCCACCCTGACGACCGAGGGCACCGTCGGGGCCTACCCCAGCAAGATCCCGATGATCGACGTGGTCACCGTCGGCGCCGGTGGGGGTTCCATCGCCTGGGTCTCCCCCGAGGGCACGCTGAAGGTGGGACCGCACTCCGCCGGCGCCGATCCCGGCCCGCTCTGCTATGCCAAGGGGGGCACCCAGCCGACGATCACCGACGCGCACGTCGTCCTCGGCCGGATCCCTCCGCACCTGCTCGGCGGCGAGATCCCCCTCGATGTGGACGCCGCTCGCGCGGGCATCGACGCCCTGGCCGACCAGCTCGGCATCGACCCGGTCCGGTGCGCCACCGGCATCCTCGAGATCTCCGCGTGGAACCAGGCCAACGCGCTGCGCCAGGTCTCGGTGAAGCGTGGCCTGGACGTACGCGACTTCATGCTCACGACGTTCGGCGGCTCCGGCTCGCTGCTCGGCTGCCGGCTCGTGGACATCCTCGACCTCGCCGGGGTCGTCGTCCCGCAGAACCCGGGCAACGTCTCCGCCTTCGGGCTCCTCACCGTGGACGTCAAGAACGACTACGTCCAGACGATGGTGTCCAAGCACGCCACGCTCGACTACCCGGGGGTGCAGAAGACGTTCGACGAGCTCACCGGCAAGGCCGCGAAAGCCCTTGACGGAGAAGGCTTCCCGCGCGACGAGCACCGCTACTCGCGCACCGTCGACCTGCGCTACTTCGGCCAGGCCTTCGAGGTGCGCGTCGCCGCCCCCGAGGGCACCGTCGACGAGGCGTATGCCGCGGGCGTGGCCGATGCGTTCCACGCGGAGCATCGCGCGTTGTACGGCTACGACTTCCGCGACGACCCGACCCAGCAGGTCGAGTGGGTCAACCTCCGGGTGACGGGAGTGGGCCCGATCACGCGTCCCGAGCTGCGCGAAGTCGAGACCCGCGACGCCGCGACTTTGAAGGCCAGTCCGGGTGATGGTCACCACGATCCTTCAAACTCGGCCGGTTCTGCCGCCTTGCCCGCGCCCACGAGCACGCGGGTGGTCTGGTTCGACGCCGACACCGGGACCGCCGACACCCCGATCTACTGGCGTCCGGACCTGCGGGCCGGCGACACCCTCGACGGTCCTGCGGTCATCGAGGAGTTCGGCTCCACCGTGCCGGTCCACCCCGGCTTCACGGTGCGGGTCGACTCCATCGGCAACCTCGTCATCACGCGGAACCCCCCAGCAGCCCCCATCACCTCAACAGAAGGTGCGCGATGAACAACGCCGGCCTGCCCACGGCATACGAGCACGGCAACCGGCTCACACCCCCGGGAAGCACCGTCGACCCGATTCTCGTGGAGATCGTCCAGGGGACGCTGGCCAGCGTCGAGATGGAGGTCGAGACCGCCATCGCGCGCACCAGCCGCTCCCCCATGATCCGCGACGCGCACGACTTCCGGGCGGGCATCCACGACCGGCAGCTGCGCAAGCTCACCGGCCGGTCCTACTCGGCCCTCGTGCACCCGATCGCCCGCGACTTCCCGCTGTCGGAGATGAGCGAGGGGGACGTCTTCTTCCACAACGACGTCTACGAGTCCGAGGGCGGCATCGGGCACCTCCCCGACCTGTGCGTGACGGTGCCGGTGTTCAGCGGCGGTGAGGTCGTGGCGTTCGTGCAGGCGTTCGGCCACCACGACGACATCGGTGGCGCGGTGCCGGGCTCGATGCCCAGCAACGCTTCCAGCGTCTACGAGGAGGGCCTGGCAGTCCCGCCGATCAAGCTGTGGGACAAGGGAGTTCCCAACAAGGCCGCCCTGCGGATCATGACCCGCAACTCCCGCATGCCCGACTCCCTGGCTGCCGACCTCGACGCCGAGTGCTCGGCCTGCCTGATGGGCGCTCGGCGGCTGTCCGAGCTGTTCGAGCGCTATGGCCGCGACACCATCGAGGCGGCGTTCGACACGATCCTCGACCAGACCACGGAGACGTACCGGCGAGAGATCCTGTCCAAGATCCCCGACGGCACCTACGTCTGGGAGGACTACGCCGAGCACGACGGGGTGGACGACCCCAGGCTGCACACCCAGCGGATCACCCTGACCAAGGAGCCCACGGGGGGTCCTGGTCCGGGGGACGGGGGCCCTCGGCTCATCATCGACTTCACCGGCACGGCACCGCAGGCCAAGGGGCCGATCAACCACTGCGGTGACTACGTCGGCGGCAACTTCCTCAAGAAGTGGCTCGCGCCGATCCTGCGCAACCTCGCCGACACCCCGGAACGGATGGCCGAGCTCGACGTCAACGAGGGCATCGTGCCGCTCATCGAGATGCGCTTCCCGGACAAGGGCACCCTGCTGACGCCGATCTTCCCCGCCCCCACGAACGCCCGGACCTTCGTCATCCTCAGGCTGCTCGGGGTGCTGGCCGGCGTCGTGGCCAAGGCCGTCGACGGCAAGATGCCCGCCGACCAGGAGACGATCCGCTACACCGGCGTCTACGGCAAGGACCGCGACGGCAACGACTACCTCATGCGCGAGGTGCTCGGCGGCGGCTCGGGAGGGCGCTACTACGCCGATGGCGAGGACACCATCCACGTCGTGCCCGACTCGCGGAACCTGCCCACCGAGTTCACCGAGAGCCGGTTCCCTTTCATCGTCGAGCGGCTCGGGCTCGCCGTCGACTCCGGCGGCGCTGGGCGCTTCCGCGGTGGCCTGGGCTACGAGAAGCAGATCCGGATGCTCAAGGACGCGCACTTCATGTCCATCGCCGACCGGTCGATCCTCGCCTGCTGGGGAGTCAAGGGCGGCAAGGCCGGCAGCTCCTTCAACGTCACCATCGACCTCGGCGGTCCCGACGAGCGCGAGGTCGACGCCCTGGCCGATGCCGAACCGGTCAAGGCGGGTCAGGTCATCAGGATCCGCACCACCGGCGGCGGTGGCTGGGGTGACCCGCTCGAGCGTCCCTACGAGGACGTCGAGCGCGACCTGCGCTGGGGCAAGGTGTCCTTCGAGGGCGCCCGCGCGGCATACGGCGTGGTCGCCTCGGGGACCAAGGACGCTCCGGTCGTCGACACAGCGGGTTCCGACGCCCTTCGCGCCGAGCTGCGCGCCGCCCGCGCAGGCGAGGAGCCGTTCTTCGACCGCGGCCCCGGCTACGCTCGCCTCGCCGACGGCAAGACGTCGGCCGACGTCGACTGGATGTGAGCAGCCTCGTGAACGCGCCCCTTGAGGACATCGTCGTCATCGACCTGTCGCGAGCCCTCGCCGGACCCCACGCGGGAATGATGTTGGGAGACATGGGCGCCCGCGTCATCAAGGTCGAGTCGCCCGGCACCGGTGACGACACCCGCGGCTGGGGACCCCCGTTCGTCGGGCCCGAGGACGACCCCATCTCGACGTACTTCCTCAGCGCCAACCGGAACAAGGAGTCGATCACCCTCGACCTGAAGTCCGACGACGGTCGCGATGTGCTCACCCGGCTGGCGACCCACAGCGACGTGCTGATCGAGAACTTCCGGCCGGGCGTCCTCGACCGGCTGGGCTTCTCCGCGGCCCGCCTCCACGAGCTCAACCCCCGACTCGTCATCCTGTCGATCAGCGGGTTCGGGCACGACGGGCCCCAGGGCGGAAGACCCGGCTACGACCAGATCGCCCAGGGTGAGGCCGGGCTGATGTCGGTGACCGGACCAGGCGCCGACACCCCCCAGCGCGTGGGGGTGCCGATCGGTGACCTGCTCGCCGGGATGTACGGCGCCTACGGGGTGGTGACCGCACTGCACGAGCGCAACACCACCGGTGTCGGGAGGGTGGTGCGCACGAGCCTGCTGGCTGCCCTCGTCGGCGCCCACGCCTTCCAGGGCACGGCCTACACCGTGGCCGGTCACGTCGGGCACGCGCAGGGCAACCACCACCCCTCGCTGTCGCCCTACGGCCTGTTCCACTGCCAGGACGGTGACATCCAGGTGGCCTGCGGCAGCGAGTCGTTGTGGGTCAAGCTCGCCCAGGCCTTCGACATCGACCCTGCCACGCCCGGCATGGCCACGAACCGCGAGCGCACCGTGAACCGCCCCCAGGTGACGGCCGCCCTCAACGCCGCCTTCGCGGCATACCCCCTCGACGTCCTCCTCCCGCGCCTGGCCGAGCTGGGCATCCCCGCGGGCGAGGTGCGCAGCATCGACCGCGTCTACGACTGGGACCAGACGCGTTCGCAGGGACTCGTGCTCGACATCGACCACCCCGTCCTGGGGCACATCGAGATCCCTGGGCCACCGATCCGCTTCGACGACAACGCGTATGCCGGTGGGCGCAGTGAGCACCTCGCGCCACCGACGTTGGGCCAGCACGACGAGAGCGTCCGCGCGTGGCTCGACGAGATGGACGCACCGCCGGACTGAGCGCAGGGACCGGACGTACCATCGGGGAGGTGGGCGTGCAGGCGCAGCAACCGAGGCAGGAGATCCGGTTCTGCCGCGCGCCCGACGGCGTGCGGATYGCGTATGCCGTGCACGGCACCGGTCCGCCGATGGTCGTGGACTCGTGCTGGCTGAGTCACCTGCAGTACGACTGGCAGTCCCCGGTCTGGCGGCACTACCTCGAGGAGTGGGGTCGTCGGAACACCGTCATCCGGTTCGACGAGCGCGGCCACGGCCTCTCGGACCGAGGCGTCACCGACCACAGCCTCGAGGCGCGGCTCGGCGACCTCGAGGCCGTCGTCGACGACGCCGGGATCGACCGCTTCGCGCTGCAGGCGATGGCCCAGGGCGGGCCGGTCGCGATCGCCTACGTCGCGAAGCACCTCGAGCGGGTCTCCCGGCTGGTCTTCTACGGCAGCTACTCCGGACAGCAGTCGAAGGACCCGACCGAGGCCGAGATGAACGACACGCTCGACGCGCTGATCAAGGTCGGCTGGGCGCGGCCCGACTCGGCGTTCCGTCGCGTGTTCACGTCCTTGATGATCCCCCGCGCCACCGAGGAGCAGCACACCTGGCTCGACGAGCTCCAGCGGGTCTCGACCGACGCCGACACCGCGCGGAGCTCACGTCGCCAGCGCCTGGCGGCCGACAGCAGCGCCCTGCTCGGGGAGCTCGACCTGCCCACCCTCGTGATCCACTCACGCGGCGACCGGATGAACGACTTCGAGGAGGCCCGCTACCTCGCGGCGGGCATCGAAGGGGCCCGACTGGTGGCCCTCGAGAGCGACAACCACATCGTGCTCGAGGACGAACCCGCCTGGCAGGTCTACTGCGCGGAGCTGCGTGACTTCCTCACTGACGAGGGCTCGGCGCCCGCGAGGCCCGCCTCCGGGCACCCCCAGTCCCTCGATGGGTTGTCCACGCGCGAGGTGGAGATCCTGCAGCTCGCCGCGAGAGGGATGGACAACGACACCATCGCGACCGCGCTGACGCTGAGCGTCCGCACCGTCGAGCGCCACCTCAGCAACGTCTACGCCAAGCTCGACCTCCACGGGAAGTCCGCCCGCACCGCGGCCGTCGCCCGCCTGCTCACCCGCGCCTGACGGCATACACGCACTGCGGCATCCGCCACGCACCCCGAAGTTGGGTACCTCCACGGATGCCGCCCTCCTCCGGGCAGTCCTACCTTCGGGATCGCAGGGGCAACCGGACGAACGACAGCAAACAAGAGGGGAAAGACGGCATGACAACCCAGACATCAGGGACGGCGATCACCGACACCGACGAGGACCGCGCCCTCAAGGCCAGGCACAGCGCGATGTGGGCGCTCGGGGACTACTCCGCCGTGGCCAGCGAGGTCATCGCCTCCCTCGGCCCGATCGTGGTCGAGGCAGCCGGCATCACGGCTGGCCAACGCGTGCACGACGTCGCGGCCGGATCCGGCAACGTCGCCCTCCCGGCTGCGCGCACCGGGGCCGAGGTCGTGGCCACCGACCTCACCCCTGAGCTGCTCGACAAGGGGCGCAGCGACGCCGAGGCCGAGGGCCTGACGATCGCCTGGCGGGTCGCCGACGCAGAGGCGCTGCCCTTCGCCGACGGCGAGTTCGACGCGGTCGTGTCGTGCGTCGGCGTGATGTTCGCGCCGCACCACCAGGTGGTTGCCGACGAGCTGGTCCGGACCTGCCGGCCGGGCGGCACGATAGCCCTGCTCAGCTGGACGCCGGAGGGCTTCATCGGGCAGATGTTCGCGACCATGAAGCCGTACGCCCCGCCGCCGCCTCCCGGCGCGCAGCCCCCGCCGCTGTGGGGCCACGTGGACCACGTGCGCGACCTGTTCGGCGACCGGGTCGAGGCGCTCACGGCACGGCAGCAGGACCTCGTGGTGGACCAGTTCGCCACGCCGGAGGAGTTCCGCGACTTCTTCAAGGCCAACTACGGCCCGACGATCGCTGTCTACAAGGCCATCGCCGACGATGCCGACAAGGTCGCGGCCCTGGACCGTGACCTCGTCGCCCTGGCCGAACGGTTCGACCGCGGTGACGGCTACACCGTGCTCGACTGGGAGTACCTGCTGGTGACCGCCACGCGAGTGTGACGGTCGCCGCGACCGGCCCCAGCGCCAACGCGTCAGCCCGCCCGGAGTCCGGGCGGGCTGACGTGGTCGTTCGTGGCGCTGGGCGCCGGGTGAGGGGGGGTGAGGGGCTCCGGGCTCAGGCGGTGCGGACCGGGCGACGGTTGCGCAGCTTGCGGCGCACCTGCTTGCCGATCGCCTGAGCGGCGATGCCGACACGGTTGCGACCGGGCTCCGGGTTCGGGAGCGACAGGGAGATGACCTGGCCCCACGCGGACGCGACCTGCTTGTAGAGCGGCCCCGTCGTGTAGGTCAGGCCGTAGCGCTCGCAGATCTCCTGCACCCGCGGGGCGATCTCGCCGTAGCGGTTGCTCGGCAGGTCGGGGAACAGGTGGTGTTCGATCTGGTGGCTCAGGTTGCCGGACATGATGTGCAGGGCCTTGCTGCCCGAGATGTTGGCCGACCCGAGCATCTGCCGCAGGTACCACTCGCCGCGGCTCTCGCCCTCGATGGACGCGCGGGCGAAGGTCTCGACGCCCGAGGGGAAGTGACCGCACATGATGATCGAGTGCGTCCAGACGTTGCGGACGAAGTTGGCCGTCGCGTTGGCCGCGATCGTGTGCAGGAACGACGGGCCGGACAGGAGCGGGTGCAGGAGGTAGTCCTTGCGGGCCTGGCGACCGACCTTGCGCAGCACCATCTTGCCGTTGCGCTTGAACTCCTCCTTGTCACCGCGGCCGGCGAGCTGCTTGCCGATCTCGAGGTCGTAGGCCGCGATGCCGTACTGGAAGAAGCACATGTTGACGAAGTTGTAGATCGGCTGGCCGAGGTAGGCCGGCGTCCAGCGCTGGTCCTCGTCGACGCGCATGATGCCGTAGCCGAGGTCGTTGTCCTTGCCGATCACGTTCGTGTAGGTGTGGTGCAGCTCGTTGTGGCTGTGCTTCCACAGGGCGGCCGGGGTGGCGCTGTCCCACTCCCAGGTGGTCGAGTGGATCTTGGGGTCGCGCATCCAGTCCCACTGGCCGTGGAGGATGTTGTGGCCGACCTCCATGTTGTCGAGGATCTTGGCGACCGACAGGCCGGCGGTGCCGACGATCCAGGCCGGCGGGAAGATCGAGAACAACAGCACCGCGCGCGAGGCGAGCTCGATCTTGCGCTGCACGTCGATCACCTTGCGGATGTATGCCGCGTCCTCGGCCCCGCGGGAGTCCAGGACTCCCTGGCGCAGCTCGTCGAGCTCCATGGCCAGGGCCTCGACGTCCTCGGCGGTCAGGTGCGCGGTGGGGTCGGCCTTGCCGGAGCGCTTCGGCACGTGGCGACGCTCGGCGATGGCGGTCGACAGCCGGCTGTTCGTGGTCCGGGTCGCGGTGCGCACGGAGGGGGCGCCCGGCGCCTTGGGGGTGGAGGCAGCGGAACCATCGATCGTGAGGTCAAACTTCTCTGCGGTGGCAGTCATGACGTCTCCTTAGAGGTCGATCTCGCAGTGGCCGGCAGCCGCCGACACACAGGTCTGGATGCGGATGCCGTCGCCCTTGGCGGCAATGGTGAGGTCGCCGCTGCGCAGGTCGCGCACGGCACCCTCCTTCAGGGGCACGACACAGCCGAAGCAGATGCCCATCCGGCAACCGGACGGCATCAGGACCCCGGCGGCTTCGCCGGCGTCGAGGATCGGGGTCGAACCGTCGGCATCGACGGTGATGCGCTGGGTACCGAAGGTGACCGTGCCACCCTCGCCCTCGGCGATGATGACCGGGCGGAAGCGCTCGGTGTGGAGTCGGTCGGCGATCTGGGCGTCGGCCCAGGCCGCCTCGAAGGCGTCGAGCATGCCCGTGGGGCCACAGGCCCACGTCTCGCGGAAGCGCCAGTCGGGCACGAGCTCGTCCAGCGAGTCGGTGCCGACCATTCCCTGGGAGTCGGTGTGCCGCTCGACGAGGCGGATGCGGCCGGCCTCGGCCCACTCGCGCAGCTCGGCGGCGAAGATGACGTCGGCCTCGGTGGGCGCGGAGTGGATGACGACGACGTCCTGCAGCTCGTCGAGGTGGTTGCGCAGCATCCCCATCACGGGTGTGACGCCCGAGCCGGCAGTGACGAACAGCGCGCGGGCCGGACGGGCCGACGGGAGCGTGAAGTCACCGGTCGCCTGGTCGAGGTGGACCAGGGTGCCGGCCTGGAGGGCGCGCACGACGTGGTTGCTGACCTTGCCGTCGGGGATCGCCTTGACGCAGATCGAGATGATTCCGTCCGGGGCTTCCACCGGGGAGGTGAGCGAGTAGGCGCGCCAGTTGCGCACCCCGTCGACGTCGACGCCGATCCGGATGTACTGGCCGGGCACGTGGCCGGCCCAGGAGCGACCGGGCTTGATGCGCACCGTGACGGCGTCCCGGGTCTCGGGGGTCACGGAGACGACGCGACCACGGAGGTCGGCGCCGGCGCGCATGGGTGCGATCAGGTCGAGGTAGTCGTCGGGCAGCACCGGGGTGACGACTGCCTCGGCAACTCGGCGGAGAACCGTGCGCAGGGACGGGCGCGACCTTGCCGACGGCCCGGTGGACCCGGGCGACGTGCGGAGCGGGAGAACTGCGGTCATGGTTCCACTATGGGCGATCAGGTAGGGTAATTTCCTGACCACAGCGCGTGAGAATCGCGACCAGAATTGTTCGCAAAGGACAAAAGTCCATGGTGACGTCGGCCAGCGGGACCGCTGCTGAGCACGCGGCGGAGCTCAGTATCCCACCTGAGGTGCAGAGTGAGCTCAAGCGCGCTCTCCCCCAGGTGGCGGCCGACGCCGTCCAGGCCATCATCGTCGAGGTGCCCAGCTACGCGGAGGCCCGCGACTACCTCGTCGGCAACATCGAGTCGGCCGTGCAGGTGGCCCTCGGCAGCTTCCTGACGATGGCCGCCCGGTCCGACGACCCCAGCTCGCCGCTCGGACCCGCGCGCCAGGCGTCCTACGCCCTGGGCCGCGGCGAGGCCCGCAGCGGGCGGAGCATGGACGCCCTGCTGTCCGCCTACCGCATCGGCGCCCGCGTCTCGTGGCGCGAGCTGTCGGCCGTAGGGGTGCGGGCCGGGATGTCCGCGCCCCTCCTGGCGCAGTTCGCCGAGCTGGTGTTCGCCTACATCGACGAGCTCTCCGCGGCCAGCGTCGCCGGTCACGCCGACGAGCTCGCCACCGCGGAGCGCAGCCAGGAGCGCCGGCTCGAGCGGCTGGCCCTGGACCTCGTGCGCGGCGCGTCCGACGAGGTGACGACCCGCCGCGCGGAGCGTGCCGACTGGGCCCCACCGACGACGGTCACCGTGCTGCTGGTCCCGGACGAGCGGCTGCACCAGGCCCGAGCCCTCGTCGACCCGAGGTCGCTGTACCTCGGCGAGGACCTGCCCGACATGGCCGCCTCCGAGGACTACGTGGCCCTGCTGGTGCCCGACCTGCGAGCGCCCGCGCGACGTCGGCTGCTGCGGTCGCTGCGCGACTACGGCTGCGTGCTCGGTCCCGCAAGGCCGTGGCTGCAGACGGCCGCCTCCTACCGGCGGGCGCTGCGGGCGGCGCGCCTGCTGGCCGTCGAGAACCCCCGCCACACCACGGCATACGACACGGACGCCCACCTGGCCGAGCTGGTCCTGAGCGCCGATCCCGAAGCCCTCACGGACCTCAGGGCCCGCGCCCTCAAACCGTTGGACGACCTGTCCCCCGCGGCTCGGGAGAAGCTCGTCGAGACGCTGCGCCTGTGGCTGCTGTTCGGTGGGCGTCGCGAGGCGGTGGCGGCCGGCCTCTTCGTGCACCCGCAGACCGTGCGCTACCGCATGGGGCAGCTGCGCGAGCTCTTCGGCGACGACCTCGACGACGCCGGGGTCGTGCTCGACCTCGTCCTCGCGCTGGGCGTTCCCCCCACGGGCGAGACGCTGACGCCCTAGGCTCGTCGCCTCGTACCCGGGAGGTGGCATGTCAGACCCGTCCAGGCCCTCGCGCCGACTCGGCGGGCTCGAGCTCGCCACGACCGTGCTCGACGCCGACAGCTGGGTGTCGTGGGACGGCCCGGTCCGCGAGGTGGCGACGGAGGGTTCGGCGTATGCCGCGGAGCTCGCCGCGGCCCGCGAACGGTCCGGTGCCGACGAGGCCATCATCACCGGCGAGGGACGCATCCGGGGGCGCCGGGTCGCCCTCATCGCCGGCGAGTTCCGCTTCCTCGCCGGTTCGATCGGCAGCACGGCCGCGGAGCGGGTGGTGCTCGCGTTCGAGCGCGCCCGCCGCGAGGAGCTGCCGCTCTTCGCCGCCCCCTCGTCGGGCGGCACGCGCATGCAGGAGGGGACGCCGGCCTTCGTGGGGATGGTCAAGATCAGCGCCGCCTGCGCCGAGTTCAAGGAGGCCGGACTGCCCTACCTGGTGTACCTGCGCCACCCGACGACCGGCGGCGTCTTCGCCTCGTGGGGGTCCCTCGGGCACGTCACGGTGGCCGAGCCCGGCGCCATGATCGGGTTCCTCGGGGCCCGCGTCTACGAGGCGCTCTACGACCACCCGTTCCCCGAAGGAGTGCAGACGGCCGAGAACCTCTTCGAGCACGGCCTCATCGACGCGATCCTGCCCGTCGAGGCGCTCGCGGAGGTGGCCGACCGCGCCCTCACCGTGCTGACCGGCCCCCGGCAGGACCTGCCCGATGTCCCCGAGGTGCCCAAGGAGCAGCTCGCCGACACCCCCGCATGGGAGTCGATCACCCGCTCGCGGCGCACCGACCGGCCGGGGGTGCGCGCCCTCCTGCGACTCGGGGCGACGGACGTGCTGCCCCTGCACGGCACCGGGCAGGGCGAGTACGACCCCGGGATGCTGATGGCCCTGGCCCGGTTCGGGGGCGCCCCGTGCATCGTGCTGGGTCAGGACAGGGACCGCCAGACCCTCGACGAACCGTTGTCCCCCAAGGGACTTCGCGTTGCCCGGCGTGGCATGAAGCTGGCGCACGAGCTCAAGCTGCCCCTCGTCAGCATCATCGACACCGCGGGAGCCGCACTCTCCAAGGAAGCCGAGGAGGGCGGGATGGCCGGTGAGATCGCGCGCTGCCTCGCCGAGCTGGTGATGCTCGACGCGCCCACCGTCTGCGTGCTGCTCGGTCAGGGCACCGGGGGTGGCGCGATCGCCGTCATGCCGGCTGACCGCGTGATCAGCGCGCAGCACTCCTGGCTGTCCCCGCTGCCGCCCGAGGGCGCCTCGGCCATCCTCCACCGCGACACCAGCCACGCCCCGGAGCTCGCCACCAGCCAACGGGTCCGCTCGCTCGACCTGCTCCACGCCGGCATCGTGGACCGGATCGTCGCGGAGCACCCCGACGCGGCCGACGAGCCCGAGGAGTTCTGCCGCCGGATGTCCCAAGCCATCCAGCACGAGCTCGCCGTCCTCGCCCGCGAGGACCCGGCCGCCAGGCTGGCCGCGAGGCTGGAGCGCTACCGCCGCCTGGGGTGAACGTGAACACATCTGCCAAGGCGGGTCCGGCCATTGGGCAGGTCCTGCCAACGTCATCGGCCGTCGCGCATCCCTAGGCTCGCCGCACGGACGACGAACGGAGGTGGCATGCGGGTCCTGATCGCGCTCGGCGGCAACGCCATGACCGGTCCCGACGGCAGCGCCACCCCCCAGGCCCAGCGGGAGGCCATCGGGCGGGCGATGGGACACGTCGCCACGGTCGTCGCGGCGGGCCACGAGGTCGTCCTCACCCACGGAAACGGCCCGCAGGTCGGCAACCTGCTCGTCAAGAACGAGCTCGCGGCCAACGTCGTCCCACCCGTCCCGCTCGACTGGTGCGGAGCGCAGACGCAGGGAACCATCGGGTTCACCATCCTCGACACGCTCGAGCCGGCTCTCGCCGCACGGGGGCTGAACCACCCCGTCGCTGCCCTCGTGACCCGCACGCTGGTCGACCCCGACGACCCCGGCTTCGCCACGCCGACCAAGCCGATCGGCCGCTTCCTGCCCTACGACCAGGCCCGGCCGCTCATCGAGCACGGCGAGACCTGGGAGGACCGCGGCGACAAGGGATGGCGTCGCGTCGTGGCCTCACCCGCGCCCGTCGAGGTCCTCGAGACCCACACCCTGCTCACCCTGCTGCACGCGGGCTACGTCGTCGTCGCGGCCGGGGGCGGCGGCATACCCGTGGTCCGCGACGCTGACGGCACCGTCCGCGGTGTCGAGGCAGTCATCGACAAGGACCTCACGRCAGCGGTGCTCGCCCGCGCCATCGGCGCCGACGCGCTCGTCATCGCGACCGACGTCGAGAACGCCGTCCTCGACTTCGGGACACCGCAGGCGCGAGCCGTCGGCCGCGTCACCCTCGCCGAGATGGAGGGGTATGCCGCGGACGGCCAGTTCGCGTCCGGCTCGATGGGTCCCAAGGTCGAGGCCGCCATGCGGTTCGTGCGTGACGGCGGTGGGCGCAGCGTCATCACCGCCCTCGACCGCATCGCGGACGCGCTCTCCGGCGAGGTCGGCACCGTGGTGACCGACCGGCATACCGAATCGTCAACAACCGCAACGTCATCAGGAAGGTAACTCCCGTGCCCGAGCCCATTGAGGTCCGCAAGGTCCCGATCCACAGCGTGTCCGACGCGAGCGAGCTGGCCAAACTCATCGACGACGGGGTGATGGACGCCAGCCGGGTCATCGCCATCATCGGCAAGACCGAGGGCAACGGCGGGGTCAACGACTACACCCGCATCATCGCCGACCGTGCCTTCCGCGAGGTGCTGGTCGCCAAGGGCGCGCCCGCCGACCAGGTCAAGCAGGTGCCGATCGTCTGGTCCGGTGGGACCGACGGGATCATCAGCCCGCACGCGACCATCTTCGCGACCGTCCCGGCCGACCAGGCCGAGCAGTCCGACGAGGCGCGGCTGACGGTCGGGTTCGCGATGAGCGAGCCGATCCTGCCCGAGGAGATCGGCTACACCGGCATGATCGAGAAGGTCGCCGCGGCCGTGCGGGTCGCGATGGAGAAGGCCGGCATCACCGACCCCGCCGACGTCCACTACGTGCAGACCAAGACCCCGCTGCTCACCATCCACACCATTCGCGACGCCGAGTCCCGCGGCAAGTCCGTCTGGACGCACCACACCCACGAGTCGATGGACCTGTCCAACGGCACGACCGGTCTGGGCATCGCGGTGGCGCTCGGCGAGATCGAGATGCCGACCAACGAGGACGTGATGAACAACCGCTCGCTGTTCTCCGCGGTCGCCTCGTGCTCCTCCGGTGTCGAGCTCGACCAGGCGCAGGTCGTGGTGGTGGGCAACACCAAGGGGATCGGCGGTCGCTACCGCATCGGCCACTCGGTGATGCGCGACGCCCTCGACGCCGACGGCATCTGGGCCGCCATCAAGGACGCCGGCCTCGACCTGCCCGACCGCCCGCACACGAGCGACATCCAGGGTCGACTGGTCAACGTGTTCCTCAAGTGCGAGGTCAGCCAGGACGGCGCCGTGAGAGGTCGCCGCAACGCCATGCTGGACGACTCCGACGTGCACTGGCACCGCCAGATCAAGTCGGCCGTCGGCGGCGTCACCGCGTCGGTCACCGGCGACCCGGCAGTCTTCGTCTCGGTGTCGGCCGCGCACCAGGGACCCGACGGCGGCGGCCCCGTGGCCGCGATCGTCGACCTCGGTTCCGGCGAGCCCACGGGTTACCGCGCTCCCACCGCCTGAGACTCCCGCGCCCACCCGCACTTGTTGCCGCCTCGTCGTCACCAGAGGCCCCACGAAGGGGGTCAGTGACGACCTGGTGGCAACACGTCGCCCACCCGCCGGACCTGTTGCCGCCTCGTCGTCACCAGAGGCCCCACGAAGGGGGTCAGTGACGACCTGGTGGCAACACGTCGCCTACCCGCGGGACTTGTTGCCGCCTCGTCGTCACCAGAGGCCCCGACAAGGGGGTCAGTGACGACCTGGCGGCAACAAGTGCCCGGTGGGAGGAGTCAGTGCGCGCTGTGGCTAGTGACTGAAGTGACGGGTGCCGGTGAAGTACATCGTCACGCCGGCGGCCTCGGCAGCTGCGACGACCTCCTCGTCGCGCACCGAGCCACCAGGCGCGACGACCGCACGCACTCCCGCGTCGAGCAGCACCTGCAGTCCGTCAGCGAACGGGAAGAAGGCGTCGGACGCAGCGACCGCACCACGGGCCCGGTCGGCTCCGTCGGCGTTCGCCCGTGACACAGCGAGGTGGCACGAGTCCACCCGGTTGACCTGGCCCATGCCGATGCCCACCGAGCCGCCGTCCTTGGCCAGCAGGATCGCGTTGGACTTCACCGCGCGCACGGCTCGCCAGGCGAACTGGAGGTCGGCGAGGGTCGACTCGTCGGCGGCCTCGCCAGCCACGAGCCGCCAGCGGGAGGCGTCGTCGCCACCGGGCGTCTCGCCTTCGACGACCGCGTCGATCCGGTCCGGCAGCTGCACCAGCAGGCCACCGCTGATCGGCCGCGTCTCGATCGGGTCGCGGTGCGCCGCCATGTCTGCGGGGAGCTGGAGTAGGCGACGGTTCTTCTTCTCCCGCAACACCTCCAGCGCGTCGGCGTCGAACGACGGAGCCGCGATGACCTCGCTGAACGTCTCGTTCGCCGCGAGCGCCATCGCCTTGGTCACCGGCACGTTCGTGGCGATGATGCCCCCGTAGGCGGACACCGGGTCGCAGGCGTGAGCCGCGGCATACGCCTGCTCGACAGTGGCGCCCACGGCGATGCCGCAGGGGTTGGCGTGCTTGATGATCGCCACCGTGGGCTGGTCGCCGTGGTCGAAGGCAGCGCGCACAGCGGCGTCGGTGTCGATGTAGTTGTTGTAGGACATGTCCTTGCCGTGCAGCTGCTCCGCGGACGCCACGCCGGGACGCCAGTGCGTGTAGAGGGCGGCCGGCTGGTGCGGGTTCTCGCCGTAACGCAGCACGTTGGCCCGCTGGAACGTGGCGCCCGTCCACGCGGGGAAGCCGGTGCCGTCGGAGGTGTCGGTGTAGGCGTTGCCCATCCAGTTCGCGACCGCGTTGTCGTAGTCAGCGGTGTGCACGAACGCCTGGGCCGCCAACCGCTTGCGCTCGCTGAGCGTGAACCCCCCGCCCGCGACCGCTGCAAGAACTGCCGGGTATGCCGCGGGGTCGGTGATGACGGCCACGCTCGGGTGGTTCTTGGCCGCGGCCCGCACCATGGAGGGTCCGCCGATGTCGATCTGCTCGATGACCTCGTCAGGTCCGGCGCCAGACGCGACGGTCTCGCGGAACGGGTAGAGGTTCACGACGACGAGCTCGAACGGCTCGACCTCCAGCTCGGCGAGCTGGCTCAGGTGGTCGGCCTTGCGCGTGTCGGCGAGGATCCCGGCGTGAACGCGCGGGTGCAGGGTCTTGACCCGGCCCTCGAGGCACTCAGGGAAGCCGGTCAGGTCCTCGACCTTGGTGACCGGGAGGCCGAGGCCCTCGATGAGGGCGGCCGAACCACCGGTCGACACCAGCGAGACCCCGGCCTCGTGCAGCCCTCGGGCCAGCTCCTCCAGTCCGGTCTTGTCATAGACCGAGATCAGCGCCCGGCGGATCGGCCGGCGCCCGGGGTCCGGGGCATCGGTGGTGGGGGTGGTGGACTGCTCGGTCACGGGATGGTGGCCTTCCCATCGGAAACGGTGATTCCTTCGCGGGCCGCGCGGCCCACGACCTGGACGAGCAGCGGGTGCTCGACAGCTTTGATGCGCTCGTGGAGGGTGTCCTCGGTGTCGTCGGCAAGGACGTCCACCGCTGCCTGGGCGAGCACCGGTCCGGTGTCTATCCCCGCGTCCACGACGTGCACGGTGCAGCCGGTCTGCGCAACTCCGGCCGCGAGCGCGTCGCGAACCGCGTGGGCGCCGGGGAACGCCGGCAGGAGGGCGGGGTGGGTGTTGATGACGGTCCAGCGGCCGAGGACGGCCGGGCCGAGCAGCTTCATGAAGCCTGCGGACACGACGAAGGCCGGACCGTGGTCGCCGATCCGCTCCGCCAGCGCGGCATCCCAGTCGGCGCGCGAGTCGTGGTCCTCGACGCGGCATACGAAGGTGGGGATGCCCACGGCCGCCGCGCGGTGCAGGCCGCTGATGCCCGCGCGATCCGCGCCCACCGCGAGGATCCGGACGCCATAGGCCGGCTCGGCCGCGGCGTCGATGATCGCCTGGAGGTTGGTGCCCGACCCGGAGACCAGGACGACGATCCCGGTGGGCTCAGGCGCAGTCACGGTCAGGAACGATACCGACCGCCCCCGCAGCCGTGGTCACCGCGTCCATCCACAGGGCGACGGGCAGGGTCAGCCTCGGAGCTTCCACCGGTCCCATGCGAGAACCAGTGACGCGCCGGCGCCGAACTCGACCAGCAGCGCGAGGGTCAGCATCCCAGCCGGTGCCCCGATGTCGGAAAGCCGCGCGAGCCCGAGCGAACCGCCACCCAGGACGTCGAGCAGTCCCATCGCCCCCGCGGCCACCACCACGGCCGTGCCGGTGACGGTGAGCTTGGTGCGCTCGGTCGAGAGGCGGGCCACCGCGCGCAGCGAACGCCAGCCGATGAAGGCACCGGTCGCGACCGGCAGGAGGACCACGAGGGGAAGCAGGCCCGGAAAGGCACCCGGCTGGGGCAGTGCCCCGAACACCGGCACCATCGGCAACAGGGAGGTGCGGCTGCCGGTCCAGGTCGCCGAGGCCCCTTCGACCGCGGAGAACCCCGTGCCGGCGACGAACGACACTGCCCAGAGAGCCAGGTTGGGGAGCACGGACAGCTGGGCGACGACCAGGACCGCGCCACCGATGACGCCGGGAGCCAGCTCACCCTGGAGGTGGCTCACCTGGTCGAAGTGGAGCACCACGAAGAGCACACACAGCGCCATGCCGATCCCGAGCAGCGTGGCGGCACCTTCCAGCCCCGGGCGCACCGCGCGTCGCACGGCATCGGGGAACCACGAGGGTCGGCCCAGACCGGGTCCGGCGAGCTCGGGTCGCCCCTTGACCAGCCTGGCCAGTGCGGTCGCGGCGGAGAGGGTGGGCACGAAGAGCACGGGAAGGACGAGCGTCCACGCGACCGGGCTCGGACCCGCCAGGAACGCGACGAGGACCCACAGCAGCGCGCAGGCGGCATACCCGGCGGTCCAGGCACCGAGGGCGAAGGCGACGGGGCCGTGAACGGTGTCCCGGACGAGGCGGATGGTGCGCGCCTCGGCGGCCTCACGGGCCGCACGTGCGGCGGCCCACGAGCCGATCACGACGCTCACGCCGAAGGCGAGCAGGGGGACCACGGTCACGTGCGCGACACCGAGGGTCAGGTGCGCGCCGCCGGCCAGCAGCCACAGGCTCGCGCCGACGCCCAGGGAGGTGGTCCACGACACGGTGCTCTCGGGCGCGGCCACCCAGACGAGCAGCGCCGGGAGGACGAAGACGGCCGCCGAACCTGCCGCCGCCAGCGCCCCGGCCACCAGGGCCCGCCGGTGCGCGACGAGGCCTGGCGCGCCGTCGGTCGACGAGGTGCCCCCACGCAGTAGTTCCATCACAGTCATCGCTGCTCCATCGTCGCCGACCGGGACGACGCAGCCGTCGTGCAACGCCGAACACCTCGGAGAAATGTCCGAACGCGCCGCAACCCAACCTCGCGCGAGCGCGTCTGCTGCGGTGTGATGGCCCCAGCGGTTCCGATGGGCGCTGAAGTGCCGATGGGCACTGCGGTGCCGACGGGCAGTGCAGTGCAGCTGGGCACCGCAGTACCGACCAGACAGGGGGTGTCGATGGGCGCGCAGTCCGCCGAGGCGGAGTTCGACGCGTTCTACCGCGACACCGCCCGCCGGGTCGTGCACCTCGTCTATGCCTTCACCGGTGACCTCACCGTGGCCCAGGACTCCACCCAGGAGGCCTACGCCCGCGCCTGGCAGCAGTGGTCCACCGTGCGCACGCACGACGACCCGCTCGCCTGGGTGCGCACCGTCGCTCGACGGATCGCCATCTCCGGGTGGCGCAAGAAGTCCAGCCAGGACCGCGCCCACGAACGCCACGGCGCCCACGACACCACGGGCCCGCCGACCGAGGACAGGGTCGCGGTCGTGACGGCACTGCGGACGCTGCCCGACCCGGTCCGTGAAGCCGTGACCCTGTACYACATCGGCGACCTGTCCATCGACCAGATCGCCCACGAGACCAACACCCCCGCAGGCACCGTCAAGGCGCGCCTGCACCGGGGCCGCGCACAGCTCGCGCAGGCCCTGCGGCACGAGGAGAACCCCCATGGCTGAGCACGACGACTGGACGGCGGAGCACGACGCCCGGCTGCGGGCTGCCTTGACGTCGCTGCGCGCCGACGTCGAAGCCGCACCCCTGCCCGACGTCCGTTTCGTCAGGGCAAGGGGTATGGCGCGGCGTCGCCAGCGGCTGCTCACGTGGACGGCGGCTGCTGCCGCGGCAGCGGTGGTGGTCGGGACGGTGGGCTACTCCCAGTTCGGTCGCGAGGCCGCAAGCCCGCTGGTGCCGGCGACGCGCAGCGCCACGAATAGCGCCTCCTCCTCCCCTACGACCACGAGCAGTCTCGACGTCCCAGGCGTCCTGCCTGTCGCCACCGAGTGGCAGGAGTCGCTGCAGCTGCCCGTTGGCTCGGTGACGGTCACGCCGATCACCAAGGGCGGTGGGGTCGAGTGCGGCGACGCACTGGGCAAGGCGACTCGCCAGGAGTCGGCCACCCAGGCCAACTCCCCGGTGTCCGGCGCCGCGACCTACTGGCAGTACGACGGAAAGGGCGACCTCAAGGACCAGGTCGTTGCGCTCGAGCAGAGCGTGCCGAAGTGCCAGGCGGGACCGGGGTTCAAGGTCACGCCCGGGCTGGTCGGCGATGTCTCGGTCTACAGCTATGCGACGACCGACGCCGGTTCAGGCTGGTTCGCCGTCGCCGGGGGTACTGCTGGCGTGACCCTGCTCCAGGTGATCGACCCAGCGTTCAACGACGTCTCGCTCGGAGGTTTCACCGAGGACGAGGTGGCCACGCTCGCGCGCATCGCCCAGGCACGACTCGACCGCTACGCCGCCGCGGGCCCGTCGCCGACCACCACAGTGCCCAGCGGCCCCGGCGCGAAGGCGATCAACGAGCAGATGCCCGTCGCCGGCGCCGACCCACTCCCCTCGTCCGACTTGTTCGTCGCAGCCTCCCAGTGGACGTCGGCGCGGTTCGCGGCGGGCGCTCCCGCCTACGCCGGGGCGGCTGGGTCGTCGGCCGATCTGGGTGGCATCGGCGTGTTCTGTGAGACCGACGACTACCTGTCCGGCATCGGGGGCCAGTTCGGAGTAGTCGAGCTCCGGGCCGGAAGGGGCGACGCGAACGTGATCGGACACCAGCGGGTGCGCGTCGACCAGTCGGCCGACCCAGGCGCTCGCAAGGCGTGGGCGAAGGACCAGGTGTCGCAGGAGCAGTCACTGCGGGCCAAGGGGTGCACCGAGGCCGACGGCAAGGTCACCGCGACGCGCGGGCCGCATGCCGGCACCTTCCTGCTGACCAAGAAGGTCACCGGCGACGCCACCGGCACGGCCTATCGCTGGGTCGGCACCACGACCATGACGACGCCCGGCGCCATGACGACTGTCGTCTTCCACGGGACGAGCGACGGCCAAGGCTTCCAGGGCACGGCGGCCCAGGGCTTCGCGGAACTCGACCGGCTGCTCGCCCTGGCCCGCCAGAAGTAGCCGCCCACGCGGCATACCGCGGACTGCTCCACGACCTGAACGCGACGACGGCCGCCACCCTCCGGGGTGACGGCCGTCGTGAACCTTGGTGCGGCAGAAGCTACTTCTGCAGACCCTGCATGATCTCGCGCATCAGGTCGGCGGTCGCGGACGGCGTCTTGCCGACCTTGACCCCGGCGGCCTCGAGGGCCTCCTGCTTGGCGGCAGCCGTGCCCGCCGAGCCCGACACGATGGCGCCGGCGTGGCCCATCGTCTTGCCCTCGGGCGCGGTGAAGCCGGCGACGTAGCCGACGACCGGCTTGGTCACGTGGTCCTTGATGTAGGCCGCTGCCCGCTCCTCGGCGTCGCCGCCGATCTCGCCGATCATGACGATCGCGTCGGTGTCGGGGTCCTTCTCGAACGCCTCGAGGCAGTCGATGTGGGTGGTGCCGATGATCGGGTCACCGCCGATGCCGACGGCCGTGGAGAAGCCGAACTCGCGCAGCTCGAACATCATCTGGTAGGTCAGCGTGCCCGACTTCGAGACCAGGCCGATGCGTCCCGCGCCCGCGATGTTGGCGGGGATGATGCCGGCGTTGGACTTGCCGGGGCTGATCAGACCCGGGCAGTTGGGCCCCACGATGCGGGTCACCTTGCCGAGCGAGTAGTTGTAGAACTCCGCGGAGTCCTTGACCGCGATGCCCTCGGTGATGACCACCGCGAGCGGGATCTGCGCGTCGATCGCCTCGACGACGGCCGACTTGGCGAAGGCCGGGGGCACGAAGATGACCGACGCGTTGGCACCGGTCTCCGCGATGGCCTCGGCCACGGTCCCGAACACGGGCACCGAGATGCCACCGTCGAAGTCGACGGACGTGCCCGCCTTGCGCGGGTTGACGCCGCCGACGATCTGGGTGCCGGAGGCGAGCATGCGCTGCGTGTGCTTCATGCCCTCGGAGCCGGTCATGCCCTGGACGATGACCTTGGAGTTCTCGTCGAGAAAAATAGCCATTGGTATGCCGTTCCTTCGGTCAGTTCGTCGCGGCCGAAGCCAGCTCGGCGGCCTTGCGGGCCGCGCCGTCCATGGTCTCTTCGATGGTCACCAGCGGGTGGTTGGCCTCGGCGAGGATGCGCCGGCCCTCCTCCACGTTGTTGCCGTCCAGCCGGACGACCAGCGGCTTGGTGGCCTCGTCGCCGAGGTTCTGCAGCGCGCCGACGATGCCGTTGGCCACCGCGTCGCAGGAGGTGATGCCGCCGAACACGTTGACGAATACCGACTTCACCTGCTCGTCGCCGAGGATGATGTGCAGCCCGTTGGCCATCACCTCGGCCGAGGCGCCACCACCGATGTCGAGGAAGTTGGCCGGCTTGGGCTGGCCCGGGAACTCCTCGCCGGCGTAGGCGACCACGTCGAGGGTGGACATGACCAGCCCGGCGCCGTTGCCGATGATGCCGACCGAGCCGTCGAGCTTGACGTAGTTGAGGTTCTTCTCCTTGGCGGCGGCCTCGAGCGGGTCGGCCGCGGCCTTGTCCTCGAGGGCCTCGTGGTCGGGGTGGCGGAAGCCGGCGTTCTCGTCGAGCGTCACCTTGCCGTCCAGCGCGACGATGTCGCCGTCCACCGTCTTGACCAGCGGGTTGACCTCGACCAGCGTGGCGTCCTCGTCGCGGTAGACGGTCCACAGAGACTGCAGGACCGGCACGATCTTGGCGCCGGTCTCCTCGTCGAAGCCGGCCGCCGCCACGATCTCGCGTGCCTTGGCCTCGTCGATGCCGGTGTTGGGGTCGACCGCGAGCCGGGCCAGCGCTTCCGGGCGCTCGACGGCCAGCTGCTCGATCTCCATGCCGCCCTCCTTGCTGCACATCGCAAGGTAGGTGCGGTTGGCCCGGTCGAGCAGGATCGAGAAGTAGTACTCCTCGGCGATCTGCGCGCCCTGGGCGATCATCACGGTGCCCACGGTGTGGCCCTTGATGTCCATGCCCAATATCGCTTCGGCCGCCTCGACCGCTTCATCAACGGTCTTGGCGACCTTGACGCCGCCGGCCTTGCCTCGGCCACCGGTCTTGACCTGCGCCTTGACGACGGTCACGCCGCCGCTCTTGGGACCGATCTCCTCGGCGGCCGCGCGGGCCTGCTCCGGAGTGGTGGCGGTGGCGCCGGCGAGCACCGGCACGCCGTGCGCCTCGAACATGTCTCGGGCCTGGTATTCGAACAGATCCACGTCTGACGTCCTCGTCTACGGATGGGTTTGGTTCGACGCCGAGACTAGCCCTGTAGGGACCGGCTGGCTCCCTCGGGTGCAGCCCCGTGGGCCCAATGGGACCAATCTCACCATCAGCGGTGGGTATGCCCCGGGCGGCCGGTCTGCGGCACAGGCACCGCTCGGCGTGGCCTCGCCCTGCTCAGCGGACGGTGACGGCCTGCCCGGGCGCGACGAGGAGCACCCAGACGGGACCCTTCGGGTTGAAGGTGAGCGGCTGGGTGCCCACCGTGAACGAGGTGGGTGCCGTGAGGCCCTTGCGCGACCAGACGCCCTGCCACGACGTGCCGTCCCGGAGGACCACCGCCTTGCCGGAGCCGACCACGTCGACGACCGGGGTGGGCTGGCCGTTGACGTCGCGGTTGCTGGACTTGTGCGTCGCGACGTACTGGACGACGACGGTGCCGGCGCCGTACTGGCGACCGCTCGGGCTGACATCGGGGCGGCCATCGGTGGTGACGAGGTACTGCTTGCGCTTGGCGTTCCACGTCAGGGTGACCTTGGAGGAGGGCCACCGGGCGGCGACCGAGGTGGCCGGCGTGCCACCCGTGGCTGCGGGCCCGTAGCGGAACCCGATGTCGGCGGGCCTGACGCTGCCCCCCGCCCTGGCGAGGAGCACCGTGGGGCTTCCGATCACGTTGTAGGGAGCCGGCCGCGAGCGATCACGGTGGTAGCCGCGCGCGCTCTGGTCGTAGCTGAGGTTGACCTGGCGACCCGCGTCGAGGATCCGCTTCGTGTACTCGGACGACCCGGAGAAGGCCAGCGCGACCTTCCCGTAGTTGGCCACGAGGTCGACGTCCGACTCCCGACCACTGCGGACCGGCCCCACCTCGGGCGGCAGCTTGCGGCTGAAAACGGCCAGGAGCCTCGTGAGCCCACCCTCGACCGGCTCGACGTAGACGACGTCGGCCACGTCGAGCCCGATCCGGGGGCGCGCGGCCGGGGTGTTGTCGATCTTGACGGCGAGCACCGGCCCTCCCGCAAGCATCGCTGGACCGGCAGTGCTCGGGGTGGACGTGGGTGTCACCGGCGTCGAGGCCCTGGTGGTCGCGGAGGTGCGCGCGGCGGGTTTGCCACCTGAGCACGCGGCTGTGAGCCCGATGAGCAGCACGGCGACTCCGGCGACCGCTGCGGTGCGTTGACGCTGAGCACGGGAGGGCATGTCCGCGACAATAGGGGCCCGGCCCCGGTCGGACGCGGCGACGCCCCGTAGCGGCCCGGTGCCGTGATGGCACCCGGCCGTTACCGCCCCGTCGATCCGTGGCGCCAGCGTCACGAATCGACGTGCTGCCACCGGTTCGGCGTTGATCCGTGGCGTCGAGGCCACAGCTCGACGCCGGCAGATCGCTCGCGCGGCGCGGTCGCGGCAGCGCTCAACGAGAGCTCAGGCCTCCGGCGTGCTCCCGGCCAGGACCGTGGTGAGGATGTCGGCGTCGCAGTTGCCTCCTGAGAGGATGACGCCGACCCGCCGGCCGCTCTGGGAGCCGCCCTCGGCAAGCAGGCCGGCCAGCGCGATGGCGCCGGAGGGCTCGGGCAGCTGGTGGGTGGTGCGGAGCAGGACCCGCATCGCCTCGGCCGTGTCGTCCTCCGACACCTGCAGGATGCGGGCAGCCCCCCGAACCATCTCGGCCACGGCGTCGGCCATGGGCGCACGGCAGGCCACCCCGTCGACGAAAGTGGCGGCCTCCGGTGTCGTGACGACCTCGCCCGCCGCGAAGGACAGGGCCGACGCGGGAGCCCGCTCGGACACCACCCCGACGATCTCGGTGGGCAGGCCCAGGAGGTCGCGCACCCCGATGAGGCCGCAGATACCCGAACCCATCCCCACTGGCACGTACACCGTGTCCAGCGGGCCGGCCGCGTCGAACAGCTCGAGCGCATAGGTGCCCACCCCCACGACCAGGTCGCGATGGTAGGGCGGGACGGCTTCGAGACCGAGCTCGGTCTCCAGGCCCATCGCGTGCTCGCGGGCCTCCTGGTAGTCGTGGCCGCGCACGATCAGCTCGGCGCCGAAACCCTGCATCGCGGCGTTCTTGTCCGGGCTGTTGCCCTCCGGCACCACGATGACGACGCGCAGCCCACCCGCCCGGCCGGCATACGCGAGGGACTGTCCGTGGTTGCCGCGCGTCGCCGAGACGAAGCCCTTGACCTGCGGGCGCTCGCGGGCGGCGCGGTCTGCGTAGACCAGCCCACCACGGACCTTGAAAGCGCCTGTCGGAGTGTGGTTTTCGTGCTTGACCCAGACCTCCTCGCCGACGTGCTCGCTCAGCAGCGGCCACTCGAGCTGCGGGGTCGCGGCGAAGTGGCGGCGCACGACGCTGGTCGCGGCGTCGAGCTCGGCTCGGGTGAAGGTCATGGGCGTGAGTCTGCCCGAGGTGCGTGACGACGACCGGCAAGTGTGGGCAGGATGTCCGGTATGCCGCGAACCGCACCCTTGTCTTTCCGCGCCACTGGCGGCCTGGTCGGCCTGATCGGTCTGTCCCTCGCCCTGGTCGGCTGCGGGACCACGGACCCACGGATACCGGCCGCTCCCTCGCCGACCGTCACCGGCCGGGCGAGCTTTCCCCTGACGGTGAGCAGGCTCGGGGGGATCGCGGGCTTCTCGGACAGCCTCTCGATCCAGGACGACGGCGGGGTGCTGGCCACGACCAAGCAGGGAAAGGTCACCTGCACGATCGACAAGGCCAGCCTGGCCGTCCTCAACGAGGCAGCACTCGAGATCCACGACACGGACACCCCCACGGGCTCACCGAGCACAGTCGCCGACCAGCTGGATGTGCTCTTCGGGGCGGGGACAGGACTCGTGCACCTCGGCGACGAACGCGTGGCACGGGCCGAACCCGTCGTCACCCAGCTCCTGGCCGACGTCACACGTCCGGCCTCCCGCCGCAAGATCTGCACGTAGCCGACGCGAGGAAGCGGCAGGTCACGGACTGGAGGTTGCCCGCGACCTGCCGCTGATCAGGAGGGAGCCGGGCCGGCGCTCAGGGGGAACGCCGACCCGACTCCGGTTCGCTAGCTGGTGGCCAGCGCGGTGTCGTCGACCACGAAGGACGTCTGCAGCGTGGAGTCCTCGTTCATGAGGAACTTCACCGTGATGGTCTTGCCCTTGTAGGCCGTGACGTTGAACGACTTCTGCGTGTATGTCGCGTTCGTCCCCACGTTGGAGTACGTCGCCAGCGTCGTCGTCGTCGCGCCGTCGACCACCTGCACCTTCATCGTGTCGTATGCCGTGCTCCCCGACTCGGCGGTGTCGGTGCGGAGCCAGAACGACAGGGTTGCGGCCGTGACGGTCGACGGGATCGCCACGCTCTGCTGCACCGTCTCGGTCGAGGTCGAGCCGTTGCCACCGAGCCAGGCCTTCCAGCTGCCGGTCCGTGCCGGACGCCCGGTGTTGTTGGTGATCGGACCCGAGGTGCCGGTCCAGCTGACCGCACCGGACTCGAAGCCCGGGTTCAGCAGCAGGTTGCCACCGGTGGGCGGGGGCGTGGTGCCGCACGTGGCCGAGCCGGCCGGGACGGCGATGGCGGTGAAGGCCGCCTCGACCGACTTGCAGGTCTGGCTGGTCGCCCCGTAGAGCTCGATGGCGGAGTTGATCGCCCCGTTGCGCGCCGCGGCGTAGTTGCTGTTGCTGGTGAGCTTGGTCGAGAGGGTTCGGTACCAGACCTTCTCGATGTTGGCCCGACCGGCACCGGTCACGGCGGGGGCGGTGCCGCAGACCGGGCTGTTGTAGCTGACGCCGTTGATCGTCTTGGCCCCACTGCCCTCGGAGGCGAGGTAGAACCAGTGGTTGAGCGGACCCGAGGAGTAGTGCGGGTTGAGCTGCCCGAGGGTCGATGACCAGCAGTCCTTGGACGCGCCGTCCTTGCTGGGCTTGTCCATGTAGCGCAGCGGCGTCCCGTTGCCGTTGATGTTGATCTCCTCGCCGATGAGGTAGTCGCCAGGGTCGCTCGCGTTGGCGGCGTAGAACTCGACGGCGGTGCCGAAGATGTCCGATGTCGCCTCGTTGAGGCCGCCCGCGTCACCGCTGTAGACCAAGCCGGCCGTGTTCTCCGTGACACCGTGGGACATCTCGTGGCCGGCCACGTCGATCTCGGTCAGCGGGGCCGCGTTGGCTGCGCCGTCGCCGTAGGTCATCTGGGTGCCGTCCCAGAACGCGTTCTCCATCGCGTTGGCGAAGTGCACGCGGGAGGGAGCGCCGCGACCGTCGTTCCAGATGCCGTTCCGGCCCAGGATGTTCTTGTAGTAGTTGAACGTCGTCGTGGCGCCGTAGTGGGCGTCCACCGCGGCCGAGGCCCGGTCGGAGACGGCTCCGTTGCCCCAGAGGTCGTCAGAGTCGAGGAACAGGTCACCCGCCGGGCCGACACCGGTGTTGGGGTCGCCCAGGTTGTGGGCGTCCCGCGTGTTGTTGCCGTGGGTGTCGGTCAGCTCGTAGCCACCGCCGGTGTGCGCCTTGGTCTCGAGGGTCGCGTTGTAGAAGATGCCGTCGCCGGTGCCGGTCTGCACCTCGTCGTAGCTGATGAGGATGGCGCCGGACCTGGCGTCCACGAGGGTGTGCATCCGCGAGGGCACCTGGTCGGCCCGTACGCTCTTGACCAGCACGTCGTAGGCCAGGACGGGCTTGGCGCCGCCGGCCCATACGACCAGCTCACCGGACGGGGACTCCGTCTGCCTGCCGGCAGACCGACCCTCGGACACCGCCTTGCTCCGCGTCACCGTCGGGGTCGTCGAGGTGACGGCGACCTTCCCACTGGCGTTGTAGTGCACGCTCTTTTCCTGGCCGGCTGCGGTCTTCTCGACGATGAGGTCGCCACCCACGACCCGGAGGCCCTTGAAGGTGCGGTCGTAGCGGACGTGCTGCGTGCCGTCACGGTCGGTGAGGACGTTGCGCAGCACGAGCTTCTCGTCCTTGGAAAGGCCCAGCGCGGCGTGGTCCTGGTCAGCGCCGGACTGTGCGGAGGCGGCGCTGGCGACGTGGGTTGGCGCGGACTGTGGAGCGGCTGCCGCTGCGGACAGTGGTGTGGCCACTGCGGCTGCGACTGCGACGCCGAGTGCGGCGCCGGTGGACAGACGGATCACGAAAATCCTCTTCTCGGACATGCGCAGGTGTGTTGCCCGCGCTGCGTGTGGCGTCGAGTCCCCCTCCAGGGACGGCTCAGGGTTGCCGTGGGCCTCGCGCCGTGCTGACCTAACCGGCCGCCTGAAGAGCGGGTCAATGAAACTGGCGAAGACTTTGCCAAATGCGTGGGAACCCGCTGATTCGTACAGATACCAGGCACTTTTTCTCTGCCGTTGCCCAAGACGACGTCAGCCGTATGCCGTTGGCTCTCCTTGCGCGTCCACGTCGTGGATCGCTGCGCTCACCATGCGGACGCTCGCGCAAGCTCCCGGGCAGCCTCGCCCCGAGCACGACGGGAGCCCGAGCAGGGTCGGAGCCGCACCGAGCGACCCCGGAACGTAACCGGCCCGGCCACGGCGTCGTTGTCAGACCACTGCTGCGGCGCCACCCCGGCCCGCGCGCCCACCGTGGAGGCTCGATGTCGCGCCGCACCTCGTCCCAGATCCGGTCCGTCGCCGTGCTTGCGGCCGCAACCCTTGCGGGCCTCGGGCTCGTCGCGCCCGCCGCCGGACCCGCCGCCGCCGCGCCCGGCGCCGCCGCGGCCTCCACGCCGGACTCGGTCGACACCTACACCGGCCTGAAGTTCAGCGTCCCCGCGGGCAGCAACRACCTCGGGCAGCCGCAGACCTGCGCGATCGACGCGGACCTCTACAAGCCGCATTCCGCGACCCCGTCCGCGAGGGTGCCGGCCATCTTGACCACCAACGGGTTCGGCGGCAGCAAGGCCGACCAGGCAGGGCTGGGCGAGGCCTTCGCCAAGCGCGGCTACGCGGTGCTGTCCTACACCGGCCTCGGCTTCCCCGACAGCGGCTGCAAGGTCTCGCTCGACGACCCCGGCGTGGACGGCGTCGCAGCCACCTCGTTGGTGACCTTCCTCGGGGGTGGCGGCTCCGCGGCATACACCTCATCGCAGGTGGGGGGCGCCGCTGGTGGGCCGGGCACGACGACCGTGGACTTCACGGTGCTCGACAACCCGGCCACCCACGACCCGCGGCTGGGCATGATCGGCGGGTCCTACGGTGGACAGATCCAGTTCGCTACTGCCGCAGTTGATTCCAGGGTTGACACGCTCGTCCCGCTGATCACGTGGAACGACCTGCGGTACTCCCTCGCGCCGAACAACACGAGCTTCACGAGGGGCGTGACCTATGCCAACTCTGCTCCGGGAACGGAGAAGATCGGCTGGACCGGGCTGTTCTTCGGCGTCGGCATCGCCGACGGGCTGCAGGGCGCCGCGATCGACCCGACCCGCAACGTCGGCTGCCCCAACTTCGTGCTCGAGGCCTGCGAGGCGAAGGCCACGCTGGACACCCTCGGGTACCCCACTCCGACGACGTTCGAGCTCACCGACCGCGTGTCGGTCGGCCACTACATCGACAGGGTGAAGGTGCCGACCTTCCTGATACAGGGGGAGAACGACACCCTGTTCAACCTGCAGGAAGCCGCCTCGACCTACCGCTCGCTCAAGGCGCGGGGCGTGCCTGTGACCATGGCGTGGCAGTCCTGGGGCCACTCCGGCGGGACCGGTACGAACACCGGGGCCGCCCCGGGCGAGCTCGACCTGAGCGGGCATCACATCGAGGACACCTACCTCGGCCTGCGCATCAAGAACTGGTTCGACCACTACCTCAAGGGCTCCAGCGTCTCGACCGGTCCGGTGTTCTCCTACTTCCGCGACTGGGTCGGCTACACGGGCAGCGCCGCTCCGGCCTACGCCAGCGCGAGCAGCTACCCGGTGGGCACGCGCAAGGCGCTCTACCTCTCGTCGGCCGACGAGCTGGTCTCGTCGAGGTCCTCGATCCTGCCCGGCTCGACGTCGTGGTCCAACCCGGGAGGGGGCGCAGCCGCGTCCTACAGCGAGGTCTCCGGGCTCGAGGGCCAGGTGGCGCTCCCCAGCGGGCTCAAGACACCGTTCGACACCCCCGGCACCTTCGGCGCCTGGTCGACACCGGCGCAGTCGAAGCCACTGACGATCGTCGGCGCTCCCACCCTGGACGTGCGCTTCGAGTCCCCCACCGTGGCGCTCAGCCAGTCGGTCGGCCCCAGCGGTCAGCTGCAGGTCTTCGCCAAGCTCTACGACGTCGCCCCTGACGGCTCGAAGACCTTGGTGCACAAGCTGATCAGCCCGGTCCGCGTGGCCGACGTGACCCAGCCGGTGCACATCGAGCTGCCCGCGATCGTGCACCGGGTCGAGGCCGGCCACCGGCTCCAGCTGGTGCTCGCCAGCACCGATGCCGCCTACAAGAACGCGTATGCCGTGCAACCGGTGACGGTGCGCGCGTCACCGCAGGCTCCGGCCACCCTCAGCCTGCCCGTGGTGCCCTGAGTCCCAGCATGCGCAGCGTCAGCCGCGAGTCAGGTGGGTCAGGCGTCCTCGTCGGGCCGGACCGCGCCGCGCACCCACGCCACGATCTCGGTCGTGGTGGCTCCCGGGGTGAAGACCTTGGCGACACCGATCTTCTCGAGCTCGGGGATGTCGGCCTCAGGGATGATGCCGCCGCCGAAGACGATGATGTCGGCGGCGTCGCGCTCCCTGAGGAGCTCCATCACCTTGGCGAAGAGGGTCATGTGCGCGCCCGAGAGGACCGACAGGCCCACCAGGTCGGCGTCCTCCTGGATGGCGGCCTCGACGATCTGCTCGGGCGTCTGGTGCAGCCCGGTGTAGACGACCTCCATGCCGGCGTCACGCAGGGCGCGCGCCACGACCTTCGCGCCACGGTCATGGCCGTCCAGTCCGGGCTTGGCCACGACGACGCGCAGGGGAGACTCAGTCATGGCCGCAGACTAGCCACTCCCGGTCGCAGACAGCGCCTCGGGTGGCGAACGCCACGGGCAGACACGCGGCAAACTTCGGCTGAACACACCATGGCCACCCCTCCAACCGCTACGTTCAGCTAGATATGTCGCAGAGCCTCCCGCGCCCTCACCGACCCGCCGCAGCACAGCGGCGCCCGTCGGCGCAGACGGTGCGCCCCGGCCTCCTCACCCGGGCGACGCGTGGCGTCCGGGCCGCCGCCGCGGCGGCCGACGACGTCGTCGGGGGCGCAGCCAGGGCCCTGGCCACTCCCACCGGAGCCCTGGGTGCCGCGGTCGAGGCGGCCTGGGTGACGACCCATCTCGCGCTCTACCCGTGGGGCCTCGTGGGCCGCCACGGACGCGACAGCCAGCTCGGCTTCGGGGTCGAGCACCTGCCCCCCATCCAGCGCGGCCTGCTCATCTCCGACGTCGAGGCGGCAGGCACGCCGATCCTGCTCGTGCACGGCATGGTGGACAACCGGTCGATCTTCACCCTGCTCAGGCTCGGCCTGCGTCGACGGGGCTTCGGCCGCGTGACGAGCATGAACTACTCCCCCTTCACCGCGGACGTGCGCGTGGCCGCTGCCCAGCTCGCCGAGGAGGTCGAGGCCCTCGTGGCCGAGACCGGCTACGAGCGGATCCACGTCGTCGGCCACTCGATGGGCGGCCTGATCGCCCGCTACTACGTCACCCGGCTGGGCGGCGACGAGCGCGTCCACACGCTCGTGACGCTGGGAACGCCCCACCAGGGCACCTACACGGCATACGGATGGCACAACCAGCTGACCCGTCAGCTGCGCCCGGGAAGCGGGTTGATGCGCGAGCTGGACCAGCCGGTGCCCGACTGCCGCACGAGGTTCGTCGTGTACTGGTCCGACCTCGACCAGATGGTCTTCCCGCAGCGCAACGCCGCCCTGACCCACCCCGACCTGCAGGCCCGCAACATCGACCTGCACGGCGTCGGCCACATGTCGCTGCCCATCATCGGGAGCGTCGTCCACGGCATCTCGAGCACGCTGGCGCACCTGGACTCCGAGGGGCACACCCTCACCCCTGGCGTCACCGAGCTGCGACGGCGTGGCTCCTGAGGGCGAACATTTCGGACATATCTCGCGGATTTCTGGGGAACGATTTTGGATAACGAACTGATCACGCTACCCTCTGTCACTCCGTGTCCCCCCGCACGCAAGGTCATCACTTCGTGAGTTCAGATTCCTACTCGGGCCGCCACCGCGCCCCAGGTCGCCACCGCGCGCCTCGTCGGGGACCCCGTTTCGCCAAGAGTGGGTACCTGCTGCCGGGGGCAGCCGCTGCCGCCCTCGTCGTGACCGCGACCGGTGCAACCGTCGCCGAGTCCGCCCCGGCCTACTTCGACCTGAACGGTGCTGCCAAGGCCCGGACCCAGGACCAGGCCGCCGCCAAGTTCAACCGTGTCGAGGCCGCCCAGCAGCGCGAGGTGCAGGTCACGGCCGTCCAGGCCCGCGTGCTCGAGGCGCAGCGGATCGCCCGCACCGCCGAGCGCAAGGCCGTCGCCAAGCGGACTGCCGCCGCCGCGGCCCTCCGCAAGGCCGAGGCCGACCGCAAGAACCGCGAGAAGTGGGTCATGCCCATCAACGGCGCGGTCTTCACGTCCGGCTACGGCTGGCGCTGGGGCCGACTGCACGCCGGCGACGACTTCGGCACCCCGGTCGGGACCCCGCTGAAGGCCATGTCCACCGGCACCGTCACCTTCGCGGGCTGGGAGGGTGGCTACGGCAACAAGATCGAGATCGAGTACTGGGACGGCACCGTGTCGGTCTTCGGCCACCTGAGCCAGCTCGAGACGAGCGTCGGCGACAAGGTCGCCCCCGGCGACGTCGTGGGGCTGTCGGGCAACACCGGCCACTCCACCGGCCCGCACCTGCACCTCGAGATCCACCCCGACGGCGGTGCGGCCATCGACCCGGCCCCCTGGTTGCACGACCACGGCCTGCAGTAGTCAGCCCGCCCCTCCCCGCAAAACGGCCGTTGCGCCGCAAAACGGGGTCTACAACTCCCGTTTAGCCGCGCAACGGCCGTTTTGCGGCCATCGCCACGGCGTCGGGTATGCCGCGTCGCGAGTCGGTCGCGCGCCTCCGGGTCAGAGCTTTTCGAGTGGGGCGTAGCGCAGCAGGAACCGCTTGACGCCGGTGTCGCCGCCGAAGTCGACGTGCGCCTGCGTCTTGTCACCCTCACCCTCGGTCTTGACGACCGTGCCCATGCCGTAGCTGTCGTGGGTGACCTTGTCGCCGGAGTGCAGCGAGATCAGCGGGCGGTTGCCCGGAGAGCGGACGCCGGGGCGCTGGGCCAGGGTCGCGACGGCGGGCGTGCCCGGTCGACGCGAGGTGGTGGCCGCCTCGGCCCGCTGCCACTCGACGAGGTCGGGCGGGATCTCGTCGAGGAACCGGCTGGCCGGGTTGTACTGCGGAGCCCCCCACGCCGACCGCACGGCCGCCCGCGACAGGTGCAGCCGCTCGCGGGCGCGCGTGATGCCGACGTACGCCAGCCGGCGCTCCTCCTCGAGCTCCTTGGGGTCGCCGAGCGCCCGCAGGTGCGGGAACGTGCCGTCCTCGAGGCCGGTGAGGAAGACGACGGGGAACTCCAGGCCCTTGGCGGTGTGCAGCGTCATGAGCGTGACGACCCCGAGGTCCTCGGCCTCTTCGCCGTCCGGGATCTCGTCGGCATCGGCGACCAGCGAGACCTGCTCGAGGAAGTCCTCGAGGCTGGCGACCTCGCCGGTCTCGGCGCGGGTCTCGTCGAACTCCTGCGCGACGGCGACGAGCTCGGCGAGGTTCTCGACCCGGGTCTCGTCCTGCGGGTCGTGGCTGGCGCGCAGCTCGGCGAGGTAGCCGGACTTCTCGATGACGGCCTCCAGGAGCGCCCCCACACCCTGCTCGTCGTCGGCGTGGATGGTGCCGAGCTGCTCGAGCAGCCCGGTGAAGCCCTTGATCGCGGCGACCGAGCGGGTCGCGATGCCCGGGGCGTCCTCGGGACGGCCGAGGGCCGCGATGAACGGGATCCGCTCGCGCTCGGCGAGGGCCGCGACGCAGGCCTCGGCCCGGTCGCCGATCCCCCGCTTGGGCACGTTGAGGATGCGCCGCAGGTTGACGGTGTCCGTCGGGTTGGAGATGACCCTCAGATAGGCGAGCGCGTCCTTGACCTCACGCCGCTCGTAGAACCGTGTGCCGCCCACGACCTTGTAGGGCAAGCCAACTCGCACGAAGACCTCTTCGAGCGCTCGCGACTGGGCGTTGGTCCGGTAGAACACCGCGACGTCCTTGGGCTTGACCCCGGCAGAGTCGCCGAGCTCGTCGATCGTCTTCGCGACGAAGGCCGCCTCGTCGTGCTCGTTGTCGCCGACGTAGCCGATGATGGCCGCGCCGTTGCCGCTGTCGGTCCAGAGGTTCTTCTTGCGGCGCTCGGGGTTCCTGGCGATGACCGAGTTGGCGGCCTGCAGGATCGTCTGGGTCGACCGGTAGTTCTGCTCGAGCAGGATGGTCCGCGCGTTCGGGTAGTCCTCCTCGAACTCCACGATGTTGCGGATCGTCGCGCCCCTGAACGCATAGATCGACTGGTCGGCGTCACCGACCACGACGAGCTCGGCGGGGCCGACGGACGGCCCGTCGCCGACCGGCATACCTGCGCTGCCCGCGGCGCCACCCACGAGCTCGCGGACGAGCTGGTACTGGGCGTGGTTGGTGTCCTGGTACTCGTCGACCAGGACGTGACGGAACCGGCGACGGTAGTGCTCGGCCACGTCGGGGAAGGCCTGGAGGATGTTGACGGTCGTCATGATGAGGTCGTCGAAGTCGAGGGCGTTGGCCTGGCGCAACCTCCGCTGGTAGCCGGTGTAGGCCTCGGCGAGCATCCGCTCCTGGTGGGTCCCCTCGACCACCTGCGAGGCGAACGTCTCCTCGTCGACCAGCTCGTTCTTGAGGTTGGAGACCTGGTGGCTGAACGACCGGGGCGGGTAGCGCTTGGGGTCGAGGTCGAGGTCGCGCATCACCATCGCCATGAGGCGCTGGCTGTCGGCGGCGTCGTAGATGGAGAAGGTCGACTTGAGCCCGACCTTCGCAGCCTCGCGGCGCAGGATCCGCACGCAGGCCGAGTGGAAGGTCATGACCCACATCGCCTTGGCGCGCGGCCCGACCAGGGACGCGACCCGCTCGCGCATCTCGGCCGCGGCCTTGTTGGTGAAGGTGATGGCCAGAACCTGCCCCGGCTGCACGCCCCGGGCCGCCAGCAGGTAGGCGATGCGGTTGGTGAGCACGCGCGTCTTGCCCGAGCCCGCGCCGGCGACGATGAGCAGCGGACCGCCCTCGTGCAGGACGGCCGCGCGCTGCTGCGGGTTGAGTCCCTCGAGCAGCGTCTCAGGATCGGTGTGCCGGCTGCTCGCCTCGTCGGGGCCGCGCCCCTCGGCGGCGGCTTGGGCCCACGTCGGGACGCCGCGGTCGTCGACCGCGGTCGCCCGGGCAGCCGCAGCCGTCGGGCGCGTGCCGGGGGCCGGCGGGTCGGCAGGGCCCTGTTCGTTGAAAGGGCCGTGCCCGTTGGCAGGGAAGAGGTCGTCGAAGAGCGTGCTCATGTTGCACCCAGCCTACGTGTCCCCAGCGACAGGACTACCGCAGGTACGACCACAGTGTTACCCGGGGTAGCACTGCGGTAGCATCCGGGCATGAAGGTCAGTGTGAGCCTGCCCGAGGAGGACATCGAGTTCCTCGACGCTCTGGTGCTCGAGGCCAGCGCTGAGTCGCGTTCTGCCGCCTTGCACCAGGCGGTGAGCTCGCTGCGTTCGTCGCGTCTGGAGGCGGCCTACGAGGCGGCCTGGGCGGATTGGCGCGACTCCGGCGAGGCCGAGGCGTGGGAGTCCACGACCGGAGACGGCATCGATGCGGCGGGGTGAGATCTGGCTGGCCGACCTCGAGCCCGTCATCGGAGGCGAAGCCGACAAGGCTCGCCCCGTCGTGGTCGTGAGCAACAACGGCGCCAACACCGCAGCCGAGCGACTGGGCCAGGGTGTGGTGACGGTGGTGCCCGTCACCAGCAACGTCAAGACGGTCTACGCCTTCCAGACCTATCTGCCGCGCGCAGGCACCGGACTGCGGCACAACTCCAAGGCCCAGGCCGAGCAGGTTCGGTCGATCGACGCACGCCGGCTCTCGCGCAGGGTGGGCATCGTGCCGGCGGCACAGCTGCGCGAGCTCGGCGACGCGCTGCGCGTCCACCTGGGGCTCTGACCTCATAGGCTCGAGATCGTGACCCGTCTCGTCGTCCCGGATGTCCGGTACCAGGACTCCTACCTGGCCGCGACCGACGAGTTCACGGTGTCCGGGGAGCAGCGCGACGGTGATGGCGACCTGGCCCAGCCCGCCGAAGCGGGATACGAGGGTTACCAGTTCACCCGTGAACGCCTGGAGGACCCCGCCGAGTTCGCGCATTTCGTGGCGCAGCGACGGCGGGCCGCCGACGAGGACGCACCGCGGAGGTCCGGCTGGACCGCCTGCACCTTCCGCTGGATCGTCGACGACACCGACTGGTACGTCGGATCGCTCGCGCTGCGCCACGAGCTGACCGACTACCTCCTGCGCGAGGGCGGTCACATCGGCTACAGCGTCCGGCCGACAGCCCGCCAGCGTGGCCATGCGCGTGAGGCACTGCGCCTGGCCCTGCCCATCGCGCGCGACGAGCTCGGTCTCGACCGGGTGCTGGTGACCTGCCTGGAGGACAACGAGGCCTCGAGACGAGCCATCGAGGCGAACGGCGGCGTCTACGAGGACTCGCGCAACGGCACCCGCCGCTACTGGATCGAGCTGTGAACGTCGACCCCCACCCGGTCACGGGTGAGCGGTTCGAGTCGCCGGTGCCGCCGGGCAGCCGCTGGCCGGGCGACCCGGCGTCGGCCGCCACCCCTGTGGCCCGCAACGCGTCCCAGACCGACGCACTCGCCTGCACCTCACCCGATGTGGCCGAGCTCGATGCCCGGATCTCGGTCTGTCGCGCGTGTCCGCGACTCGTCGAGTGGCGTGAAACCGTTGCGACACAAGGCCGCCGGGCCTCCTTCGCGGACCAGCCCTACTGGGGCAGACCGGGGCCGGGCTTCGGCGACCCAGCTGCCCAGGTGCTGGTCGTGGGGCTGGCTCCCGCTGCCAACGGCACCAACCGCACGGGCCGGATGTTCACCGGCGACCGGTCGGGCGACTGGCTGTATGCCGCGTTGCACCGCGCCGGGTACGCCAGCCAGCCGCAGTCCTGGGCGAGCGGTGACGGGCTGGTGCTGCACGGCATACGGATCATCGCAGCGGTGCGGTGCGCCCCGCCGGCCAACAAGCCCACCACGACGGAGCGGGCCGCCTGCGCGCACTGGCTGGACCGCGACCTCGAGCTCGCCGCGCCCGGGTTGCGGTCGATGCTCGCACTCGGGTCGATCGCCTGGGACGCGACGCTCGGCAGCGCGCGGAGACTCGGCTGGGACGTGCCACGCCCCAAGCCGCCGTTCGGGCACGGGGCGGAGACAGTGCTGGTGTCCCCCGACGGGCGGCCGGTCCGGCTCGTCGGGAGCTACCACGTGAGCCAGCAGAACACCTTCACGGGCAAGCTCACCGAGGCGATGCTCGACGCGGCGATCGCCAGGCTGCGACCGGTGCCCTGATGGTGCTGCTCGCGGTGCCCCACCTGCGGTTCCACCATTCGTTCCTCGCTGCGGCGGACGAGTTCCGCGCCAACGGGGAGTCGGCTCACGACGGCGTGCTCAACTGGCCTGCCGAGGGCGACTTCCCGGGCGTCGTGTTCACGCGGGAGGGCCTGGAGGACCCGGCCGAGTTCGCCCGGCTGGTGGCCAACCGGATTGGCGACGCCGAGCCGACGAGCGTCCGACCACCCGGCTGGACCACGGCGACCTACTGGTGGCTGGAGGACCCCGACCTCGCCGACGAGTTCGTGGGGTCGATCTCGTTGCGGCACCACATCGACCACCCCCTGCTGGCGACCGTCGGCGGTCACGTCGGCTACTCGGTGCGCCCGAGCGCCCGCCGCCGCGGTTTCGCGAGCGACGCGCTGCGACAGGTCGTGCCGCGGGCGGCGGCACGCGGCATACCGAGGCTGCTGGTGACGTGCGACCTCGACAACGTGGCATCGGCGCGGACCATCGAGGCCAACGGGGGCGAGTTCGAGGGCGAGCTGCGCGGCAAGCGGCGCTACTGGATCGCCACCTGACCTCGACGCCTATGGTGTTGGGCATGGCCATGTCGCGCGCCCTCGTCGTCCCCCGCAACGGTGACTCCTCGGTCCTGGAGGTCCAGGAGACAGAGGTGGCACCGCCCGGTCAGGGCGAGGTGCAGGTCGAGGTCGCGGCGGTCGGGGTCAACTTCATCGACGTCTACCAGCGACAGGGCGTCTATCCCCTCTCCACCCCGTTCGTCTCGTGCTCCGAGGGGTCCGGCACCGTCACGGTGGTGGGGCCAGGGGTCGACGACGTCGCGGTCGGCGACCGCGTCGCCTGGGGCGCCGGCCTCGGTGCGGCCGGCTCCGTGGTCAACCGGGCCGCCGACTCACTCGTGCCCGTGCCCGACGGGGTCGAGCTGGACGTGGCGGCCGCGGCGATGCTCCAGGGCATGACCGCGCACTACCTCGTCAACTCGACGTATGCCGTGGGGCGGGGGACCGTGGCCCTCGTGCACGCGGCTGCGGGCGGCGTGGGGCAGCTGCTCGTGCAGATGGTGACCGCCAAGGGCGGCCGCGTGATCGCCACGGCCGGTTCGCCCGACAAGCTGGAGATCGCCCGAGGGTTGGGGGCGGACGCGGTGATCAACTACCGGGAGTCCGCCGATCTCGCCGCGGAAGTGCGAGCAGCCAATGGTGGCAACGGAGTCGACGTCGCCTATGACGGCGTCGGCAAGGCCACCTTCGACGCCTCGCTGGCGTCGCTGCGCCCCCGCGGGCTGATGGTCCTCTTCGGTGGTGCCAGTGGGCAGGTGCCGCCCTTCGACATCCAGCGGCTCAACGCCCTGGGCTCGCTGTTCCTGACCCGCCCGACCCTGGGCAGCTACACCGCCACCCGCGAGGAGCTGCTCGAACGCGGCACCTCGGTGCTCGGCGACATCGCAGCCGGACGGCTGGCGATCGAGATCGGCGGACGCTACCCGCTCACCGACGCGGCGACCGCCTACGACGACCTCGAAGCCCGCCGGACGACCGGCAAGCTGCTGCTGGTCCCCTGACCTGACACCGGAGCACGGCAGGATGGGCCCATGGCTCCCGCCGCCGACGCCGTGCCGTGGGTGCTGCACGTCGACCTCGACCAGTTCCTCGCAGCGGTCGAGATCCTGCGGCACCCCGAGCTGGCCGGTGTGCCGCTGATCGTCGGCGGTCGCGGCGATCCCACCGAGCGGGCCGTGGTGTCGACAGCCTCCTACGAGGCGCGTGAGTTCGGGGTCCGGTCAGGCATGCCGTTGAAGGTCGCCGTGCGCCGGTGTCCCGAGGCGGTGCTCCTGCCCGTCGACTTCCCGGTCTACGAGGAGGCGTCCGCGCGGGTCATGGAGGTGCTCAGGGGTATGCCGGGTGCGGTCGTGGAGGTGCTCGGCTGGGACGAGGCCTTCGTGGGGGTGACGACCGACGACCCCCTGGCCTATGCGCAGTCGATCCGCGCCGCCGTGCTCGAGGCCACCGACCTGCACTGCTCGGTCGGCATCGGCGACACGAGGGTGCGGGCCAAGATCGCCACCGACTTCGGAAAGCCCCGGGGGGTCTTCGAGCTGACCCGCGACAACTGGTTCGAGGTCATGGGCGACCGTCCGACGATCGCCTTGTGGGGCGTGGGTTCCAGGATCTCGCAGCGGCTGGCGTCCCACGGCTACCAGACGGTGCGCGACCTCGCCGAGGCCGACGAGGCGACCCTGGCGGCCGAGTTCGGGCCGACCATGGGCCCGCACTACGGCCGGCTCGGGCGCGGGGTGAGCTCCGCGACCGTCGACGACACCCCGTGGATCGCCCGGGCCCACGGACGCGAGACGACCTACCAGGCCAACCTCGTCGAGCCCCAGCAGGTCGAGGTCGCGATCCGGGCGTTGGCCGAGCAGGTGGTCGAGGACATCCGTCGCGAGGGCAGGGCCTGCCAGCGCGTCTTCCTCAAGGTGCGGTTCGCGCCGTTCTTCACGACCAACCGGGTCCGCAAGCTGACCGAGCCCACCTTCGACGTCGACGTCATCGCCTCCACCGCGCTGGCCCTCCTCGCGGCCCTGGCGGACGACCGCCCCATCAGGCTCCTCGGGGTCCGGGCCGAGATGGTGCCGCCCGAGGGTGGCTACATCGACCCACGGACCACCGGACGCGGCGGTCCGAGTGCCAGGGCCGCCGGCACCGGGGGCGGTGTGGAGGACTCCTCGCCGGGAGCGACGGCGGACACCTCGCGCGAAGGATGACCGGTCAGCGCGCCCCCCGCTGACCGGTCGGCACGCTCGAAGGCGCCCGGCTCAGTTCCAGAGCGCTGCGACCGCGACGTTGAGCACGCCCAGGGCGCCCGACGCCATCACGAGTCCACGGTTGAGGGGAGCGCCACGCTTGGCGCGACCGCGGGCGATCTCGATGCATGCGGCGGCCGCGATCGCGACGACCAGCTTGACCCCGATCTTGGGGTGGTTGAGGTCCTTGTCGAGCGAGGAGATCGCCTCGGCCATGCCGACCAGGACCAGACCGGTCAGGACCTGGGCGCGGGCGCCGATCGACATCAGCTCGACGGTGTCGAGCCCCTTGCGCGCGAAGGCGGCCCAGCCGCCGACCAGCGCTGCCATGCCCAGGAGGTGGAGCACCACGACGAGGTTGTAGACGAAGTCCATGGCCTCACCCTAGCCCGCAGGGTTGACCACCAAGCCGTGCGGATCGCCTGCGAGACCCACGCCCTCGTTCAGAGCAGGCGACGGCCCATGGCCCAGGCGGTCAGCTCGTGACGTGACGACAGCTGGAGCTTGCGCAGCACCGAGGAGACATGCGTCTCAACGGTTTTCACCGAGATGAACAGCTCCTTGGCGACCTCCTTGTACTGGTATCCGCGCGCGATGAGTCGCATGACCTCGCGCTCGCGGGCCGAGAGCCGGTCGAGCTCCTCGTCGACCTGAGCCACCTCGCCGGCCGCCGCACCGAACGCGTCGAGCACGAAGCCGGCCAGCCGCGGAGAGAACACGGCGTCGCCGTCGGCCACGCGCTGGATCGCCCGGGTCAGGTCGGTGGCACTGATCGTCTTGGTGACGTAGCCGCGCGCCCCTGCGCGGATCACCGCGATGACGTCCTCGGCGGCATCCGAGACCGACAAGGCGAGGAACCGCACCGGCTGGCCGTCCGCGGTCTCCAGCCCCTTGCAGCCGTGCAGCACGTCGATGCCACCGTTGCCGTTGCCGCCCGGCAGGTGCACGTCGAGCAGGACGACGGGCGGCTTGGTCTGGCGGATCACCGCGATGGCGGAGTCCACGTCGGGCGCCTCGCCCACGATGGAGACCGTGGTGCCGAGCTCGGCACGGACTCCCGAGCGGAACATGCGGTGGTCGTCGACGAGGACGACCTCGACCGGCTTCTTCTCAGGCGTGTTCACGGGTCTCCTCCGAGACGGGTTGCGGATTATCTGGGTCGGACTGGGGCTGTGGGTGTCGCTGGGCCGCAGGCAGGGTGAGGCTGACCTCGGTGCCCTGCTCGAGGCGGCGGACCCTCGCGGCACCTCCGTGCCGCTCCATCCGCCCGAGGATCGACTGACGGACACCGAGCCGGTCCTCGGGGATCTCGCTGACCTCGAACCCCGGCCCGTGGTCGCGCACGAAGGCCTCCACCCCCGAGGGTCCGACCTCGAGGTAGAGCGAGACGGGCGGGGCCCCGTGGCGGACCGCGTTGTGCAGGGACTCGCGCACAGCACGGACGAGGGCCTGCCCGCCGTCGTCCAGCGGCCGGTCCCCGGTCGACACCACCTCGATGGGCGTGCCGTGCAGGTCCTCGACCTCGTGGGCGGCCTCGACCACCGCGGTGGCAAGGCTGGCATCGGAGTCGGAGGGGCCGGCATACAGCCACGAGCGGAGCTCGCGCTCCTGGGCACGGGCGAGCTGGGTCACTGCGCCGGCGTCGCCGGCCTTGCGCTGGATGAGCGCCAAGGTCTGCAGCACCGAGTCGTGGAGGTGGGCCGCGATGTCGGCGCGTTCGGTCGCGCGGGCGAGCTCGGCCTGCTCGTGGCGCAGGTCCGACCAGAAACGAAGGGCCCAGGGGGCGGAGATCAGGGCCACACCGGCCAGGACCGCCAGGACCGCTGCGCCGATGTCCCAGATCGCTGCGAGGGACCGGCCGCGCGTAGCCATGATGACCAGGCCGGTGAGGGCCAGCACCCCACCGAACGCGAGGCGCGCAACGCTGAATCGCCTTGTCCCCGTTTCGGATCCGAGCCAGCGCCCGCGCTGGGAGTCGTCGAGCTGGGACCAGGCGAGAACCGCACCGGCGGCCACGACCAGGAGGGGGACGAGAATGCCGAGGCGCGCGTTGAGACCGGCGTTCTGGGCCACGACGACGAGGCCGATGCCGAGCAACAGCCCACCCACGAGAAGCACGCGGGTCGCGTCCCGCTCGATGGTGCCCGTCACCGGATCGGGCTGGGTGCGGCCGGCTGCCGCGACCGCTGCCGCATCAGCCGGGTCGACCGCGCGACGACCGGCCCGGACCATGCCACCCCGGGACTGTGGCGTGAGCGCCCACAGGAAGATGTAGGCCACCAGCCCGGCTCCGGTGGGGATCGAGATCAGCACGAACCCCAGCCGGATCCACCGAACCGGCCAGCCCAGGTGCTGGGCCAGACCGACCGCGACGCCGCCGATCACCTTGCCCTCGACGGGTCGCGTGAGGGTCGGGCGAGCGGCACGGCGCTCTGCGGCCCTTGCCTCCGCTGGGGGGACGGGCCGCTCGTAGGGAGTCGGCATGTCCTCATCCTGACGCACGAACCGGTGGATGCCGAGCAGATTCAGGGTGCGCGGACGCTGCTTCAGGGTCAGTTCAGGGTCGACCCTCATGGCAGGGCCCCCGTCGCACGGACACCATTGATGACATGACGCAGACCCCTGGGCCGACCGCCGGCCCGACGAACCCCACCCACGCGACCGGCCTCGACCGGTTCTTCGGCTGGATCCGCTCCGTGGACCTTCGCCGGGACGCCGACGACAAGTGGCTGGCCGGCGTGTGCTCCGGCATCGCCACGCGCCTCGGTGTGGACCCCATCGTCATCCGGGCAGCCCTGGTGCTCCTGGTGATCCTCGGTGGCGTCGGCATCACCATCTACCTCATCGCCTGGGCCTTCCTGCCCAACAACCGCGACGAGATCGTCGCCGAGAAGGCGCTGCGCGACGGTGACGTGCTCGGGATCATCCTGCTCGTCATCATCGGCCTGTCCCTGGTCGGCGGTACCGGTCTTGCCGGCGACACCCCCGGCGTCGGGTGGATCTGGTGGGTCGTGGTTCCCATCGGTCTCGTCGTCTGGCTGGTGACCCGCAACCGCGACGGCAAGGCCCGCTCGCAGACGCCGTACGGGCCGAACCCCTATGCACCGGCTCCCTCCGGCCAGGCCCCCTACGCGCCGAGTCCCTACGCGCCGGCTCCCTACGGCGAGGCTCCCCACGCGGCCACCGGGACGTGGGGCGCCGAGGGCGGGTACCCGCAGACCACCGCCACCGCGACCGTGGCCACCGCGAGCGCCTCGCCCGCGACCTTCACCCCAGAGACCCAGGAGTATGCCGCCGTGCCACCGACCACCTACGCCCCCGCGCCCGCGGACACGCCTCCGGGCGGCACCTACTTCGCTCCACCCACCCCGGCCGCTCCGCAGCCACCACGTCCCCCCAAGGTGCCGCGTCGACGCAGCGGTGGCTTCGTCTCGGTGCTGCTCATCGGCGGCCTGGCCGTCGCGGCCTACGGTGCGACGCTGTCGATCCACCGGGCGGCCCACTGGGCCGGCAGCGACGAGACGGTGGCCATGGCTGCCGCCCTCGGTGTCCTCGGCCTCGGCACGCTGGTGCTCGGCCTGCTGGGCCGACGGGCTGGTCTCACCGGCTTCCTGGCCATCGTGCTCGCCCTCGTCACGTGGACCGCGTCGGTCGTGCCCGACGTGACGTTGGGCGGAGGTGTCGGCGAGCGCACGTGGCGTCCCTCGACCAGCGACACCACGTCCTCCTACCGGCTGGGCATCGGGTCGGCGGAGCTCGACCTCGCCCGCGCCCAGGACAACCCCGGCACGGCTCGGGAGATCGAGGCCCGCGTGGGCATCGGCGAGCTGAGGATCTACATCCCCTCGAACCTCACGGTCGAGGTCCGCAGCTCGGTCGCCGCCGGGGACATCTCCCGCGTCGACAGCCCTGACCTCGGCACCAATGGCGACCCTGTCCCGCTGGACAACGGCGACGGCCGCAACATCAGCACCGTGGAGACGTTCGGCACGGGAAGTCCCGACGTCGTGGTGACCGCGCACGTCGGCCTGGGCCAGATCCTGATCGGCAAGGAGTGACCGCGATGACCAACCCCGAAGCACCCCAGGACGAGACGACACAGGTGGAGCAGGCAGTGCAGACCCCCACGACCCAGTCCGACCCGACCCCGAGCGACCCGACCCAGGCCGACGTGACCCGGACGACCGAGCGGACCGAGCAGCTCGACACCACGGACGCGACCCGCGCCATCGAGGTCGACGAAGCGCCAGTGTGGGCCGAGCCCACCGACGCCCGGGTGGCCGCCGACGATGCCGGCTGGCCCCCCGCCATCCCGGAACGCCCCAGCGGCCCGCACGCCCCTGCCATCGTGCTGGGACTGGTCTGCCTGGCCGTGGCGAGCATCGTGCTGGCCCAGGAGGTCGGGAGTCTGAGCGTCGACTGGGGCGACATCGGCCCACTCGGGATCGTGGCGGCCGGTGCCCTGCTCGTGCTGTTCGGGCTCGCCGGGCTGCTCAGCTCACGACGCAAGTCGCAGTGACGCAGGCCTAGCCGGCAAGCCAGCGCTTCATGTGCGGCGCGAACGAGCGGCTCAGGTAGTAGTGCTCGAGCTCGTCGCGCCGCACCCAGCGCACCGCCTCGGTCGAACCCCCCACGTCGTGGACGACGGGGTCGGTCGGCTGAGGGCACCACGCGGCATACACGATCCGCACGGCGTGGAAGTCCTCCAGGCGCCCGCTGGGCGCCCGGCCGATCCAGTGCGAGGTGTGCGCCTCGAGCAGGCGAACGGCTTCCACCTCCTGGCCACTCTCCTCCCAGACCTCGCGGTGCAGGGCGGCCACAGGGGCCTCGCCCGGGTCGAGCCCCCCGCCGGGCAGGGTCCACCGCCCGGGCGCGGAGGTGAGGGCGGACAGCTCGGTGAGCAGGACGCCGCGCTCGCTCGTGACCACGCCGTAGGCCGCGGCGCGCTGGTACGGGCGCGCCTCCTCCCCCGGCTCGAGCACGAGCCCCGGGTCGGTGGGCACCGGGCTGGCGACGCTCGCCACGGCTGAGGCGGCGGTCACGGTGTAGGTGAAGAGGAGAGCGCCGTCCGCGTCGCGCTCGGCGTCACGCAGCAGGGGACGTGACCACCCGAGGCGAGCCAGCTCACGGACCGGGTCCGCACCGTGCCCCAGGACGAACTCGGCCACCACGCGACCTCCGGCGGCGTTGGCCCGGACCATCACCCGTTCACTGCTGGACGGGGGCCCCTGGCTCGGCGTGGGGGTCTCGGTCACGAGGCACCGGCCCGCCGGTACTCGGCCTCGGCGAGCGCGGCGACCGAGGGCCAGTCCTGCGCGGGCGCGACGGTGCGGTTGGTCTCGGTGATGCCCTGGCGCAACTCGGGGTCGCTGAGCAGCCGCGCCAGTCCGCGGGCGAGGGCGTCGTCATCGGGTCCGAGGAGTCCGTTGACACCGTCGACGACGAAGTCGCCCACCCCGGTGTCCTGCCGCGCGACGACGGGAAGCCCGGCGGTACGCGCCTCGAGGGCGGCGATGCCGAAGGCCTCCAGGCGGGCGGGAGTCAGGTAGATGTCGCTGTCCCAGTAGCGATCCCGGAGCTCATCCCGACCCACGCGGCCGGGCATGGACACCCAGTCGGTCATGTCGTGGTGGGCGGCGAACCGTTCCAGCCGCCGTCGCTCCGGCCCCTCCCCGAAGAGCGTGAGGCGCATCCGTGGTCCGGAGCCGCCCGAGGTGGAGACGAGCTCCTTCGCCCTGGCTGCGACCTCGAGGACAGCAAGCGGGCGCTTGCGCGCCGCGAACCGCATCGCCGCCACGACCTCGACCGGAGCGTCAGCCGCGCGGGCCGGGCGCGGCGGCGGCCGCCACACGCTGGTGTCGATGCCGTTGGGAAAGACGCGCACCTCGGTGCCCCGACCGACCACGGCTTGCACGGAGGCCGCCGCGACACCGGAGACCGCGGACAGGGCTGCCCCCTTGGCGCCCCATCGCCGAGCGTGGCCGAGGGCGCGAAAGAGGGGTTGCGAGCGCTCCATCAGGCAGTGCCAGGTGATCGCGGTGGGCATCCCCAGCCCCAGCGCGACCCCCGCCAGATCCGTGGCGAACGGGCTCACCACCCCCATGTGGACGTGGGCCACGTCGAACCCACCCGCCTGAAGCCGTCGCCGTACCTCCGGTGGCGCGAACGGGTTGACGGGCAGCTCCCACGGGAGGCGGACCGCCATCCGGTGGACAGGCACGCCGTCGACGTCCTCGATGAAACCGTGCCGCTCGCCGCGCTCCCCGACCGTGGCGGTGAAGACCTCGACCTCGTGTCCGCGGGACCGCAGCTGGGCCGCGAGGTCGTGCGTCTGGACCTCGATCCCACCCAGCCTGGGCAGGTAACAGTCGGTCAGCAGGGCCACCTTCACGGACCTGAGCCTGCCATGCGTCAGGATGGCCCGTGATGACCCACACCCGGAAGCACACCCTGGTGGCCTTCCACGCCCACCCCGACGACGAGGCCCTCCTCACCTCGGGGACGTTGGCGCGGGCAGCGGCAGAGGGCCACCGGGTGGTCGTCGTGGTGGCCACCGACGGCGCCCTCGGCCTGGCTGCGGACGCCTACGTCGCCGACGGGGGGTTGGCCGCGCGACGCCTTGAGGAGCTGCGCCGGTCGGCGTCCGCGCTCGGGGTCGCCCGCGTCGTCTACCTCGGCTACGCCGACAGCGGCATGGGACCCGAGCTGCTGCCCGACCCGCCCGAGCGAGTCCGGTTCATCCAGGCACCGCTCGAGGAGGCCGCCGCCCGGCTGGCCGAGATCCTCCGCGACGAGGACGCCTCGGTGCTGACCACCTACGACCGCAACGGCGGCTACGGACACCGCGACCACGTCCGCGTCCACGAGGTCGGCCAGCGGGCGGCATACCTCGCCGGCACGCCGCGGGTGCTCGAGGCGACGGTCCCGCGCGACACGATCGCGCGCGCCGTCCGCCTCGCGGCCAAGGTCTACCCGTTCCCCCCGGACTTCGACCTGGCGGCGTTCAGCCGCGCGTTCAGCGCCAGGTCCGCGATCACGCACCGCATCGACGTGCGCCGGTATGCCGCGGCGAAGCGGGCTTCGATGCGCGCGCACGCCTCCCAGTCGAGCGCGGACGGTGGGGCAGATCGCACGCTCGCTGCGTTCCTGCGGATCCCGCGGCCGGTGTACGACCTGGTCTTCGGACGCGAGTGGTTCATCGACCCGGCCCGACCGGCGGGGCTGCCGGTGTCGCACGACGTCTTCGAGGGGTTGGGGTGACGAGCGAGAGGGTTGAGCCCGCGGGTGACGCGGCCGACGCACGCGAGGTGGCCGACCGTGAGCCGGCACAGCCGCGCAGGTCGCGGTCGCGGGTTCGCACGGTCGTGCAGGCCGGGGTCGGCCTGGCACTGGCGGCCGTGCTGCTGGTCTACGTCCTGCCCCGCCTGGCCAAGACCAACTGGTCCGACGTGTGGGCGGTCCTGTCTCACGTGCCGCCGACGACCTTCGCGCTGCTGCTTGCGGGGGTCGTGGTGGGGCTCTACTGCTACACCTTCACCCTCACGGGTTCGCTGCCCGGCCTGAAGCACTGGCAGGCGCTCATCGTCAACGTCGCAGGTTCCTCCGTCGGCAACCTGCTGCCGGGCGGAGGGGCGGCCGGTCTGGCGGCGACCTACACGATCTGCCGGTCGTGGGGCTTCTCGCGGCGCGACATCTCGACCTCCGCCATCGTCACCGGCGTCTGGAACGTCCTGTCCCGCGTGGCACTGCCCCTCATCGCGATCTTCGCGTTGTTCGCCGGACGCGACTCCGACGTCCCACCGGCGCTCGGCGACGCGGCTGTCGCCGGTGCGCTGACCGGTGGGGTGATCCTCGCGGTCTTCGTGTCGATCCTCGTGTCCGAGCGGGCCGCGATCGCGATCGGCCAGGGCATCGACAAGGTCATCGGCCGGCTCTGGCGACGGCGCAGCATGAGCGTGCGGTCGCTCGTCATCGACCTGCGCCTGCGGATCAACGACGTGGTGCGCACCGGGTGGCTCAGCATGACGCTGGGGCTCGTCGGCTTCTTCGGGGTGTACTACCTGCTGTTCCTCGTCTGCATGCACACGACGCGGGTCGACCTCTTCTATGGGCAGCTCTTCGCCGCCTATGCCATCGGCCGGCTGCTCACCGCCGTCGGGTTGACCCCCGGGGGGCTCGGGATCACCGAGAGCGGCACCGTCGCGGCCCTGGTGGCCTGGGGCGCGAATCCGGCCGACGCCCTCGCTGGCGTCGTGCTGTTCTCGTGCTTCACTCACCTCATGGAGATCCCGTTGGGGGCCCTCGGCTGGGCGGCCTGGACGGTCAGCCCCAAGAGCACGCACGCCGACGAGGCCGACGACGCCGCCGCGAGCCTGGAGCGACCGACGTGAACGGGCCGACAGCCGCCGGCGAGGGAGCCGACGTGGGCAAGGGCAACGACGCTGGTGAGCGCGCCGACTACCACGTGCGCATGCAGAAGGAGCGGCGGGCCCGTGAGTCGGCGAAGGCGCAGGTGCTGCTCGACGAGTTCGTCCGCACCGCCCGCGACCGGGGCCTGGCCACCACTGAGCTGTCGGCGCGCACCTGGCGCGGTCCCCGCCGCTACAGCACAGGGGTGCGTGGCTGGTACCTCCGGCGGGACCGCTCGGTCGCCGTCGACTCCGACGGCCGCTACTACGTGCTGCTGGTACCCCCACGACCGCTGGCCCGGTTCCGCGGCGTCGAGATCGACCCGAGCGACCCGCCCCTGCAGGTGGGCGAAGGCGCTCGCGACGGCGAGTCGATCGCGTTGTCCGAGCTGATCCGGTTGCGGCTCGAGGCCGGCGACGACTTCTCGACCTGACCGGGCTTTCCCGCCCGCGTCCTTCCGACTTGTTGCCACCTGGTGGTCACGCAGCCCCGGTTTCGGGCGCCTGGTGACGACCTTGCGGCAACAAGTCGCGGTGGGGAAGACCAGCCTGCTCAGCGCTTGACGAGTCGGCGGACCTGACGGGTGCGCGCTTCGTCGGCGATGACGTCGTCCTGGGCCTCCGGCTCGAACGGGCGCCCGGTTGCCTGCTCGGCGGCGAGCCCGATCAACGCGTCCGCAAAGACCGGGTTCGCCGGCAGGATCGGTCCGTGCAGGTAGGAGCCGAACACGTTGGCCGTCCGCGCACCTTCGGTGCCGTCGGTGCCGTTGTTGCCGAACCCCGACCGCACCTTCCCGAACGCCGCCTGCCCCGCGCCGAGAGTCGTCGACCCAGAGTGGTTCTCGTACCCCACCACGTCGCCGAAGTCGGTGGTCAGCACGACCGGCCCGATCATCCGCTTGGCATTGCCCTGGGTGGTGACGTCGAGGATGCCCAGCCCCGGCAGCCGCTTGCCGTCGACGGTGATGAACGCGTTCCCGAGCAGCTGGTACATCCCGCAGATCATCAGCATCGGCGTCCCGGCGTCGGCCAGACCACGCAGCCGGTCGGCGATCTGCTCGAGGTCCGCCTCGACCCGCACCTGACCGGAGTCCTGGCCACCGCCACCGACCACGAGGTGCGCGACCTCGGGAAACTCGCCGCCCGGGTGGTGCTGGTGCACGACCGGGCTGTAGCCGTGGCGCCGGATCCGCGCCGCCAGCGTCCGCGTGTTGCCGAGGTCGCCGTAGATGCTCATCTCGCGCGGGTAGAGGTGCACCACGTGGATCGCGCCCTTGCCCGCGCTGTCGGCGTCCGGCACGCGCGCCGAACCCGCCGGCTCGCCGGGGATGTGGACGTCCTGCGGGTATGCCGCGGAGTCACCCGAGGTGGTCATGACGCCTCCTCGCCGATGTCGGGCAGGTCGTAGCGGGCGGCCAGGGTGCGGCGCAACGCCATCATGGCCGTGTAGGTGCAGAAGATCCGCTTGGGCTCGTCGGGGTGCTGGGCGAGGAACGCGTCGAGCGCCTCGTCGAGGTCGGGCTCCACCGCCGCCACTGGGACGTCGTCGTACTGGAGCCGCAGCGCCATGTCGTAGCCGCGGACACCGCTCGTGATCGTGACGCCGCGGGTCCGCAGGCTCTCGAAGCTCACGTCATAGAGCCAGGAGACGTCGCGACCGTCCGCGTAGTTGTCGTTGATCGCGATCATCGTCGCGACCGGGGTCGAGCCATAGGTGCCCAGGGCCACGGTGAAGCCGGCCGGGTTCTTGACCAGCACCAGCTCGAGTGGCTGGTCGTCGACCATGACCACCTCACCGCGACCGAACGGCGGGGTGACCGCTCGCAACGCCTCGGCCGCAGACGCTGGGTCGAACGCATCGCCCAGCAGCATCCGGGCCGTTGCCGTGGCCGCCGTGGCGTTGATCATGGCGGCGAGTCCGCGCTGCTGGAGCTCGAGCGGCCCGACCGTGCCGCTGGCCGGCCCGCCCTCGCCACCGCCTGCGCCGAACACGACCTCGAAGGTCCGTTCGTCGGACGGCTTGAGCAACCCGTCGTCCGGCCCTGCCACCGGCGCGACGAAGTCGTCGTCGAACCGGACGTCCTGCTCTTGGAGCTCGGGCAGCCGGTCGGCGATGGACGCGTCGACCCCGAAGTACTGCACCGCCACCCCTTCGGCGATCCGGTCACGGATCCGCGAGACGAAGGAGTCGTCGAGGTTGAGCACCACCCCCACCGTGGCCTGCTCGGCGAGAGACGCGAGCAGCTTTGCGGTGTGGTCGATCTCGGCGAACCGGTCGAGCTGGTCACGAGCGACGTTGAGCAGCAACGCATGCGTCGGCCGGACCGCGGCGGCGAACTTCAGCGCGTGGGCCTCGTCGAGCTCGAGCACAGCCATGTCCGCCTTGAGCCGGCCGCGGACGGGCAGCTCGCCGAGCATCGAGGAGATGACCCCGCGGGTGAAGTTCGAGCCGGTCGGGTTGGTGAAGACGGTGCGTCCGTGGGCGCGCAGCACCGCGACCAGCATCTTGGTGGTCGTGGTCTTGCCGTTGGTGCCGGTGACGACGACGATCCCGCCGGGCACGCCGGCCAGCGCATGGGCGAGGAACCCGGGGTCGATCCGCTCGGCGACCAGGCCCGGGAGCGCCGAGCCTCCGCCGCGCAGGCGCGAAGCCGCCCGCGCCGCCTTGCCCGCGACCACCGCCGCCGTAGTCCTCAGCACGCCCCAAACCCTAACCGCCCGCGGTGCAGCGGCGAGCACGCGGCATACCCAAGGCAGTGACGTATGCCGTGCGGCAGGTCACGCGCGCGACGTCGACTGGGCCTTCAGGAGCCCATCGGCGACATCATGGGCGCGGTGTCGTGGGTCGGGACGGTGAGGCCCGGGAGCACGTCCGGTGCGGCGAGGACGAGGACGCCCAGGGCGAGGAGGACCAGCGCCGTGCCGTAGGTGGCTGTGCGGCGCCACGGGAGGATCTTCTCGACGGCGATGAACCCGGCGACGATCGCCATCCAGGTCACGCTCATGACGCCCAACGCGAAGAGCGACGCCATCAGGGCCCAGCAGCAGCCGACGCACCACGCGCCGTTCTTCGCGCCCATGCGGAGGGCTCCCGACCAGCCGCCGCGCCAGGAGCCGAGGAGGGTGCCGAGGGGACTCCGGCACTTGCCGAGGCAGACGTTCTTGAGCGGGGTCAGCTCGTAGCCTGCGGCGAGGACCAGGATGGCTCCCGCGATGGGGCGACCGGCGCGATCCCACGCCAGGTCGCCCCCAGCCGCGCGGCTTGCCCCCACGCCGATCAGGAACGCGACGACGCCGGCACCGAGCCAGGTCAGGAGGTAGCCGGTGGTGAACACCAGTGGCTTGAGGCGCGACTTCCCGCTCATGCGGGCGTAGAGCGCGATCGTCGGGGCGACCGACGGGAACATCATCGCGGTCATCATGACCACCCAGACGCCGAGGAACCAGCCGAGGGTGCCGAGGGCGGTCCAGGGGCCGTTGTCCATGCCTCGCATCTGTTGGACCGTCCACCACCAGGCAGCGCCGGCGAGCGCGAAGAGAACGACGACCAGCCCCCAGTGGGCGCGGCTGGCCGCGAGCGCGGGACGGAGGTCTCCGCGAGTGGAGGTCGCCGCGGGGGCCGCCGAAGTCGCCGGAGGCGCCGACCCGAAGTCGGTCATTCGCTCAGGCGGTCCACGCGAAGTCGGACTTCGAGAGCCCGGTCTTTCCTTCGTACTCGATGCCGAAGGCGTTGATCCTCGACCGCTTGGCCTCGGCCATCGTCAGGTCGGAACCAGCAGGGTGGAACATGCCGGAGAACTTCACCGGCTCACCGGACTCCACCCCGAACGGCACGATGTCCCCGATCTCGAAGTCGATGACATCCCCGATTCTCACGCTGTGCCGCAGCCCGTCGTCCTCGACGTCGATCGTGGCGCGCTCGACGCCCAACATCTCACCGATCAGCGGCGCGAGTCCCGCCATGGGCCCCCCGAGCTGGCCGCTGAAGACCTGCACGAGCTGTTCGAACTGCGCGTCCGACGCGGCATCGACGAACACTCCGACCCGCCAGCCCCCCTCGGTCATGACCTTGGGCGTATCCGCGATCAGGGCGACCTTGCAGCCGGCGATGTCGGTGCTGTCGACCCCTCCCTCCTTGATGTTGAAGACGAGGGTCACGCGACAGAAGTCGTAGGTGGCTCCGTGATCCAGGGACAGGTTGCACGGGCACATGAGCTCGCACGAACACGTCTCGACATAACTACCCGCCAGGTTCCACGACATTGGACCCTCCTTGCCCCAGAGCCCCAGTGTCCCGCCGCATTTCGAGAGCGTCAACGGCCTCGGAGCGCGGCGTTCCGGCGGATCGTCTCGCCCCGGAGCGGCCCGCCCATCGCGGCACTGATCCAGCAGATGTCGAAGGTGCCTGCGGTCAGCGGGAGCAGTCCGAAGACCCCTGCCGCGAGCCCCCACCAGTGCTCGCGGAACGCCACCGCGAAGGCGAGCCAGGCCACGCCGGCGACGAACCGGAACGCGCGGCCGCTCGGCCCGTTGATCCACTGCGAGAACGGGGTCGCGTTGAACCTGTCGGCCCGGGACACCGCCACCTCCAGTTGGTCGAGCTGCATCGCCGTCTCCTTTGGTTCCTTTGTGCTTCGTCCTGACACACTCAGTCTCATGACGATCGGGCGCTCCGACCATGACCGGGATGCCGCAGGAGCTGATCGATCCGCCGCACTTTCGAATGCGTTGGCTCAGGTCCAGCTCTCCGGCGCGATCTTCCTGCACAGCGAGTACACCGAGGCGTGGGCCTACGAGTCGATGGCGTCGCGGGACCTGGCCGCGGTGTTGGCCCCCGATGCCGCACAGATCGTGATCTTCCACGTCGTCGTCTCCGGCAGCTGCTGGATCGAGGCCGGTTCCCACATGGTCTGGGCCCACGAGGGCGACGTCATCGTCCTGCCCTACAACGACCAGCACCGGATGGGCGGGCACGAGACGGCTGAGATCGTCCCGGTGATGCAGCTCATCGACCCGCCGCCGTGGAATGCGTTGCCGCACATAGTCCATGGCCTCGGAGGTGCACGGAGCGAGCTCGTGTGTGGCTTCCTTGCCTGTGACGACCGGCTGTTCGACCCGAGCCTCGGAGTCTTCCCGCCCGTCTTCGTCGTCACCCCACCGGAAGGACCGGTCCGCAAGTGGGTCAAGGCCAGCAGCGACCTGGTCCTCCAGCAGACGAGCCAGGTCTCCGACGACCGCATCGCGGCACCGACCGACATCCCGCAACTGCTGCTGCGCGAGGTGCTCAAGCTGCACCTGGCCAACGCGCCGGCCACCGATACCGGCTGGCTCGCTGCCCTGCGCGATCCCGTCGTCGCCCCGGCGCTGGCTGCCATCCACGGCGACCCGGGCCACAAGTGGACCCTCGCCGAACTCGCCCGCGAGGCAACCGTCTCTTCGACCGTGCTCGACGAACGGTTCCGCTCGGTGCTGGGTCTCGCGCCGATCCGCTACCTGACCGGCTGGCGGATGCACGTCGCGGAGGACCTGCTGCGCACCACGACCTTGCCGGTCGCTGCGATCGCTCCGAAGGTCGGCTACGAGTCGGAAGAGGCCTTCAGCCGCGCCTTCAAACGCGACCACGAGCTGGCCCCCAGCATCTGGCGCACCGCACGCTGAAGCCCGGGTCTCGCGGGATGGGCGAAGGAGTCAGGACGGCGGAGGAACAAGCGGGATCTTCTTGACTGACACCGCGTTGCCGAAGGTGAAGCTCAGCGTGACGGACGCGACACTGTCGTCGAAGTGTCCTTCGAACCGAAGGGTTCCACGTTGCAGGACATCGCGAGTCAGGGTTGGCGACCAGTGACTTCCCAGGACATCGACGTCAAGGGTGGTCCCGTCCGAGCCCGTGAGCTGTGCGAAGCCCGCGGGCAGCTGGACAACGCTGTCGCTCGAGCTGAGCCCCGTGAGCTCGACGGAGGTGCTGCGCGTGTCCTGGAGGACCTGGCTGACGGTGAGCCGGACCTTGCTGTTGCCTCCCACCACGGGGGCTCCCGAGAGCCTGTTCACGCTGCTGAAGTGTCCGACGACTGCGCGGACACCTGCGGTAACGGCCACGCCACCGACGCCGAGGACCAGCAACACCGTGAGGACGCCTGCCATCGCCCGACCACCGCGACCCCGCCGCGCCGGAGGTGGACGCCAGCCGACGGAGGGTTCGTCGTTGAGGGTCTGCGTCTCGTCCGCGTTGCCCCACTCGCCCACCAGAGCGGTTGCCATGCCGAAGACCACCGTCGCCGCCGGGGCCAGAAGCCAACGGGACCACTGGTTGCCGCTGTGCGCGAACAGGGTCGTCAGTGAGTTGGCGACGATACCGAGCACACTGACCACAGCCGAGATGGTCAGCACCTTCCGCAGGTTGCGGCGTTTCGGCACCGGTCGAGGCGATGTGGAGGGCGGCGGTTGACGACGCGCGGTGGGCGCTGGTTGGCGGAAGACGAACGTGGTCTCTCCGACCCTCACTCGGTCACCGTCCGTCAAGGGCGTGTCGGCCTGGATCCGACGGTCGTTGACGAACGTCCCGTTGCGAGACCCATGGTCAGCCAGGACGTATGCCGCGCCGTGGCGGCGCAGCGTCGCGTGTCGACGCGAGACGTTGGGGTCGTCGACCCAAAGATCGGCAGTTGGCTCCCGACCCAGTGACGCCTCCGTCGGACCTTCGCGAAGCGGCCACGAGGTCCCGTCCGCAGCATCGACCAGCCATGCAGTCGCGTCTCGCCGCCCGCGCTCGTGAGTGCTGGGGTCCCCATCGCCCATGATCCCCTCCCGCGGCGCTGATGGATGCCTCGCCATCCAACGGCGCCTCCACCCCGATGGTCCCGCGGAAGTCGGTCGATCGCAATCGAGTTGGCAGCTGCGCGAGCCAAGCGGATCGATGGGTATGCCGCCGCCGGCACCTTCACCGAGCTGGTCACCACGGCGCGAGCCCAGATCGCCGATTTCCCATCCTTCGTCCATCTTGGGGGGGTACCGTTCTGTGCCAGGTCGATGGTTGGCCCGCAGACCCAGACCCTGTCTGTTGAGTGATCGACGTCCAGATCCAGGACGGCCGCTCCACACCAGGGGGTTGGAGCGGCCGTCCGTTCCTGGCCGGTCACCCTGCGTCGCCATGCGGCCGGTGGAGGCCGAGGAGGCGGGTTACGAGACCCGAGCTGGCTCATGTGTCGCCCTGGGACGTACGCTCACGCCACCCGTGACGTGAAGGTGGAACACCCGTCCGAGACGGTCTCTTGCCGGTGGGCGGAAGCCAGCCGGTCGGCGTCGCGTTCGGGAAGGAAGCCAGAGTCTCGGCAACAGTCGTGGCAGACCGCGACGGCTCTTGGGCCAAGGTGGACGACCTCGATCAGGTGAGGATGGCAGGGCTCCTCACCTCCGTGTTGGTGGTCGCGTCGATGGACCGCGTCGACAGTGCAGGCGGCCACCGGGCCATCGGACTTCTCTTGTGTCGAGTCGAACATCGGGGCCGCCCTTCCGGAGGTCGTGTCTCTGCCTCCATCGAACCCCTACCCAACGCTGTGGCCAATCGGGCGATGTGCCGGACTCCCCCGACAAACGGAGGAGCTTGGATCGGGTGATCGCCAGACCCGCCGGAGCACGCGACTCGAAACGTGGCCGAGCATCCGACAAACGGGCCGACCATGGACATACCGCGTCGAAAACCCATGAATGGCACCGATGTTCACCAAACTGAGGTTGCTGACCCATTGTGAACGCTACGGCGCTGAGTAGCATCCAACACGGGCGACGCAACGCATCCGGCAATGGGCCGGATCCTACGCACCCTTCTGACGGGAAGGATCCACGATGTCTCGACCCAACTGGCGAGTTTCCTTGGTGGTAATCGGTTCCGCTGTCCTGCTCGTGACGGGCACGCAGGCCGTCGCCGCCAAGGCTCCACCGTCTCAAAGCGTGTCCGCCTCGGGCATCATCAAGGCCTGCTACCAGAAGAACCAGGGGATGCTGCGACTGCTCGTCGGGAGCAAGACATGCCGACACTCGGAGGTCCCGATCTCCTGGAACATGCAGGGCATCCAAGGACCCGCCGGGCCCGCTGGGCCCGTTGGCGCAACTGGACCCGCGGGACCCGTTGGCCCCATGGGTGCCACAGGACCTGCCGGACCTGCGGGACCTGCCGGACCTGCCGGACCTGCCGGGCCTGCCGGGCCTGCCGGGCCCCAAGGCGCGCCGGGAATCACCGGGCTTGCCGGGCTGACGTGTCCGACCGGGCAGTCCGTGACGGGCTTCTCGGCGACTGGCGCGTTGGTGTGCAGCGGGACGACACCGCCGCCCACCTGCTCCTCCACGACACTGACGAACACGATCACCGGCATCAAGGACAATGACTTCGCACAGCACTGGCCCGGTGGAACGGTCATGCTGGGCACAGCCACCTGCAACGTCACCCTCCAGCGTCCGTCAGGCAGCATCCTGCTGATCGGCACCCTCGGTGACGCGTGGCAGATCACCGGGAGGACGGGCTTCGGCGCGGCCACCCTGACTGTCAACCAGCCGAGCTGCAACTCGCCGGCGGCGATCCCGAACGTGACGGCGAACCGGCCCTCGTGTTCGTCCGCCTACGTGGGGATCCTCGGTGGCAGCCTCTCGACCGCCTCGGTCTCCATCGCGGCCAGCTGACCGCTCACAACACACAGCTCAAGGGGGGCCGGTCCTGCGACCGGCCCCCCTCCTCGTTGATGCACTGGTCGGGTCCAGCACTTCACCGTCCAGGAAACAGGCGTGTCAACTACGGCTCACGGTGCGCGGTGCGAGGGCGCAACCATCGGCGAGCTCCCGCCGCGGCGAGGGCACCAAGGCCCAGCAAGACTCCGATGTAGATCCCGTTGAACACCAGGGCAATGAGGAAGTTGATCGGCATGGGAAAGACGGGCTCGCCCCCTTCAGGCACCCAGTGAGCGAGCAGGAACTGGGTGGTAGTCAGCACGAACGCTCCATAGAGGGCGCACCGCACGATGCTCGAGGAGCGTCGCGTCCAACCGATGGCGAACCCGAACAGCACCGTGGCCACCAACACTGTGGCCCTGAGACCGACCGCCAGTTGATAGTCCGAGACGGAGGGCTCTGGGGCGTTGAGGAACACCGGCGCCCGGGTGGCGACCAGCGACAGGAGCCACACGATCAGCGCCGTGAGCAGGTACCTGTTCCAAGGCTGCGGCATCACCCGTCGGATCGGACTCGCGAACAGCTTCATGGCACCTCCTACGCGGTTTTCCATGTCGCACAATGGTTTCTACCTACAAACCATCTCGCCCCCCTCAACGCATGTCATCGGCCGCACGGTCCGAGTGCGTCATCCGGGCGGACCAGGGTTGTGGACCGGAGGACGACGCTGGCACCTTTTCGGCGCGTAGCCGTTGGCCGCAGCTATGCGATGTCGGGTGTGGTCAGGAATGCCCGTTCACCTGCGGCGTCCACCACGGCACCGATCCTGTCGTAGGTCGCCAGTGCGGCTTCGTGCTGAGCCCGGGCACGATCCAGGTCGCCCCCTGACGCGTAGATGCGACCGAGAAGCGAGGAGACCCGGGCCGCCTCGTAGGTCAGGTCGATCTCGGTGAAGAGCTGGTGCGCGTTGCGCGCCGCTCTCTCGGCGTTGGCGAGGTCACCCTCGGCGAGGAGGACCGCGGCCTCACCGGCGTCGGCGATCGCCCGCAAGGCGGGGGTCCGGTGGTTCAGCGCGATCTCGGCCAGCTCGATCGCGGCCGTGCGCGCCGTCGAGAGATCGTCAAGCATCAGGGCAACCTCGAGCTGAGTGGGCAGGAGCTTCGCTCGCTCCAACGCGCCCATGCCCTTGCCGCCGAGGATCCTCCGGAGGCCCGTCGCCGCGGCCCCCGGGCGACCCCGCTGGACGAGGGCCCGGGCAAGACCCGGCTGCGGCGTCACGCCCATCTCCTCCGCCTGCCGGAAGGCCTCCTCGGCCGCGTTGATCTCACCCATCTTGAGCCTGACCTCGCCCAGCTCCCGGAAGGCGAGCGCGGAGAACATCAAGTTGAAGGAGCCCAGCTCCGTGGTGGCTGTCAAAGCCTCTTCCTCGGCCTCGGAAAGGAAACCTCGCAAGCGCAGGATCTCGGCCCGGTGGACCCTGCAGACACCGGGGAAGCCGTTGATGGCCTGCCGGTCGCACCATCGCGTGGCCGCCTCGGTCCAGCGACCCGCCGCCTGCCAGTCGGCGACCTGTGCGTTGACCGCGATCATCATGCAGTAGATCATTCCGGTCGCCCGGGCACCCAGGTCCCCGGCCACCGCCCCTTCTGTCGCCTCCTCCACCATGGGCAGGCCCCGGTCGGGGTCGTCGCTGTAGACCAGGCCGATTCCTTGGAAAGCGTGTCCCAGGGCGAACAGGTCCTTGTCGCCATGGCGTGCGCCCAGGGCCTCGGCCTCCTCGGCACACCTGATCGCCGTATCGAGGTCGCCCTCGTCGCGGGCAGCGATACTGCGCGCGAAACTGAGCCACCCGTGCTCGGCATTCTCTGGCTGTCCCTCGAGCAACCGGGTGGCGTTCTGCAGCCACGCCGTGGCCGTGCCGCGCTCACCGAGGTCGCCATAGTGCTGGGCGAGGTCGATCGCCACGTGAGCAGCCCGGCGCGGGTTGCCCTGCTTCCGGTGCGTCTCGTAGGCGCGCTCACGAAGCGCCATGCAGTGGCGCATCTTGCCGATCCACCAGGCGCATTCGGCCATCTGGTCGAGCTCATCGGGACCCAGCGGTGCGACGGCGTCCGCCGCCGCGAAGAGCTGAAACGCCTCGCCCCACGCGTAGCGCGACACCGCCTCGCTGGCCCCAGGCAGGGTCGAGGGCTCGGTCATGTCGTCATTGTCTCAAGAAAGCCGGGGCTCGTCGCTGACGAATCTATGACGCCACAATGGGGCGTGGCCCTCTTCCCGGCTCCGCGCGACGTCGACCCACCCGAGCGACGTCCCGTCATCCTGGCCGTCGACGATGACCCGGACGCCATCGAGCTCCTGGGCGGGGAGCTGAATGACCGATACGGCCGGGCGTACCAGATACGGACTGCCCGGGCGGCCACCTCGGCTCTGAACCAGCTGACCGCGCTGCAGGAGGCGGGCGAGCGGGTGGCTCTGGTCCTGTCCGACCAGTGGCTACCGGACGGCACGGGGTGCGAGCTTCTGGCCCAGGCCAGGGAGCTCTTCCCACACTCACGCCGGCTCCTGCTGATCTCATGGGGCGAGTGGGCGATGGATGCCACGGCCCACCCGCTGCGCCGAGGGATCGGCCTCGGGCAGATCGACTACTACGCGATCAAGCCTTGGCGCGCAGCCGACGAACTGTTCCACCGGACAGTGACCGAGAACCTCCACGAGTGGGCCGGCTCAGACGCTTCGCTGTCGAGGGAGCTGACGATCGTCGCCGAGGCGGGCAACGCTCGCGCCTCAGAGCTGCGCAGCCTGTTGAGCCGAAACCGGGTGCCCTTTGTCTTCCACCCAACGGGTTCGGCAGCAGGAACGCAGATCCTGGAAGAAGTCCGCGCGGCCGACGCTGGCGTTCCCGTCGTCGTCCAACGCAATGGGCGGGTTCTGGTCGACCCGACCAACGTCGAGATCGCCGAAGCGTACGGCGCACGCACCCGACTGCAGGGCTCCCGCGACTACGACGTCACCGTCGTGGGCGCCGGGCCTTCCGGACTCGCCGCGGCCGTGTACGCCTCCTCGGAAGGGCTACGCACCCTCGTGATCGAACGCGAGACGATCGGCGGGCAGGCGGGGTCGAGCTCGCTCATCCGCAACTACCTGGGCTTCCAGCGTGGAGTCACCGGTGCCGACCTCGCCACTCGGGCGCACCAGCAAGCGTGGGTGTTCGGGACCACGTTCCTGCAGATGTGCCAGACCCAGGCGATCCGCAGCGACGCCGACCGGCTGTACCTGACCACGTCGAACTGTGCGGAAATCGCGACTGGCGCGGTCGTCCTCGCCACGGGAGTCAGCTATCGCAGGCTGGGCATCCCGTCCCTCGACGACCTGGTCGGACAAGGCGTCTTCTACGGTGCCTCGGCCTCAGAGGCGGAACGGTTCACCGGACGTACGGTCTTCGTCGTGGGGGCCGGCAACTCGGCCGGCCAGGCCGCCGTCCACTTGGCCGCGCACGCACACAAGGTGACGATCCTGGTGCGGCGCATCACGCTCGCCGAAACGATGTCGCGCTACCTCATAGAGGAGATCGAGGGACAGCTCAACATCGACGTTCGCTACCGAACCGAGATCGTCGACGGCGCGGGCGACGGAGAGCTCGAGAGCCTCACCCTTCACGACTCCGGGCGAGGCGCCACCGAGACCCTGCCTGCCGACGCGGTGTTCATCCTGATCGGCGCGAAGCCGCACACGGACTGGCTGCCCGAACAGGTCGCCCGCGACCGCTACGGCTTCGTCGTGACTGGGGCCGCGAGCAACGGCTGGCCGCTGGCCCGGGCGCCCTTCGTGTTCGAGTCGTCGATGCCGGGGGTCTTCGCGGTCGGCGATGTGCGTTCGGGTTCAGTGAAGCGCGTGGCATCTGCCGCCGGAGAAGGGTCCGTCGCCATCCAGCAGGTGCATCAGTACCTCCAGCTGGTGGAATCTGCGGGCAGTTGACCTGGCGGCGTACCAACGCGCCGCACGCCTGCAGCCTTCATCTCTGTACGCACGAAGCGTCAACTGACGCCGAGCAGCTGCTTCACGGTCGGCATCAGCAGGTCCTTTTCAGCCGCATACCCCGTCGTGTTGGGGTGGAAGCTCTGCGAGCAGACATGGTTGACCACGTATTCGGACGGACAGTTGCGGATGGCAGCAAGATTCTGCTGCAGGTCGTTGATGTACGGCCCGGCGACGTCACCGCAAATCTCATGTCCGGTGAACAACTGCCGGACGTCGACAAAGGTGACGTGCGGGTCGTCCGCAGCGGTGTTGGCGAGCGCGTAGTCGACCGCGTTGACCGTGAAGTTGAGGCTCACCTGGTTGTTGATGCCAATCTCGTTGCAGCCCGGATGTCCGCCCACCGGGAAGAAGGCTGGGTACCCGACCTGAATGATCCTGACGTTGTCGTCGAGGCCTTCGATCGTGCCCCACAGCGACTTCAGCTTCAGCATTGCTCCGGATATCCCGTCCGGGCTGGCGTGTGTCCTGATGGCGGCGTCGCAGGTCGCGTCAGATCTCGGGTGCCCGACCAGTACGTTGATGCAGCCGTCCAGGATCGAGCCGAACCCCAGGTCGTCCCCGGTGACGCTGAGGATGACAACCTTGATGCCCGGAACCACGACGTCCGACAGGCCGGGGGAACCCTTGAATCCCGAGAGCACCTGGTCGGTGGTCGCGCCGGAGCAGGCTACGAAATTGGCCTCTGGCACCCCCATGAGTGGTGCGTAGGCGACAGGGGAACGGTGGCAACCGCTGCGGCCATCGGGAGCGACCTTGGTGTCCTCGTAGTAGTCGACCGATAGTGGGTTGCCGGGAAGGCCGTTGTTGTAGGTCCCCTCACCGGAGGCGAAGGAGTCACCCAGCACGGCAACTTTCCGGCCTTGTTCGGCCGTGAGCTTGTCGTCGCTGGCCAGTGACGGGGGCACCAGACTGGTGGCCCGGGTCAGGTTGACCACGCCGGGCGCCTGAAGGGTCGTCGGGATCTTGGCATTCGGTCCGACGAATGCGAAACACATGTCCCTGGGCAGGGTCAGGATGGCGTGGTTCACCACGTTGTACCCACCACCTTGGACGGTTCCCTGTGCTCCACCTTGAAGGCATGCGGGGTTCGTCCAGCTGACCTGATCCGCGTGGATGCTGCTGGTGCCGTCAGGGGCAAACATCGCGGCATCGCCTAGTTGCACGAAGCCGTTCCCGTCCCCGGTGAACCACAGGTGGTAGTTGGCCACGCGATAGGCCCGGAGGCCGGCGTCGTCGAACGCGTAGACAGGTCCGAATTGGTAACGCTCGTTCGATCCATCGTTGCCCGTACAAAGAACGGGCCAACAATCGACGATTTCCTCGTTCGGCTCCTTCCCCACCGACGGGGGTGCCGAGTTCGGCATCAGTCCCTGCAGGTTGGGAGCTGCCGAGGCCGAGTTGGATGGGTTCGAAGGCGCAGGCCCAGATCGGGTCGCAGTGCGAGCCACGTTCGAGGCTGCCGTCGTGTTCGTCGAGCCCCCCGAGCAGGCGGAAGTAGCCAATGCGGTGACGGCAATCGCGGCACACGCCAGGCAAGCGCCTCGGTTGGCGGGTCTTGCCATGGTGGACGTCCCGTCTCCCAAACCGAAGCTGCCGCAGTTGCGGGCTCATCGGGCCTGGCCAAGCGACTCGGTGACCAGAGACGAGGAACATCCTCTTGTCGAGTAGACGCCCAGCGTACGAGGCGGAGAGCAGGACAGCGAGATACGAATGGATGACTCAGCGGCCCAGGGACGCCTTCACGTCGGAGGCGTAGAGGCCGGAGCGCTCCTGGCCGGACAGCTCGCCGATCGCGTCCATGGTGGCGTCCGTGATGGCCCTCAGGAGCGCCGCCTTCTGGAACTGAGCGGACAAGCCGGCCACGTCGACCGGCATACCAAAGCGCACGGTGACCTTCGCGGGCCGGAAGCCGTTGGACCCAGAAGGCTGGACGTGGTCGGTGCCGATCACGGCGCACGGCAGCAACGTTGCGCCCGTCGAGAGCGCCATGCGGGCGACCCCGGTGCGGCCGCGGTGCAGGCGGCCGTCGGGTGAGCGGGTGCCCTCGGGATAGACGCCGAACGCCTCCCCCTGGCGCAGGACGTCCTCGGACATCTCCAGCGACGCAGCAGCAGCCCGCGGGTCGGAACGGTCCACGGGGATCGTCCCGGCAGTCGAGTGGAACCACCGCACCGCCGCGCCCCGCAACCCGGAGCCCTGGAAGTACTCCGCCTTGCCGAGGAAGTGCACCTGCCGACCGGAGGCCAGGGGGATGACGATCGAGTCGATGAACGACAGGTGGTTCGACGCGACGATGAGGCTGCCCTCGCGCGGCACGTTCTCGCGGCCCTCGACGTGGAGGCCCGTGAGCAGCTTGAGCGGCGGCCCGATGAGGACGTAGCGCATCACGGCCCGGCTCACGGCGTCGTTGACGCTGGCCGTGCTGAGGCCGCGAGCCTTACCTGGCCGCACGCACTACTCCCACTCGATGGTGCCCGGCGGCTTGCTCGTGACGTCGAGCACGACCCGGTTGACCTCGCGGACCTCGTTGGTGATCCGGGTCGAGATCTTGGCCAGCACGTCGTAGGGCACTCGGGTCCAGTCGGCGGTCATCGCGTCTTCGGAGGACACCGGACGCAGCACGACGGGGTGACCGTAGGTGCGTCCATCGCCTTGCACCCCAACGGATCTCACGTCCGCGAGCAGCACCACGGGGCACTGCCAGATGTCGCGATCCAGTCCTGCGGCAGACAGCTCCTCACGGGCGATGGCGTCGGCAGCACGAAGAATGGACAGCCGTTCAGCGGTCACCGAGCCGACGATCCGGATGGCGAGTCCGGGACCCGGGAACGGCTGGCGCCAGACGATCGCCTCCGGGACCCCGAGCTCGAGCCCGACCTGGCGGACCTCGTCCTTGAACAGTGACCGCAGCGGCTCGACCAGCTTGAACTGCAGGTCCTCGGGGAGCCCGCCCACGTTGTGGTGGGACTTGATGTTGGCCGCGCCGGTGCCACCCCCGGACTCGACGACATCGGGATACAGGGTCCCCTGCACGAGGAACTCCACCGGGTGCTCCGAGTCCCCGCGGGTGCCGACGACGTCTCGCGCCGCCTGCTCGAAGACCCGGATGAACTCGCGCCCGATGATCTTGCGCTTCTCCTCGGGATCGGACACCCCGTCGAGCGCCGACAGGAAGCGTTCACGCGCGTCGACGACGACCAGGTCGACGCCGGTGGCCGCCACGAACTCCTTCTCGACCTGCTCGGCCTCACCGGAGCGCAGCAGCCCGTGGTCGACGAAGACGCAGGTGAGCTGGTCGCCCACGGCCTTCTGGACCAGGGCCGCGGCCACCGATGAGTCGACGCCACCGGAGAGGGCGCAGAGCACGCGTGAGTCGCCCACCTTCGAGCGGATCGCCTCGACGAGCTCCTCGACGACGTTCGCAGCAGTCCAGTCACCGGAGAGACCCGCGCCGCGATAAAGGAAGTTCTCGAGCACCCGCTGGCCGAAGGTCGAGTGCATCACCTCGGGGTGCCACTGCACGCCGTAGAGCTTGCGCTCGTCGTCCTCGATGGCCGCCACAAGAGCACCGGCGGTCGAGGCGGTGACCGCCATGCCGGCGGGTGCCTCCGTGACCGAGTCACCGTGGCTCATCCAGACCGACTGCTCCAGGGGCTGCCCGTTGAAGAGCGTCGACTCGGTGTCGGAGATCTCGGCCGGCGTCGCGCCATACTCCCCCAGCCCGGTGTGGGCCACCGTGCCGCCGAGCGCCTGGGACATCGCCTGAAAGCCGTAACACATGCCGAACACCGGCACCCCGGCCTCGAGGACGGCACGGTCGAGCTCAGGCGCGCCATCGGCATACACAGAAGAAGGGCCACCCGACAGCACGATGGCCGCCGGGTCCTTGGCCAGCAGCTCTGCCGTGCTCATCGTGTGGGGCACGACCTCGCTGTAGATCTTCGCCTCGCGCACGCGCCGCGCGATCAGCTGCGCGTACTGCGCGCCGAAGTCGACGACGAGCACCGGACGCGCCTGCAGGGGCGTGGCCGGCTCCTCCGACCGTTCGGCGTCGGGGGCTTCGACGCGGTCGTCGTCCTGGGCCTGGGTCACCACGTCGGCGGCTGCGGGGTCGCTCACGCGCACAGGTTACCGGCGGGCTGAGGCCAGCCGCGCCTCGGTCTCACGCGCGACCACGCGCTCAGCCCAGAAGGACAGGAACGGCACGACGCCCGCGAGCATGATGAGCACCATCCGACCGAGCGACCAGCCCACCTTGAAACCCAGGTTCGCCGTGGCGACCAGGTAGACGATGTAGATGAAGCCGTGCGGCTGCGGCCACCAGTCGAGCACGTGGTTGTCGAAGCCGTAGCGCAGCACCATCTCGGCGACGAGGATCAACAACCCCGTCCCGACGACGAACGCCATCACCTTGAAGAAGCCGAGGGCCTTGCGGGCCGCCTCGACGTCCTTGATCTCACTCACACGGGTGTCACTCACGCTGGGCATCCTCTCGCACCATCCTGAACCACATGAACGCGGCAAAGCCGCCGAAGATCCACCACTGCAGGGCGTATGCCGCGTTGCGCCACTTCAGGCCGCCCGTCACCTCGGGTGGCGGCACCCTTTCGATCCCAGCGGGGGCCGGAATCGCGACCCCGGTGGCGGCCCTCTCGGTCTGGGCGAAGACGAACGCGTTGTAGAGCTCACCGGGCCATTCGTTGACGAGCAGCGAGAAGTCGATCGACCCCCGCGCACTCCGTGGCCAGGGCGGCACCCCGGTCGGCGCCGCGGCCGGGGCCTCCCCCGGCGCCAGGGATCCGTCGACCGACACCGGGCCGGTCGGTGGCTCGAGCGGCCGGGACACGTCGGTGACGAAGCCTCGCACCACCGCGAGCCGGGCGCCGGTCTCGGTGACGTCGAGCGGCGTCACCACCCAGTAGCCGGTTCGCCCCCCGAGTCGGCGGGGACCGACGAGGAACTGGTCGGACGCGGCATACGTGCCGATCGCGGTGACCGCGCGGTTGGACTGGGGGTTCGGGAAGGCCTCGTGCGGGTGGACGACGGAGTCGATCAGGGCCGGACGTGCCTCGTGCGCCTTGCGGAGGGCATCGGCGAGACCCTTGTCCTGGGCGACGTGCAGCTGCCAGAGCCCGAGCTGGGTGCAGGCCGCGATGATGCCGAGCAGGAGGGCGAACAGGCCGAGCCACCGTGGCTTGAGGGCGGTTCGCAGCACCGGGTCAGGCTACGGGACGCCCGGAAAATCAGTGTCGGCGCGTCGGTCCTGCCGCCTACGGTGGGGACCTCATGCAGACGATTCCGTTCCCCGACCCCGGCCGGCCCGACACCCGCAACACGACGCGGTTCATGCTCTGGGTCGCTCGCCAGCAGTGGCGCACCCAGGTGCTCGGGATGCTGGCGGGCATGGCGTGGATGCTGGCGATCGCGCTGGTGCCCGCCGCGGTCGGCAAGGGCGTCGACGACGGCATCGTCCCGGGCGACCTCGGGGGGCTGGTCCGCTGGTCCCTGGTGCTGATCGGGCTCGGGGCGATCTGCGCCGCCACGGCAGCGATCCGGCACTACTTCGCCGTCTACAACTGGTTGTTCGCGTCCTACCGCGGCGCGCAGCTCACCGCGCAGGGAGCCGAGCGCGCAGGGCCGGCACTGACCCGCACCATGCCCTCGGGCGAGGTGGTCGCCGTGTTCGCCAACGACGTCATGCGACTGGGCGGGCTCTACGACGTGATGGGACGGTTCTCGGGCGCCGTCGTCAGCTATGCCGTCGTGGGCGCAATCCTGCTCGCGGCCTCCCCGCCGCTCGGCTGGCTGGTGCTGCTCGGCGGCCCGGTCATGTTGGCCAGCCTCAGCCTCATCGTGCGACCCCTCCAACGCCGCCAGGCCCGGCAGCGCGAGGAGGCCGGGCGACTGACCACGCTGGGCGCCGACACGGTCGCGGGGCTTCGGGTGCTCCGCGGCATCGGCGGTGAGCAGACGTTCCTGCGCCGCTACGAGCAGCAGTCCGCCAAGGTCCGCGAGCGCGGGTTCCAGGTGGCGGGCATCCAAGCAGCCCTCGACTCCGCCGAGGTGCTCATCCCCGGCATCTTCGTCGTCCTCGTGACGTGGCTCGGCGCGCGGGAGGCAGTCGCCGGCGAGCTCACGGCCGGTCAGCTGGTCGCCTTCTACGGTTACACGGCGTTCCTCACCATGCCCTTGCAGACTGCCATCGAGGTGGTCGACCGCGGCATCCGGGCGCAGATCGCGGCGGGCAAGATGCTGCGCGTCATGGCGGTCCAGCCCGACCACGACGCAGCTCGGCCCGGCACCGCCACCGTGCCCGCCGACGACGCCGACCTCGTGGACCCGTTGTCGGGCACCGTGGTTCGCGGCGGGCTGCTGACCGCCATCGTCTCGGCGCGACCGGAGGACTCTGCTGCCCTGGCCGATCGGCTGGGTCGGCACGGTCCGGGCCCACACCAGACGACCTGGGGCGGCATCCGCCTCGACGACCTGTCGATCGCCGACGTGCGACGGCACATCGTCGTCAGCGAGCCAGACCCGAGGCTGTTCACCGGCGTCCTGCGAGAGCAGCTCCGTGGCAACGCCGTCCGACCCCCGCGCGCCGACGACGGACCCGAGGCCCAGCACGCCGGGGTCGCGCAGTCCGAGGTGGGCGGCGGTGGCGACCGCGCGGTCATGGCCGCCCTCACCACGGCCAGCGCCCTCGACGTGCTCGACGCCGTCCCGGACGGGCTCGACGGCACCGTCGAGGAGCGCGGCCGCTCCTACTCGGGAGGGCAGCGCCAGCGTCTCGCGCTGTCGCGGGCCCTGCTGACCGAGGCCCCGGTGCTCGTGCTCGTCGAACCCACCAGCGCTGTCGACGCCCACACCGAGGCCAGGATCGCCGGACGCCTCGCGGAGCACCGTCGCGGACGCACGACGGTCGTCACGACCGTCAGCCCGCTCCTGCTCGGGCAGGCCGACAACGTGGTGCTCCTCGAGGACGGCCTCGCCATCGCCACCGGCACCCACCGCGAGCTGCTGGCCCACCCGGCATACCGACACATCGTGATCCGCGGAGAGGAGGACGACCAGTGATCACCGACCACGCCCGTCGCACGCTGCCCATCGCCGACATGGCCGGGGTGTGGGAGCACACTCGCGGCCTCGTGCGGGAGCACCGAGGCCTCGTCGCCCGCGTCCTGGGGCTGCACGCCGTCGCCGCGCTCGCCGCCCTGGCCGCACCCTGGCTGGTCGGACGGCTCGTCGACGTCGTCAGCGGGCGCCATGGCGGCGCCGGCACCGTCGACAAGATCGCGATCGGCCTCGCCATCGCGGTCGTCGCCCAGACGGGGCTGACGTGGGCAGCCCGGCGGTGGTCGTTCATCCTCGGCGAGACGGTGTTCGCCGAGCTGCGCGAGCAGTTCGTCGGGCGCGCGGTCAACCTGCCCCTGTCCACCGTCGAGCGCGCGGGCACCGGCGATCTCGTTGCGCGCACCACCAACGACGTGGAGGCGCTGTCGCACGTCGTGCGGTTCGGCATCCCTTCGCTGTTCGTCGCGTCGATGACGGTGCTGATGACGACTGTCGCGGCACTCTTCACCTCACCGCTCGCCACCCTGCCGATCCTGCTCGGCCTGCCGTTCTACTGGTTCTCGACGAGGCGCTACCTGCGGCACGCGTCGGATGGCTACCTGTGGGAGCGGGCCACCTATGCCCAGCTCAACGGCGTCGTCGCGGAGACGGTCGACGGGGCCCGCACCATCGACGCCTTGTCGCTCACCGGTGCGCGTCGGGCGCGGTTCCACGAGGCGCTGCGTGAGTGCTTCCACGCCGAGCGATACACCCTGGGCCTGCGGCTGCACTGGTTCCCAGCAGTGGTCTTCGGCTACTACGTCCCGACCGCCGGCGCGGTGCTCTGGGGCGGCTGGCTGGCCATCAACGGCCACATCACCGCCGGTGCGGCCACGGCCGTGACCCTCTACATCCACCAGATGACCAACCCGCTCGACGAGGTGCTCGGCTGGCTCGACGAGATCCAGGTGGGTGCGACGTCCCTGGCCCGGGTGATCGGTGTCGGCGACGTGCCGCCCGACCGCGTCTCCACCGGGGAGCAGCCGTCAGGTTCCGACCTCTCGGTCGACGACGTTCGCTACGCCTACCGTCCCGGTCACGACGTGCTGAGCGGGGTGTCACTGGACCTGCGACCGGGCGAACGCCTCGCCATCGTCGGCCCTTCCGGCGCGGGCAAGTCGACGCTCGGCCGGCTGATGGCAGGCATCGACGGTCCTCGCGAGGGCAGCGTCGAGGTGGGCGGCGTGCCGCTGGTCGACCTCACGCTCGGCCAGCTGCGCGGCGAGGTCGCCCTGGTCACGCAGGAGCACCACGTGTTCGTGGGCACCCTCGCCGACAACCTCCTGCTCGCCCGGCCCGGCGCCTCACGCGACGAGCTCCACGAAGCCCTCCGGGCTGTCGACGCCCACGAGTGGGCCGCCGACCTCCCCGAGGGGCTCGACACCCTCGTGGGCAGCGGTGGGCACCCGCTCGGGGAGGCCCAGTCGCAACAGGTGGCCCTCGCCCGCCTCGTGCTCGCCGACCCGCACACCCTCGTGCTCGACGAGGCGACGTCGCTGCTCGACCCTCGCGCCGCCCGCCACCTCGAACGCTCCCTGGCGGCCGTGGTCGAGGGGCGCACCGTGGTCGCGATCGCGCACCGGCTGCACACCGCGCACGACGCCGACCGGGTCGCCGTGGTCGAGGACGGGGTGGTCAGCGAGATCGGCACCCACGACGAGCTCGTCGCCGCCGATGGCCCGTATGCCGCGCTCTGGGCTTCCTGGCGCGACCAGCCGAACGCCGCCTCCGCCATCGCTGGCGTGGCTGGCGTGGCTGGCGTCGCTGGCGTGGCTGGCGGCACCAGCGCCCCTGACTGACCACCGCTGTGAGTCGAGAGTGCACGACACGCTGACGGATGGGCGGTGCGGTCAGCGCGTCGTGCACTCTCGACTGGGGATGGCGGGGGAACCGACGGCCCGGTAAGCGGCGGAGGTCAGGCGCTCAGCAGATGTCCAGGGTTCTCGGGTCGAGGTCGAGGGCGCCTGCGAACCGGCGCAGGCAGTCGATCCGGCGGGCTGGTCGATACACGTCCTCGGCGAAGATCTCGAGAACGCACCAGTCCTCGTCCTGCGCCAGAGCGCTGCGACTCGCATCGTGGCTGCGTCGGCGGATGGAGCCGTGGTCGCTGCCTTGGTACTCGCCGATCACGCGGTGGGATTCCCAGACGAGGTCGCCCTCCAACAGCCAACCGCCGTCGCGGTGGAAGACGTTCCGGTTGACCGCAGGCTCGGGGAAGCCTGCGCGGACGAACATCACCCGAGCTCGGGTCTCCATGGGCGACCGGACCGGCGCACGCACCAAGGTCAGGGCCTCGTCCAGCAGGGCTCGCCCCCGAGGCCGAACCCTTCGGTCGAGCGCCGCGGACATCAGGCGATGGCCCTCCTCAGCGCCGTCCGGCCCTTGCTCGCCCAGGCGCCAGCGACCACCCAGCCTCGTGGCGACCTCGTCGCCGACCACGATCAGGTCGTCCACCTCCAGCCCTCGATCCACGACCTCACCCAGGTCGACCCAGGTGTCGGCGAGTCCGGTCACGGGCAACCCGCGCAACCTCCCCGTCCCGCGTCGCTCGAGCCCGCGATGTCCGATGCAGCCTTGGCGGCGGATCTGCGCGTGCTCTGTCGAGCGCATCACGTCGAGGTCGGTCTGCGCCTCGAGTGCGCCAGGCAGGGGCAGACCCCAGAGGTGGCACGCAGTGATGTGGCTGAATGCCACGTCGTCCGGCAGCCCCACCAGGAACGCGCGCGCGAGCTCTTCGCAGCTGCTCGGCCGATCGCCCACCCGGACTGCCCGGGTCGGCCGGTGGAGCGCCGCGTCGCGAAGGCGCCAAGGCGGCATACCTGACTCGCGCGCGTCGGCCACGGAGAACGGCGCACGATCGAGCTCGGCTGGCAACCACTGCAGTCCCACCGGCGACACTGTGGTGCACCTGCGCCGCCCACCCGGCCGGTCATCCACAGGCGGCCGGGCCCGGCCGGTCGAGAGTGCACGACACGCTGACG